>NZ_JABANZ010000025.1:0-19120 GCF_013074405.1 Erwinia sp. JH02
GTCCGGTGAGCCGTTATTTCCCACGCAGGCATTGTATGCCCCCATTGCATGATCGCCACGGAACAGGGCATTCCAGTTCAGCTGCGCCGGACGTGATCCTCCCCCAGTAACTGTCGTTGAATCAGTTATTTACTTTCCTTTTCTGAAAAAATTCTGCTTTTTCGCTACCTGAGCGATGTCTAAAAAAATTATCTCTCGAGATGAAGGCTTGGGGCAGATCGGGGTCATGTATTAGATACAGTATAATCACCTCCGGTTCTGTCCTTTTCCGTGTCCTTGCGTAAACCGGCAGTCTTTAATCTCCAGCAAAGTCAGATCATTTCCGAATTCCACGCGGTCCTGCGTCAGGTTGGTGTCTTGCCGTCTGCAGGTTTAGCAAGCGGAGCATAGGCTTTGCTGAGGGTCGCAACAATCGCCGGCACGGCGGACACAGGACGGTAGATCTGCTGAATAAGATCATCAAGAACGGTGCAGTCCCCCTCAATATGCGACTGTCTTATTCGCCTGTCGCTATGGCTGCCCTGGTTGCCCAGCCACTTCAACGCCATAAACGCATCTCCGTAGCCGCCCAGAATGGCCGGGTGAACGTCAATACGACGGTGCAGCGTCAGAGTGAGCGGATCTTTCCCGATGCGAGTCACTTCCCGCGGCACCTTCAGTTCATCGAGCAGCATTTCCAGCACGGTTCTCATGGTGTTAATGGCAGCAGACGGGTGAGCGGCCAGCAGGGCCGAGATTTCTTTCAGCTGCTGCCGGACAGGATCCGGGCAGTCTGCTCGCGGAATGAATACGGGCAGCGGCGGATGGAACGTGCTGGCCCGGAATCGCTCCACGAAATTTAATGTGTCCGATTCATAATCCATATCGCAATCCACCCACCCTTTGCCCGTAATCGCAACCGCTTCCATGCAGGCTTTGCGACTGCAGCGCAGCAGGCAACTGAATACCATTTCATAATGATCGTACTCAAACCAGACTTCTCCCTTGCTCAACCTCGTCTCACTGGTTTCTTCCTTAAAAAAACTGCCCGGTACTATTTCAAGCGATTCGTTATAGCAGGTAGGGCATCGCCAGTGCGGGATCGTGTCTTCAGTAAATGCTGTATGGAGAAGCGGACTGCTCATGGTGGCGTGTCTTCTATTAAAAGTGGTGACCGATACATGATACACAATTCGGGTATTGCACCGACAGCGCAGCGCTCGCCGCAGTGCGGACAGACATTTTCGTCTGTCTGCGTGAGGGAGCGCAAAGCCTGCCCGTCGTGCAGAGAGTACGGTCACGTGGGTCCCGGAATAAGCAAACTTCAGGTGTTTCCCATAAAGGGCGGCGGTACACCCCGAAAATGTGGCGCAGCTAAAAACTTCATACCGGAGATTTCGTAAACGAAATCGTTCCCCGGCCCCCCCCTAAATCTCCGTGTCGAGCTCCTCCTGCCTTCTTTTATACTTTTCACGCCGGATAACATTACGTAACACCGACATTGCTGAGACGTGCCCGGCGTCAAGTTCGGATTCCGGAAAACCACTGAGCCTGCGCAGTTCGAAGGCCAGCTCCTCCCGGGACAGCCGCCCGTGACGGCGCGTACGGCTGACAGCGGTGCGCTGCTTCAGGGTGTGGAGCACAACGAAAGGCGAGAGGGCGGGCCTGCCGTCCGTATCGACCAGCACGAATTCCTCCGGCGTCAGCGGCAGCACCTCGTTCAGGCGGCCGCCGGTATTCCAGAGCGTTTCGATCAGCAGGCGCTTCTTCTGGTCCGGCTCGTGAGAGAGACCACCTCGAGCGCCAGCAGGTAGCGGGGCATGACGGTATCGTACACGGCGGCCAGATTGTGCAGCGCCACCGCCGCTCCGTAGTCAAAATGGCGTCCGGCGTCCGGTACCGTGCCCGGAATGACGTCGCTGTGTGAATTCGTATAAATAAGACGGGGTGTATGTCCCAATTTTTCATTCTCCGCTGTTTCGGCTTTGGATCTCATTTCCCGCATCTGTCCAGCGAACACGACCGGAGTAAATCAGCGCCCGGCCTTCGCGCCAGTCGGGAAAACCAGACTATTTTCCCGTATACGCAGAATAATCGGGTGCGTCTGCGCACGCACGCGGTGGCCTGGCCGAAACGGGCAGGGAATGACGTACGCTATCACGAGAGTCTTCATGTTGCTGCGGTGCAAAGTCATTGAACGTTGCTGACTTTGCCTAATTATCTGTGGCTTATCATACACCAGCATTCAGGTGAGATTCACTCTCGCTGGCTGCAAGATGCAACCACACAGTCGCAGTGAAGTATTGGTGAGAAGCAGCTGGGCATACGATGCGTCTGCCTCGTTTCTCATAGGCTTGCACAGGCCGTAGAGATTTATATCTCGCCAAAAATGCTACGACTGTGTGCTGATGAAATATCAAACAGAATTTCATCAGCAATATCCGTTAACAGCCCGTAAGGAAAATTTATGAGTGAAGGTAATGATCAGGGTTCAATGACTGTAAGCGCAGGCGGTGGGTCGTCCGGAGTACACTGGGGTGGGGGAAATGGTAACGGAAACGGTGGTGGTAGTTCCGGGAATAAAGGAGACTCTTCAAGTGGTAATGCAGTTGCTGCAATTGCTGTCTTTGGAATGCCAGTCACGATGGTTTCAGTAGAGGGTTTTTGGAACATAACCCTATTCAATACTGCAGCAATTGAAAGCTCCATCAGTGCGGCTCTTACGAGCGTGGAAAAGGGACTGGTTGCATCCCTACCTTATGCAGGGCGCCTACTTGGGGCAGGATTCGCAATCTTAGCTCCGTCAACTATTGCCCCTGATGACAAAAGTTATATTAATCATACATTTACATCAATTCCTGCGGATAAGGTAATGACTGAGTCATTTTCGGCTTTGCCTACACAGCCCGCTACCGTAGCAGTGAGTAAGCGCATCACTGACGATATTCAGGATGAACGTCAACACCTATCCATAACTAAAGTCAGCGGCATAGTACAAAACATACCCTTAGTGCAAGCCAAACCAACCACCCGTTCAGGGGTATTCAATGCTTCAGTTATACCAGGAATGCCAGATATCCGTTTAACAGTTTCATCAGGTAAGCCTGTAACAACTGCACCTTCGAAATCTGTCACTACTGAAAAGACAGAAACCCGGCTTGTTGGTTTTACATCAGGAGCTAACACGTATGATGCTGTGATCCGCTTTCCCCCGGAATACAAAATCGATCCGGTCTATGTTGCAATTACTGGTGTACTTTCGGTTTCTGGTCTAAAAAAACGTCAAGAGGAAGAAAGTCAACGGCAAGAAGAACGGTATGCACTGCATCCAGATGAAGCAGCAGAACGCGATTTTAATCTGGCTTCAAATTCTCTCGATGAAGCAGATCAGGCTGTCATTACCGCTCAAAAAGTTTTGACTGATAAGCTGAATGAACAGCTCGTAGTTGCAAAAAAAATTCCAGAAATTCAAAAAGTCATTGCTAGCCTTGGCGGCGATACTACCAATATGCAGGTATTGAGAGCAATCGCAGAACTGAACCTATGCAGAAAACGACAAAAGGCTCTGCCCGGAGAAATTGAACAGGCAAAACAACTAATCGTAATCGTTATCGAAGCCCGAAAGCAGAAAGAGCAGAAGAAGACTGAAGCTGAAAAGAAACTGAAGAAAGAAAAGAGACGAAATCAACCAGGAAGTGCAACTGGAGAAGGTCAATCTGTTAATGATAAGTGGCTTGAGAATGCATCAAAGGGTCTCGGCGCCCCTGTTCCAAAAGATGTTGCAGATAAACTGAGAAACAGAAAGTTCAACAATTTTGATGAATTCAGAGAGGCTTTCTGGTTAGAAGTATCAAAAAAACCTGAACTTTTAAAGCAATTATCCAAAAGCAACCAAGTTCATATTAAAAAAGGTAGAGCACCATATACTAAAAGTAGTGAACAAGTTGGTGGCCGCCAAGTAAATGAATTACATCATGTAATTCCTATTAGCCAAGACGGAGGTGTGTATGATATGGATAACATAACTGTTACCACCCCAAAATTACATATCAGTATTCATAAAGGGAATAAATGATGAAGTTGAAAAATAGCATTAATGAATACACTGAGCAGGAATTTCTAAAATTGCTCACGGTTATTTGTGAGTCAGATACGGAAACAGAGAGTGAGCATAATCTTCTCGTAGCCCATTTCACAAAAATCACAGAGCATCCAAGTGGAAGTGATCTCATTTACTTCCCAGAAGATGGAGCAGATGACTCTCCTGAAGGTATTCTTAACACGGTAAAACAATGGCGGTCAGCAAATGGAAAATTGGGATTTAAAAAACACTAATTAAAATAAAGATTAGGCCGGGTTTACATACTTTTAATCCCGGCCAATCTGAAGGAAGTTTTTAAATTATCTGGTGGTATTAATAGCTAATTTCGTAACTGAGTATTATTAAAATAATCGCGGATGCTATTGAGAATGAGTTATTGTAAACAGGGAGAATAAATCCACCATATGGATTTATCTAAAAGCAGACCTCACAGGAAATGAGCAGTACCGAACATTTATCATTACAGTAACATGTGAGTGAAAAATTACGATACCTTTCTCAGTGAGAGTAAATATTGCAGCATTATTACCTTCCCCAGTAACATCCCTAAACGGTTAGAGACATAAAGTACGGCCAGACAATCACACGCGATTGAGTATATATTCATAATGATTTTACGGGATGCTTTAGATGCTAGATCTGTTCTTTGCATAGGAGATTTCACCTTGAAATCTCCATATAAAAAATCAGTAAATCATAGGGTTAAACATGAAAAATGGCTGGAGAACATCTACTTATTCAGATGAGTAGCCAGTACTTTTTCAATGGCATCATCCAGTGCACTCTGAACGTCAGGTGCCAGGCGGTTGAATTCATAGCTGAACGTCCGCCCTTTTGTCTTCTTGCGTGCAAATCGGTTTTTATCACTAAACTGCCATAATGTCGTGGTAACCGTCTTATCCCTTGATGAAGGTGTGCCCATAACCAGTGCTTCTTTACGGATTTCCGCAATCAGTTTGTTTTTAACTTCATCATCAGCAAGTGACTCATCGGTACGGATCTCTTTCAGCACATCAGCGAGGTTTGAAAGAAGCTCTGCCTGACCGACTCCTTTACCCGCGAGGAGTTCTTCTGTAGCCAGCAGCGTTTTATAGTCGGAAAATGACAGAACCGCATGTACCGGAAACACGGACAGGAGATCGGTTGAAACGCTCGCCGCCTGGAGCGCACGGGTCACCGTAGCCTGGGAAAGGTTTTCAGATTCTGCAATTTCTTTCTGAGACAACCCGGAGGACTTCAGAGTTTGTAAACGAAGACCCACCTCACGAATATTATGTTCACGTGCAGTCTGAATGTCCTTCGCCAGTGCGCGTGCCTCTGCCGGAGTCAGGGTATCGTCAGTAACAAGGACATCCAGACCACACCTGATAATCAACGCAGATGCACGGCGGCGTGAGCCATCGAGAATCTCAATTCCCTGTTCATTACGAGTGCCAATGGCCGGGAAAAATTGCTGTAGTCCAAGAGTTCGTGTGATGTCCTTCAGTGATTCCGGTGTCAGAGCAGACTGGTCACGACCGTTGTTTTCCTGCACCACGTACGTTGTCGCTTCAACGTCGGATGCGGATACTGTTGTTCGGGTAAAGAGGACTTTTCTGCCAGAGGACAGGGTGAAAATCTGCTGAAACTCTTCGGCTGATTCTTCGCTTCTCAGGACAGGTGCACTGAACGTTCGTCCAATCGTGTGGCGTGGTTTACTCATCTTAAACCTCAGTTAATCCGTAAAAATTCAAGTCGGTCAAACGCTGCTTTGGCAAAGTCTTCAGCTGCAGAACGTGCGTTTTTAAGCGCCTCACTACTGCCCACATAGGTGGAGGGGTTAGCTGAAATTACCGTATCAAAGGACTCTCCACACCGTTCAAAACCATCAAGACGCGGAAGAGCTGCATCAAGCATGTCACCGCCAAATATCTCTTTAGCCAGGCTGTGGCACATTTTGTGATCCGCCTTATTGGACAGCTTTGACATGAAGCCAATATTAGCCCGCAGGCGACATTCACACCCTGACGACTCGATAATGCTCACAAGCTCAGGTAACCTGGTCAGGTATTTAAGCGTGGAGTGAAAGTCAACCTGGGCAGGGGGAACTGGCGTCATCAACACATCGGCTGCGGCAATCGCATTATTCAGGAATGCATCAAGATGAGGACCGCTGTCGATAAAGATCAGGTCATAGTCGGTCTTCAGTTTGTTGATGATATTGTCGCGCAGAACGGCGTGCGGATTCTGGCCTGGGAGATGTTCGCGGCACAGCGATTCCCATCCTGATGCGATAAATGCATCGTCGATTGAGGCAGGGATCACATCAACACCGGGTACAACGGACTGCACTACAAACTCATTCAGAAGCTCTTCACGGGACACGTTCTGAAGCATTGCCTGCGCGGAGGTTGTCTCCACCATGCCCACGGCTCTGGTGTGATTAAGAAACATTGTTGCCGAAGACTGCGGGTCAAGATCCACAACCAGAATGCGCAGATCCTCAAAAAGAAGATGCGGATGAGCACGCATACCATGAGCCAGTGAGACGGTTGAAACGGTCTTCGATACACCCCCTTTGAGATTCCCGACAAATACCGTTAATGCTTCAGAATGCCTGTCACGATATTTTGGAACACCCCGGTGATGGTATATATCAATGATGTTCTGGATATTCATGGCATATTTTGTTGAAGAGCCTGCTGAGCGTTTATCAAAGATATAGCCATTTTCCTCCATTTCACTGACTGCGTAGTCGACGTTAGCACGTGTCAGCTTAGGGAGCTTTGACAGTGCTGCTTTTGCGTAAACCTGGAAGTAAACGTCTTCGTGCAGTTCCTGTTTCTGTGCCTGGATCTGCTCTGTCAGGGCGTTCAGCATTTTACCTGCACGAACCGCTATCTTTTCAGACTGATGTGATGCAGCACTCATAAAATAAGCCTTTTATGTAGAATATCGACATTAACGCAATAATCCTGCATGTAGAATTAAAAATCAACATAAATGCGGAAAATATGTTCACAGTGGCGTAACGGGTTGAACCGCTCGTATTATCCATTTCTGATGGTGAAGTGTTCTGAAGACTAACCGGAGAAAGGGCCATAAATTTTTTATGGCCCTTTCTCCGGTTGAACAAGCCGCAGGCGCGTTAGTGGTTGTGTCAACTGGGAAGTTATCCACATATACAGACCTTATTTTTAAAGAGATCTTTTTATATTGTTTTTAAAACCTTTTTAGGGCCTCCTGAGGCCAGGGCTGACGCGGCCTGACAGCGTGCCCGAGTGACAAAATGCCCTGATACTGTGACACTCTGCCCTCAATTCGGGGGTTTACTGTGACAGTTAGCCCTCAAACCTGTGACAAACTGCCCTGAAAAATCAGTAAAAACACAGAGTTATTGACAAGAGTTTTTTGCCGTGACAACCTGACTGCATGTCACAACTGCGGAGCATACGACACCCGATGACCTCAGAAATATTAGTCGCTGATAAACCCCGGAAAGTGGGACAGCGCATCGTACAGTCAAACGAATTGACTGAGGCTGCCTACAGCCTTTCAAGGGATCAGAAACGTATGCTCTATCTGTTTGTCGATCAGATCCGCAGGACAGAAACACCTGGCAGTGAGGATTTTCATGACGGCAAGTGCGAAATTGCCGTCTCGCATTATGCGAAAACCTTCGGACTGACCTCGGCTGAGGCGAGTAAGGATATCCGAAACGCCCTGAAAAACTTCGTCGGGAAAGAGGTTGTGTTCTACAAACCAGAGGAAGATCTGGGTGATGAGAAGGGATACGAGTCTTTTCCCTGGTTCATCAAGCGCGCACACAGCCCGGCAAGGGGCGTATACAGCGTCCACCTTAATCCTTACCTTATCCCTTACTTCGTCGGATTACAGAATCGGTTCACTCAGTTCCGCCTGGGAGAAACCCGCGAGATAACCAGCCCTTATGCCATGCGCCTGTATGAATCTCTGTGTCAGTACAGAGGGAATCTGACGTATGGAACCGTTATTCTCGGGATAGAGTGGATGATTGAACGCTACCAGCTGCCACAAAGCTACACCCGTATGCCTGATTTTCGTCGTCGTTTTCTGGTGCCAGTTGTGGACGAGATTAATCGTCGTACCCCGCTAAGCGTCAGTTATGTTGAAAAAAAATCAGGACGGCTGACAACGCACGTTGTTTTTTCGTTCACTGAAGTGTGACATCCGGCCCTCTGGTTTATCAGCGCTGTCGCAACCCCCTGACAGTCCGTGCACTTGCCACGGTAATTGAGATCTCATTCCCCTGACTGTTCCTCTCCGGTGCTTCCCGTTCCCAGGGCAGATTGTCACATCTGATGGAACGACAATTGCCATTACCACTTTTGATTGCCTGAAACGTTCACCCGCGGTCTGACACTCTTGTGTTCTGGTACTGAGGGCTGTTTGTCACACCCGCTGACAGAATTGGCCAGTTAAAGGGCAGATTGTCACGCATGCCCATTGTTCACTGAGAAGAAGAGGGCAAATTGTCACATAAATCTTTGTTGAGGAACGCTGAGCCGTTCTGAGCATCCTGTCTCAGTACGCTCAGTTAACCTATACGCGATGTGCAGCGTTATTCGCCATCAAGCCATTTCCTGTCCTCTGACCTGCGCTGAGGGCAGATCGTCACACCATGAAGGGCGCCAGTATTCAGGGCAGATTGTCACACTTTTCGCTGACCCAATATCCGGGGCAGATGGTCACACCAGTGATTCAGTAAGTACGGCGAGAATTTATCATGCAGGCTCTGCGCTCTGAGGGTGATTTGTCACCCTTTAAAGGCATAATAAGGAGTGACGGTGTCACTCCTTATCGAGGGTGATTTGTCACGTTTACATTATCTGCACTGGTACTGATGCCTCTATAAAGATAATGAGGGCAGATTGTCACAGCCCTTAACTCGCCGATACCTGTGGTTGAGCACCGTTGAGGGCAGTCTGTCACAGATTAATCAAACCGGTTGTTGTCAGGATAGTCCCCGGATGAAAGAGAAGGGAAACGACACCGGTCATCACATCAAAAGGAAATAAGGGCAATGGAACCGACGGTCATCATAACGCCTCTGGTTACGCTCGCAGGGGTATGGCTGGGTGCACGCTACACGCTGCGCAATGAAATCATAAAGAAGTCCATTGAACTACGGGCAGGCCGTATTGAGCAGCTGGCGGCAGAGTGCGAAGAATGCCTGACGGGGCTTATTAATCATGTAGGTATGCTCGCCAGAATGCTGGATTCAGAGTTCACCATAGTCCGCACGCTGAACAGCCCCAGAAAAGGCGTTGTCGCTGTCGGTGAGTTAAATGAACTGGCTACGAGGCTTGAGGGAAGCCCGTGGAAGCTGGACGCTGACAGGTTGAGTCAGTGCCGGCAGAAACTGGCCTTTCACCGTTCAGACGATCTTTATCTCTGGGCGGGAACGGAGGGTAAGGCGCTGAAAGATATCAATCAGTTTTTTATGGTTACCATGCCGGGAGAGCAGGTCAGAGACATGCGGAGCGTGGAGAGATCGAAAGAGGAGGCCCTGGCGTTCGCAGGGCAGCTGCGTCTGTACGTACGTGAAATCGATTCGTTAAGAAATACGCTGTCCGACAGCCTGGCACGGGAATACCATCAGCTGACGCGCCCCGCTGAACCCGCCACCTTACGCCGGTGCTTCCGCTCTGCTGTAAACCGCCTGCGGCACTTCTTCTCGTGAGCCGGAGAACTACGGCGCGGGGGGCAGGGAGCGCAGCACCGCCGCCGCATCAGGGCCATCGCCGGTGAACGTTACCGCCAGCGATCCGGCGAGCTCAAGTGCAAACACCCGGGTATAGACCTCAATCGAGCGCGCATCCTTGTGGCCAGCGAGTGACTGGATCACCTTCAGCGGCTGCCGGTGGTAAAGCATGTGCATGATGTACGAATGGCGGAACGTATGCGGCGTCACCGGGATGGAAAAATGTACGCCATCGGCCGCTGCCCGGCTGACCGCCGCCTTCAGCCAGTTGCGCATGGTTTCGTCGGTAGCCGACCACAGCGGCTCACGCCGTTTCGGTCGTTCGGTGGCCATCCAGCTAAGAACCTGATGCACATAGCTCCGATCGGTGAGCGGGACCAGGCGTACGGCATCCTTCGGCGGGCGCCCGCGCCGGCTCCGGACCTTTTCTGAGAGTATGCGCACAAACGGTCGCGGGCCATCCAGCACGAACGACTCCGGCTGAAGGCTGCAGGCTTCCCCGATGCGTGCACCGGTGTTCCACAGGGTGCTGAACAGAAAGTGGTGTTTCCGGTCGGGCATGTAGTGGAGGAGGGCGCTCACCTCCGGCGCCAGCAGGTAGAAGGGGGTCACGCCGTTTGACGTTGCCATCCGCCTCAGGGCGATAGCCATCGAAAAATCAACGCCCGGCGCGATGCTGAGGGCACTGATGCGTTCTGGTGAATTCTGCAGGGCAACGGGGTTCATTATCATAAAGTTTTCACGTAGCGCGATCTGCGGGTTTATGCGGTCATTTTCCCGCAGCCGGACGTCTGGTGCCAGCGCAATAAATCGCGCCGGGAGGATCCGTAATTTGGTTTTACCCGCAGTATGGCGGGTAATCCAAAGGCGGTAAAGGAACCTTTTTCGTCCCAAAATGCCATGAACCCTTGCGCGGCGCGGCCTGAGGGGGTGATCGTCCTGTTTGGTATAATTGGGGTAAAGCCAGGCGGGTCGGAAAGTCGCTCCTGGATGAGAGGGGCAGGGCGGATGGCCGGCATCAGATAAGGCCTGTTGCTTTCACGGAAAATGTTCCACCATAATTTGCGAATACCAGCCTCTCTGCTAAAATAATGACGATGCTTAACCGCATCACCTCATTAGAGTCAGTTCGACGAAACAAGGATTTTGCCCGCTTCCCTCTGGCGGGCATTTTTTTATATTCCCTGCGTTATATTATTCATTTGCCCCCGGGGGCAGGATAACATCCTGTCTGTCTCTGTTTGCTCTCTGGCTGAGCGGATATCTCATGAACGGATAACGTCAGCGAAAGTTACTTCCAACCCTTTAATATAATATCCTGTATCTGCGTGAACCGAGAAAATTTTCACCATCAGGTATCCGCGGATGATGGTTAATTTCAGGATGATAAGGCTGAGGCCAGTGAACATTTTTATTCTTATGCGATAAGTTATCTCTGTTATTGGGGAGTTTCAGCGAGGATCTTATCGGCATCCTGTTACGCTTCCTGGCGCTCACAGACAAGGGGCCTGATTTTAATAATGACATTTCTGATTATTTTACGGATAGTTTTTTTTACAGGTTCACACTGCTGGTAAGTGCTTTCTGTAGTCATTCATTATGGGCCATAGAATACGTGATTCTATTCTTCCCATTTCTTTTCGATTTATAGAGTGCTGCGTCTGCTGCAGCAAGACAGGATGACGAGGTCTGATTCACAGTCTTCAGTGCGACGCCGATGCTGACGGTCGTAGGGATGCCATTAGCCGTGCTTAAAGACAGGGACTGTTTTATTCTCTCTGCGAGAATGTTGATCGCCGAACCTTCTCTGATTACTATGGCAAACTCCTCGCCACCTGAACGGGAAACGAAAATATTTTCGCATGAAATTTTCTTTAACATCAGGCCGGTATTTTTAAGGACTTTGTCACCCATCTCATGACCATAATTGTCGTTTATGGTTTTAAAGTTATCAATATCTATAATGCATATTGCCCCTGATTTATCCTCCAGCTCTCTGAGTTTGACGTTTAAATACCTCCTGTTGGGCAGCCCGGTCAGTTCATCTGTTAATGAGAGATCTACTACAGATTTGTACCTCATATTTACATAAGATATGAAACTGTTGAAAGAGTAGATGATAAGTATCATCGCAGGAACATACAGCAAAGCAGAGAAGAGGGATGTGATGTCGCTATCAATAACCTTCAGCCCGCCGACCAGGGTGATCATGGTGGAATTTAACAGTAAAAAAAGGGCAATGCGGAATGTAATTAAATTTCTTTCATGTAACTGGATTTTAAATGACCTTCTGATGAACCATGTAAGAATGACTATTGTCAACAAATTTAAAACAAAGTAAATATTAATGTTTAATGAGTTAAGTTTTTCTGAACCCAGAAAAAAAACCATGCCTGTGAAAAATATTGTATAAGATATTATGGCTCTGTAAAGAAGACCGCTTACGCTGTCAATCTCATGGATTAATTTATCAGAAATATTCATATTCATATTTTGCCTGTAGAGAATGTGCCGTTATGATTGTAATGTATCAACTTCTACTTTAGAAGGGTTGCTGAAAAGATAAAATTAAGTTTTTTAGTTGGAAATTTTAACATAATGCAGGCTTGTCTATAGCGCGTTACCTTAATTATCACTCGACCTAAAAAACAGCATATGTCGCCATGTGTAAAACTAATAGTATTAAAAACCATTTAATCTCACTATGGAGGATATAATATGCTGTCGTTAGTTAGGTGGTATCCATTCATGAGCCAACCTACAGATGGATATGTTATTATGAGCAGTCTGATACGTTCTTAAAGAGTCGTGAAGGATGACCCACCTGTTATACCTTTACCCGGGAGAATAAAACAGATTATTCATCTGAAGTGTTCTTCGAAGCAAAGATTGTATTGTAAAACACCACTTCATTCTCGCGTTTCTGAAGCTGGTATCATAAAATTGTTATCCGGAGGTTCAGGGTGACGGACCTCCTTTACAAGAATCAGCGACTGGGAGAGGCTTCAGTTGGAATACTACGGACTGGTTTTAGTCAAGTTCATCATTGGGTTTGTGATTGTCATAACTCATCTCAACCTGTCAGGGAAAACACAATTATCCCAGATGACGCCGATAGATTTTATCGGCAATTTCGTACTGGGTGGAATAATAGGAGGCGTAATTTACAGTGATTCTATTCCTTTGTATCAGTATCTGCTTGTACTCCTTATCGGGGTATGTCTGATATCCTTGCTAAATGCGATAAGTAAGCACGTTCATTTTTTCAGAAGTATGGCTATCGGACAGCCAATTCCTATTATTAAGAAAGGCAGGTTTTTGGTTGAGACTATTTCTGATAATAAGAATAAAATTGACATCCTGAATGTGTCATCTCAACTTCATGCGCAGGGCATCCATTCCTTCCAGGAAATTTATTACGCCCAGATTGAACCCAACGGCCAAATAACGGCAGTCTGTGAGGGATCTGAAATGCCCTCAGTTATCATTATGAAAGATGGTAAGGCCAGGAATTATGCACTCAGTGAGATCGAAAAAGATGTTCAGTGGCTTGAGGATGAGCTAAAAAAAGCCTCACTCGATTATGAGGACGTTTTCATAGCAGAATTCTGGAGTGGTCGTTTAACATTCATTCTGAACGATGGGGAGGTATTTAAATTACGATCATAGAATTTTATTCTAGAAATTTCTCAGCTTTCGTTGTCAGCTATAACTAGCCGCCGCATTAGATTTTCCCGCTGTTGTCTTGATAATGTGTCCGGCGAAAGCCCAGCACTATGTTCGTACACCGCTATGGGCTGTTATACCTGTCAACCAAGAAGAACTCCACAGGATTGTCAGCCCGGCAGGTCGCATGCCGGCTCTTATCCTGCCTGCACCATTCATCCTCAGTGCCTGAATGTAAATGCAGGCACTGTGGAGGCTGCCCCAATCGCTGGAGAAGATCAACACGGCGGGTTTGCCATGATTCTCCCTCGCCATTTCCAGCGTTTTGAAGGCGGCTCTGCTATCCGCAGGAATGAAAATGCCCGGTTTAGCTGTATTATCCTGAATAGTGGCAAACCATGGATATCTGCTGAAGATGCGAATGGATAATGGGCCGGAACTGATATCGCTGGCTCTGGCATAATGGGCTGAAGAACACGGAGTAATAAATGGATCTCGGGAAACAACGGAACGCTGGCTGACTGAGTACAATAGCGAGCGACCTCATCAGTCCCTGAATACCCAGACGCCGCAAAAATATCGGCTGATGGCTGAAAGCCCGGAAATCTCAAAACTGCGTGGAACTAAAGGCAGGATACTTACAGCATGAAAGATAATCTTGTTTTTCTGCAGATATTATACTCGCTTTATTTTACATCGTGCTGTCATAATAAACCCTATTATAACCGGCTAGTATAACTTCTGCTGATTCATTGGCAGTAATTTGCCGTGCGGGTCAGGAAGGATAAAGCTTATCTAGATATAAATTTATATGACCACAGGTATTTAATCAAAGGAGTGTAATATTTAACCATCACATAAAAACATTCAAAATCATGCGTTTTGCTTCTGTATATATTTCTCCGTTTTCGGCCAGAGACTCACTTTCCCGCTGATGCAGGGTCGCCAAAATTTTTCCCGCATTCAGTGATTGTCCTGATTTCAGCAAGAATGAAACGGTACGCCCTATCATTGCATGGATCATGTCCATTTTTATCTTATCCTCAGCGTTCAATCAGCATCCCTCAGTTTGCTTACCTGACTGCCTGCGGCAATATTATTTTAACTGAATAGTTGCCTTCAGCGCACGTGGTCTCTTAAAGCGGCATCTCGATCACTGCGAGGCATTGATGAGTTTCTGCCGCAGTGTTGTAACCCGGGAGGTCAGTTCAGACAATTCTTCATACGGTGTATCCATTACTGACACCATATCTGCAGGTACGCCGGCCGCTTTCGTTCTGAGCTCTTGACCCTGCTCCGTCAGCAAAATTAGCACCCTGCGTTCATCGCCTCCAAGATCACGTTTCCTGATGATAAAGCCGGAAATTTCAAGCCTTTTCAAAAGCTGACTTAGCGTACCGGAATCCAGGCAGACACGTGCGCCAATGTCAGAAACAGTGACATTATCTTTTTCCCAAAGTGCCAGCAGAACCAGGTATTGCGGGTAAGTCAGTCCAAGTGGTTTGAGTCGTGACTTATAGAGTTTTGTCATGGCCAGTGAGGCAGAATAAAGGGCAAAGCAGAGAAACTGTTCTACTGTTGCGGGCGCATCTGTAGCTGTGGAAGCATCACCTGCTTCATCATTAACATCATTAACATCAGTAAACATTTAGATTTCGAACCTGATAGCGAACTGGGAGCCTTTCTGCTAATTACGGCAGTTGGGGGTAAAATGTTAGGGGGAATTCGCGCCTTGTCCGGGCTCCCTAAGAGTTTTCTGTCAGTAAAAAGGCATAAGGACGAAAGCTTGTGCTAACGCCCTTATATAATCCCCAGAGTATTGAATCAAGTTTAATTGATGTCAATTTAATTAATCTGAGTACGCCACTTTCTTTGCATAAAAGTTAAGGTGGGGGTAAGTGAGTGTAACATTACTCCCAGCGGGCTGGGTTACTTACTCTGCTTTACAGCGCAGCGCAGGAAGTTGTTCAGTACCTCGATTATGCGACCCACTGCCATCAGGTCTGCCGCCAGCAATAAATCGGTGTGCACCAGCATATCCATCAGTTCAGGGTCGTTCATATGTTCCTGAATACCGGCGTACATGCGTATCAGGTGCACCCAGTTGTTTGCAAAGGTGTCCACGCTCAGGTATTCCCCTTCACTGAGCTGCTCCATAAGAAAATTTACGTCAACTTTAAGCGAAGAGATCCGTGAGAGCAGGTCTGCTGAGGCGGATGATGCCAGAATTTCTGAGGACCTCATACTCGAAAGGTTTCGACCATTCCGCGCAGGGCCTTTGCCTGCGCGGACAGAGATTGCGATGCCGTGGATGATTCCTCCACCAGGGCGGCGTTGCTCTGTGTCACCCCGTCCATCTGACTTACCGCGACGCTGACCTGAGAGATACCCTGCATCTGCTCGGCGGAGGACAGTGAGATGTTGTCCATAGCGTTTGCCAGTTCGCCCACCATACCAACGATTTTCAGTATGCTTTCTCCGGTACCGGTTGCCACTGCCACGCCGTTTTCCACCTGGTTCACAGCCTGCTCAATCAGAGATTTGATGTCCCGCGCTGCGTTAGCGCTGCGTTGTGCCAGCGTTCGCACTTCGCCCGCGACAACGGCAAACCCACGCCCCTCTTCCCCGGCACGCGCAGCCTCAACAGCAGCGTTCAGCGCCAGAATGTTGGTCTGAAAAGCGATACTCTCAATAACGCCGGTGATGTCGCGCACCCTGGCAGCACTGTGGGATATGTCGTTCATCGTCTGCGACATACGCTGTACGTCTTCTTCGCCGCTGCCGGCAAGCGTCGCAGTGGTCCGCGCGGTATCAGCCGTCTGCTGCGCGCCAGCCGCGTTACTTTTCACAGTAGCGGTAAGCTGTTCAATGCTTGCGGCAGTTTCCTGAAGAGCCGCAGCCTGCTGCTCGGTACGCGAAGACAGTTCGGTATTCCCCTGAGATATTTCTTCCGCTGCATTGGCAACGGAAGCTGAAGAATCCCTGATGTCGGATACAAGGCTTCGCAGGCTGGTCTGCATGATGGCAAGTGATGCCAGCAGGCTCCCGTTGTCATCGCGTCGCAACTTGACCGGATAAGTGAGGTCGCCACCGGCGATGGCTGAAGCCAGTGCCTGAGCCTGAGCGGGTTCACCGCCCAACTGGCGCATGAGTATGCGTACGGTCAGGTAACAAGTGATAGCGGCAAGGAGAACTGACAACACGGTTAGCCCAGTCAGAAGTGAGGCCGTCCGTGAGGTGCTGGCACTGTTATCAGCCACTGTGTCGCGGCTCAACTGCATTTGAACGTCGGTCAATTCATTCAGCGCATCCAGGAGTGCCTTCTGTGCCGGACGGGCTGTGGTCAGAAGATATATTGTGGCTTCCTTCGGTTTATTTTCCAGTCCCATTTTTCCAGCGTTCATCAGCGTGGAAAGTGCCGCAGCCTCAGAGGACAATGCACGTTCCAGCGCTGCCTTACCTCGTACAGAAACGTTAGAAGACATGCTATGTTCCAGTTCTTCACGCTTCTGAATATAGGCATCGCGTTGTTTTACCAGACGTTGCCATTCCGGCTGCATTTGCACCGGATCCGATAACAAGGCAAGGTTGCGTACAGCAATCGCCATGTCGCGCGCGCTCCCCCGCATGTCCAGCACCAGCTCGAAACGCTTCATCTTAACATTAACGGTGTCGTTCATGCCGTCACGGGCATGCCAGAGAGCCTGAATGGCAATACCTGTACAAATAACAAACAAAAAAACAAGAAAACCAAAGCCTGCGGTCAGGCGCGTTGAAATTTTCATCAATATTCTCTAGGCAATTTAAGTAGTAGGCATCTATCGGCAGGAATTCCTCAAAACATAAGGGTTGATATAAATTAAATTGAGCACACTATAAATTTTTGCAATAAAAATGATGCCACATGGTAGTGAATCATGGCGATTATTTGGTTTGCTATTCTGCTATATGTATGATTAATAAGAAAATTAATAGTGAATATTTTGAAACAAAAAGTTGAGGAAGTCCTGCGCTGGATCATTTTACTACTAAAGCTGATAAATTAAGGATGGTGTTCAGAGGACATAAAGCAGAGAATTCAGGCATGTGCACGTAACCTCTGAACTGCTCCTTGTTGATTAGTACACCCCGATATTAGTAATTTCATCATATTGATCCGCTCTCCGTATGTGAACCATTCATAATCAGGAATAATCGGCTTCATTCTGGCTGAATATTCTGGCAAACGGCAGATTGATCGGCAAATTTGTAGGGCGTCATCCACCCCAGTGCAGAGGGCACTGCTGCAAAGATCGCAGTGCCAGTAAAAATGGGCTGTCTTTTTTACCCGTGACGCAAATCATGAACGTATTCAAGGGCCGGCATTATCATTTTACTTTGGCCATCCCCTGGGCGAGATGCGTCTGGTGAGCAGAGTTTTTGCAATGTAAGCCTTTATTATGAGGTTGGAGATTTGTGCAACTTCATATCTGCAACAGTGCCCACCATAAAGCGATCAGCCTCAACGATGACCTTGTACGTATGCAATCATTTCCCTAAAGTCGGGTCGCTCAGAGAACTGATATTTTTTGGAAATGAACTGCGTGGTACATGCTGAGGGCATCACACTGGCTTTGTACTAAACCCTACATGTTCAGGCTATTAATTTTGTTGGGAATTTTCCCCGTGCGAAACCTTGAGGCCAGAAAGAAGCTGCGATCGCATTACCCTGAGGGGAAAGGATTATCAGCCAGTCTGAACGGGGCAATTGATTCCTGACACTTTAAAAAAGGTCTTTTATGGGAGCCGAATAAAGAGCTATTATGTGCACTGATTTTGAGTCTGATTTATCATACGGAGGATATATGATCACCGAAAACATCCTTAGCAGAAAAACGGCGTCCATCACCGAGTTCAAGAAGAACCCAACGGCCGCCATGAACGAGTCACATGGTGAGCCTGTTGCCGTGCTCAACCATAACAAACCCGCGTTCTACTGTGTACCGCCGGCCATGTTTGAGCTCATGTTCGAGCACGTAAGCGATTCACTGCTCCTGCAGAAAGCCATTGACAGAGCCAGCGATGATGAGATTGACGTCGACTGGAAAGAGCTCTGATGCCTGAGACATTCAAGGTTACCCTGAAGTTTAAGGCACTCGCCAAAAAAGAATGGGACTCCCTGAATCCATCAATCCGTGAGAAATTTGCAAAGTTACTGAAGAAGCGTGCCGTGTCCTATGAAGCGCTGACGATGCCAGCCAATCGGCTGTCTCTTCAACACAGCTGCTACAAAATTAAACTCAGAAACGACGGATACCGTCTGGCATATACCGTCACCTCAGACGACAAAGGTAATTTCGAAGTCACTGTCACCGTCGTTGCCGTTGACAGGCGTGACGAGATTTATGAAGACCTTCATAAACGTCTTGCCGGGAAATAGCTGTGGTTCCATTGTGGCGCTGCCGTAATCCCAGGTCAGTATGCATGATTAATAGTTCAGCTGTGAATGAAAGTCCGACATTGCGGCCTGTAATCTGCTTTTGTGAAAAAATGGAGGGTACGTCAGGTCCTCTATGAGCTGTGAGTTCAACTGATGGACGCAACACACTTATTGAACCGTTCTGCGGGTGATTCATAATCTAGCGTTTTTCTCGGCCTTTCGTTGAGCTGTC
>NZ_JABANZ010000026.1:0-17991 GCF_013074405.1 Erwinia sp. JH02
TGCCTGACCCGACAAATCGTGCACCACATGTACAGCACCGTATTGCGTAGGGGTCAGGCATGCCTGACCCGACAAATAGTGCACCATATGTACAGCACCGTATTGCGTAGGGGTCAGGCATGCCTGACCCGACAAATCGTGCACCACATGTACAGCACCGTATTGCGTAGGGGTCAGGCATGCCTGACCCGACAAATAGTGCACCATATGTACAGTACCGTATCGCGTAGGGGTCAGGCATGCCTGACCCGTTAAGATCCGCTCCAGGAACAACAACATGAAATTAAAGAAAATTCACGCCATTAACTGGAACAAAATCGAAGACGACAAAGATCTGGAAGTGTGGAATCGCCTCACCAGCAATTTCTGGCTGCCCGAGAAAGTGCCACTTTCTAACGATATCCCCGCGTGGAACTCCCTGAATCACGATGAACAACAGCTGACGATCCGCGTGTTCACCGGCCTGACGCTGCTGGATACCATTCAGAACACCCTGGGCGCACCCGCGCTGATGGCTGACGCACTGACGCCGCATGAAGAAGCGGTGATGTCGAATATCAGCTTTATGGAAGCGGTCCATGCGCGCTCCTACAGCTCGATCTTCTCCACGCTGTGCCACACCAGCGATGTCGATGCTGCTTACGCCTGGAGCGAAGAGAACGGTCCGTTGCAGCGCAAAGCCGAGATCATTCTTCAGCACTATTATGAGAACGATCCGCTGAAGAAAAAAATCGCCAGCGTGTTCCTTGAATCCTTCCTGTTTTATTCCGGTTTCTATCTGCCGATGTACTGGTCAAGTCGCGGCAAGCTGACGAACACCGCTGACCTTATCCGCCTGATTATTAAAGATGAAGCGGTTCACGGCTACTATATTGGCTACAAGTATCAGAAGGCGCTGGAGACGCAGAGTGCGCAGCGTAAAGAGGAGCTGCAACAGTTCGCCGTTGACCTCCTGCTGGCACTGTATGAGAACGAGCTGGAGTACACCGATGCCCTGTACGAAGGCGTAGGCTGGCAGGAAGATGTGAAGAAGTTCCTGCATTACAATGCCAACAAAGCCCTGATGAACCTCGGCTATGAGGCACTGTTCCCGTCAGAGATGACCGACGTGAACCCGGCGATCCTCTCTGCGTTGTCACCGAATGCCGATGAAAATCACGATTTCTTCTCTGGTTCCGGCTCCTCTTATGTGATGGGGAAAGCCGTCGATACCGAAGATGCCGACTGGGACTTTTAACCCTTTCAGAGATGGCTGTGACTGACAGCCATCTTTCTCCTCTTCCCGTTTTAATTAGTTATTAATTTTCAAACCTTCCCTCCTCTTTCAGCGTCATCAATATGGCAGTTTTCTTACAATTATTTCCGTTGTCATAACGTCAGATAGCGAGCTAATTCAGCAGTCACTGAGATGTTTCTTAGCGAAATATTCATTTTTTTCAGACCAACTCAATTCGCTCTCATCCCTTACCTGCTCTGGCATTCGCCGGGACTGGCATCTCAATCAACATTTATGAACAGCCCATTTAGGGTTGTCTCAGATTCTCAGTGTGCTACGGTATAGGCCGTTAATATTTAACCACACAGAAGAGCAAATATATAAAACCAACCAATAACCAGGAAATTAATTAATGCATGGCTATTAAACTTGAAGTTAAAAATTTATATAAAGTTTTTGGGGAAAACCCCGAGCGCGCATTTAAGCACATTGAAAAAGGGATCAGTAAAGAGGCACTTCTGGAAAAAACCGGACTGTCTCTCGGCGTGAAAGACGCCAGTCTGGCCATTGAAGAAGGCGAGATTTTTGTCATCATGGGGTTGTCCGGTTCTGGGAAATCCACCATGGTTCGCCTTCTCAATCGTCTGATAGAACCCACCCGCGGCCAGGTCATCATTGATGGCGAAGATATTGCCAAAATATCTGACAGTGAATTACGCCAGGTTCGTAGAAATAAAATCAGCATGGTATTCCAATCCTTCGCACTGATGCCTCATATGACGGTATTAAATAATGCCGCCTTCGGGATGGAATTAGCCGGTATTCCTTTGCAAGAACGTCAGGAAAAAGCACTGGATGCATTACGTCAGGTTGGGCTGGATAATTATGCTCATGCCTACCCGGATGAACTCTCCGGAGGCATGCGTCA
Source organism: Erwinia sp. JH02 (assembly GCF_013074405.1). Taxonomy (NCBI): domain Bacteria; kingdom Pseudomonadati; phylum Pseudomonadota; class Gammaproteobacteria; order Enterobacterales; family Erwiniaceae; genus Erwinia; species Erwinia sp. JH02. The sequence continues at coordinate 2,145 of NZ_JABANZ010000026.1, forward strand.
GCGTGTTGGATTAGCCCGTGCACTGGCCATCAATCCCGACATATTATTGATGGATGAAGCCTTCTCTGCACTCGATCCATTAATTCGTACCGAGATGCAGGATGAGCTGGTGAAATTACAGTCTCGCCACCAGCGTACTATCGTCTTTATTTCCCACGATCTTGATGAAGCAATGCGCATCGGTGACCGCATTGCGATCATGCAAGGCGGGGAAGTGATTCAGGTCGGTACGCCGGATGAAATTCTCAATAATCCCGCTAATGACTACGTGCGTACCTTCTTCCGTGGCGTCGATATCAGCCACGTGTTCAGTGCGAAAGATATTGCCCGCCGCAGTGCCGCAGCACTGATCCGTAAAGCCCCCGGTTTTGGCCCTCGTTCAGCGATCAAACTACTCCAGGATAATGACCGCGAATACGGTTATGTCCTGGAGAAACAACGATTCGTCGGCACCGTGTCGATTGATTCTCTGAAGGTGGCACTGGCCGCCGGCGAAGGCCTCGATCAGGCACTGCTGGAAAGCCCGGCGGCGATGCCTGCGGAGACGTCATTAAGCGATCTTCTCTCACATGTGGCGCAGGCCCCTTGTGCGGTGCCTATCGTGGGCGAAGAAGGTCAGTATGTGGGGATTATTTCCAAAGGAATGTTGTTGCAGGCATTAGACCGTGATGGAGGCCAGCCATGAGTGAACAAACCAGTAACCCGTGGGAGTCCGGCGCCACGCAGAATGCCGCACCCGCCACCAGCGCCCCAACGGACAGTAGCCAGGCTGCCGCCAGCAGCAGCGATCCCTGGGGTTCACCCACGGACGCGGCGACTACTCAGCCCGCACCGGATGCCGCCTCCAGCGGTGGTGACGCCTGGGGAACCGCCCCAGCCGGTGGCCATGATGCCGCAGCCAGCGGCGACTGGCTGAACAGTGCCCCGACCCCGCAGGTGGAACATTTTAATATTCTCGATCCGTTCCATAAAACCCTGATTCCGCTCGACAGCTGGGTAACCACCGCTATTGACTGGATTGTTGTCCACTTCCGTCCGCTGTTTCAGGGTATCCGCCTGCCGGTGGATTACATCCTCAGCGCCTTCCAGAACCTGCTGCTGGGCATGCCCGCGCCGGTGGCGATTATCGTATTTGCGCTGATCGCCTGGCAACTGTCCAGCTTCAGTATGGGCGTGGCCACGCTGGTCTCTCTGGTGGCGATTGGCGCGATAGGTGCCTGGTCACAAGCGATGGTAACACTGGCGCTGGTACTGACCGCCCTGCTGTTCTGCATCATTATCGGTCTGCCGATGGGGATCTGGCTGGCACGCAGCGAGCGAGCGGGCAAGATCATTCGCCCACTGCTGGATGCGATGCAGACCACGCCTGCGTTTGTCTACCTGGTGCCGATCGTGATGCTGTTCGGTATCGGTAATGTGCCGGGTGTGGTGGTGACGATTATCTTCGCCCTGCCACCGATTGTACGTCTGACCATTCTGGGTATTAAACAGGTGCCTGCCGATCTGATCGAAGCGGCAGAGTCGTTCGGCGCCAGCCCACGTCAGATGTTGTTCAAAGTACAGCTACCACTGGCGATGCCCACCATTATGGCGGGGGTCAATCAGACGCTGATGCTGGCACTGTCGATGGTAGTGATTGCCTCGATGATCGCCGTCGGTGGTCTCGGCCAGATGGTGCTGCGCGGTATCGGCCGCCTGGATATGGGGCTGGCCACCGTCGGTGGCGTCGGCATTGTGATTCTGGCGATTATTCTCGACCGCCTGACGCAGTCGCTGGGACGCGACAGCCGCAGTCGTGGCAACCGTCGCTGGTACGCCAGTGGCCCTCTGGGTCTGCTGACTCGCCCTTTCTGCAAAACCAAATAACAAAAAGGTACTGATGACTATGCGAAAAATAACACTGCTGGCCGCCGCGTTCACCACGCTGGCCGCCGCCCAGGTATCCGCCGCCGATCTGCCTGGTAAGGGTATTACCGTTAAGCCCGCACAGAGCACCATCACCGAAGAGACGTTCCAGACGCTGCTGGTCAGTCGTGCACTCACGAAGCTGGGCTACACCGTTGAAGCGCCGAGTGAAGTCGACTACAACGTGGCATACACCTCGATTGCGTCCGGCGACACCACCTTTATTGCCACTAACTGGAAACCGCTGCATGACGATATGTATAAAGCGGCAGGCGGTGACGCTAAATTCTATCGTCAGGGAACCTATGTGCAAGGGGCAGCCCAGGGCTACCTGATTGACAAAAAAACTGCCGAAAAATACCACATCACGCGTATCGATCAGTTGAAAGATCCGAAGCTGGCGAAACTGTTCGATACCAATGATGACGGTAAAGCCGATATGACCGGCTGTACGCCAGGCTGGGGCTGTGAAGCGGTGATTAATCACCAGATCAAGGCCTTTGATTTGACGAAGACCGTTGAGCATAACCAGGGTAACTACTCGGCGATGATCGCCGATACCATCACCCGCTTTAAAGAAGGTAAACCCATCTTCTATTACACCTGGACGCCATACTGGGTGAGTGATGTGCTGGTGCCAGGCCGTGATGTCGTCTGGTTGCAGGTGCCTTTCTCTTCGATGCCTGGCGAACAGAAAGACGTAGATACCAAGCTGCCTAACGGTGCGAACTACGGCTTCCCGGTGAACACTATGCACATCGTAGCCAATAAAGCCTGGGCTGAGAAAAACCCGGCGGCGGCAAAACTGTTTGCTGAGATGAAGCTGCCGATTGCCGATATCAATGCACAGAACTCACGTATGCATCAGGGGCAGTCTTCTGAAGCCGATATCAACGCACACGTTGACGGCTGGATCAAAGCCCACCAGGTACAGTTTGATGGCTGGGTGAAAGACGCGCTGGCTGCGGGTAAATAATCACTCGCCAGGGGCAACCAGAACAACGGTTGTGCCATGAGCGTGAATCACCTTCAGACTGACGTAAGGGTCGACCTCTTTTTCGGTCGACCCTTTTCTTATCAGATAAAACAGGACAACCCTGCTGCCGAACTGGTTTGTCCTGTCAATTATCATGTGAGTGAAATAGTTTTTTAGGTTATTATTAGCCACTCAGATAATTCTCACACTCATACTGGTTGTTATGACATCCCCTCGTCCCGGCCTGAATTCTGCACTTGTCGCCCTGATGTCCATCGCTACAGGCTTATCCGTTGCCTGTAACTATTACGTGCAGCCCTTGCTGGCAACCATTGCTCAGACCTTCGATCTCTCATTCCATCAGGCAGGATTTATCGTCACCACCGCTCAGTTAGGCTATGCCGCCGGGCTGCTTCTGCTGGTGCCGCTTGGCGATATGCTTGAGCGCCGGGGGCTGATCGTCATCATGAGCCTGTTGGCAGCCGGCGGTATGGTGATCACTGCGCTGTCAGGTTCGCTGATGATGATGCTACTGGGCACCGTTCTGACCGGGCTGTTTTCTGTGGTCGCGCAGCTTCTGGTGCCGCTGGCTGCCAGTCTCGCGGCACCGGAAAAACGGGGAAAAGTCGTCGGCACTGTCATGAGCGGCCTGTTGCTGGGTATCCTGCTGGCGCGCACCGTTGCCGGGGGGCTGGCGCAGTTGGGCGGATGGAGACTGGTTTACTGGGTAGCGAGTGTATTGATGGTGATGATGGCACTGGCCTTGTGGCGCGGGTTGCCACGCTATAAGCAATCGGTTCCGTTAAATTATGGCCAGCTGCTGGGATCTATTTTCACCCTGTTCGCACAGCATCCGATATTGCGTACCCGTGCCATTACTGGCTGCCTGGCGTTTGCTAACTTCAGCGTCCTCTGGACCTCAATGGCGTTTCTGCTGTCATCACCAGAGTGGAATTATTCTGAAGGTGAGATTGGTCTGCTGGGCCTGGTTGGCGCAGCGGGTGCCCTGGCAGCACGGCAAGCCGGGTCACTGGCCGATAAAGGCAAAGCACGCCTGACCACCAGCGCTGGCCTGCTGATTCTGCTGGCTTCATGGGGCATTATCGCGTTTGGCGCGCACTCATTAATCGCTCTGATTATCGGGATTATCCTACTCGACCTGGCCGTACAGGGTGTGCATATTACCAATCAGAGCGTGATTTATCGTCATATGCCAGAAGCACGGAACCGACTGACGTCCGGGTATATGACCAGTTATTTTATCGGCGGTGCCGCCGGCTCACTGCTTTCCGCATCCGCTTTTCAGACGGCAGGCTGGTATGGTGTCTGCACCGTGGGTGCTCTGTTAACCTTAGTTAATCTATTTAACTGGTGGCGAAGTCATCATTATGAGGCTGAATTGCATTGATTTTTTGCAGTGAAAATGAAGTTTTTTCAATGCCAGCGGCCTGTTAAGACATTTCGTACTCTGGTAAGGTTAGGCGCAATTTATTCAGGCTGGTGATGTTTTCAGATGAAATTATTCAGTAACAGTAGAGTAACATTTGCTCATGGCTGAGCTTCAGAACCCGGTTAAAAATGAAAATCGTCCGCGCGCCAGCTGGCGTGAAGGCGCCACAGACAGTCTGCCAATTGTTATTGGCTACCTGCCTGTGGCATTTGCCTTTGGTCTGAATGCCTCCCGCCCTGGTTTTACTCCAACTGAAGCCTCTGTTTCATCTTCGTCACTGACCGATATTTTCGCGATTTTGCCAACCCTTGTGGGTTTCGGCTTGCTGAGTATTACCTTCAATTTTTCGCGCAGCATTGTTTTTTCAATGCTGTTGAGCGCCCTGGGTTATGGAGTGACCTGGAAACTACTGATGATGGCAGCATAAACGTGAGTGAATCACCGTCTGCAGAGAAGTGGAATTACTTTATTAATCATCATTGTTATTATACCAGTTGCAACTAGTGAGGTTCCTACATAATGGAAAGTTCGTTTACTCCCATTGAACAGATGCTGAATTTTCGCGCTAATCGTCAGAAAGATTTCCCGTTACAGGAAATTATGCTGACCCGTCTGTGTATGCACATGCAGAGTAAGTTGCTGGAAAACCGCAACAAAATGCTGAAGGCACAGGGGATCAACGAAACGCTGTTTATGGCATTAATTACGCTGGATGCGCAGGAAGATCACAGCATTCAACCATCAGAACTGAGTTCTGCGCTAGGCTCATCCCGCACTAACGCCACGCGTATTGCCGATGAGCTGGAAAAACGCGGCTGGATTGAGCGTCGTGAAAGTGATAACGATCGCCGTTGTCTGCATCTGCATCTGACGCCAAAAGGACACGAGTTCCTGCGCCAGTTGCTGCCACCACAGCATCAGTGCCTGCAATTATTGTGGTCTGCACTGAGCTCATCAGAAAAATCACAGCTTGAGGGAATCACCCGCAAACTGTTGACCCGCCTCGATAAAATGGATGAAGAGGAAGTTGTCGCCTCCCTTTCCAGATAATTGATCCACTAATAGCATAATGTGCGACACACCATTTATTGGAAATCGCTACTTTAAGCCCCTTTAGAACACATTCATGCCAGCGCTTACCCCGCTGGCATTTTAGACTCGGGCGATCGCGCGTATTGATGATAGCGGCCCCCGAATGGCAGAGAATCAGGAGAACATCATGAGTGCAAGCGCGGTGACACAAGACCCGCAGCAGCCACGCAATAAGAAAAAGACGCGCAAAAATGCACTGATTTTTCTGGCTGTACTGTTCGTCATTATCGGGGTGGCTTATCTGACGTACTGGTTCCTGGTATTACGTCATTTTCAGGAAACAGACGATGCCTATATTGCCGGAAACCAGGCGCAGGTGATGGCGCAAGTCTCCGGTAGCGTCAATAAAGTCTGGTTTGACGATACTGACTTCGTGAAAAAAGGCGATGTGCTGGTCACGCTGGATCGTACCGATGCTGAGCAGGCTTTCGAGAAAGCGCAGACGGCACTGGCAACCAGCGTACGTCAGACGCACCAGTTGATTATCAATGGCAGGCAGTATCAGGCCACTATCGGCTTGCAGAAAACGGCCCTCGAACAGGCTCAGGCAGATTTACGTCGTCGTGAGCCGCTGGGTGCATCTAACCTGATTGGCAAAGAAGATCTGCAACATGCGCGTGATGCGGTTGCCACAGCGAAAGCTCAGCTTGATGTGGCGATGCAGCAGTACAACGCAAACCAGGCGATGATTCTGGATACGTCACTGGAAAACCAACCCGCAGTGAAACAGAACGCCGCCGCCCTGCGTGATGCCTGGCTGGCATTGCAACGTACCAACATCATCAGCCCCATTGATGGCTATGTGTCGCGCCGCAGCGTGCAGGTAGGTTCACAAATCGGTACAACCACGCCGCTGCTGGCGATTGTTCCGGCCAATAATCTGTGGGTGGATGCTAACTTCAAAGAGACGCAACTGGCAGGCGTTCGTATCGGCCAGCCAGCCACAGTGGTCAGTGATATCTACGGTGATGACGTGGTGTATAAGGGCAAAGTGGTCGGCCTTGATATGGGAACGGGCAGCGTGTTCTCCCTGTTACCGGCACAAAATGCTACCGGCAACTGGATCAAAGTCGTTCAGCGTCTGCCTGTACGTATCGAACTTGACCCACAGGAAGTGGCGAAACATCCACTGCGCATTGGCCTGTCGACGCTGGTCAAAATCGATACCAGCAACAGTGAAGGTGCCGTACTCGCCACCAGCGTACGCAGCAAGCCTGCCTACGAAAGTGATGCTCTGGCACTGGACCTGACGCCAGCGAATCAGCTGATTAGCGATATTATCCGTGCCAATGCCGGCTAAAACGGCGGGAGACTGTTATGGCGCGTAAACCGCTTGAAGGCGCGCAACTGGTTCTGATGACCATTGCGCTGTCGCTGGCTACTTTTATGCAGGTGCTGGATTCCACGATTGCTAACGTGGCGATCCCCACCATCGCCGGGAACCTGGGGGCCTCGAACTCCCAGGGGACCTGGGTGATCACCTCGTTTGGCGTAGCTAACGCAATTTCGATTCCGATCACCGGCTGGCTGGCCAAGCGTTTCGGGGAAGTGAAACTGTTCCTGTGGTCGACGGTGGCCTTCGTCATCGCCTCCTGGCTATGTGGCATGTCTGAAAGCCTGAGCATGCTGATCTTCTTCCGCGTGATCCAGGGGATCGTCGCGGGCCCTTTGATCCCGCTGTCACAAAGCCTGCTGTTAAGTAATTACCCCCCCGCAAAACGCAGTGTGGCACTGTCACTGTGGGCAATGACCGTGATCGTTGCGCCGATCTGCGGCCCTATTCTGGGTGGCTGGATCAGTGATAACTATCACTGGGGATGGATCTTCTTTATCAACGTGCCTATCGGCGTGGTGGTGGTGATCCTGGCTTTACAGACATTACGTCATCGCGAAACGGAAACGGTCATCCGTCCGATAGATACCGTCGGTCTGGTGCTACTGGTGGTCGGTATCGGCTGTCTGCAGGTCATGCTGGATCGCGGTAAAGAGCTGGACTGGTTCAGTTCCCCTGAAATCATCACATTAACGGTCATCGCCGTCGTAGCCCTGGCGGTGCTACTGGTGTGGGAGTTGACCGACGACCACCCGATCGTGGATTTGTCACTGTTCAAATCGCGCAATTTCACCATCGGCTGCCTGTCGATCAGCCTTGCCTATATGCTCTATTTCGGTTCAATCGTTCTGCTGCCGCAACTGTTGCAGGAGGTTTACGGTTATACGGCAACCTGGGCGGGGCTGGCCTCGGCACCGGTGGGGATTATTCCGGTCATACTGTCACCCATTATCGGCCGCTTTGCGCATAAGCTCGATATGCGACGGCTGGTGACATTCAGCTTCATTATGTATGCAGTGTGCTTCTACTGGCGCGCCTATACTTTTGAACCGGGAATGGACTTTGCTGCCTCCGCCTGGCCGCAGTTTATCCAGGGGTTTGCGGTGGCCTGCTTCTTTATGCCACTGACAACCATTACCCTTTCGGGGCTGCCACCGGAAAGACTGGCGGCGGCATCCAGCCTGTCGAATTTTACCCGAACGCTGGCGGGTTCGATTGGCACCTCGATTACCACCACCATGTGGACCGATCGTGAGTCGCTGCATCATGCTCATCTGACGGAATCGATAACGCCATACAATACAAACGCGCAACAGATGTACGCGAAGCTGGAACAAATGGGGATGACCCATGACCAGGCATCAGCCTACCTTGCACAGCAGATCACCAATCAGGGGCTCATCATCTCAGCCAATGAGATCTTCTGGGCTTCTGCGGGGGTGTTTATCCTGCTGCTGGTGCTGGTGTGGTTTGCCCGTCCGCCGTTTGGTGCGGGTGGGGGCGGGGGCGGCGCCCATTAAAAAGGGGCAGATCATTGATCTGCCCCTGGAATCAGGGGGTGGCCTGTTTGACGGGCCACCCCTTTTTTATTGCCGTTCGTTCATGGCTACATCAAACGTTCTGACGCCACCATTCGGCCAGCAGTACACCGGTTGCGACGGAAACGTTCAGACTTTCCACTTTCCCGGTACCACCGATAGAAACACTCAGGTCACCCTGGTCGAAGGTGCTGTCAGACAGACCATCACGTTCCTGACCCAGTACCAGTACCATTTTTGCCGGCAGTTCAGCTCGTGAGAGCGGCACACCTTTATGGCTGGACGTGGTGACAATGGTATAGCCTGCTTTACGGAACGCGCTCAGGCCCGCAGCAAAGTTCTCGCCGCTAATCGCCTGAACATGCTCTGCACCACCTTCAGCGGTACGCACAGCGGCGCCCGACTCCAGCAGGGAAGCATCATCCACCAGCAAACCTTTCACACCAAAGTGTGCGCAGCTACGCATAATGCCGCCGAGGTTGTGCGGGTTGCCGATATCTTCCAATGCCAGCACGCAATCTTTCTCACCGGCTGTTGCCAACCATTCGCTAACGGGCATGCCCACGCGTTTTTTGATCAGGAAGCAAACACCGCCGTGGTGTTCAGTGCCGGAAGCTTTCTGCAGCTCGGCTTCATCCACAGTGTGGTAAGCCTTGCGGTTCGCCGCCATATATTTTAACGCTTCACGGAAACGCGGTGTGACGCTCTGGATAAACCAGGCACGCACAATACTTTCCGGACGGCTCTGGAACAGGGCCTGGCAGGCATTTTCGCCATACACACGCGTCTCTTCCATACGCTGACGGCGTATCTGCTCGGGATCGATATAACTTTTACCGCTGATGCCACCATGGTCCGGTTTATCATCAACAGCGGGTGCAGCATTTGGCGCACGGGAAACGGTACGCCACGGAGAGTCAGAGTGCCCTTCGTCGCGATCGCGCCCGCCACGTGGCTTGCTGTCTGCATTACGTGAAGGACGGCGTGCGCCATCCTGCTGACGTGGGCCGCCTTTACCGGTACGGGGATTCCCGCCCTTGTTGCTGCTCTCGTCATCACCGCGGACATACATCACTTTGACCTTGCCGCTCTTACCTTTAAATTCGTCGTTCATTTTTCCTCCACCTGGCCTGAGCGCGAAGCGCGCAGATTACCTGATGTGGCAGCACTTAGCTATCAACTTCCAATAAAAGCCAGTAGCCGCTAATCCGCATCATTGTTATGAGACATTACCTATTATACCCATTGAACAAATCTCGTTGTTAGCCTCTTCACCCGACAGCATAATGTTGGCTGATTTACTAAGAATTGCAGTAAGTAATCACTTACTCCTGAACTGAGGTGAATAATGAATACGGTTTGTGCATCCTGCCAGGCGACCAACCGCGTACCGGCTGAACGGCTGACTGACGGCGCCAAGTGCGGCCGCTGTGGTCATGTGCTGTTTGACGGCCATGTGGTCAATGCCACCGCCGCGACGCTGGACAAATACCTGCAGGATGACCTGCCGGTAGTGATCGACTTCTGGGCGCCCTGGTGCGGCCCGTGCGTTAATTTTGCCCCGGTGTATGAATCGGTGGCGCAGGAACGTAACGGTAAGATTCGTTTCCTGAAAGTGAATACCGAAGCTGAGCCAGAACTGAGTGCACGCTTTCGCATCCGCAGCATTCCGACCATTATGGTGTTTAAACAGGGCCAGATGGCGGATATGTTAAACGGTGCGATGCCAAAAGCGCCTTTCGAAGCCTGGCTGGACGAAAATCTGTAACCATCTGGCCGGGCACGCCCGGCCAGAATCCGTTAGAATAGCCTTTTTCCTTGATGACCGATCATGACCGATAACGCTGTTCTGTTGCTGCGCGCTGCACGCCTTGCCCGAGCCACCCGCCCTTTCCTTGCCCGAGGTAACCGCATTACGCGCTGCCAGCGTTGTCTGCTGCCGCAAAAAAATTGCCTGTGCGACACCATTGATAGCCAGCAGGCACGCAGCCGCTTTTGCCTGGTGATGTTTGACAGCGAACCCATGAAACCCAGCAACACCGGACGGCTGATCGCAGATATTCTGCCGGATACGCTGGCGTTTGGCTGGTCACGGACCGAACCCGATGCCGCCCTGCTTGAAGCCGTACGCGACCCGCGTTATCAGCCCGTTGTCGTTTTCCCTGAATCCTATGCCGACGCTGGCCGTGCAGTACTGAACAGCCCTCCTACCCGCGGAAAACCACCGCTATTTATCATGCTGGACGGCACCTGGACCGAAGCGCGTAAAATGTTTCGCAAAAGCCCGTGGCTGGACACTCTCCCGGTGATGTCGCTGACTCTGACCCGCCCTTCTAACTATCAGTTACGCGTCGCTCACGCCGAAGGCCAGCACTGCACGGCAGAAGTCGCCGCCGAGTTGCTGTTACAGGCGGGCGACACAGCTGCGGGCGAGGCCCTGTTTCGCCATTTTGATCTGTTTCGCCAACGTTACCTCGCAGGAAAACCTCATCACCCACAGCAGATGGCTGAAAATGATGAATAAATTCTGGCTGCGATCAATTAACTGATACGCAATCCAGCATCTTCGTCAGACCCGGAGTAGACTCAAGCTACTTTGCCCTGCAGCATAGCGGGTCATTCTCGAAGGGAGCGGAGATGAGTCAACGCGGATTAGAAGCCCTGCTTAAACCGAAATCCATTGCCGTGATCGGTGCCTCCACCCGGCCTGAACGTGCCGGTTATCTGATGATGCGTAACCTGCTGGCCGGTGGATTCAGTGGGCCGGTACTCCCGGTGACGCCCAAATATCAGGCGGTTTGTGGCGTGCTGGCATGGCCTGATATTCCCAGCCTGCCACTCTCTCCCGATCTCGCCATTATCTGCACCCATGCAAAACGCAATCTCGAGTTGCTCACGGCGCTGGGCGAACGTGGCTGTAAAGCCTGTATCATTCTCTCTGCTCCTGCCGAGCAACTTGCTGAACTGAAAGCCTGTGCCAGCCGCTGGCAAATTCGACTTCTTGGGCCTAACAGCCTGGGTTTGCTTGCGCCGTGGCAGGGGCTGAATGCCAGCTTCTCCCCGGTGCCTATTACTCCTGGCAAACTGGCTTTTATTTCCCAGTCTGCGGCGGTGTCCAATACCATTCTTGACTGGGCGCAACAGCGACAACTGGGTTTCTCCTGGTTTATCGCATTAGGTGACAGCCTGGATATTGATGCCGATGATCTGCTGGACTTCCTGGCGAGAGACGGGAAAACCAGCGCCATTTTGTTGTACCTTGAGCATCTCAGCGATGCCCGTCGTTTTGTTTCTGCGGCACGTAGCGCTTCACGTAATAAGCCGATTCTGGTGATTAAAAGTGGCCGCAGCCCTCATGCCCAAAAGTTACTGAAAACCCACGGTGGGATGGACGCCGCCTGGGATGCCGCCATTCAACGTGCGGGTCTATTGCGTGTGCAGGATACCCATGAACTGTTCTCCGCGGTGGAGACACTCAGCCATATGCGCCCACTACGTGGGGAGCGGTTGATGATCATCAGTAACGGTGCGGCACCGGCGGCACTGGCACTGGATGCACTCTATGCCCGTAACGGTAAGCTTGCTACGCTGAGTGAGTCTTTACTTACTGAAATGGCCTCACTGCTCCCGGAAGGTGTCACGCCAGGTAACCCGCTCGATCTGAAAGATGATGCCACCCCGGAGCACTATTTACAGGCGTTGTCCCTGCTGCTCTCCAGCCATGACCTGGATGCCATTTTGATCATTCATGCGCCCAGCGCAGTCGCACCGCCGACACTAACGGCCCAGAAGATTATCGCCCTGGTGAAACAGCATCCGCGCGGTAAACAGCTCACCCTGTTGACCAACTGGTGTGGTGAGTATTCATCACTGGACGCACGTCGTCTGTTTAATGATGCCGGTATTCCAACGTATCGCACCCCCGAAGGGACGGTTACGGCCTTTATGCATATGGTGGAGTACCGCCGTAACCAGAAACAGCTACGTGAAACGCCTGCATTGCCCGCCAACCTGACCGCAAATACCACCGATGCTCATCGTTTGATCCATGAGGCATTAAAAGACGGTGCCACCTCGCTGGATACGCATGAAGTTCAGCCTATCCTGCAAGCCTTCGGCCTGACCACACTCCCCACCTGGATTGCCAGCGACAGCGCAGAAGCCGTGCAGATCGCCGGGCAGATTGGCTATCCGGTAGCGCTGAAACTGCGCTCGCCGGATATTCCGCATAAATCTGAGGTGCAGGGGGTAATGTTATATCTGCGTACCCCGGACGAGGTACAACAGGCCGCCGAAGCCATTATCGATCGCGTGAAGCTCGCCTGGCCGCAGGCACGCATCCAGGGATTGCTGGTACAAAGCATGGCGAACCGCGCCGGAGCGCAGGAACTGCGCATCGTGGTAGAGCAGGACCCGCTGTTCGGGCCGGTGATTATGCTGGGAGAAGGCGGAGTGACCTGGCATGCCGACAAGCAAGCGGTTATCGCCCTGCCGCCGCTGAATATGACTCTGGCTCGCTATCTGGTGATTCAGGCCATTAAGAAGGGAAAAATACGTGGCCGCAGCGCGCTTCATCCACTGGATATTGTGGGCCTGAGCCAGGTGCTGGTCAGGGTATCCAACATGGTGGTTGACTGCCCGGAAATCGTGCGGCTTGATATTCATCCGTTACTGGCCAGTCATGATGAATTTACCCTGCTGGATGTGACGCTCCAGCTGGCTGAGTTCAACGGAGATGCCGAAGGCAGGCTGGCGATCCGCCCTTATCCTCATGAACTGGAAGAGGCCGTGCAGTTAAAAAATGGCCAGCAGTGTCTGTTCCGGCCTATTCTCCCGGAGGATGAACCGCTGCTGCAGCAGTTTATTGCTCAAGTAACGAAAGAAGATCTCTACTACCGCTATTTTAGTGAGATCAACGAGTTCACCCATGACGATTTGGCTAACATGACGCAGATCGACTACGATCGTGAAATGGCGATTGTCGCAGTACGTCAGCATCAGGGGCAGGATGAGATCATCGGCGTGACCCGTGCCATCTCTGATGCCGATAACATTGATGCCGAATTTTCGGTATTGGTACGCTCAGATTTGAAAGGACTTGGCCTCGGCAGGCGTCTGCTGGAAAAGATGATCATCTATACCCGGCAGCATGGTTTACAGCAGTTGAACGGCATTACCATGCCGGGTAACAGAGGTATGGTCACTCTGGCACGTAAGCTGGGTTTTGCCATCGATATCCAACTGGAAGATGGCATTGTCGGCCTGTCACTGCTGTTGCAAAACGCTCACACAGGCGACGAAAAGTAAATCTGATAGCATCATGACCAACTAGTGGTATTATTCGCGGTTAGGGTCATGATTTTATGGCAAAAGGCCATTCTATGAACAGAGAAGAAACGCACTGTGATGTTGTCAAAATTTAAACGCAATAAACACCAACAGCACCTTGCGCAACTGCCTAAAATAGCTCAGTCAGTTGCTGATTTCACCACGCTGTATTCACCCGCAGAATTTCGCGAAACGCTGCTGGAAAAAATTGCGTCTGCCACACGGCGTATCTGCATAGTGGCCCTCTATCTGGAAAATGATGAGGGTGGTCGCGCCATCCTGTCTGCACTTTATGCAGCAAAACAGCAGCGCCCTGAACTGGATATTCGCGTTCTGGTCGACTGGCATCGTGCACAGCGTGGGCGCATCGGCGCGGCGGCCGGAGCAACCAATGCCGACTGGTATTGTGACATGGCGGCTCAACACCCCGGTCTGGCGATTCCAGTCTATGGTATCCCGGTCAATACGCGTGAAGCACTCGGTGTTTTACACCTGAAGGGCTCCATCATTGATGATACCGTGCTGTATACCGGGGCCAGTTTTAACGATGTGTATCTGCATCAGCAAGACAGATATCGCTATGACCGCTACCAGTTGATCGGTAATCGCACGCTGGCAGATACCATGTTTGACTGGATTGAAAACAATCTGATCCAGGCGGAAGCGGTCAATCGTCTTGACCAGTATGAGCGGCCAAAAAGCCCGGAAATAAAAAATGAAACCCGGCAATTCCGTCAGGATTTGCGTGGCTTCGACTACCAGTTTAACGGGGATGCCAACAACGAAGAGCTGGCGGTTACGCCTCTGGTTGGCCTCGGTAAACGTAGTCTTCTGAACAAAACCATCTATCATCTGATGCCTTGCGCAGAGCAGAAGCTGACGATCTGTACACCTTACTTCAATCTGCCCGCTATTCTGGTGCGTAACATTATCTATCTGTTACGACAGGGCAAAGATGTCGAGATTATTGTTGGCGACAAAACGGCGAACGATTTCTATATCCCGGAAGATCAGCCATTCAAGATCATCGGCGCGCTGCCTTATCTGTATGAAATTAACCTGCGTCGTTTCCTTAGCCGCTTACAGTATTATGTCAACAGTGGGCAACTCACCGTACGCTTGTGGAAAGATGGTGAGAATAGCTACCACCTCAAAGGGCTGTGGGTTGATGACGAATGGATGATGGTCACGGGGAATAACCTGAATCCGCGCGCCTGGCGCCTGGATCTGGAAAATGCTGTACTGATCCACGATCCCCTCCAGCAACTGACCGCGCAGCGCGATCACGAGCTAAACCTGATCCGTGAACATACCACCACCGTGCAGCATTTCCACGATCTGGAAAGCATTGCAGATTATCCGGTGAAAGTTCGTAAACTTATCCGCCGCTTACGACGTATTCGTATTGACCGGTTAATCAGCCGTATTCTCTAATCTGCCTCTGTTTTCGCGCCCCGCTCAGCCGGGGCTTTTTTATGGGAGGATGTATGCGTATCTGCCTGCTGTCTGCCGTACTATTTTGCAGTGGCTGTACTCATATGGCCCAGGATGAGTGGACCGGGCGTGATAAAGCCCAGCATTTTCTCTCATCCGCTTTTCTTTCTGCCGCCGGAAGCGCCTATGGAGAACATCAAAACTGGCGTGAAGGCCATAGCGGCAGCTTCGGGGTGATGTTTGCGATTAGCCTCGGCGCGGTAAAAGAGCTGTACGATAGCAGAGAGGGTGGAAGCGGCTGGAGCTGGAAGGATTTTAGCTGGGATGTCGCCGGTGCTGCCACCGGCTATGCATTATGGAACCTGGGTCAGTAGTGACAGCTTCAGACTATTTCGTGTCAGATCGACGATTATCGCCAGATTCAAAGCACAAAAAAACCCCGGCCTTTCGGTCGGGGTTCTTTCTTCGTTTGATGCCTGGCAGTTCCCTACTCTCGCATGGGGAGACCCCACACTACCATCGGCGCTACGGCGTTTCACTTCTGAGTTCGGCATGGGGTCAGGTGGGACCACCGCGCTAAAGCCGCCAGGCAAATTCTTTGTGCATGAAACGAATCTTTTTCACTGATGCGGCGTTGTCACCCTCGCGTCTCTCAGTCACATACTTCAGTATGCTCCCTCGGGCCGTCTCGGGCTTCGCCTTGCCTCAGCGTAAAATCTTTCGTTTCCGCTAATTCTTTATCCGGTAACAAGCTGAAAATCTCTTTTGCGTCTCTCGAACGCCACCAGAAC
>NZ_JABANZ010000027.1:0-4367 GCF_013074405.1 Erwinia sp. JH02
CGTTTTGCACAGCCGCAGGCTGCCCGCAGGGCGAGCGCCAGGGATGGCGCGAGTGATCCCCCTCTCTCACCACCATATTCTAAGAGAATGCCTGAGCGAAAGTTCAGGCATTTTTTTTGCCTGTCCGACCCGGGCGAGGCATGCCTCGCCCCTACATCAGAGAGGGTACGAGTCTCACCTTATTCAAGAATAATGCCTGTACGTAGGGGGCGGGCATGCCCGACCCGCAACAAGGCATCAGGAATGATCCCGTCAAAACAATAAATGTGCTCTTCCATGCAAACGAGCGACATGATTTGCAGACCACGCCCATGCCACTAACCCGACCGCCGTGAAACGCTCTCCCATCCGGCGACCACGATCATAATCACCGTGGTGAGACCATTCACCATCAACCTGTCGGTGATAAACACCACAGGATTTAATCCGGCCAGCGCCACCAGCCCGACAATATGCGACAGCGGAAACCGGCCGTAGACCATCAGTTTATAAATCGCATTGGCCAGCAGATAGACCGCCGGGCCGAGCAGCAAAACGGCGGCGGCGGCCATGTCGATATGTCCATCAGGATGGGCGATCACCAGCTCATTGGCTACGGCGCAGACAATAATCGCGCCGACCAGCACCACATGAACATAATGGAAGCAGGCACCCATCTGTCCCGGATTATCCGCATGTTGTATAGCATGACTGCCTGCCTTGCTGCTGGTATCGAAATAGACCCACCACATTGCCAGGCTGCCGATAAAAGCCACCAGCGAGGCAATAATAATCGGCGCATCCCACACGTCGGTTTCACTCAGCGTTGCACCGGTAATCAGAATGGTTTCACCCAGTGCGACAATAACAAACAGCTGGCAACGCTCCGCCAGATGGTGCCCTTCTATGGTCCATTCACTGCTGCTGTCTGAACGGCCCAGGCCCGGCAGCGGGAAACCGAACATCGGTGAGAAGTAGGTGCAGGCAACAGCTATCCCCCACAGGATCAGGCGCTCCGGCCCTTCGGCGATGCCACCCCACAGCCAGAACACCCCAGAAATACACATCCAGCCGAGGATGCGCTGGAAATTACGCCGCAGCAAATGCCCCGCGGGCAGTAACCATAATGTGACAGCGCTGCGCCCAACCTGCATCGCAACGTAAAACAGTGCAAATATCCAGCCGCGTTCACCGAATGCCTGCGGCAGTGCTGAAGAGGCAAACAGGCCCAACAGCATCACACCAAACAGCAGCAGGCGAATTTGTCGGGTTTCAGGATCGAACCAGTTGGTGACCCACGCGGTATACTGCCAGGCGAGCCAGACGGCAAACCACAGCAGCAGGGTTTCCAGTGCGCCAGTGAGCGTCAAATGATGCAGAAGATAATGGGAAAGTTGAGTGACCGCGAAAACGTAAATCAGGTCGAAAAGAAGTTCAGAAAATGACACCGTTGCGCCGTGGCCATCACGTACGCGAAGCAGAGTTAGCGCCATGGAAATGTTCCTGAAAAGGGGGCATTACATTGATAATAGCGAGACGCCCGAAACAGGAACATGTTTTATTGATGTCGGGCAGCGCCTTATTGGCATGATAAAGAGGGAATACGATGTTTTTAACATCTTCAGATTATCAACAGGCGGTTACATCGCTGGCAGCAGACGAAGAAGAACTGCTTGCGGCAGTGGCATTTTGGGGAAAAGGGGCAGACATGATGATATGCCCACGCGTCGGTCAGCGCGCCAGGCTGATTTGTAATGTAGACAGCGGCGCCACCAATCCCCAGGTGATCAAAGCGCTGCGTGATAAGCCGGGCGTGACAATACGCCAGTCGGACAAACTGCATGCCAAAGTCATCGCCGGGGCGAAACAGGCGCTGGTCGGTTCGGCCAATTTTTCCGCTAACGGATTAAATCTTGAAGGCAGCGAGCAGTCCTGGTGGGATGAAGCCGGACTGTTAACCGAGGACCCCGGGCAGATCGCAGCTATCCATCAATGGTTTGCCGCGCAGTGGGAAGCATCACGCGACATTAGCGATAAAGACCTGCAACTGGCCCAGCTGCGATGGTCACAGCGGCGAGCCAGCCGAACCGCATCGGCACCGATTCACGCATTTGAACGCCTGCGCCCCACCGATGCTGAAGACAGGGAAATCTACCTGGTGATTTATAATGAGGCGATGTCGCAGGACGGTGAAAAGGCCTTCCAGGAAGAGCAGAAAAAACGGACCTGTCAGCCACAAACGGATATCACTGTGTTACCGCCCCTGTATGAAGGCTGGCCAGATTTGCCAACGAATGCCTTGCTGATAGACCTGTATTACGAGGAAGGGAGGAAGATGGAGTGCGCGGGCATTTTTACGCGTACCCTGCAGGATATCAATTTCACCTATTCCGATGGCAGTGCGGGCCATCTGGCGTTGTGCGTTCAGGAAGACAAGGTCATGGGTTATCTGTTTGATGATAAAGAGGCCAGATTGTTCGTGAAGCAAATCCGGCCTTTTATAAAGAAAATCCTGCAACACGCTACAGGTTCAGAGAAGAGTCGCTCTGTGTGCATCCCTTTTTCAGAGGTACTCCACATCTGCCAGCAGTCACGTTAACCAGCATCAGGATGGGGACGACGCACAGTTCGTCGCCCCACCTTATCGTTACTTGATCGCCAGAGCAGCCTTGATGGTATAGAACAGATCGGTTTGATCGGTCAGACCGACCACATTCGCCGCATGAGGACCATATGCCGCAATGCGCAGTTGCGTGCCGGTGTGGCCCTGAGAATCTTCTTCCGAATTGCCGTAGCTGATGGTCATCGGGCTGCCATCTTTAGTGATCAGCGTCTGCGTCAGGCCCGGTGCCTTGCTGTCATTGGCAATGATCTGGCTGGAGTGCGCATGGTCAGCGGTGACAATCACCAGTGTGTTGCCGTCCTTACGCGCAAATTCCAGCGCCTTTTGTACCGCTTCATCCAGATCGACCGTTTCACCAATCTGGCCGCACGGATTAGCCGCATGATCCTGCTTATCAATAGATGCCCCTTCCACCTGAAGGAAGAAGCCCTGCGGCTTGCTGCTTAGCAGTGAGATGGCTTTATCGGTCATCTGGGCCAGGGTTGGCGTTGATGCCGGACGTTCCGCATTCACTTCACAGGTGATCGGTTTCCCGTCCAGGTTACCGTGATAAGTGGCTTTCGGCCCTTTCCAGCGCACCGGCATATTGCCGTCAGCAAACAGCCCCAGTACCGGCTTATCGTCGCCCGCTTCGCTCAGGCCGTTCATCCCCTCGAGATCGCTCACCAGCTGATAGCCGCGCAGCTTCGCCTGCTCTTGCAGAGTTTTGCCCTGCCATTCGCCCGCTTTCGCCGTCTCACTGAAGGTTTTCCCACCGCCGCCGAAAGTGACGTCCGCGCGGGCATTCAGCAATTGCTCAGCGATGGAACCTTTACCGCCCTTTTCCAGCGCGTTGGTGGCACAGAGTTCGCTAGTTTTCACCGGGCCATAGCATTTACGTGAGGTAACATGGGCAATCTGCGCGGCCGGGGTGGCATCTTCCAGTTCGGCGGTAGATACGTTACCCGTGGCTTTACCGGCGGCTTTAGCCAGTTCCAGCAGTGAAGGATAATCTTTACCGTTCACATCCACGCCAATGGCGCCATTATAGGATTTTACCCCGGTGGCCCAGGCGGTGGCAGAAGCCGCAGAATCGGTGACGTAGTCGGGTTTATGGCTTTTTTTATCCAGCGAGTAATGGGTGTACTGACCGGTCAGCGGCAGTGCATCAATACCTTTAAAGAAACCGCCCGCGCCTTCTGCATAGTTACGCGCTGCCGTGATTTCAGAGTCACCCATGCCATCGCCGATCAGCAAAATGACATTTTTCGCCGTGGTATTGTTTAACGAGGCTTTAATTGCCTCGGTCTGATCACCGGTCAGGCGGCGTGCACCACCGGGCTGGGTGATATCCCCCTGTGCGGCACGATTCCAGGTGGCAATATCCGCCACGGCAGAGGAGCAAATCAGCGAGGTCAGCAGGGAAAGAGCAAAGGCTTTGTGTTTCATTGTTGGCGATCTCCATGAATAAATTTAACTTAATGTTTCTGCGCCACAGTCTGCGATACAACTATTTCATTTTCGTGTCAGCCACGTGACAGAGAGATTTCATCGCCGGGTGTGCTGATGAGGGAATTTTGCGACTGCTCATGAGTTAAGCGAATAGAACCATAGGGAAAAATACTACTTGACCCATTAACGGCGACTGCCTATAGTACCGCCCCGTTACCCCCTGTGGGTGACGGCAGTAAAATATGGTGAGGTGTCCGAGTGGCTGAAGGAGCACGCCTGGAAAGTGTGTATACGGCAACGTATCGAGGGTTCGAACCCCTCTCTCACCACCATA
>NZ_JABANZ010000028.1:0-3074 GCF_013074405.1 Erwinia sp. JH02
TGCTCTTTAACAATCCGGAACAAGCTGAAAATTGAAACGACATGTCGTTTTCATTCTCCGTAATAAGAATGAAATTAACGATATGTTCGAGTCTCTCAAATGCTTACAACAGCAATGTGTTCTTCGGGACGCTTGTGGGTTGTGAGGTTAAGCGACTAAGCGTACACGGTGGATGCCTAGGCAGTCAGAGGCGATGAAGGGCGTGCTAATCTGCGATAAGCGTCGGTAAGGTGATATGAACCGCAACAACCGACGATACCCGAATGGGGAAACCCAGTGTGTTTCGACACACTATCATGTCATGAATACATAGTGGCATGAGGCGAACCGGGGGAACTGAAACATCTAAGTACCCCGAGGAAAAGAAATCAACCGAGATTCCCCCAGTAGCGGCGAGCGAACGGGGAACAGCCCAGAACCTGAATCAGTTTGTGCATTAGTGGAAGCGTCTGGAAAGTCGCAGGGTACAGGGTGATACTCCCGTACACAAAAATGCACCTACTGTGAGTTCGATGAGTAGGGCGGGACACGTGACATCCTGTCTGAATATGGGGGGACCATCCTCCAAGGCTAAATACTCCTGACTGACCGATAGTGAACCAGTACCGTGAGGGAAAGGCGAAAAGAACCCCGGCGAGGGGAGTGAAACAGAACCTGAAACCGTGTACGTACAAGCAGTGGGAGCCTACTTGTTAGGTGACTGCGTACCTTTTGTATAATGGGTCAGCGACTTATATTCTGTAGCAAGGTTAACCGTATAGGGGAGCCGCAGGGAAACCGAGTCTTAACTGGGCGTTAAGTTGCAGGGTATAGACCCGAAACCCGGTGATCTAGCCATGGGCAGGTTGAAGGTTGGGTAACACTAACTGGAGGACCGAACCGACTAATGTTGAAAAATTAGCGGATGACTTGTGGCTGGGGGTGAAAGGCCAATCAAACCGGGAGATAGCTGGTTCTCCCCGAAAGCTATTTAGGTAGCGCCTCGTGAACTCATCTTCGGGGGTAGAGCACTGTTTCGGCTAGGGGGCCATCCCGGCTTACCAACCCGATGCAAACTGCGAATACCGAAGAATGTTATCACGGGAGACACACGGCGGGTGCTAACGTCCGTCGTGAAGAGGGAAACAACCCAGACCGCCAGCTAAGGTCCCAAAGTCATGGTTAAGTGGGAAACGATGTGGGAAGGCACAGACAGCCAGGATGTTGGCTTAGAAGCAGCCATCATTTAAAGAAAGCGTAATAGCTCACTGGTCGAGTCGGCCTGCGCGGAAGATGTAACGGGGCTAAACCATGCACCGAAGCTGCGGCAGCGATACGTAAGTATTGTTGGGTAGGGGAGCGTTCTGTAAGCCGTCGAAGGTGAACTGTGAGGTTTGCTGGAGGTATCAGAAGTGCGAATGCTGACATAAGTAACGATAAAGCGGGTGAAAAGCCCGCTCGCCGGAAGACCAAGGGTTCCTGTCCAACGTTAATCGGGGCAGGGTGAGTCGACCCCTAAGGCGAGGCCGAAAGGCGTAGTCGATGGGAAACAGGTTAATATTCCTGTACTCGGTGTTACTGCGAAGGGGGGACGGAGAAGGCTATGTTAGCCGGGCGACGGTTGTCCCGGTTTAAGCGTGTAGGCTTGAGTTCCAGGCAAATCCGGAACTCTTTAAGGCTGAGGCGTGATGACGAGGCACTACGGTGCTGAAGTAACAAATGCCCTGCTTCCAGGAAAAGCCTCTAAGCATCAGGTAACATTGAATCGTACCCCAAACCGACACAGGTGGTCAGGTAGAGAATACCAAGGCGCTTGAGAGAACTCGGGTGAAGGAACTAGGCAAAATGGTGCCGTAACTTCGGGAGAAGGCACGCTGTCGGTAGGTGAAGGGACTTGCTCCTGGAGCTGAAGGCAGTCGAAGATACCAGCTGGCTGCAACTGTTTATTAAAAACACAGCACTGTGCAAACACGAAAGTGGACGTATACGGTGTGACGCCTGCCCGGTGCCGGAAGGTTAATTGATGGGGTTATCCGCAAGGAGAAGCTCTTGATCGAAGCCCCGGTAAACGGCGGCCGTAACTATAACGGTCCTAAGGTAGCGAAATTCCTTGTCGGGTAAGTTCCGACCTGCACGAATGGCGTAATGATGGCCAGGCTGTCTCCACCCGAGACTCAGTGAAATTGAACTCGCTGTGAAGATGCAGTGTACCCGCGGCAAGACGGAAAGACCCCGTGAACCTTTACTACAGCTTGACACTGAACATTGAGCCTTGATGTGTAGGATAGGTGGGAGGCTTTGAAGCGTGGACGCCAGTCTGCGTGGAGCCAACCTTGAAATACCACCCTTTAACGTTTGATGTTCTAACCTGGCGCCGTGATCCGGCGTGGGGACAGTGTCTGGTGGGTAGTTTGACTGGGGCGGTCTCCTCCTAAAGAGTAACGGAGGAGCACGAAGGTTAGCTAATCACGGTCGGACATCGTGAGGTTAGTGCAATGGCATAAGCTAGCTTGACTGCGAGAGTGACGGCTCGAGCAGGTGCGAAAGCAGGTCATAGTGATCCGGTGGTTCTGAATGGAAGGGCCATCGCTCAACGGATAAAAGGTACTCCGGGGATAACAGGCTGATACCGCCCAAGAGTTCATATCGACGGCGGTGTTTGGCACCTCGATGTCGGCTCATCACATCCTGGGGCTGAAGTAGGTCCCAAGGGTACGGCTGTTCGCCGTTTAAAGTGGTACGCGAGCTGGGTTTAGAACGTCGTGAGACAGTTCGGTCCCTATCTGCCGTGGGCGCTGGAGAATTGAGAGGGGTTGCTCCTAGTACGAGAGGACCGGAGTGAACGCACCACTGGTGTTCGGGTTGTCATGCCAATGGCATTGCCCGGTAGCTAAGTGCGGAAAAGATAAGCGCTGAAAGCATCTAAGCGCGAAACTTGCCTCGAGATGAATTCTCCCTGGGTCCTTGAGACCCCTGAAGGGACGTTGAAGACTACGACGTTGATAGGCCGGGTGTGTAAGCGCAGCGATGCGTTGAGCTAACCGGTACTAATGACCCGTGAGGCTTAACCTTACAACGCCAGAAGCGTTCTGGTG
>NZ_JABANZ010000029.1:0-1774 GCF_013074405.1 Erwinia sp. JH02
GTATCTTCAGGTAAGGAGGTGATCCAACCGCAGGTTCCCCTACGGTTACCTTGTTACGACTTCACCCCAGTCATGAATCACAAAGTGGTAAGCGCCCTCCCGAAGGTTAAGCTACCTACTTCTTTTGCAACCCACTCCCATGGTGTGACGGGCGGTGTGTACAAGGCCCGGGAACGTATTCACCGTAGCATTCTGATCTACGATTACTAGCGATTCCGACTTCACGGAGTCGAGTTGCAGACTCCGATCCGGACTACGACGCACTTTATGAGGTCCGCTTGCTCTCGCGAGGTCGCTTCTCTTTGTATGCGCCATTGTAGCACGTGTGTAGCCCTGGCCGTAAGGGCCATGATGACTTGACGTCATCCCCACCTTCCTCCGGTTTATCACCGGCAGTCTCCTTTGAGTTCCCACCATTACGTGCTGGCAACAAAGGATAAGGGTTGCGCTCGTTGCGGGACTTAACCCAACATTTCACAACACGAGCTGACGACAGCCATGCAGCACCTGTCTCACGGTTCCCGAAGGCACTAAGGCATCTCTGCCGAATTCCGTGGATGTCAAGGCCAGGTAAGGTTCTTCGCGTTGCATCGAATTAAACCACATGCTCCACCGCTTGTGCGGGCCCCCGTCAATTCATTTGAGTTTTAACCTTGCGGCCGTACTCCCCAGGCGGTCGACTTAACGCGTTAGCTCCGGAAGCCACGCCTCAAGGGCACAACCTCCAAGTCGACATCGTTTACGGCGTGGACTACCAGGGTATCTAATCCTGTTTGCTCCCCACGCTTTCGCACCTGAGCGTCAGTCTTTGTCCAGGGGGCCGCCTTCGCCACCGGTATTCCTCCAGATCTCTACGCATTTCACCGCTACACCTGGAATTCTACCCCCCTCTACAAGACTCTAGTCTGCCAGTTTCGAATGCAGTTCCCAGGTTGAGCCCGGGGATTTCACATCCGACTTGACAGACCGCCTGCGTGCGCTTTACGCCCAGTAATTCCGATTAACGCTTGCACCCTCCGTATTACCGCGGCTGCTGGCACGGAGTTAGCCGGTGCTTCTTCTGCGGGTAACGTCAATCAGCGAAGCTATTAACTCCACTGCCTTCCTCCCCACTGAAAGTACTTTACAACCCGAAGGCCTTCTTCATACACGCGGCATGGCTGCATCAGGCTTGCGCCCATTGTGCAATATTCCCCACTGCTGCCTCCCGTAGGAGTCTGGACCGTGTCTCAGTTCCAGTGTGGCTGGTCATCCTCTCAGACCAGCTAGGGATCGTCGCCTAGGTGAGCCATTACCCCACCTACTAGCTAATCCCACCTGGGCACATCCGATGGTGTGAGGCCCGAAGGTCCCCCACTTTGGTCCGAAGACGTTATGCGGTATTAGCTACCGTTTCCAGTAGTTATCCCCCTCCATCGGGCAGTTTCCCAGGCATTACTCACCCGTCCGCCACTCGTCACCCAAGGAGCAAGCTCCTCTGTGCTACCGTTCGACTTGCATGTGTTAGGCCTGCCGCCAGCGTTCAATCTGAGCCATGATCAAACTCTTCAATTAAAAGTTCGATTTGCTGCAACAAGTGCAGCGATGCTCAAGTGTAAAACGTCATAATGAATTTCATTATGTGTTCACTCTTAAGACTTGATATTTTTTGTCACCCGGAGGTGACTGATATCAATCCTGCGAGTGCCCACACAGATTGTCTGATAAATTGTTAAAGAGCGGTGCAATCAGTGCCGAAGCTTCCTGTTGCGAGGTGGCGTATATTACGCTTTCC
>NZ_JABANZ010000030.1:0-1538 GCF_013074405.1 Erwinia sp. JH02
TATACACCGCCACTGCCAGCACCTTCTTCGCCCGCTCCTGGCCGATAACGTAGTCATCGAGGTGGTGGCGGATTTCGTGCGGCGTGGGCAGTGAGTTGCGCTCACGATGTGGCACAACTTCTTTGATCTCTTCGCGAATGATGTCGTTACATAAGTCGACACATTCATCGCAGATGTAGACTGACGGGCCGGCAATCAGCTTACGCACTTCATGCTGGCTTTTGCCGCAAAAAGAGCAGTACAGCAGTTTACCTGAACCGTCTTTGCGCTTATCTGTCATCAGTTAACCTCATGCCTTACTTAATTTACGCGTACCAGTCCTTAATATAGCCCATTTCCCGCTGTAATTGGGAGTAAAAGTCCGATGCGTGTCATGTTCACAAGACTTAATCATGGACACACACACTCCGGACAAAAAACAGCCAGTCACTTTATTTACAGGTAAAAATGTCATTTAACGTACTGTTTTAAATAACAAAGACTGCCTACTATTCCTGTTGATTTAGCTGGTAATTGGATTATGCTAAACTCTGGTCACTTATGATTATCCGATGGAGTGTAAAGCATGCCTCAAGAGCCAACTAAAGAAGAAAACGGGCAGGAAGAGAAGAACTCATCGCTGGCAGTCAATAAACTGCTGCAGTCACGCTCTATTATCATTTCAGGTGAGATTAATCAGGCGCTTGCTGAGAAAGTGACCGCACAGTTGCTGATCCTGCAAGAAATGGGCGATGAGCCAATCAAGCTGTTCATTAACAGCCAGGGTGGCCATGTTGAAGCTGGTGACACCATCCACGACATGATTAAATTTGTGAAACCTAAAGTACTGGTCATTGGTACTGGCTGGGTGGCCAGCGCCGGTATCACCATTTTCCTTGCAGCTGACAAAGATGACCGTTACTCACTGCCGAATACTCGCTTTATGATTCACCAACCCCTGGGCGGCGTGCGCGGTAAAGTCTCTGACATTGAGATCGAAGCGAAAGAGCTATTGCGTGCACGTGCACGTATTAACCAGCTGATCAGCAAAGCAACGGGCCAGCCTCTGGAAAAAGTAGAGAAAGACACTGACAGTAATTACTGGATGAGTCCTGAGCAAGCCGTTGATTACGGTATCACTACCCACGTCATCAGCCAGTGGGACGAACTGAAAGGTTAATCGCCCAACAGTAACAAAAAAAGGCCCGCATCAGCGGGCCTTTTTTTGTCTGCATAATATCAGGTTACTCGCCAGATGCCTGCTGAGTTTCTGGCTTGCCGTAGATAAGCTTAGGTTCGCTGTCACCGTCGATGACCGGTGCATCCACCACGACTTTCTCCACGTCATCCATCGACGGCAGGTCGTACATGGTGTTCAGCAGTGCGCCTTCCACGATAGAACGCAGCCCACGAGCACCCGTTTTGCGTGACATTGCCTTTTTGGCAATCGCCGTCAGCGCATCTTCACGGAACTCCAGCTCCACGCCTTCCAGATTGAACAGCGCCTGATACTGCTTGGTCAGCGCATTTTTCGGCTCACGCAGGATCTGAATTAACGC
>NZ_JABANZ010000031.1:0-1478 GCF_013074405.1 Erwinia sp. JH02
TATTCCGGCAAACCAACGGCCTCAATGACCGCTCGCGCTACGGCGGGTATCGCAAGTGAGCTGGGCGCAGATAAGTCTACGGCTGACCAGATCGGTATCGCCGTGGATGTGATACTCCCGTTCTCAGTAGCGGGTACGGCTCGTGTGGCATCGGTCAGAATGGGACAGGTTAATTTGATGAGGCATGAGGCCGTGAAAGGTTTTTCGGGCGGTGGGCATACTTTGAGAAAGCATGTGGGCAAATCTGAGCGTGAATTACTGGAAAAGGTTAAGAGGGGTATTCAGTCAGGTTCATTCAAAGAAGGAAACGCTGCCAGCTCTTTCATTTCTCTGCATATTGCCGAACAGGCCATAAGCAAAGCCGTTAAAGCCAATCGGGCTGAAATTCGGCAATGGGCAAAGAGTAATAGCACTGATAATGAATCTCACCTTATTTTTAAGTATAACGTTAAGAAAAATGTAGGGATCATTGTTAAATATGATTCAACTGAGGCAGTTAAAGCCACCAGAATTGAGGTTGTTATGAAGAAAAAAAGATTCAACAACAAACCTTATTACATCACCACAGCTTATCCGGTACTTTAAATATGAAAAAATTCACCAGCATTAGTAACTTTTTCATCATTTTTTTTGGACAGGACAGTGATGAATATGGTGAAAGTTATCCAGAGATTGTAGATTCTGCTTTTAAGATTTATGTGGAAGATGGTGGTAATTATCTCAATAACCTAATCACCAACATTGATGACTTTCGTAAAAATTACCCGGACAATGAGTCCGCTGCTGTTGCCCTGAATGAACTTACCGGAGGGTCTGCGGGCAATACGAGATGTTACACACCAACACTTCTTGAATTTCTGGAGTGGCTTTCGTCCACTCTAAAACAAAAGCGTGATGAGTATAACGCCAGATAATACTCTACGGCCCACATCCATGTGGGCCACTGTCACCGTGTTACCTTCCTGAATGTCTCCGGCAAATGCCTTCACGGCATCCAGACACTCCCACCACGTCGTCAGGAAGAAATGCTCCCAGTCCCCCTGCGTTTCACGGCGGACAGCTGCGCCTTTGTTACCCGGCGTCCCTTTTGCATGCTCTACCCCAGCTTTCTCTGCAAGTGAGCGCTAAATCCTTCCACGTGTTTGAGAGGCACGTAGCCGTGCCATGTCCTGACAATCATTCATCCTCGTAAAGCGATCACATATAAGATATCCACGATTAAGTCATCACTTGCCGATGCTATACAAAATTGAGTGTTTTTACGAAAAAGACGCGAGTGCACTGGATAATATTTACCCGTTGCACCCACTCCTTTACCCTCAGTTCTGGATGATGTGATAACAAGGAAACGTTATGGAAAACGGTTTTAGTATTGCAATGACCCCGGTCCAGTTGGCAGCCGTCATGGCTGATGAGTCAGTGCTCACTGAGCGTATCTGGGGCAGTATCGGGTTTCTCGGTAGTGTGCTGGAGCTGGC
>NZ_JABANZ010000032.1:0-1471 GCF_013074405.1 Erwinia sp. JH02
AAGCGGTCCTTTAAAATTTAAGTCGAAACAGGATGCACATTCAACTTAATAAGTTAAAATAGCCTTACGTGGCAACGCCAATTTTATCTTTTGACACATAAAAAAATATAATGATGAATAAAAATTATTACTTCGAAAATAAATATAGGAAATGGGCCATTACAGCCGTGATATGCATCATTATGGGCGGATGGTTCTGGTATATGTTGTGGGCATCAAGTATCTCCCATAATACCATTTTACAAAAAACGGTACCTGAATGGATAACGTATATTTCTTTTGGCGCATTGATTGGAAGTTTCTCTTTTATACATGCCTTTTATCTTCGCACTTTTAACAAAACATTAAAATATCTTTGTAATGCATTCCTAGGCGGTTTTTGCTTGGGATTTGTATTGAGCTTAAACTGTTACAATGTGTATGTTTATCTCTTCCCAGATAAAATAATTAGCTATGAATCTGAATATGAAGTTGTCTTCCCGGGGCCATCGAGAGGTAAGCATGGGCATTGTGAAGCAGGTATCTGGTTAAAAGATCAGAACACCACCAGATGGATACAACTTTGTACAAACAAAGAATTTTTGCGCAGCCACCGTACGCAAGGAATGACTGGAGTATGGGTAACAGCTCGTGTAAATAAAATTGGAACTTACATCGTGAAATACGAATTTATTTATATGTAAATGAAACAATCTGAAGATATTACAATCGCTTAGGTCGCCATCTTTTATTGCGCCTGCGAAAATAAATGATAGCCAACGCCTGCTCCTCGCTCAGAGCAGATCTATCGGCCTTACTGTGATGGCATGGAGTCAGATGAAGACGCTAAAACTTGTATCCAATCAGAATTGCTTAGTATCCGGTAGAAGGGAAATAAGCGATCTTTAATATGCGCTAAAAGTTGATCCTCGCTCATTTCAGATGCTCTAGAGTTGAAGACAGGGATTGCTTCATCGTAGAGTTCCCAATATAAACTTGATAGTGTATTTGTTATGCAAGCAAAGGCTCGTGGAGGATAGTCTAAAAAATAATGAGTGAAAAATGAAAGCCTACATTCGACTTTCTGTGCCGATGATGCCGCAATTAATTTTTGCAATTTCAAGCGGAGCCAAACTAGAGCACTATAACGTACTGATGGTTCTTGAACACTCAGCTCTCTTTTGTAAATAAGCATGTACTTCTCGACTTCATAGGAATCTATCGTTGAATCAAGACCCAGTGACGCAATTATAAGAAGGGCTTCAGAGTCTACACCAGCTATTACCTCTCTTTCAGCCCAAGAAACTACAGCCTGACAAAACTCATCTGAACTGAACACTTTAAACGTATCACTAAACTTTTTTAAGCAAAGAAGTTCCTGAAAATTATATTTGTAATCTGAATTTTCCATCTTCAATACCGGTTAGAAATTTTATGGTGTATGTTGACATCATATAAGATATGACGAGCGAAATGAGCATAACGTATTGCC
>NZ_JABANZ010000033.1:0-1263 GCF_013074405.1 Erwinia sp. JH02
TGCCAGGTGATCTGGAATAACGAAGCGGTCTGATAGATGGTGCCATCTCTGTCAATCAGGAAGTGAGCGCCGGTGGCGCCTTTCGTTTGATAACTATGAAAGGTACTGCTGGCTGTCGGCGCATTGGTCTGATGCACAACGATGCCATTAACCGCATCCATCTTTCCACGCTCAATATTATTGAATATTTTCAGGATGATGCGTTCTGCATCAATATAACCACCCTCGTCGATATAAAGCATAAGTCCCTTCCTTAGGTAAAAAATCAAATGTTTACGCAACGGAGATTCACTTTTCAACTATTTTCCCTGATTATTTCAGTCGCGTAAGGCTGAGGGCCACAGCCATTTTTATCAGATGGTACTCAGCAACAGGTCTGAGGCCAGACTGGTGCCTGCGATAGGTTTTAAAACAGAGAATTTTTAAACCGTTACTCCTTTCAACAAACTGCGCCAGTAACAGCGCAGTGATTTATTTAACATATTGGATCATCACCTAAGCCATAAGTGCAGGCATAAGGATCGGCCCACTGGTTGTCTTTAAGGAAGAAAGTGGCTGCCTCTCCATTATCGAAGATTACAAGCCCCAGACCGCTGGATTGCACCGTCCAGTGCCCGGAAGAACCATCTTGGAATTTTACTTCGCCAGTAGAAACACAAGGTGAATAGTATTCATGAAGCAGGTTCCCACTTTTTTTTGACTCTTTAGCCTGGTTGAAAAAACGGATCATCTGTTTATTCGTCGGCCTGAAGACCTTACAAGCTTCTTCTTCATTTTTGTCTGTACGTCCATCGTAATGTAATCCTATCCCTTCAACGTCAAGTTGACTGACTTCTCTTCCCTGCGCTTGCGTTGAAATAAAGAAGAAGATGAATAAGACAACACTAAATGATTTTTTAAATTTTACCATTGTGCTGTACTAGCCTCCGTTTCGTTTTTTCTTCCTATTTCCGGATGACGATATATTTCATTCATACTGACGTTGAGTGTTTCAGATAATTCTTTAATTAACCATGTCAAAGAGTCATTTTGTCGCGCATTGACTGCCTCATAGATATATTCGTCTTTACCCGTTTTTTTGTTCTTAACCTCTACTGACTCACCCACAATCTCGATCCCAATACTATCAACATTGCTCGGGAATCGGTCAGGGTAGTTTTTCAATTTCTCAATCTGATGCACTTTGTCAGAATTTCTCCATGACTTTTCCAGTTCAGCCACTTTTTGAAAATCCGTCGGTTCGCATTTTTTGGTCAGAAAACA
>NZ_JABANZ010000034.1:0-1254 GCF_013074405.1 Erwinia sp. JH02
CACGTCCGGCGCAGCTGAACTGGAATGCCCTGTTCCGTGGCGATCATGCAATGGGGGCATACAATGCCTGCGTGGGAAATAACGGCTCACCGGACATCTATTATTATGCTGACGGCTTCGCTGACAGCGTCGACCTGCTTATCGAGGCTCTGACTAATGGGCAAAGTGCATTACTGGATACGCTGATTTATCCCATCTGCTTCAGCCTGCGGCACTCCGTGGAGCTTACTCTGAAGGGCCAGATACAGGAACTCTGTCAGCTTGCGAAACTGCGTTTACAGCCGATTGCACCGGACGCAGAAATAGAAAAAGTACTGAATCAGCACGACATAATGAACCTCTGGGTGTTTTTTACCGGCCAGGCCATCGCATTTGATAGGCGTTATAAGGAACAGATTTCAGCGCTGGACCCCCTTATCCGCTGCATTGCGGAAACGGACCCCACCGGGCAAACCTTTCGCTACAGCTACAGTACCGAAGCCAAAAAACATCTGACAGACGTCAGCGTTATCAATGTGCTGGTCCTGCGCGATCAGTTCCGCATCATACGAGACAACCTGGAAAAACTCACAGGCCTGAGTCAATGGCTCTGGAGGGAATACAGCACAGGATCATTCACCGGTCATCTCAGCCGTAAAGACCTGCAGGATATTGCCGGGCGGCTTCCCCCCCGACAGGCGTGGTCAGATCCGTCCGCTGGATTTGACAGCATCAAATCTTCCATAAAATCTGAGTACAACATTGGGAGTAAGGAACTGTCTGAGGCTGTACGTAAGATTCAAAACAGCAGGGATTTAGCACGTCTTATCGGCATACACCCTAATGTTCCGGGACTTTCTGCCGCAGACTTGAATGATCTCAATGAATTCTGGAAGCTGGCATGGGATCGTGATGCTCTGGCAGACGAATTACGTAAGGACATATCCGGCTTCACTGATTCACCTGTAATACCGGTGAATCTGCGACAGGAGGTGTACCGTGAAGTCGATATGATGAAAGACACCCCGTCTTCAATCGAACAGTTCATTCTGTGGGCAACTGAAGAACGGCTTGCCGGGCTGCAGGCATTGCTGCATTCCTCGCGTTATATGTTTAGCGAAGAGCATGACAATCACTATGAACATTATAAAAGAGGGGTAGTGGCTGCTTTTTCCGCCTCTTCCCGGCTTCGCGAGGCTGAGATAACTGATATCTGGTCCGGCAGCATCGGTCGACGTAATTATCCTTCGCGAATTATATTTAAACTCAAGCTAA
>NZ_JABANZ010000002.1:0-927434 GCF_013074405.1 Erwinia sp. JH02
ATCCCTGAATAACCTGACGCCGGAAGAATACAGATTGATGGCCGAAAACACGGAAATCTCAAAAAGTGCGTGGAACTAAAACGGGTGTGCTTACAGTAGGACCATCATAAATGTTTATCGTATAGTATTTAAAGAAATCAGAGAACACACCATTCTGTACTTTTAGATTCTTCTGGTTATCCCATTGTAATTGAAAATCGCCCGAATCAGTGACATAAAGGCCATCTGTTGCGTTAGCAAGGATCAACCCTGTCACCGATGGCATTGTAAAGTTAAAGGATGGGATCAATCCATTAATCGTGAGTCTACTTGATAGTAATCCAAGATTATTATATGCTACAACTGAGAAATCATATTCTTCTGTATCTGATAATCCAAATAAATCATAGTCTGTTTTTAATGGTGATGTACTCCCCGCATATGTCCAATTCATAGCTGATGATAACTTGTAATAGACATAATAACCACGTAGATATGGGTCTACCGAAGCAGTCCATGACATGGATACCGCACTACCAGTTGAAGTAGTACCATAACGTGTCACATCCAGATCTGTTGGTGGAATTACGGTTAGTTCTGGTAATGCGATAGTACCGCCCGGTGACCATACACCCTCGTCGTCAGTATCGTCATAAATCCCATTAGGGGCTTCAACAGCAGTGATAGTTACATATCCTGCATTTTCTTGATCTGTTGATACATCTTTTGAAAGTACTTTAAACTTACCACTAATGGATAATTCATCATTGGATACTGTGATAGTATCCCATACCTTCACATCCCACCCTTCTGATGTAGTGAAGCTAATAGTACGAAGTGCATATTTTGCTTTACGTATTTCAGTATTAACTAAGCGAGTCACCGTGGCTTGATCATAGCACCATGAATAATCACGACTAAGAGTAATCACCTGACCATCAGATCGGATCACTTCATCCTGTGAAATGTCACTTGGAATACGAAGAATATCAGTTGTGTACATACTTTCAGTTGCCGTATACTTGGCATCAATAGTATTGAAATAATCAGTACTACCAGATGTAGATAACTGAACTGCACCAAACATATTACTTTCATTATATGAATGTACTGATAATGTCTTTCTGTCGGTTGTCATGCATATTTGACCAGCATGAACATACATAATACCACCGAAGGATTGAAGTACACCTTCTATATTCTCTTTATAAGTACTTTGATAACCCATTGAACCGTTTGCATAGTATCCATATTCTTTACAGTATTCAGCAACAGTACGGAATGTATCGATATTAATCAAACCAGGATCAATTGACATACCATAAATGCCATTGGTCAAATAATCATAAATGATACTTGGTGGATTGGAAGTAGCGAATTTAGTACCAGTACTTAAATCATCAATCACTTGACCTTTCATTTCACATGTCAATGTGAATTCATCATTAACAAGTCTGTTTTTTTCTAATGATTCCTGAGTCTTTTTGATTACAACAGAGATACTAACAACACCCTTTCCAAGAAATCTATTAGTCCATTTACCGCCTGCATATTGTGCCGCAAGTGATTTAGTTGAGGTATAGTTCCCACCGAATCGTACTTCAAGTTGAAGATTATCACGATATATCCCCGCTATATTATTAAGCGGTACAACACCATCAGCAGTGATAGGACCATTTAGTACTGGTTCATTGTCTATGTAAATCTGATTGATGTACTTCTGTACACCCGTATAAGCTACTGCCTGTTCACTGAATAGATATTGTGAAGAACCACCTGGTATGTTGTACCAACCATTGATTGAACCTGACAGTACGAATGAACCACCACTAACACCATTTTTATGTGGTAGCTGACCACCGTAAATTACTGGCAATCCAGTGTTTGGGGATACCGAACGTGTAGCACTTGTAGATACGTCCTGACTTGCCGATAAGCCAATTTGACTCAACATGCTGGACGCTACTAATGATACCGCACCCGCCGCAGCCCCCCAACCAACAGCAGCCAATGCCGTACCGCCAGAGAAGTATACCGCAACTGCTACAATTACTGCTGTTACTATTGCACCTAATACATTACCCAGTTTTCCCATGATGTTTCCTTACTCTATAATATCTTCCATTTGTTGGTAATCTTTGTAGTTCAAATCCATCATGTGTTTCATTTACACCAAGAATCCGTTCACTAACTACTACTGCCATCACTAATGGATTATCTGGACATAACCAGATATCCCCATCGATAGGCACTTCTACGGGGTCACAGTACGCTTCAACTATCTCGCCCGTATGATTCCATCCTTCTTTTTTAAGCCCTGCTAATCCTTGTTTAATTGTCTTATACTTACGATCCGCAATAGTAGTACCTGCAAATAAATCAATTACTTTCATGACAGTTAAGTTACAATCATTAGTACCGTTTTCATGTGGTGTTTCTAATGACCATTCGATGATTTTGATAAGTTCTTTATGTTTCATTACTTGTATTTCCATTCTTGTGATTGGTTAACCTGACCAAGTAGACTGAAGTACTGGTCACCTTTGTAATAAGATTGATAAACTGAATTAGCTGCTAACAGTGGCGGTTGTCGGTCAAGTTTCTTATAAACACTATTGACATATATCACCATCTCATTTGTTTTTTCATTTGGATTAGCAGTTGCCTGTACATAGTCAATGAACCCAGAAAAGACCAACATCGAATCAAGTACTGAACTATCCCAGGGATTTAAAATTACTAAGCGTATATTCATCTTGGCATCTTTGAAGAAACCCCCAAGAGCAAGTGATCGTACTGCCTGATTCACGTTAGATACTTTGAAGTTCACAGAATCATTATTGATATTTTTCACTTCTGAAAATGTAGGTAATGAGTCGTTTATGATTTCTGGAAAACTGATATAGGGATTACCGTTTAATTGAATATCAACAAGTCCATCAGTCCAGTAAAAAGCATTTGAACCATTCGGTATTACATCAAAACATGAAACATGAACACCAAGACTCATTACCTCAGTTTCGGTTAAACTTGTCTTAGAAGTACCCCTAACTAATTCCCAGTACTTTAATAAATCACTATTTGTTAATAATGCACTATTCATTAGATGATGTTCTCCGTTGCTTTAAGTTGGATTGACATTACCTTTTGAACACCCAATGTATAATCATTATCAGGATCTAATACGGCTTCAATCATAAGGTTGTTGTATTTGATTGGTTCACTCACTTGTATTGTGTTCTGTAGTGCGGGGAATAGTGTTAATGTGGTATCAGTACGGTCGATAATTCGATATAGTTTATTGTGATTTGAAAATTGAATCATTTCTCCAACTGCCATTGAGTTATTATCAGTAGTGATTAAACGCGTCCCTTTGGCGGCTGTTGCGGCACTTGTCAATGCACCAACCTGTGAACCTCTATACGTTGATATGTGCCCTAAACTAAGGGTGAAAGGCTTACCCTGTGAATACTGAGCTATAAAGTTATTGTATTCACTAATATCTTCAACATTAAAAGCCAATTGAAACTGAATCTGAAAGTACTGAATGCCAGTACTACGCATGATACGTTGTCCTGTCCATGTCTGGTTTGAATAAATTGGTTCAACACTTTTCAATTGAAAGTTTGAAACCTTAATGTTTTTTGAAAAAACTGTCATAAAAAGAGTCCTCTTAATTTATATTGTATTTATACGAGAAAAGGACTATACCCATAAGATATAGCCCTTCTATTATGAATTGCGTTTCTGACTGCTTCGCAATGCCTGAGTGACTGAGTTAGAGTGTTTCTTAAGCATTTCATTGAACTTGGCATCATCACCAGCCACATCACCCTGTATGATTAGGGGGGCATTAACCGTGATATCACCTGCTGTGGATTGACCACTATTCTGTTTATCAAGGAAAGCGGTTAGCTTTTTGTTAGCGGCTGGCTGTACAACACGTTCACCTGCTTTAAGTACGAATGATTTGTTATCATAACTACTTGGCAATTCATCCACACCACCGTGGAACTGACCTGATGATGCACCTTTGGCAGTACTGATAATCGACATACCCAATGTTGCCACCTTTGCGTAAGCCGCAAGTGATGCAGGGAACGGTGTTGCCAGTGCCTGAGCAAGAGCTGACTGAATAGACAAGATTGTCTGAGCCATCGTAATACCCTTGCTGATAGCGAATGCCGCCTGAGCTGCACCAGAGGATTCACCAAAAGCCGCAGTCATACCAGCCGTTAAACTGGTCGCCGCATCAGAGAAGATCTGTAGTTGTGCCTGGCTGTTTTGATTACTAATCGTGATTGCCTGTGCGTTGTACTTGGCCGTGATCTCTGCCTTGCGTTTCTCGTAGTCTTCATGCCCTTTAAGTAGTAAATCATTCTGAGCAAGTTCAGCATTCATCGCGGCAGTATTGTTCTGTTGATCTAATGTCTGTTGATCACTGGCAGCACTACTAAATGGATTATCACCACTAATACGCTGGTTCTGTTGGTTAGCAAGAAATGACTTTTGACCATCATTTAAGTTACCAGATGCGATTAGACTATTAGTGTCTTTGATGCCCTGATTTGGGTCTGAGTAACCAATCATCGAATTAGTCATATCAAGACGTTTTGCCGCACCACTTGCCATTTGATCGTTTAGAAGACCAGAAAGTTTATCATCTGAAAGTCCAAGAGTTTTGGCTGACTTCTTGATTGAATTAACAAGTTCCATTTGCTGACGGTCGAATTCTGCCAATTGACGGGCATTAGAACCGATGGTCATGTCACTAATGGCTTTGTTGAGTGAGGCTTGTGCTGTTAAACGATCTGTCGCTATCTTCTTATTGAGTGCTTCTGCTTTCTTTGCTTCTGCTTCGGCAGTTTTAGAACGTTTCTCAGCGGCTTTATCTTCATCAGCAGTAAGCTTTTTGACTAAAACTTCACGATTTGATTTATAACCCTGGGCAAGAGTATCTAAATCTTTTTGCATCTTATTCTGGTCATTGCCATATGCCCGTACTACTGACTTTTCAATAGCCTCTTTTGTCTGTTTGTATTGGACGTCAAGAGCATCAATCTTTGCCTGTGTCTTTTGCTTTTCAGTTTGGAATGTCTTCATTGAAGCGGTGATAGTACTTTTATCAATACGTTCATTATATTGCTTATTCAAGGTTTTGATATCGTCTTGCATCTTTGTAGCCATATCAATAGAACTGGAAATATTATCCTGAAATGCTTTCTGATCTGCTTTCTGTTGATCTACTATCTGTTTTCCGTATATAGAACTATTAGATAGAAATTCCTGTTGTGATTCCTGTTGGTACTGTTTAACGAGGTCTATACCTTGTTGACTCGCAGCCGTAGCCGCCCCCGCAACAGGTTTACTGTTCAGGATCTGTGTGATTAGGTCGAGAATACCCGCTAAACGTTCGGCAACTGGTGCCAGTGCGGCGTTGTTCCAACTCTCCCATGCATTACTGAGTGCTAATGTTGATTTGCGATATTCTGCGAATTGGTCTGATTGTTGTTCAGTTAATTGTACCGATTGCCCAGCCAGTGCATTCTGATAGTCCTGTTCATTGTTAAAATCCTTGAGTACTGTCAAACGTTTAGCAGCGTCATTACCCATCGTTTCGAACATGTTGACCATTTGAGATGTACTAAGTCCCTGTGATTTTGCCGCAAAGTAAATCTTCGCATAGACATCATCACCGGCATCTGCCATCTTTTGTAATTCCAGGATGTTCAACTTTAGCGGCTGGATTACATCCGTATACATACTGCCTGCCTGATTAGTCAGGGCATCCCCAATACGATCTTTGATATCCTTTTGATGGTCAGCAATCTGCTCCATTGTAAGCCCGACTGAGGCATACATGTTTGCCATTTTCTGTACTTGAGTGATACCCATCTGAGATAATGAGGCATTCTGGAATACTTCAAACGCCCGTTCCGCACGATTCTGTACAGCAGTAAACGTACCAGCAATGGCAAGTCCCGCAATCCCAACAGCACCAGCAAGACCAGTAACGGCCATCCCTGCTTTGGACATACCACCACTAAATTTACTGGCTACGTCACCTACTACACCACCAGTACTTTTACCAAAATTATCAACCGACTTGGCCCCACTGTCTAATGCTGTTTGTAAGGGCTTTGCATCACCATCAATTGTTATTTTAATACTATTATTTTTTGCCATTACTTCCCCCGGCCATTTGTTTAATCATCTTCCCTAATTCAGAAACACTATTAGATTGTTTTTCGAGTTTTTCAGCTTCACGCTTTACATGTTTTTCATGTGCGGTTAATTCTGGATTATTGAGAATATCCATGAAGTCAAAATCAATCGGTTTAAGCGACTTTCGCATTTCGGTTGTTAAGTTAGAATTATTAATTGTCGTGTTATATAAACTTTGGGTATGAAAATGCATGTCATACATGATACCGCTTGGTTCAATAAACTGATCGAAAACCATTAAGTATTCAAATAGACCATCGGGTAATGCGTCGAATTCTACTGGAGTAAGGCCGCGTTTGTTGATCATCTTTAGTACATAATAAAGTTCTCGATCAGACCTTACTTTTTTTCAATATCACCAATATCACTTTTAATAACAAGATTTGAAATCGCTTCATATAGTTGGTTCTGATATACATAATCGATTGAACCAATATTAATACGACCTTCAATGTCTTCATCTGCGAAAATTGGATCACCATTCTCATCTTTAGTACAAAGAATTACGGTACTTGCCATATCAGTACATTTTGCTAAATCACGACCAGTGGGACGATGAATGTAGAGTTTAGTACCTTCAAGATCGATTTCTATAAGTTTAGGTTTTAGTTTGTTCTTTAGTTCATTAATGTTCATTATTCACTTCCAAAAAAGGGGGCTTTCACCCCCTTGTTAGTTATTATTATAATTATGGTACTACTGGTAGTACGCCAGATTTAACCGCACCGCCATCTACGGCAAGTGTAAATGCCTTAGTTACAACGGCATCTTTATCACCTGCGATAGTTGTACTCGATACGAAGCATTGATATACAACGTAGAAACCAGTTGTATGAGTAGCATCTTCGTAATAACTTAGACGTACTTGACAGCGTTTTTGTTCATCAGCAAGAGTTTCCATTTGCTGATGTACTTCATTATCTGCCAAATAGTTAACTTGAAGTTCAATATCAGGGATAGACTTAGTACCCAATAGTTTGCGATTAAATGCACTATTAAATGTAACAACATCGATAACAGTACTTTCAAAACCAGAGGTTGTGAATGCTGCCACTTCGGGTACAATTTCAAAATCGGTTGCTAATGTAGTTCCGGCGGTTCCTACTTCAACAGTAAGATTAGCACCAGACATGATATCCATAGCCATGTTTTTATTTCCTTATATAAGAGGGGGAATCCTTTCCCCCATTGGTATTATTATTTATAGTGGTGAGACAGGCCATTCAATATCAGGGGCGGTAGTTAAATCTAATTGATCTAAAGCATCCATATAATCCAGTACTGCATTGTACGATGTCTTGTCTTTCTCACTTAGCCGACCAAGTGCTAACTTACTCGGCCATTGTTTTGAGTTGATGAAGCTAAGAGCATCATCATATAGTTGATCCTTCTGACCTTGTGCTTCTTCTATGTAATCACGGTCTGGGATAGGATCACTTGTCCATATTCCAGTATTTGGATCGTAGGTTTTATTACCGCCCGAAAAATCTTCAGGCACAATAACTTTAATTACATTTCCATTCCATAGTTCAGAACTGAATCCATATGATCTATGGTCCTCAGTACTTACGTAAATTATCATTGTGTTACCCTCCATACATGAATTCTTACCGGGGATGGTGTGGCGTAGTTTGCACTGAGGCCCGCAGAGCATGTTGCATTAGTTAAGAATGACGTGGACCCCGTTAGAAGTGATATGCCTTCTGATTCAACATAAAAGGCTTCACATGCGTGCCACGCTGATGCGGATAAGAACAAGATTTCGCCGGATAACCATTTATTTAGAGTTGCGTGATAAATCTCAGCTTTACATATAACAGGAACATTATTCCCGAATGGGTTAGTGAAAATCAGTCTTGAATTTAATGCGACATTACCCGATGAGCTTATTAAAGCATAACCAATTCTATTGCTAACTGCTGTAACGGACTGGGCAACTTCTTCAATTCTATTAGCTAAAGCAAGTGCATCAATACTACCTACATTATTAGCCACACCAGCATATTGAATGATATAACAACCCACAATACTATTCATTCGAACTTCTGTAGTACCATCACGACCATAAGCATCATTGGAACGGGAAGCATCGAAACTATAGTGTGTAGGTATCTGAGCTGTTCCAGTATTATGTTGAGCGGCATAGTAATTATTACCAGAGGCACGGAAGGCACCTGTAAGAGTTTGTAAGGCAACTGCCGCCGCTGCATCCATATCCCCTGTAATGTTAGGTGATGCGTTCTGTTGTGCTGTACCATCAACTAATCCACCATCCCCACGTAATACAGGTGCGGCGAATGAACCATTTTGCGTACCATTATAATCTGGTAGACGGAAAGTACTTGAACCATCACCAGTTGAATAGAAACCACGCTTAGTAGGATCTGCTAACCAAACTGCCTCAGTGACACTTGGTAGACGTCCGGCACTTACCTCAGCCCACAAATCACCATATATACCCAAACGGTTGACAACTTGACCATCACCAGCAACTAAACCACCCGGAATACTTGAACGTAAGGGATGCCATGTAGTTTTACCAAGATATGAAGTAATAGTAACTTTTTGTACTTGAGTTGCGATTGTTTCAATTCGGTTTGATAGTGCTAAAGCATCAATACTGCCAGAATTGTTAGCAACTCCTGCATATTGAATAATATAACAACCGACAATGCTGTTACTGCGTACTTCTGTAGTACTGTCGCGTCCATAAGATAAACTTGATTTACTCGCGTCAATACCAAACTGGTGAGCGTACTGAGCAGAAGAGTTGGCAGTACCAAGAGCGGCATATCTATATCCTGGTGATTCAGTTGCTGCCCCTCTCGATAATATCCACGCTCCTAACGTTGCAGCCGGGTTATTTGCTTCAGCCGTATCAGCAATACCTGCATAAGATCGATAGAATCCAGTAATGTTAGGTGCGGCGTTCTGCTGAATAGTACCGTCAGTCAGACCACCGTCACCACGCCAAACTGGGGCAGCAATTGAACCACTTTGAGTACCGTTATAATCTGGTAGACGAAAAGTACTTGAACCATCACCAGTTGAATAGAAACCACGCTTAGTAGGATCTGCTAACCAAACTGCCTCAGTGACACTTGGTAGACGTCCGGCACTTACCTCAGCCCATACACTGGCATATGTTCCAGTACGGTTTACGGTTTGACCATCTGCGACGACTTGACCACCTGGTACGCTCGAACGTAATGGATGCCATGAGGGCTTACCGACATAACCACCAGAATTAGCATTCACTCGGTCATCAACATACTGTTTAGTGGTGGCGTGCATATTTTCTACTGGTGCTGCCACTAATGGTAATGGTAATGCGTTTTGTAGATTGATTAGTGCCTGTGCTGCTGTTGTAGCACCAGTACCACCTTTTGCTATTAGTACTGTACCTGTTACATTACTTGCGGTTCCAGAAATGTTACCAGTAATTGTATTAGTAAAGGTCTGTACTCCTGCCCATGTATTGGCAGTACTCAATAGTGGTATTACTGATCCAGATGTACCAGTATTCACTGTTGCTGCTGTACCTAAACCAAGATTAGTACGAGCTGTTGCTACATTAGCAAGATCACTTAGATTATTTGCCTTTAGTAGTGAATCAGTACTAACTCCGATATCAGCGGCAGTAAGAACGATATTACCTGATAGTGGTTTGCCGTTTACAGTAGTAGTCTTTGGCACGTAATCAGTTTTTATGTTTATAATGTCAGTACTATTCACTGTTACATTCGCATTGGTAGTAGTGAACTTACCATCGACTTCTGTTTTTGAATATACACTTAGATTACTTCTTGCGGTTGCAACATTATCAAGATCACTTAGATTATTAGCCTTTAGAAGGGTATCAGAACTTACACCAATATCTGCTGCTGTTAGTACAATATTACCTGATAGTGGTTTGCCGTTTACGGTTGTTGCCTTTGGTACATAATCAGTTTTTATTGCTGTGATATCATTGGTATTGGTTGTAATGTTAGTTGCATTAGTAGAAATATCAATTGTATTCTGTGCAATCTTAGTAGTATTATCGCTGATATTATTTGTGTTGGCAGTGATGGCTGTAGTATTTGAATCGATATTGCTTTGTAAAGTACTAACATCACTATCAACTTGATCTATAGAATATACCCCAAGATTAATACGAGCTGTTGCTACATCACTAAGATCACTTAGATTACTTGCTATTTTCAATTGTGGAGCGTTGACTACATCACCAAGTCCAATATCATGATTGGTTAGTACTATATTATCCGTTAATGGTTTAGCATTGATAGTACGGGTTAGTGGTACATATCGACCATCAATCTGTGTTGCTGTGTAGATGCGAGTCCATGCGGTACTACCATTCTTGACGAACACCGCTAATGAACCGGTTTTGCTAATTGCTAAACCTGAGATAGTATTATCATCAACAAGTCCAATACCCATCATATCAGCACCCAGAGGATTCCCCGCCTGACTTGCTGGTACTTTGATAAAAGAGTTACCTGATGGCGTAGCAGTATCATATTGTGGGATCAAAGAACCATTTGAGCCAACACCATAATCACCCTGATATAGTGGTGCTAATAGGTTAATAGAAGTACTTCTTTGTACTAACTCAGTTGGTGTAAATTGGTATGTCTTGGACAGTACCGCATCTTTATCACCAGCAACAGCAGCACCAGTAATGACACCATTAAGAATTGCGTACTGGATGGTTTCGCCATCTTCCTTGTAAATCAATACAAGTTGAAATTCATCCTGTGAATCAGATTGTGAATCAAGAAATGTATGTGTTTGTGAATCTGGTAGATAATTAACAACAATCTCAATTGTATTGATGTTAAATTCTGCCAGTAGTTTTTGTTGGTAATCATCATCGTATGTTTCAATATTAGAAACACTGCTGTCGATAGTTAGTACCGGGAATGCTGCTAATTCTTCAACCGTAATATTACCAGAACTTTGTGGGGAACGATTTCCCGTGTCTGTGTTGTATGCTACTTTGAAATTAGTCCCTGTGAAAATCCCTGTCATTTGTTATCCTTATCTTGTTTTCTCCGTCACTCGAATATTTATACTAAAAGCAAGTGATACTGTTCCCGTAATAGGATCAGTTACGATATCGCTATCTTCATATGCGTATGAAATAAGTATTAGGCCCGAATCTACGAATGCTAATGCTTTTGCTTCATCAAAGGATGTAATGATCTGGTCATAGCTTATTGATGGTGCGGTATTAGTACTTTCTGGTTTTGGAGAGACTACATATTGAATAGTGAAGTTACCAACCTGACGTTGTACACCGAATGTAATACTTTCCATATTGTAATTAAATGCTGATTCAACAAAGATATCCGTATCACGTCCTGTGGTTAAGTTCTTGGTAGCACCAATTAGTGTTTTCATGGTTTTTCGAACTTTGTTTACTATTTCCATTAGTAATCCTCTGCGAATGATTGTCCTTCTTTAGTACGGAAATATGCGTTTACCATCCCTGATAAGTCATCAACGATGTTATAGATTTCATATTCAATAGTTTCGATTACTATTTCAGTACCTATGTGTATTTGATTAGGTATCAAATCGACCGTTTTAAATGTGATGTAATTCTCAATACCTTCGACATAACCACCACCAGTATCAATAGAAACGGGAACGGCCTCTACAATTGCTGTAAATTCCGCTCCCGTT
Organism: Erwinia sp. JH02; assembly: GCF_013074405.1. Classification (NCBI taxonomy): domain Bacteria; kingdom Pseudomonadati; phylum Pseudomonadota; class Gammaproteobacteria; order Enterobacterales; family Erwiniaceae; genus Erwinia; species Erwinia sp. JH02. The sequence goes on from NZ_JABANZ010000002.1 coordinate 11,896, forward strand.
GAGGTTTTAATAGTTTGTCCGAAGGCTTTTAAGAATGTATCACCCTGTGATGTACTAAAAGCCCTCATAGGTCATTACGCCAATTTAACTACGTAGAATGCTTCTGCGTGTGCGACTGCGTGGTCGATGTATGCGAAGGTACGTAGAATAATGCCCTGTGATGCACGTAGAGTTGTGTCGTCACGATCTACGGTTAGACCACCCCAAGATGCCAATACGACATTAGAGAAGTCACCAAGAACGATTGAGCCAGCAGCAACCTGAGTACTCTCGATTACGCGTACTGAATCAGCTAACCAAGCGTCAAAGCGGAAACCTTCGATCATGTACTTAGCCGCAGTGTTCGCACCGACAAGAGTAGAACGTAGAACCGCAGCGGTAGCAGGGTGTACGATTGCCACAACATCAGAGATACGGACGTTAGCAGTAGCAAGTACAGCCAATGCTTCCTGAATGTCTTCCTGAGTAGGAGCAGCAGTTAGGGTAGTACTTGGAGCAGCAGTAACGATTTGAGTCAAGATTTCCTTCTCAAGTCTCAAACCAGCACCGCGTACCATTGCATCCTGGGTATAGCGTTCTGCTGTATCCGCAGATTTGATTAGAGTACGGGTCAATGGCACAGAACCAGAGAAAGTCTTAGGAGCAAGTACGATCTTTTCGTATGACGCATCAACTAATGGACTATCAGCACCTTCAGCAATGAAAGCGAACATTTGAGTAAAGTCGCTGGAAAGTTTTGGTAGTACTAAATTACCTTCACCTTCAAGACCAGAATAGGTTTGAATAGGTAGTTGTGCGAAGATAGAATTTGCACGTAGTACATCGATATAAGAATCTACATATACTTCTTTAACTAATGCAGCACCGCCAACGGTAGTTGAAGTACGTACTAATTGATTTACTGGTACTTCAAGACGAGCACCTTCGAATGGTTTACCTTCAGCGGCAGCACGGATTAGACCATTGATTACAGATTTTTCCATTTTGTTATCCTTAACGTTATTGGATTTATTTGAATTTAATGAACGTTTAAAATCAGAAATTGAAATTCCTTTTTCAATTGCCTCTGACACGTCGATTTTTAATACTACACCAATAGAATTTAGTTCCCGTTTGCGTTCAGTTTCTTCTTCACTTTCGCGTTGATCTTCAATTTCACTTGGTTCTTCTTTATTTAGGGTTTCTACTTCCACCCCTTGTTGTAGTTTCTTCATTAAGTCTGGACGTTTAGAGATCATCTCTTCTAATTCACCATCACTTAATTCAATATTTGCTACACCACCTTCTTCATCATTGACAACTTCAAGAGTTTCTTTAATGTCATATGCTTCTTCATCAAGGCGGGTTTCTTCCATTTCTGGTTGTTCTTCCATGAGATGTTCCCCATCATTAGTATCTTCTGTACTATTTATGGATTCATCTTCATGTGCTTCTGAGAGTTCTTCGGCGAAATCATCATCGCGACCTTCAGAACGACCAATAGAACAATTAACATCGGCGGGAACAGTAACTAAACTAATTTCTGATGGTTCCCAACGAGTAACATAAATGTTGTTACCATCCATGCGGTAATCGTAAATGTTATAACCTACGGATACATGACTTAGAATTCCTTCTTCAATCATTGCCCACATAGTACTTCCAAGTCCTACATTACTAATTTTTAGTACAGCACGGCATACTTTATCAGCATCGATTGAAGTACTTACTACTGTTCCTAATAGTTTGTCTCTGTCATGATTGAATAGAACGGCACCTTTATTATTAATTCTCGTTAGGTCTACGGATAGATCATCACATAATAGAATTTCATAATATAGTTGTTCATCTATTTCACGACTAACGGGGGTTTCTGTTGCGAATGCTACTTCAATAGTACGGTTGTCAATATTAATTGCCGTTACTGGTAGGTTCATCTCCCGCTTCTGGTTCTTCTTTAGATTCAAATCCATTTGATTCTATTTCCTTATTTTGGTTTTTCTCTTTTTCAATTTCCTCTAAAGTAATTCGAGGGTCGCCACCCATTTCACTAATGATCTGTGTCTTTGATTTAAGTCCGGCATCAAGTAGCATAATCTCAGCCTCGATATCCTTTACCGGGTCTAATGAGATTGGTTTCACTGGTATGTAACGAGCACAAATCAATTCATCAAAATCTGAGAAAGAAAGATTAAGATCATTGTTTGTAAGCATTTCATTCTTTAACCATGCAATGTAAATCGGCTTCAGTACTTTATTAATTAGGGTATTAGTACGAGTACGGAAAGTTGTAGCCTGTAGTCGTTCTGCCAATTTAGCAGCACTGAATGAAGCATCTGCTGTACTTCCCATTAGTGACTGCTTGGTTACGTTCAATCCCATACTGATCTGATCCATTAGTTCACTGCTGAATTCGCTGATGTTATCAACACCGCTACTTGGGTTTACGGTTTTAATGTCTTGGTCATTTGAAAGTTCAAAGACAGCACCCGGTTCTAAGTACTCTGTATAGGTTGCAGTTACATTAGATTCACCAGCGGTTAGTTGTACTTCATCAGATTGACTGTTACTGTTCGTGATAAACGCCGTGGTACTGGCTGCTACACGTTTAGCGATCAATGCTGCTTCAGTAAAGTTCTTCAAATCTTCCATTGTCTTTGAAGTTGAAATCATATCTGGAATACCACGTTCCTGACCTGCTTGATCGGGGATGAAGTAATGATAGATTTCACTTGCTGGTACTACATCAAATGCGGTTGCATCGTATGTATAGGTGATTGGATTGTAGATACAGAAGTTATAATTCACTGGTCTGTGATATTGATTATATTCAATGCCGTTGCTTATGTAGTTGCCATTATCTAACCACTGGTTATTCAATTGCGTTAATCTTGCGGTGTCCATTATTTCAAGTTTAATTGTGCCATTGATATTATGTATTCTGATAAAACATTCACCGTCTTGCACGCGGATCTTTTCAATCGTTTGTTGGAATATATCGAACTGCATTGAACCATCAAGGCTAAAACGTTCGGCATTATAAGCCCAACGGTCAAACCGCTTTTCAAGTTTCTGTGATAGTTTGTGTAGTTCTTCCTGGTCTATGTCAAGTTCTGGACTTGGTTTTACGTAAACCCCTTCAGCACCTACAACGCCATCAACAGACAAGGACATATACTTACGTCCAATTGGATTCTTAATGATTGCTTCGCGGCTGGTGTTTCGCCAGTCACTCAAGAACCAACGAATTAAGTTATTAAGGTTTTGTGAACCAGTACCGGAAGTAAAACCGAAGTTGATTACTGGAGTACTCATTCCGCGTACTGCCTGTAAGTCACGCTTTAGTGTTTGTTGTGGATTATTCACATAACGCTTTTGAACTGATGGTTTATTATGAGGGTTAAGACTCATTTTACGTTGTCTCATTATCGTGTACCCCATCTATTAGGATAATTAGGATCACGAAACACCGTTACACTTTTGAAAGGTTTACCGTTCCCATTTACTGGTTCATCATTCATACTGGCCCATAAGGCATTAGCTCGTTTGATATAACGGATACGCATATTTTCAAGATTAGTTAATGTTTCACTTACTAATGTTTTATTATTGATTGTCATGCTGTATACACCACCACCTTTGATACGTACTGCTATCACTTCTTCAATCTCACTTATAAGTTGAATTAGTTGTGAATACTCAGTAGTAAATTTAGTAGGGTCGATTAGTTCAGAGACAAAGTTTGATGTAGTACCGTTAGCATTATTAAATAGAATACAAAACATCTTGTCATTACTACCCGTAATTTCAAAGGTGATTAGTGTTGCTTCGGTTGTTGTCTTGAAGTTCTCGATTGTTGTACTCTTACCGTTAGAAAGGTAATTAACGATTAAAGTACTATGTGGTGGCATGTTTACGTAAAAATCATATGGGTTATTGGTCATATAGATTTTTTCTGGTAATAGGTTCGCCATTTATTATTCCTTTATTTGCCGAACCAGTTATTTCTACTTCTCCGTGGTTGTTTAATTGGAGTTGCTTTATTTACTTCTTGTTCGACTTTGGTTTCTGTAGTATTTATAGTTACCGTTTCACGTTCTGTTGCTCGGTGTTCTCTTAACTTTCTATATGGTTGTACTGTACCAAGCTTACTAACTGCGTATTCGCGTGCTATCAATGCATAGCAAAGACAGTCAAGAGCTTCGTTTCTTTTGATACCTTGTTTAAGTCTCCACTGTAATTTACCACCACGCGGTTTTAGTTCTTCGGCGGTTAACTGTTCAAAGTAATCTTGCGGCAGGGAAGAACTGAAATGTAGTTGTGTTGGTGCTAATTCAGGTTCATCTGATAGTTTATGGTTTAGTAGTTTACGAATTGCTAACTTACCTTCATGTACATTCAGTATCTGTAGTTTGTATCCTGCTTCGGTTGACTTCTTAAACAATGGTGAAGTAGTAGAGCTTGAACCTTTGATTGGATGGTACTTAACCCAACGACTTGTGAAGCGTTTTACGGTTTCTGTGGCATTACCATTAGAACTATCAACAAACACGGCTAAGGTGGGTATGGTGCGTCCTGATGGTGTTTTAAATTGCTGTCTACAGAACTTATCTAAATTGCCCCAGGCTGGTGATTCAATTTTAGTACAGTCATGTCCATAGAAGAATTCATGACCGATTACCCATGCATTTTTTTCATCGAATGCGAGTACTGTTGCTTCAAGTCGGTCTAATTGCTGGTCTACTGCGATTACGATACCTAAACTTTCTTCGGGGATATTATGAAGGTTGATTGAATCATCACGACTCTGTTCAAGTGCGATTACATCAAGTTCCTTTTCATACTCGTTTTCATAAATTTCACCCAATTCGTTATTGAAGAAGGTTTGTAAATTGAAGGTATAAAGAGCATCAGCATAACGTGATACCATTTCTTCGATGGTTCCAAGTGGTGAATACATACGGCTGATCTGATACCCAACTACACCTTTTTCACCATCTGGATTAGTTGCGATCCAACGTCCCGCATTAACCATTTGATGCCGTGTGTGTTCATCAATTTCTTGATTACAATGAGGACATAATAGTTTAGTAGTAGTAGAATCTGGTATTGCTCGGTTGTTTTCTATTTGCTTGAACTTGAAACTTACTTGTTCCCATTCGAATGTGTATTCATGACCGCATGTATGTGTTACGTGCCATCGACGCTGATCACTTAGATTGTATTCAGCATTAATTAAATCGTTCTTGTATAGTGGAGTACTGGCAACTACTACTAACGCATCATCACCAAATGTACTGGTACGTGCCTCGGCCAACTTAATTGGGTTTCCTTGTTCACCAATTTCAACGTTTGATACTTCATCAAGTAGTACTACGCGTGTCGTAATACCGCGAAGGTTGCCAGGTGTATTGAGGTTTAACCAGTAAATGAATGTTCCCATTTTGGTTTCTGTTTGCTTGGCGTTGTTCGCGGCGTTCTTGTCTGCTTTGTCAGTGATTAGTTCTGAAAGTACTGAACTCATTTCAATGGCTGGCATGAACTTACCAAGACGAAACTTTTTAATTTCATCTGCTGAACTTGAAGCGAATGCGAAATTTGCTGGATCATTGGCAAGTATGTTAAAAGAAATGGCAGTTAGTACCTGGGTCTTTAGGAGCTGGGAACAAGCCTGTAGAACTATCTTCTTTGTACTACGTTCCTGAGCGATATCCATTGGTTCACGTTGAAAAGCAAATGGTATGAATGGCATTCCCATGCCAGGACCATCAATTAGTTTAACTATCCCCGTCGAGATCCAATCCGATGTTTTCTGTATCTTCGGTGGATTGATCGTCGGTACTACTTTCTTCAATAATGTTGTCAGTTTCTTCTGGTTCTGGTTCTTCATGTTCTAAAATATCCATATCTTCTGGTAATTCGAATTCCATTTCTCCCAAATTAAATAGTGTCTGGTCGATTTCTTGTTTTAGTCTATCCCTTAGATCCTTGGCGTCAGTCATTGCGAATAACTCAAGATAGATTTGATTTGGAATAGTTCTTAATGTTGTTTTGATTTGATGAAGGTAAGCAGTTAGTACTGTTTCAACATATCCAATGTCGATAATCAGTCCTTCCTTTTCTTTCAATTCAATCTGAGTTAATGCCGTTTCGGCAGTAATCTTTTCAAGACGTTTATTTTCAATCTGTTCTCTAACATCCGTATTTCGCAATGGTTTTAGTATGTTATCGCATATCCACTGATATACTTCCTGGTCTGATTTAGTAACATCCAATCCGTTACTAACCCAAATTTTCCGTATAGTTGATTCATCGTAACCATATTGTTTTGCCAATTGATTTATTGAAATCATATTTGTATAATCCTTTTCTGTTTAATTATATTTATAAGTATATCGCATGAGTAATTACGATTTTGAAACTGTCAAAGATTCGCTGTATAAATTCTTCTCAGACAAAAACACAAAAGTTAAGCTCGCACATATTTTAGATAAAGGCACAAATGATTGGGAAAAATGGTTTCAAATTGAATACGAATTCTTTTTAGAGAACAGTTTAGACTACAAAGCAAAACGTGAACTTAGAGCAATTGCAGATAGAAGGCATCAAACAGGCAGATCACATATGTTTGTAGACCTAATTTTCAGAAAAAAAGGGTCACGTCTTGATAGGTTTATCTATCTTGAATTCAAACTTGGTAAAAAACCAACAACTTTAGTTAACAATATGAAAGAGGATTTATTTAAAAATTATGAAATTGTTGAGTCTCACTATAAGAAAACAGGACTCAAGCGGAGGTCTGTATGGAGCATTGGTTTTTATCGAAACTTTAGTACGCTGACGATTAATCGAGCTGAAGATGAATTGAAATATATTCGCAGTAAGCACTTTTCAGTTTTACACGATACCTTATATATATGTAAGTGCCGTGGTAAAAATCATACTGATGAATGTCACAAATTAGGCTTAGTAATAATCGGTTCGGGCACATGATATTATTTCATTTATAAGTAAAACAAAGCGTGGCCGAAAACTCGCGATCAAGCCCAGCCCCAGAGGGACCCAAAAATAAAGTAATGAAAATTAATGATTTATGTAACTGGCTAACATATTGCATCATTTTGGTGCGTTCTTGATAAGCTGTCATGATATGCAATCAAAGTGAATATTCATTCTTTATCAACCCGCTCGTTATAGTCACGTAGTGTGATCATTCATTGTACTGTGTGAGTACTGTACTTATTCGCCAATCATTGATCGGTACGCTGTCGAGTGAATTTTGTTGTATCAATTCTTCTAAAAGAGTATTCATATTGGTCAGGTGTTTATGCTCTTGATTACTACCCATAGCGGTTAATGGGTAACGCCAACGCCCTACGGTGAAGTACTTACCATGTCTTATGTGAATGTATTTATATCTAATCGAAATGCCATGTGGATCTAAATCAATGGTGTAGGCTTGATGTTTGATTGTGATTGATTGGAAGGATTCAGTACGTGATGGTTCATAGCCTTGATGATTGCCATCGGTGTGATGTGAAGTGTGCGATCCTTGAAATGTTTGTAGATGTCCATGTCAATACCTCGCGTTTGTTTAGTATTTACCTCATGAATTAAGATCAAAAAAAAGGCCCTACATGGCCTTTTATGTATTGTCGCTTGAGCACCGGATCTGCGTGAAATCGTTAGCGTTAACCCAGGGATATAAGAATCCTGGGGAATCGGTGCGGTACTCATACGAACATGGATTATGCTGTACTGTTCTGATACGTCACCCTGCCATGTTTTGCAGAACATCCCATCAATGATGGCAGCAGGGTGACGACCGAAGTTTACTAATTTTCTGAAAGTACACAAGGTTATCAGCACACACTGCCCAAATTTTAAACTACTTATCATCTTCACTAATCCTATGTTTTATGGTATCTATGTTAATACTGAAGAACAAACCCATCCGCAAAAATGAAAATCAATCTGTCTAAGATATGGAACGTCTTCTTCCACGCATTAATTGTATGCACTCTGTTACTTTGTTTATTTATGATGACTAAGTACTTTTTTTTCAAAGATAATAAACCTCTTGAACTAGGTAATCTCAGCGACTGGGTTAGTAGTTTAAGTACTCTTGGTACTCTGGTTGTCGCATACAAAGCATTTAAGGCGGCCCCAAATTGGTTATCACAGAAATTTGATGAAGAATCTTTAAAAAGTGGACTTTCCATTAACAGAATTATAAAAGTTGATTATAAAAATGCTGTGATAAATTTAAGAAACTACCTTTCTACTAACAAAATAACTGAAGATGTTCATCTTTTATACTACCACAACACTTTAATACACAGCGAAAGAATAAAAATAATCAACACATCGTTTAATAAAATAAAGTTTTATCTGCGTTTTAATATTTGCCACGAGGTTTCAGAAGTTACTAATAAACTCGAAAGTGAGATTACTAAACTAAACATGATTGAATGGCATATTCTTCCAGAAAAAAACATCAACATTAATTCCTTACATGAAAAAATAAAGAAAATAAAAAAACTGGAAATGAAAGCTAAAGAAATAATTTCAGTAATTTTTGATCAAACAGAAACAGGCTTTTATAACTACAAATCACAAAAGATTGAGATTGATAATTTAGAAAATATCCGTGATGAAATAATATCAATTGAAGCAGAAATCCATTCATTAACACGTGAAATTATAGAATGCATCGATGAATATGGAAGCACTAAATCTTTTCGTTCATATTTTCATAGAATAATTGAATAGGTGGTAACCATGCACTGGTATGAACATTGGTATGACTACACTGGTACGTTAGCAGACTGGGCTATGGCAGGGTCTGCTATAGGTGCTTACTTTCTTGCTCGTGATTATTTCTCTGATATAATCAAAAAAGATGGATATGAATTAATAAAGAAACTTCATTTGGAATTACTGCCTAGTCTACAAAAGAATAATACATTAGCAACCATCAATGCACTAAACATTGATGTATTATCTTACATAAATGGTGGTGTTGGTGTATTTGATGATGATGATGATGGTGAGGGTAACTGTCGGTTACGGGCTAGTCTGACGGAGGACTTACAAACAATTGATCGTCAATGGAAAGAAAGCATTAGACTTGAGAGAGAAATTAATGAGTTAATCCAATCTTTAGAGACTTATGGTTGGCATATGGTGAAGGAAAAAGAAGATGAATTACTAAAAGCACTTTTGATAGTTAAAAAACTTTATCGGTACGTGCATAGTATAATAATCTATCTCAGAGAAATACTCTCTCGTGAAGCACCGCATTTCTTACCCCTGGAGAAAAATGCAGTTTTTTCGAATTATAATTCAGATGATCCTAATTCTCCCTTAGACTGTCAGAGTATAAATTTGCTCAGTCGCAAATTAGCAGGGTATCATCAAAAACTCTACGATCCTGAAAAAGAGACACCCTACACGCAGGCGATATCTTCACTGAACTTATACTTCAAAGACGGTAAACATCTAAAAATATTCTTCAAATATAAACTGTGATTTTTATTCATTTTTTTAATTAAGGAAAATTTATAATGACAACTGTAAATGGTGTTAATCCTCCAATTCGAGTTGGCTTAACCAAATCTACTTCTGAACATTTCGAAGATAACAAAGCATACTTCAAATCTTTATTGTCTAAAGACTTTAGCGATCTCAATACTCAAGTTGAGCCAGAAGACCTTGACAAAATCAAAGAAGCATACGAGAAAGCACATAAAACAAGAGAGTTCGAAATCGGGCTGTACTGGCAGAGATTGAATTACTTATGGGCCATTACTGCTATATTATTCGCTGGCTGGGGTGTATTAGTAAACAACCTTTTCCCAACCGGAGATGCTGCAAAAGATCCTTCTTCTTTAGTGTATCTAGCAGTATTTCTTGTGTCAATAATTGGCGTAACACTTACAATACTTTCCAGCTTCATTACTGCGGGTGGCAAGTACTGGCAAGAAGTTTGGGAATATCACCTTTTAATGCTCGAACCTTTTGAGTCTGGGAAATTGTATGGTATGCAGTTCCAAGATATAAGTGAAGGTAAGGTAAATAGGAAAAGACCATCAATTAGTAGATCAGTTCATGCTTTTCATATTGGACTATTACTTATATGGACAGCATCGGCAGCTTTATCAATAGCAATTTCCTTTAAGAACAACAATATATTGTTTCTTTCTATAGAAGTATTTTCATCAATTTTAATTCTCGCTATTTACTTTATTGTGCGTAATTCTGTTTGTAGCAGTACTGACCTATCAGTAAAACCAAAAACTCAACAGTAAATCGAACATACTCAGTGACGTTTTCACCATCATATTAGAGATGAGATTATAGATGTTTCACTCTGTATGATGGTTTTTCTTTAACAGATGTTCACATTTAAAATTTTCCATTTTACCATCATCTACTGATGATTTTAGAAAACCCCGGCTATCTTCTAAAAACCATAAAGTGAGATGTGTTTTCAATTGAAATTAATCGCAAGGAAAATACAAGTGAAGTTTTTAAACTTTAAATTCATATCCATTCTTTTGATAATTATTCTATTGCTTCCTGTTTTCATTGTTTCTGTCTTCCTCGTTAAAAACAGCGTTTTCCCTACATGGGAGGGTGGTAACTTGTCCGATTGGGCTAGTACTTTATGTAATTTGGTTATGGCTGTAAGTGCTGTATACGCCATCATAAAAGCAAAAGACTTTTTAAGTGCCAAGTTACACTCAGATGCTTATGAACTATCAAAAAAAATAATAGTCTTTCAAACAAATGATTTAATTTTTGCATTAACTACATCGCTTAGAACATGTAATAAAATCAAGGATGTTTTTAATAACATACCTCTTGGAGAAACAAACAGAATTGCAGATAAACTTGAGGAATTACTAGATCATATATCGTCAATTGGTAAAATCCAAAATGATATTACTTCAAATCTAAGAGTTTTAAATAAACTAGGATTCAGCATGAATTTAGACTGTAAACCTCAATATGAAGAATATATCAGAAATATCGATTCTTTTGTCGATTGCGTTATTGATTGCTCAGACACGTTTTTATCAATAATTAAAGACAGTAACAATATAGAGAAAATTGAATGTTCAAACAATGAAATAGAGCACCTTACTACTTTACACCGTGAATGCTCTCAATCTCATGCGTGTTTCTATTATCATAAAGATGGTTTTTTTGAATATTTCACTCCTAGAAAATAAACTTCATCCATAAGGAATTAATATGGCTTTTTACGATTACAGTGGTACTTTAGCTGATTGGGTTATGGCTGGTTCAGCATTCTACGCAGCATGGAACGCTCGTTCGTGGTTCAAACAGTCTCAGATAAATTTGGGGTTTGAACAAGCAAATAATTTCATATTAAATCTTGAAAAAGCAGTACTCACAGCTGTTAACGAATCTTATTCCATACATGATGATATCTATACCTTCAGGAAAAATGAACTCAATCCAGATCATGACGTCCAGATCAGGATGGGTAAAAAGTACCAAGATACTGCTGAATCAGTAATTGCACTTAGAGTATCACATGACAACTTAGTACGAATGGGAATCGAAGAAAAGAAATCTATACGGTTACGCTTGATAGTAGATAATTTATTAGAGTGTGCCTTTAACAATCAACACGCTTTCTACAGTTGCATCTATAGTGAACTTAAAAATCACGAATTAGAGAACGCTCGACCACTCGCTAACAAAGTCGATAAATTATTCAAAGACACGTTTAAAGATAAAAAGGCAATATGGGACTTTTTTGAAGTTTCAAAATAAAACCATGTACAAGTATCCATTCTGCGGCGTGACACGGTGGCTAGTTCGGGATATTTTCTGATTACTTTGAAGTACTTATTAAGTATTTTCTGTGAGTTCAACACGAGCACACAAGGCAAAGCCGCGTAGTTACTCCAAAAGACGGCAGACCCAATAACTTCTTCAGTAGTCGAAAGACAAGAACATCACGTGCGGGTTTTGGTAGTTCCTTCAGGGACTGGCAAAAACGCAATTATCGATCTTATTATTGAGTTTTACAGAGACTACCGACCAGAGGGAGATAGGCTCTATGAGACTGAAAAATATGTAAGTCGAATACACTTTAAGGTAATGGGTATGGGTTTATATTATATTAAGTTACGGCTATTCATGATTGTGCATAAAAGCACTATATATAGTACTAATAACGACTAAAAACACTATATATATGCATAATTATGCATAGTGAGATATAATAACCGTATTGGAGGTGTTTTCAATACGGTTATAGTTACGGTTATTCATAGTAGGGATTGAAGGTAAGCAATACGCTCTTGTACTGACATCTTGCCTACTGACATCTGTACGTATACTGCTTCCTGTTCATCTGTAAGCATTTTAGCAGGCTTAAACCTATCCATGCCGTTCAAAGAAATGCCTTTATCTAAAAGCTCTCCAAATGCGATACAGACCAGTGTAACGACTCTTTTGTACTTCTCTATCGAAGATTCGCCATGTATAGTGTTCTTGTTCTTATTATGGCGGTATGCATTCAAATGATACTCTACTAATTCTTTACTGATTTCATAGCAACCACGCACAAGATAGTACACGTCACCTTCTGGTACTTTATTCTTACCTAAGAATGTACAGGATTGAATTGTTTCTCTCAGTACTGATTTCGCTTCCTTTGATAAGGTAGTGAATGACTGCTTATCTAAACTTTCGAACAAACGCCTATTATCAAAAATTATTTCTTTCTTTGCCACAGTAATACTCTCCATTTAAAATGGGTAACATACTCCACATGTCACCCTTGTTTACTTAGTTCTTTGCTATTTTTGTATATGTTGATCTTGCTGTTGTTCTTCCCCATAGTTTATTACAATATTCTGTAATCTGCACGCAAGACATGCCTCCAGTATATAAATCTTTTATTAACTGTAGTTGTTGCGTTGTGAATTTTGGATTTCTTGATTTTCGTGAATTCAAAGATAACTGTACATTCTCGCTTTGAGTAACCCAACGAAGATTACTTAGATTGTTGTTCAATTTATCCTCATCTTCGTGATGGACAACTTTACCAGCCTGAGAACCTAAGAATGTAACAGCTACTAAGCGATGTACTTCTATTGGTTTTGATTTCCCACCTACTGATAGCGTTACTTTATAGTATCCGTTACTTCTTCCTAGACTATTTGTTAGTATCTTACCTGTCTTTGAATTCCTTACATTACCTAGGTTACTTACTTCATAATTTACATACTGAGTGTTTTTCCAAATTTCCATTTATCATCCATGAATATTTTAGGTAACATCCTGTCACCCGCCCATACTTTTCTAATGTGAAAGTATAAAAACCATTTCTTGCTTTACTTACCTTTTATAGCGTAGTTATTAATCAAGTACTGAATAGCACCAGAAACAGTTTTCGCAAGTCCCTGTTGAATAATGTGCTGTAACGTTTTTTCTTGTGTGCCACTCAGACGGACACCAACACCTTTCGATTTTTGTTCCTTCATTTATGCTTCCTTTTTTGTTCACATTTTTCGTTTTCTCAAAAAACAAAAAAAGCACCCCGTAATGTTACTAACGGGGCTACCTTATATTGGAGAGATAACTATATTATACCAGAACATTTTTTTTCGTTCCGTTTTTCTGCTTTATGTTTATTCATTTTTTTCATTACTGAAGATATGACTTATCAGTACTGCCAGTACTATTCCGCACCAAACAAAACCTACTACTACTATTGCCCCTGAAAAAACTAACCAAGTACCGATTATCAGTACTGCCATTGTTACTATTAAATCAAACATAAACACTCCTATTCTATAGAAGTATTTATCTGGAAACTTAAAAAATGGGTTATAATAAAATTACTGTAACCCATGTCCCAAATCGAATGGATGGGGTTAAACTTTATTGGCCAAAACATCCTGTGCGAATGCAACATAAGAATGGAACCATTCAGGATCAACCTCAGTTTTCACCTCCCCGTCTACGTAGGTGGCAATGTTCCCATCCCCACGAACAAAATAGAAAGAATCATCTACGTGATTGTGCTGAATAGTACAACCCTCTTCGAACTCGTAAACTGTCTGTATTGGCTCCCCTTCGAATGGGGAGTCAGACTTCTTCCCTTTCACGTATTCTTGTTCTACACCTTCCTTACAGGTGTACGTAAGGAAACCATTAACCCATACTTCTTCATCTTGTTCTTCAACGTGGGTTTCCTGTGAAAAGTAAACGCGTTTCTGTGTGTTATTCATTATTCATTTTTCCTATATAAGATAGCCGCTACAGTTAAGTAGTGGAATTGGGTAATTTTTTATTTAATCAAGTAGTTTACTTGACGATGATCATAATAAACGGTGCCCTCCGAAACTCCAAATTTGACTTAAGCACAAATAAAACCAATTTTTGACAAAATTGGATCGGATCTGATATTATTCTCGCGAGTAAACTCTAACCTTTAATAGGTGGGAGGATGTGATATCTTAACTTGACTTTTATCACACTTGCTGTTCTTAGCACCTGGTATCAATAGACCCAACCTATCAATTTATTTTCCTTTTTTTTAACCCTTCTTTTAGCACAATATTCCAAAACTCAATCTAAAATATTGATTACAATGCATTTCATACGCTCAAATACTTCCTGTAACGCATTCTAAGCCCAACGCCCACAAAGCCACATCAGCACACCCCATACGCAAAAAAGCCCCGCATACGAGCGTACACGAGGCCAAAACTTGAGTATGTCTATCCATCAACGATTAAAGAGGAAATTTAGGTTGTTGCGTAGCCATATTGCGAGGATGTCAGACTCTGATGCATCTGCGTAGTTGAGTAACATCGAATAATCAATAAGGCTGATGGGTTCTTCCCCAGTATATGTCTCAATCAGACCATCAGATTTGACCAGTATGCCAAAACTCGGCGTATAGTACGCCATATCATCCCCAGTACGCTCTATACGCACCTGAGAAACCATTGCCGTACCTTTTATCATAAGTACGTGTTTCAGTACTCCCAAACTTTTGTAGCTAATTTCAAGGATATACGCATCACCATATCGATAGAGCATAATCACATCTACAATCTTTCCGATCTCACGTTCTACCCTACTACGTACCTCAACATTAGACACATCATACAGTTCATCTGTTGATACAGATGCAAGTACATCAGTATTCACATTAATTTCTTCAAACACCAATGCAGACTTTTCAAGTTCATCAAGACGAGCTATCGCATCTTCCAGCTCACTAAGGATATCGAAAGAAACCTTTTTACCTTCAGCCCTTCTTTTGTTGATACCCCTTTCATAATCTTCAATATGTCGTCTTTCTTCTTCAATTTGTATCCGTACTAACTCAACTTCTGGATTAGCCTCATTTGGTTTTATGATCTGGCTGAAATCCATACCTTTGATATGTTCTACTAAGTACTTTTCGATAATGTCATACTTCAATGATTTATTATCACAAAGTTTATCACGTTCACCAAGACAACGAATGTATCTGTATTCTTCAGTAAATTCACCACGTTTAACCGACTTTCGTTTAGATACAACCACATTGTGATACATCGGTTCACCACACATTCCGCATCTGAACATACCACCAAATATGTTAGACTTCTTTATTTCCTTACCTGTATTAACTTCCAGTTCAATTACATTACCTTCGCGGTCACGATATGGTTTACCATGAAAATCATAATATTTCTTAGTAAAAGTACCACCTTGTATACGACCATTACCCGGCCTTCTACTTGATAGTAACTTACCTACCAATTCAAATTCTTCTTTTGAAATGATTACTGGATAAACATCAGCCTTTGATGTTTTTGGGGTTATTGGATCGCCTGATTTTTCAAAATTACGCACACTCTCAGAGATGAATATAGTACCCGTTACTCTCTCGTTCTTCAGTATCTTGTGTACTGCTTCCCCTCTCCATTTACGGCCAGGGGACATCCTCCATTCAGTACCTTTATCCTGTAACAATTTAGCAATCGTCGGACATCCAATCCCTGTTTGGTACAATCTGAAGATTTCACGAACGATTAAAGCTTTATCATTCAGTACATACTTATCATCTACAACATCTATCCATGCTGGACGTTTGTGAGTAACTACTGAACCGTTCTTTAATGCATTCTCTCTACGTGCTTTCCAACCTGCTCTAATCCTGATGCTTTTATACTTACTCTCATCGTATGCCCGTTGTGCATTCATTGTCACCATTGATAGCAACATACTATTCTGATAACTAATAATCATATTAGCATTCACATCATGAATGCTAACTCCATGTTCTATTAACTCAGAAATCCAGGGAACTACCGTAAACGGATTCTGGCGACTAAAGCGGTCGATGTTCTCCACCACGAGTACCGAATCATCCCACATCCCCTTCCGCACTTGCTCCATCCATTGGCCTAACTCACCGTGCGTAAGGTTGTGCCCCTTAAACGCTGAAATACCACCATCAGCAAGTATAATAGGTTCAGGATCATCCATCTCTGAACATAATCCAGTTCTGATCAGATATGAATCAAGTAAATCAGCCTGACGTTGCATTCCCGAACCATCAGTTTGCTGGTCAGAACTAACCCTATGATAAACAAAGCATCTTTTCATTAATCACCACACACCTAAGTTTTGTATAGCGTACCACTCATTTGTATGATTATCAGGCAAAAACAGTCTTGCAAAGTGACCCGTTGCCCAAAGAACAGGCGCTGCGCGTGATTGAGATGCTCGACACCGCGGGGATCCACGGTCTGCTTTACGTCGATGATGCGATGCTGTACCAGACAGAAACCGGCCATGTGACGCGCACCATTAACTGGGGGCTGTCACTGCCTGAAGCCCAGCGTCCGACATTCTTGCAGGTCAATAGCCTGGCAGATGCGGCAAGAAATGCGCAGTCGATCTGGAAATTTGCCCTGTCTCATGCAGACACCACAGCGCTGCAACAGTTCGCTGAAAAGGTCGAAGCCGAGATGGGCCTGGCCTGTGAATGGTCATGGCATGATCAGGTGGATATCGCCAAAGCGGGCAACAGCAAGGGTAAACGACTGGCGCAATGGGTGGCCGCCAACGGTTACCAGATGAGTGACGTGATCGCTTTTGGCGATAACTATAACGACCTCAGTATGCTGGAAACCGTGGGGTTAGGCGTGGCCATGGGCAACGCCGACGAAGCCATTAAAGCGCGGGCAAAACGCGTGATTGGCACCAATCTGGAAACCGGGATTGCCGACACTCTCTATCAGGAAGTGCTGTAATCAGGTGGTGATCGACACGCTTTTGATTTGAGCAAACAGCCACATATTCGGTTTTATCATCAGTTCATCGCGAGCCCAGGGCGTGATACGCGCCCATAGCTCGCTTTGCCCCACCAGCAGCTTCACTTCCACCTGGTTATCAATCTCCAGCAGTTCAGCCACCTGCGCCGGGATGACGTTGCGGATGCTACTGTTCACCGGTGGCTTGAGCACCAGCGATACATCTGCTGCCTGGATACGGATACGTAACGGCGTGCCCGCCGGGGAATCCACCCGATTCACCCAGATATGCTGATCGCCCAGCGACAGCGCCGTCATCTGATAATGCGGATGCTGTTCCAGCACCTGCACGCGCAGAATGCTGCTCTGATCACTTCTTGGCAGCCACGGACGCATGGCGCTGCTGGCCCAGACTCTCTCCAGTGCACCAAACGCTTTTACCTTCCCCTGATCGAGCACCATGACGTTATCGGCCAGATGCAGCAGTTCATCCAGGCTGTGGCTGACATAGAGGATTGGCGTAGAAACCTGGCGCGCCAGCGTTTGCAGCCAGGCCAGCAGTTCGCGCTTACGCGGTAAGTCGAGGGACGCCAGGGGTTCATCCATCAGCAACATGTCCGGGGCGGTCAGCAGCGCCCGGCCAATGGCAACGCGCTGTTTCTCACCACCGGATAATGACCACGGAAAACGATCGAGCAGGGATTCAAGCCCCAGCAGTTTGACCAGTGCATCGAACTGCGGGCGCATGCTTTTTACCATGCCGTATTCCAGATTACCGCGCACCCGGTAGTGCGGGAACAGGCGGGCATCCTGAAAAACATAACCAATACGCCGCTGCTCCGGCGGTAACCAGATGCCGGTGGCCGTATCACTCAGCACCCGATCGTTCAGCGTAATGCTGCCCTGCTGCGGTACGGTTAGCCCGCCAATGGCATTGATTAGTGAGGTTTTTCCCGCACCGGATACGCCAAAAATGGCCGTGACACCGCTGGCATGCAGACTGGCCTTTACCGTCAGGGTGTGGTCGCCCTGCTGTTGAGTAAAATCGAGGATCAGCATCAGAGCCCTAAACGCTTACGACCCCAACGGGTCAGCCATTCGGAAAGGAGCAGGGAAACCAGCGCCAGCAGGATGGCGATCACGCACAGGCGCGCTGTCGCCCCTTCGGCCCCCGGCGTTTCAATCAGGGTATACATGGCAGAAGGCAGCGTACGGGTTTCGCCCGGAATATTGGAAACAAACGTAATGGTGGCGCCAAACTCGCCCAGCGATCGGGCAAAACCCAGCACCGTACCGGCAATAATACCCGGCAGCGTGAGCGGCAGGGTAATGGTGAAAAAGACCCGCCAGCGCCCGGCCCCGAGGGTACGTGCTGCCTGTTCGAGTTTGGTATCCACGGCCTCAAGCGCCAGACGGATAGCGCGCACCATCAGCGGAAAAGCAATCACCGCTGAGGCCAGTGCGGCACCGCGCCAGCTAAAGGCAAAACTGAAGCCGAACCAGTCATAAAGATATTCGCCAATAAAGCCGCGACGCCCGAATCCCAGCAGCAGCAAATAGCCCACCACCACCGGTGGCAGCACCAGCGGTAGATGGATAATGCTGTCGAGCAGGGTTTTTCCAGGGAACTGACGGCGCACCAGTAGCCATGCCATCAGGATCCCAAAAGGCAGACTACAGGCGACTGCGACCAGAGAAACTTTAAGACTCAGCGCTACGGCCTGCCATTCAGGATCGCTTAAAAACATCGTTTTAACCTTTATCTTTTAACCTGCAGCAGTGTTGGCTGCACTCCCTCACCCCAGTCACTGACTTTAGTCAGCTCCTGGGGATTCACTCACTTGCCGCCTTGCTGCAGCTTAAAATATTTTGGTTAATTTATCTTTTTAACCTGCAATTATAATGGCGCGAACCCGTACTTTTTGAACACAACCGCCGCTTCCGGCCCTTTCAGATAGTCATAAAACGCCTTCACACGGGCATTGTTATGGTCGGTGACGATCGCCAACGGATACTCAACCGGTTTATGGCTCTCTTTCGGGAAGATGCCGACCACGGTGACTTTCTTACTGGCTATGGCGTCAGAGCCGTAAACAATTCCGTAAGGGGTTTCATTACGCTCCACCAGCGCCAGCGCCGCACGCACGCTGTTACTGCGCGCCATTAGCGGGGAAAGTTGCTCCCATGCGCCCAGGTTTTGCAACGCTTCTTTGGCATAAATTCCCGCAGGAACATGGTCCGGGTCCCCGACGGCCAGACGCTGACCTTTTAGCAGGCTTTTCCAGTCGGTTGTTTTACTGATGTTCACCGGCTGTGGCTGACTGGCCGTTGGGGCCACCAGCACCAGGTCGTTACCCAACAGGGTCACACGACTGCCATTATCGATCGTTTTCTTCTCGCTGGCATAGTCCATCCACTGCTGATCGGCAGAGATAAACAGATCGGCCGGCGCACCCTGCTCAATCTGGCGAGCCAGCGTTGATGAGGAGGCAAACGAAGAGACGATTTTCACGTCCTTGCCCTTCTCATACTCGCTGGCAATATCCTGCAGCGCATTGGTCAGTGAAGCTGCCGCAAATACAGTCACGTTTTCTGCCGCGATGGCATGGCCACCAACGCTCAGACTGACGGCGGCGGCGGCCAGCCAGTGATTCCATTTTACAGACATGTTTTCTCTCCAGTGGGTTCGTTATGTACTGAATAATATAACGATGCACTG
Organism: Erwinia sp. JH02; assembly: GCF_013074405.1. Taxonomy (NCBI): domain Bacteria; kingdom Pseudomonadati; phylum Pseudomonadota; class Gammaproteobacteria; order Enterobacterales; family Erwiniaceae; genus Erwinia; species Erwinia sp. JH02. The sequence continues at coordinate 31,900 of NZ_JABANZ010000002.1, forward strand.
GGATCTGTAACCGTAATTATCGGCATCTGAGGCGAGAAGTTTAGTGGGGCAGAAACGACAACGCCCGGCAGAGCCGGGCGCCGATCAGAAACAGGAGAGATTTACTGGGTAATCTGGTTTTTTTTCGCTGGCTGGTCTTTGCGGTGACCAATTTTGGAAATAACGTTGAATACTTCGCCCAGACCCCAAATCAGACCGAGGATAATCGCCATGACGATTGGCACCATGATAATGGCAACGGCAAGGCCTTTCAGTAACTCCAGCATGGAAACCTCATCTTACGGGACAAAAGAAGCATTGTAGCGGGCATGGTTAAGAAAGCACTGACCTTTTGTGCCTTCGTGCGCAATTTATTTGCCGCGCACTGATAGAATCAACCCAGACCCTTTATCTTGCCCCCTTCCGGAGTTCCTATGCAGGCCGATATTTCCCTGATCCTGAAACTGCAACAACGACTGTTTGCCGACCCACGCCGTATTGAACTGCTGCGCCAGGTGAAAGAGAGTGGCTCGATCAGCCAGGGGGCCAAACTTGCGGGCATCAGCTATAAAAGTGCCTGGGATGCGATTAACGAAATGAATCAGCTGGCCGACCGGACGCTGGTGGATCGCGCCACCGGAGGAAAAGGCGGCGGCGGTGCCGTGGTCACCGCCTACGGCGAGCGCCTGCTGCAACTGTATGCCCTGCTGGAGCAGATTCAGCAAAAAGCGTTTGATGTCTTGCAGGATGACGCACTGCCAGGCAGTCTGTTAGGTGCCATTGCGCGCTTTTCACTGCAAACCAGCGCACGCAATCAGCTTTTCGGCACGCTTATCGCCCGCGATGAGCGTCCGGTGCAGCAGCATATAAGAGTGCAACTGGCCGACGGGCAGACACAAATCCAGGTCGCCCTGACGGAAGTAAGTGCCAATCGTCTGCAACTGACCCACGGCAAAGAGGTGCTGGTGCTGATTAAAGCGCCGTGGATTGAGGTGACTCGCGCTCCCACCCAGGCGGATAATCAGCTGGCCGGAACCGTGAGTCAGATTGAGCAGGGGGAAACCCACAGCGAGGTGTTGATTGCCGTGGGAGGCGGTGAAATCCTGTGCGCGACCGTGGATAATCTGCATATTGTGCAGCAAAAAATCGAACCGGGCGCCACTGTGACCGCCAGTTTTAATGCCGACCGCGTCATCATCGCGACGTTACTGTGAATCGAAAAGGGAAACGAGAATGCCAGTATTGCAGATTCGCCAGGGTATCTTCCGTCTGAACGATACCCGGGTACTTAACCTCAACGACCTGACCCTGACGGCCGGTGAAAGCTGGGCGTTTGTCGGCGCTAACGGTAGCGGTAAGTCCTCACTGGCCCGCGCCCTCTCAGGTGAACTGCCGCCCTCGAAAGGCAGCGTGACCAGCCAGTTTCAACGCCCCACCCGTTTATCGCTGGAGCAGTTACAAAAACTGGTAGCCGATGAATGGCAGCGTAATAACACCGATTTGCTGAGTGCTGATGAAGACGATACCGGCCTCACTGCCAGTGAAATTATTCAGGAAGCGGTACGCGATAACGTTCGCTGCCAGCAACTGGCTGCTCAGTTTGGTATTGAGCACCTGCTGACACGCCGTTTTAAGTATCTCTCGACCGGGGAAACCCGCAAAACGCTGCTCTGTCAGGCATTGATGGCGCAGCCCGATCTGCTGATCCTCGATGAGCCGTTTGACGGTTTAGATGTGGCGTCACGCGCCAACCTTGCCGATGTCCTCGGCAACCTGCAACAGCAGGGATTAACGGTGGTGCTGGTGCTTAACCGTTTTGATGATATTCCTGATTTCATCGATCGGGTGGGCGTGCTGGCTGAATGCACCCTGACCCACACCGGTGAACGGCAGGCGATCCTGGCGGAAGCGCTGGTGGCGCAGCTGGCGCACAGTGAACAGCTGGCGGGCATGACACTACCGGAAGCCGATGATGCCAGCGCGATCCCATTACTGGCGGAGGACGCACCGCTGATTACGCTGCGCGATGGCGTGGTGTCTTACAACGACCGTCCCATCCTGCATTCTCTCAGCTGGCAGGTGGAACGTGGCCAGCACTGGCAGATCACCGGCCCTAACGGTGCCGGAAAATCGACACTGCTCAGCCTGGTGACAGGCGATCACCCGCAGGGCTACAGCAACGATCTGACGCTGTTTGGCCGCCGCCGTGGCAGCGGGGAAACTATCTGGGATATCAAACAGCATATTGGTTATGTCAGCAGCAGTCTGCATCTCGACTATCGTGTCAGCAGCAGCGTGCGCAATGTGGTGATTTCCGGCTACTTTGACTCCATCGGGATTTATCAGGCGGTGTCCGACCGTCAGCAGGCGCTGGCAAAACAGTGGCTGGCGCTGCTGGGCATGAGCGGAGCCGTGGCGGATTCCCCTTTCCACGATCTCTCCTGGGGTCAGCAACGGCTGGTATTGATCGCCCGGGCGCTGGTGAAACATCCGGCGCTGCTCATCCTCGATGAACCTCTGCAAGGCCTGGACCCGATAAATCGCCTGCTGGTGCGCCGCTTCGTTGATGTGCTGATTGGAGAAGGCCGTACCCAACTGCTGTTTGTCTCGCACCATGCGGAGGATGCTCCGCAGTGCATTACTCATCGTCTGAGCTTTGTCGCTGATGGCGAGGGATATCGTTACACGCAGGACGCGTTGTCACTCTGACCTTTCGGGTCGATCGGAAAAAACGATCGACCCCTGCAGTTCGTGGCAACCTGACCGTTGCTTTTTTGGTGTAACCGCTACCATTATTCACCCCACCCTGCCTGATAACTCTCCAAGCCCGCACTATTTTTATTGATACTTCGGATTTTTCAGCTTGTGTAAACGATTCCATTTATACAAACTCGATCACGCTTTCAGCGCGTAGATTGTGCTATTTTTCTTTGCAGTTCAGAAATGCATAAACCCGGTTATCAGGACACAACATGCAGAAATTTAATCCGGTCGATCACCCTCATCGACGTTATAACCCGCTGTCCGATCAGTGGATTCTGGTTTCCCCTCACCGTGCCAAACGACCATGGCAGGGTGCACAGGAAACACCGTCGCAGGAAAAACTGCCTGCACACGATCCCGATTGCTTCCTTTGCCCGGGAAATACCCGTGTGACCGGGGATAAAAATCCCGATTACACCAGCACGTACGTTTTCACTAACGACTTCGCTGCGTTGATGACCGACACCCCTGATGCGCCAGAGAGCGACGACATCCTGATGCGTTGCGAGAGCGCACGCGGCACCAGCCGGGTGATCTGCTTCTCTCCGGACCACAGCAAAACGCTGCCCGAACTGACGCTGGCAGGCCTGGTCGATGTCGTAAAAACCTGGCAGGAACAAACGGCGGATCTGGGCCAGCACTATCCCTGGGTACAGGTGTTCGAGAACAAAGGCGCCGCAATGGGCTGCTCTAACCCGCATCCGCATGGCCAGATCTGGGCCAACAGTTTTCTGCCGAATGAAGCGAAGCGTGAAGACGATCTGCAACGCGCGTATCTTGCGAAACATGCCTCCCCGATGCTGGTTGATTACACGGCTCGCGAGCTGAACGATGGCAGTCGTACCGTAGTGGAAACGGAGCACTGGCTGGCCGTGGTGCCGTGGTGGGCGGCATGGCCGTTTGAAACACTGCTGCTGCCGAAAGCCCACGTGAAGCGCCTGCCCGACTTGAGCGAGGCACAACGCAGCGATCTGGCGCTGGCGCTGAAAAAGCTCACCAGTCGCTATGACAATCTGTTCCAGTGCTCTTTCCCCTATTCCATGGGCTGGCATGGCGCGCCGTTTAATGACGATGCCAATGACCACTGGCAGCTACATGCACATTTCTATCCACCGCTGCTGCGTTCAGCCTCGGTGCGTAAATTTATGGTCGGCTATGAAATGCTGGCTGAAACCCAACGTGACTTAACGGCCGAGCAGGCAGCAGAACGTCTGCGCGCCGTCAGCGATATTCATTTCCGTGAGGCGGAATAATCATGAGCTTACAGACCGCTACCCAACAGATTTTCAGTACCGTGTTCGGCTACGCGCCAACCCATACCCTTCAGGCACCGGGCCGCGTCAACCTGATCGGTGAGCATACCGACTACAACGACGGTTTTGTGCTGCCCTGTGCCATTGACTACCAGACTGTTATCGCCTGTGCAAAACGCAGCGACCGTCAGGTGCGGGTGATTGCCGCCGACTATGACAATCAGCAGGACATTTTCTCGCTGGATGAAGCGATCGTCAGCCACCCGGATCAGATGTGGTCTAACTATGTACGCGGCGTGGTAAAACACCTGCTGAAGCGTGCACCCGATTTTGCCGGTGCCGATATGGTGATCAGCGGCAATGTGCCACAGGGTGCCGGATTAAGTTCCTCAGCCTCGCTGGAAGTGGCCGTCGGTACCGTGTTCCAGCATCTGTATGAACTGCCTCTGGACGGTGCCGCCATTGCGGTAAACGGACAGGAAGCTGAGAATCAGTTTGTCGGCTGTAACTGCGGCATTATGGATCAACTGATCTCGGCATTGGGTGAGAAAGATCACGCCATGCTGCTCGATTGCCGCACGCTGGGCACGCGCCCGGTGCCGATGCCATCCGATATCGCGGTGGTCATTATCAACTCCAACTTCCGCCGCAGCCTGGTAGGCAGTGAATACAATACGCGCCGCCAGCAGTGTGAAGCCGGAGCACAATTCTTCGGCGAAACCTCACTGCGTGATGTGGAACTGAGCCAGTTTACCGCGCAGCAGGATCAGCTTGATCCGCTGGTGGCCAAACGTGTTCGTCATGTTCTGACGGAAAACGCTCGTACCCTTGAAGCCGCCGATGTCCTGGCGCGCGGCGATCTGGCCCGCATGGGCGTGCTGATGGCCGAGTCGCACGCCTCAATGCGTGATGACTTCGAAATCACCGTACCGCCGATCGACCAGTTGGTTGAGATTGTCAAAGCCACGCTCGGCGATCGCGGCGGCGTGCGCATGACCGGCGGTGGTTTCGGGGGTTGCATCGTAGCGCTGATGCCGTTCGATCTGGTGGACGAGGTCAAAGCCGCCGTAGCAGAACAGTACGAAGTAAAATCTGGCATTAAAGAGACCTTCTACGTCTGCAAAGCCTCAGCAGGAGCCGGCGAATGCTAACCCCAAATTCTCACGCGCCCGATGGGCAACCGTGGCGCATCACTACCCTGCGCAATCGCAATGGGATGGTCGCGACATTTATGGACTGGGGTGCCACCTGGCTCTCTGCCCGGGTCCCGATGGGCGATGGTCACGTTCGTGAGGCGCTGCTCGGCTGCGCCACGCCGTCAGACTATCTGGCACAGAGCGCTTACTTAGGTGCGACCGTAGGCCGCTATGCCAACCGCATTGCCCATGCACAGTTGCAGCATGACGGCCAGCGCATAGCACTCGCTGCCAATCAGGGTGCGCATCAGTTGCACGGAGGCCCGGAGGGCTTCCACAACCGTCGCTGGCAGATTGTTGGTCAAAGCGACAGCGAAGTGGAATATCGCCTGGACTCTCCCGATGGCGATCAGGGATTCCCGGGCACGCTGCTGGTATCGCTGCGCTACCATCTGGATGATGACAACACGCTGTCGATTCAATATGACGCTACCGTGGATAAAGCCTGCCCGGTTAACTTGACGAATCATGCCTATTTCAATCTGGATGCGGAACACGGTGATGCACGTCAGCATCGCCTGTACCTGAATGCCGATCATTATCTGCCGGTGGATAGCGAAGGGATCCCCAATGCCCCACTGAAAGCCGTGGCAGGGACCAGTTTTGATTTCCGCCAGGCAAAATCGGTTGCACAGGATTTCCTCAGTGATGCCGATCAGCGTGCGGTAAAAGGCTACGATCACGCCTATTTGTTAAATGACAGCGCGACACAGCCCGCTGCCACGTTGTGGTCTGCCGATGGCAAACTGCAACTTAATGTCTTTACCAGCGCCCCGGCATTACAGCTTTATAGCGGGAATTATCTGGAAGGTACTCCGGCGCGCGAACAGGGCGTCTATACTGCTTTCCAGGGTATTGCGCTGGAGAGTGAGTTCTTACCCGACTCGCCTAACCACCCTGAGTGGCCACAGCCCAACTGCTGGCTGCAACCAGGTGAATCGTATCAGTCGATAACGCGTTATCAACTGACTGCGGTTTGACAAAGCGCATGAAAATCGCGCATCGCGAGCGTTACGGACTTACGCGCTGCGCAGAATTCAGCTATGGTAATGCACATTAAAATTGCCGCGTTGTCGTCTCCGGCAGTTTACCGGTCACCATTATCATAGAAACGTAAAGTTATTAAGGAGTTAAGCTATGGCTGTAACTAAGCTGGTTCTGGTACGTCACGGCGAAAGCCAGTGGAACAATGAAAACCGTTTCACCGGTTGGTATGACGTTGATCTGTCAGACAAAGGCCGCACCGAAGCGAAAGCTGCTGGTCAGTTGCTGAAGAAAGAAGGCTTCACCTTCGATTTCGCTTACACTTCTGTGCTGAAACGTGCCATCCACACGCTGTGGAACATCCTGGATGAAGTGGACCAGGTGTGGCTGCCAGTGGAGAAATCCTGGCGCCTGAACGAGCGTCACTATGGTGCGCTGCAGGGTCTGGATAAAGCTGAAACCGCGAACAAGTACGGTGATGAGCAGGTTAAGCAATGGCGTCGTGGTTTTGCCGTGACCCCACCAGAACTGGATCGTGCGGATGAGCGTTTCCCTGGCCACGACCCACGTTATGCATCACTGACCGCTGAACAGCTGCCAACCACCGAGAGCCTGGCGCTGACCATCGATCGCGTGCTGCCTTACTGGAATGAATCTATTCTGCCACGCATGAAAAGCGGTGAGAAAGTGATTATCGCCGCCCACGGTAACTCCCTGCGTGCGCTGGTGAAATACCTGGACAACATGAGCGAAGAAGAGATCCTGGAACTGAATATCCCAACTGGCGTGCCATTGGTGTATGAGTTCGATGAAAACTTCAAACCTATTAAACATTACTACCTGGGTGATGCTGACGAGATTGCTGCGAAAGCCGCTGCCGTTGCTAACCAGGGTAAAGCGAAGTAATCCTTTAGCAATAGAGGATTCGCTGATATAAAAAACCCGCCAGACGGCGGGTTTTTTTATGTACGTTAACGGATTAACCGCGACGTGTTTTCACCGCATCCGCCAGTTGACGCAGCACGGTTTCAGTATCTTCCCAGCCAATACAGGCATCGGTGACACTTTTGCCATAGACCAGCGGCTCACCGCTCTCCAGGCTCTGATTTCCTTCAACCAGATGGCTTTCGATCATCACACCAATGATTGCGCGATCGCCGCCCGCGATCTGCTGTGCCACATCCGTTGACACCTCCAGCTGCTTTTTAAACTGCTTGCTGCTGTTGGCATGGCTGAAGTCGATCATTATCTGTGGATCCAGACCGGCTTTTTCCAGGCCGGATTTTACGGCGCTGACGTGGTGAGCACTGTAATTAGGCTCTTTGCCGCCACGCAGGATAATATGGCAGTCTTCGTTACCGGCGGTCTCAACAATCGCCGAATGCCCGTATTTGGTCACCGAAAGGAAGCAGTGAGGGGCGCTGGCTGCGCCGATGGCGTCAATGGCGACCTTGATGGTGCCGTCAGTACCATTTTTGAATCCTACCGGGCAGGAAAGGCCGGACGAGAGTTCACGGTGCACCTGAGACTCGGTAGTACGTGCGCCAATGGCGCCCCAGCTCATCAGGTCGGCGACATACTGCGGGGTGATCATATCGAGGAATTCCCCCGCCGCTGGCAGGCCGCTGTCGTTGATCTCCAGCAGCAGCTGACGTGCGATGCGCAGGCCATCGTTGATCTGGAAGCTGCCATCCATATGGGGATCGTTGATCAGCCCTTTCCAGCCCACCGTGGTGCGCGGTTTTTCAAAGTAGACGCGCATCACGACTTCCAGCGAGTCTTTCAACTCTTCACGCAGCAATAGCAGGCGAGAGGCGTACTCTTTGGCCGCCGCCGTATCGTGAATCGAGCAGGGACCAATCACCACTAACAGACGGTCATCCTGTTTTTTCAGAATATGATGAATGGCCTGACGGGCCTGGGAAACGGTGCTGGCCGCTTTGTCCGTGGCAGGGAATTTTTCAAATAACGCAACCGGAGGTAAAAGTTCTTTTATCTCTTTGATTCTTAAGTCATCGTTCTGATAATTCATAATATTTCCATGTTATTTCATTGCCGTACTGCACACCAGGCGCATCGCCTCCAATCTATCGCGACTCCCCAGCCCTGTAAATCGCATTACATTGGTTAACCCACACTCAGATTTGATTTATCCCTGTCGTGAACTACACTTTTACTCGTTAACTCTTGCATTAAACGCATTTGTACCACTTACGATTTCACCCTGACCTTTTTACAGGATTTTATTCTGAAGATAATGAAATCGCGTAACTCATCGAATCGAGTTAATGAGTCAGGCAACATTCAATAATTAACGGAGCATAATGATGAATAAGTTTGCAATCGTATTTCTGACAGCAGCAATGACCCTGGGCAGCGGTGCGGCAATGGCTGCCGATAATAACGGTTCAGCGAATGCAGCCGCAGATGCCGGTGCAGTGGCCCCAGGTTCTAATGAAAAAATTGCCCCAAATAACGTTGATAACAGTAAAATTAACACTGACGGTACGGGTACGCACAAAGATATGAAGCACCATAAAGGCATGAGTGCGGATGAAGTGAATAAAAATACCCAATGTAAAGATGGCAAATGCCCCGACATCAACAAAAAAGTCGGTAATGAAGCTGATACCAAAACCGATGGTACCAGTCAGTAATCTGTTATAACGTCAGATTCATTAAAGGAGAGCGGGTGCTCTCCTTTTTTCTTTCTCGTTTTCTTCGGCCATCCCATCAGCTATCCTGAATCCCCTGTTTCACTTCGGACTTTTTCATGGCCACGTTGCTGCTGATTGACGATCACCCGCTGGTGCAGGTTGCACTGGAAGCCGCTCTGGTTCATGCGCCATTCCCTCTGACTTTATTGTCTGCTGAAAATCAGCAGGATGCACTGGCGTTACTCGACAGTCAGCGTGTCAGCCTGGTGATACTCGATATTGGTCTGCCTGACAGCGACGGTCTGCAACTGCTTAAACGTATCAAACGGCTTGCCCCCTCACTGCCCGTGGTGATCTACTCAGCGCAGGAAGAGCGTGTCTGGCCGCGTCTGGCAGAAGCGGCTGGGGCATCGGGTTTTGTGGCAAAACGCCAGCCTTTAAGCCAGCTGTTATCGGCCGTACTCGCCGTGCTGGGGGGACAACGGGCTTTCCCTGCCCAGCAGCAGGATGAAACGCTGCATGAACAGCTCACCGCTAAAGAGTTGCAGATCCTTGCTCTGCTGGCACGGGGTCAGTCCAATCTGCAAATTGCCGAACAGTTGCATATCAGCAATAAAACGGTCAGCACGCATAAAAAGAATATTATGGATAAAACCGGGGCACAGTCGGTGGTTGAACTGGCACAGCTGTGGCAGTCGCGCCAGTGATAGCCAGACCACTGTTGCTTATCCTGCTGCTGTTCGTCAGTAGCGTCAGCGCCAGTCTGCGGCCCATCAGCAGTATTGCCCTGCCACAGGAGATGATGCCGCTGGCCTCGCCTGCGTCAGAATCGTTAAAAAACCTGCGCATTGGTGTGCTGGTTGGCGGCAGTTCTCCGTGGAATATGGTGGTGGGCAACGATCTTTACGGCATTAATGCAGACTATCTGGTGGCGTTACAGCAAACCAGCGGCCTGAGTATGAGCGTACAGGGCTTTAATCGCCTGCCCGATATGCTGGAAGCCTTACAGCAGAGGAAAGTGGACGTGCTGTTCGGCGTGCCTCAGCACCCTTTGCCCCCCGGCATCAGCGCCACACAGCCCTGGTTTAGCAGCCCACTGCGCATCTATCGTAATCGCAACAATCTGCGTCCGGTGATGTTTAATTCCAGCGAAGCACGCATCAGCGTCAGCCGTGATACGTTGGCACGCGTCAATCCCGCCTTTGTCCAACAGCATCGCTGGCAGATCGTTGACAGCGATGTTCAGGCACTCTCAGGTCTGTTGAATCAGCACAGTGACTATGTGGTCGCGGATGAAACCAGCGCAGGTTTCCTGCTTGGTCAGTTACAGCAGGGTGAAATTTACCAACTGGCCTCGCCCCTTGATCCGGGTATGTTGCAAATCAGAGCAGTAACCCGGAGTCCGGCACTGACGCAGCAGTTGGACGATGCCATTCGTCAGCTCCCTATGGAGGTAGTCAACGGCATCCAGGCACGCTGGAGTAGCACACTGCCGCGCTATCAGGACAGTAATACCGCCCGGCTCACTCCGATGGAACGCAGCTGGATCGCCGAACATCCGATGATTATTTACGCCGCCGTCAGTGATGATTATCCGTGGAGCTACCGCAATGCCAGCGGTCAGCCCGCCGGTTACAGTGTGGATCTGCTCAACAGCATTGGCCAGCTCACCGGATTGCGCTTCCAGCCTTACTGGGTCAGCAATGCTCAGCAGGCGGGTACGCTGGTGACGCAGGGTCGTGCCCTGATCCAATTGACGTTACCCCTGACCGGCAATGACGCCATGCTGAATAATACGCAGCCCGTCTGGCGAGCGCTATGGGGCGTTTACGTTCGCCCATCGGAACAGAGCATCAGTAGTTGGGCAGACCTTAATGGCAAGCGCATCGGGGTAAAGCGTGGCGATATTGCTTCCCGCCTGTTGCCTGCGGGCACCGAGCCTCAGGTGTTCGATGACACAACCCGCCTGTATGACGCGCTGGCCAGCGGTCAGATTGATGCACTGGTGGACAATGTGCTGTCGGCTCGCTGGCGTATCCAAAGCCGTTATGTCAATACGCTGCAACTGGCGTTTACTGCCAGTGATACTGCCTGGCCCATTACCCTGGGCATTGCCCCTGACCAGCCGCTACTGCGGGCATTACTGAACAATAGCCTGCAACAGATCCCGGCGGAAAGCTGGCAGCGGCTGCGGGAAAACTGGGGCAGCACACCGGAAAGTGTTGATGACGGTCATCAGGGAGCCATGCGACCCATATCGCTGTTCGTGCTGGTGGCGGCGCTGTTTGCCATTGTCTTCCTGCTGATCCTGCTGCTGAGACGCTATCTTGACCAGCGTCGTGAACGTCAGCAGCGGCAACGGCTGGAACAGGAGCGCGAAGTGGCTCTTCGGGAAAACCGCATGAAAAGCCAGTTCCTGGCCACCGTCAGCCACGAGCTGCGCACGCCAATGCAGGCAGTGCTGGGACTGCTTGAACTGGAGCTGGTACAACAACCTCAGCGCCATAATTTATCGTTGATCTACAGCAGCGCTGCCAGCCTGCTGACGCTGCTCAATGATCTCCAGGATCATGCCAGAGTAGAGAGCAACAGCTTCAACCTGGTGCCGCGCCCGCTGGAACCGGAAAGCTGGCTGAAGCATCTGGCCGTTTTTTATCCCCCTCTTATTCGCCGTAATGGACCGCAGCTGAACGTCAGTGCATTGACGACCCTGCCCGACTGGGTGCTGATTGATGGTGAGCGTCTGCAACAGATCGCCAATAATCTGATGGGGAATGCCATTAAGTTTACCCCGCAAGGCGAGATCCATCTGACGCTGGCCGCGCTGGAGGATCCGCCCCGCCTCTGTCTGCGGGTCACTGATACCGGCAGCGGCATTCCTCTGGCTGAACAGCAACGGCTGTTTGAACCCTGGTATCAGACGCCTTCCGGCCGTCAACTGTCAGTGCAGGGCAGCGGGCTGGGGCTCTCTATCTGCCGTGAAATTGTGAGTCGCATGGGCGGGACCATTGACCTGCAATCGGCACCTGGCGAAGGCACCTGTGTCAGCGTCACGCTGCCGTGGCAGGTGATCAATCCACCGCAGCCTGTGGCGTCACAGGCGGGTCCTGTTGCGGCGATGACCCACCATTTACGGGCGGCAATTATCGATGATCATCCCACTAACCTACTGGTGATGCAGCAGCAGCTGGCACACTGTGGCATTCAGGCTGACACCTTCGGCAATGGACGCGCACTGCTGGATGCCGCAAAACAGGCGCAATGGGATTTGCTGTTTATCGACTTCAGCATGCCTCATCCGGATGGCCTGACGCTGGCAAAAATCCTGCGCCGCCGCGAACGCCATCAGCCGCACCGTACGCGCATTGTGCTCTGTTCGGCTGATGCGCATATTCTTAACCATCCGCAGGCACAGCAGGTTGCCGATCATCTGCTGCTCAAGCCCGTGTCTCTTGCGGATATCGCTACGCTGTTGCAGGCCGATGCACCTGACCTGTTTGCGGATATCACCCAACGTCTGAACCAGCTTGCCCACAATGACGTGCACTATTTTCAGCGCCTCTGCCAGACACTGAGTGAGACATTAGCGCGCGATGTCGAGGCGATGAATCAAGCCATTGCCGCTGAGGCCTGGCCTGTACTTGAGAGCGCTGCTCACCGGATGAAGGGAAGTTGGCTGCTGCTGGGTTATAGCGAAGGGGAACGACTTTGCCAGCAGATCATTCAGTCGGCAAAAAACCATCAGCCCCCTAAATCTGCGCTAACTTTATTGATATCATTAAGCGATAAGTTATTAACTCAACTGGAATCTTATGGCTCACAACCACGGTGAAACCGACACCAACCGATCCCGTCTGCTGGCCGCTTTCGCCGTCACCGCCATTTTTATGGTGGCGGAAGTCGCGGGTGGACTGATCTCAGGCTCGCTGGCGCTGCTGGCCGATGCCGGGCACATGCTCACCGATGCCGCTGCACTGCTATTGGCGCTGCTCGCTACCCAGTTTTCCCGGCGCAAACCGACGGCACAGCACTCATTTGGTCTGTTGCGTTTAACCACGCTTGCCGCCTTTGTGAATGCGATCGCCCTGCTGGTCATTACTGCCCTGATTGTCTGGGAAGCGCTGGTGCGTTTCCGGCAACCGCAGCCGATTGCAGGAGGTATGATGCTGATCATTGCTATCGGCGGGCTGCTGGCGAACCTGCTGTCGCTCTGGCTGCTGCGCAGCGGCAGTGAAGAGAAGAACCTGAATGTACGGGCCGCAGCACTGCATGTCCTTGGCGATCTGCTTGGCTCAGTCGGTGCCATTGTTGCTGCACTGATCATCATGCTCACCGGCTGGACGCCCATCGACCCTATTTTATCGGTTCTGGTGTCGTTACTGGTACTGCGCAGCGGCTGGGCGTTGATGAAAGAGAGCGGTCGCGAATTGCTGGAAGGTGCACCACGGGATATTGACGTGGATAAGCTGCAACGCGCCCTGGTCCGCAGCATTCCTGAAGTCCGTCACGTGCACCATGTGCATTTATGGCAGGTGGGGGAGAAACCGGTGATTATGCTGCATGTCCAGGTGATTCCCCCGCGGGATCATGATGCTCTGCTGCACTGCATTCAGGATTATCTGCGTCAGCACTATCATATTGCGCATGCAACGGTACAGATGGAGTATCAGCGCTGTGAAGATGACGACTGTGGCCTGCACGGGGCTCAGGAGAACCACAGCACACATCACCATCATTGAGATGCCTGGAATGAGGGTATCCATGGCTCAGGGCGGACCAAAACAGACGGTCTGCCCTGAGCCAGGCATCAGCGCTGACGGGCGCTTTTCACCCACAGCCACGAACCGTTGAGGGCGATTAATGTCAGCACGGCATATTCCAGCGCCATCGCATAAACCCCCTGGCGGGCGAAAATCATCACGCTGATCACGTTGATAATCACCCACAGCAGCCAGTTTTCGACATATTTACGTGTCATCAATACCATCGCCACAATCGACAGCACCATCATGCAGGAGTCCCAGAAGGGGAACGCATCCGGCTGTAGCTGCGGCATCACCACGTTCATGCCCAGCCCCTGCATCAGCGATACGGCGGTGTGCGTCAGGAAAGCAAACACCGGATCGATATAGCGCGTCATCAGGGCAATCGCCACGACAATTACCGCGCCCCAGCCGAGCAGTTTAGGCAGCGGTAGCCAGCGTATTTTCAGCGCCTGCTGATTATCACTGGTTTGCCGGCTCCAGGCGTACCATCCGTAAATATTGGCAACAAAGAAGAACAGTTGCAGCAGCAGGCTGGCATACAGCTGGATCTGGAAGAAGATCACCGCAAACAGGGTGACGTTTATCAGGCCAAACGCATAGTTAGCGATCTTTTCAAGGCTGGCAAGCCAGATACACAGCAGGCCCGCAATGGTACCGATCGCCTCGATCCATGACAGGTCGTACCCGCCCTGACCCAGAGGAATGTGAACCAGAATATTCGAGGTACTAAAAAAATCCATATTGAAATTCCTTCAATTTTATCGATTATGCGTTGCCCTTAATTTTTAATTTAAGGTCTGCGGCAAAGGTTAGCATACGATTCAGCGGGATCAATGCAGCTTCACGCAGCGCATCATCAACAAAAATTTCATGTTCACTCCCCCCCTGCTCCAGACCATCAGCAATCGCTTTCAGGCCGTTCATCGCCATCCACGGGCAGTGAGCGCAACTACGACAGGTGGCACCTTCGCCGGCCGTCGGCGCTTCCAGCAATTCTTTGTCCGGACACGCCTGCTGCATTTTATAAAAAATACCGCGATCGGTGGCGACGATCATTTGCTTATGCGGCATCGTCTGCGCAGCATGGATCAGCTGACTGGTAGAACCAACGGCATCGGCCAGATCGACGATCGCCTGCGGGGATTCAGGATGGACCAGCACCGCCGCCTCCGGGTAGAGCATCTTCATGCGCTGCAGTGCTTGCGTTTTAAACTCGTCATGAACGATACAGGCCGCCTGCCAGCAAATGACATCTGCGCCACTTTTTCGCGTGACATACTGTCCAAGATGGCGATCGGGCGCCCAGATGATTTTCTCTCCCAGACTGTCGAGATGCTCAATCAATTCCACGGCGATACTGGAGGTGACCACCCAGTCAGCACGGGCTTTTACCGCCGCAGAGGTATTGGCATACACCACCACGGTACGGTCAGGGTGGGCATCACAGAACTGGCTGAATTCTTCGATCGGGCAGCCGAGATCGAGTGAACACTCGGCCTGAAGAGTGGGCATGAGAATGGTTTTTTCAGGGCTGAGTATTTTGGCCGTTTCGCCCATAAAACGTACCCCGGCAACCAACAGAGTGGAAGCGGAGTGCTGGCTGCCAAAACGCGCCATTTCCAGAGAATCGGAGACGCAGCCACCGGTCTCTTCTGCCAGGGCCTGAATTTCCGGATCGGTGTAATAATGAGCGACCATGACCGCATCACGCTCTTTCAGCAGGCGTTTGATTTTTTCACGGTAGAACTGTTTTTCATCAACAGATAAACGTGCCGGTTTTGGCGGGAAGGGGTAAACAGCGGCTTCGGGATCAAACATCAGGCTCATAAGGCAACTCTCGTTTCTTCAACTTAACCGAATTAACGTAGAAGGCCCATCTGGTGCCAACTCTACGGCTGGTTTGTTTTATATGCTAAACACGATAGCTGAAAAATGAACCTATGTCGCCGGATTTCTAACTTTTGCCTCAGGATGTGATGCCGATCATCAAAGAGACTCCTCCGCCCACAACTGCCCCCCTTCCAGACGCAGTAAAAAGGCTTTGGCTGCCAGGCCACCGGCAAATCCGGTCAGTTTACCATTGGCGCCAATCACCCGGTGGCAAGGGGCAATAATTGAGAGTGGATTTTTTCCATTGGCTGCGCCCACTGCACGAACAGAGTTGGGGTTGCCGATCTGGTGGGCGATTTCCCCGTAGCTGCGCGTTTCACCAAAGGGGATGGTGATCAACGCCGCCCAGACCTGCTTCTGGAACGTCGTGCCGATGAAATCCAGCGGCAAGCTGAACTGCTGGCGATGGCCGGCAAAATATTCGCGCAGCTGCCGTTCGGCTTCGAGCAAGGTTGCGTTGTGGGTGTCTTCCAGCTGTGGCCTGAAGCGCACACGTTTGGGATCATCATTTTCCCACAGAATAGCGGCGAGACCCTGTTCGCTTGCCACCAGTTTCAACTCACCAACCGGGGATTGCATCATTTTATAGTAGAAAGCCATCTTCCCTCTCCTTCTCTGTCTGGGGTACGCGCTATTATGCCCTGGGGATGGCATATCACTGGCCGTTTTCGGACATCAGTACAGAATAATATTGTGTCCGCAAACGGCGAGTACTGGATGCGCTAAACACCTAATCTGAAGTGAATTCTGTGCGACAGGACATAACGATGATTGACCCAATCTCAGCTTACCGCGCCCTCACCTCACGCGATGCGCGTTTTGACGGCATATTCTACGTGGGTGTAACCTCAACCGGCATTTATTGTCGTCCCGTTTGCCCGGTGAAGGCACCACGTGCGGAGAACTGCCTGTTTTTCGACAGCGCTGAAGCGGCAGAAAAAGCCACCTTTCGGCCCTGCCTCCGTTGCAGACCCGAGCTGGCTCCCGGCCATGCGCCTGTCGATCACAGTCAGCGTATTGCCGAACGGTTGATGCAGCGTATTGATGAAGGGATGATTGAGCAGGTCGACAGCCTGGAAGAGATTGCTGCCAGTTTTCATCTCAGTCTGCGTCAACTTCGCCGCATTGTTCATAAAGAGCTGGGCGTTTCGCCACAGGAGTTACGCCAAACCCGGCGATTGCTGCTGGCTAAACAGTTATTGAGCGAAACCCATTTGCCCGTCACGCAAATTGCGTTTGCCAGTGGGTTTTCCAGCCTGCGTCGTTTTAACGCTGCGTTCAGCAGCCAGTATCGTATGCCCCCTTCGCATTTGCGTAAGAACATGAAGATCAGAGAAGGAGGCATCGACAGCAACGACACGTCAACATTGCAGCTCAGCTATCGCCCTCCTTATGACTGGGAGGCGATGCTGGCCTTCCTGCGCCGTCGTGCGCTGCTGGGCGTAGAGAGTGTAGATGATGTCAGTTATGCCCGTACCGTGCGTCTGGGGCCGCATTATGGATGGATAAGAGTGACGCAGCAGGCAGAGAAAAATATGCTGCAGGTTGAGTTCACACATTCACTGAATGCCGTTTTGCCTGTGCTGCTGCGCCGACTGAGAAATCTGTTTGACCTGAATGCCCGCCCTGACCTGATTGCAGAGCACCTGGGACAGGACCCGTTGTTGCACGCCTCGGTGCTGGCGCATCCCGGATTACGGGTTCCCGGTGCGTTCGACGGTTTTGAGATGGCCGTGCGTGCGATTCTCGGCCAGCAGATCACAGTGAAAGCCGCTGCCACATTGGGTGGACGCTTCGCCACCGCACTGGGAGAAGAGATCGCCACGCCCTTTGCCGAACTGACACATCTTTCTCCCCTGCCAGCCCGGGTGGCGCAATGCAGTGTGGATGAGATTGCCCGCCTGGGGATTGTCAGTGCCCGCACCCGCTGTATCCTGGCGTTGGCGGAACAGTGTGCTCTGGAGAAACTGCAACTGGATATCGTCAGCAATCCTGACGATACGATTGCACAACTGTTAGCCTTGCCTGGCATTGGTGACTGGACGGCGAAATACCTCGCTATGCGCGCATTACGCTGGCCTGACGCGTTTCCGGCGGGAGATATTGTGGTACGCAATAATCTCGGTGGTCTTAGCGTTAAACAGGCGGAGGAGTGTTCACAGGCGTGGCGTCCGTGGCGCAGCTATGCGGTGATGCATATCTGGCACAGTGGAAAATTGGTATAAAGGAACGGGGCGACCGGACACTCAAATCGCAGACAGCAAAAAGGCGCCTTTAGGGCGCCTTCTTACATTGGTGGGTCGTGCAGGATATGCCTCGCATCATATTGATGCTCGCCCTGCGGGTGATGCTGGCGCATCAGCACAAAATTGCAGTGCAATTTTGTCGAACCTGCTGCAGGTTCTCATCCTGCACGTTAAGCTTCACCGCACAGAAACGAAAAAAGCGCCTGTTAGGCGCTTTTTTCTGAATTGGTGGGTCGTGCAGGATTCGAACCTGCGACCAATTGATTAAAAGTCAACTGCTCTACCAACTGAGCTAACGACCCGATATGGTGGGTGATGACGGGCTCGAACCGCCGACCCCCTCCGTGTAAAGGAGATGCTCTACCAACTGAGCTAATCACCCATATCAGAACTGCTACGCATGTTTATCTCTTAAGAGATGGTGGGTCGTGCAGGATTCGAACCTGCGACCAATTGATTAAAAGTCAACTGCTCTACCAACTGAGCTAACGACCCGCAATGCGGTATATCTGTACTATGCTATCTCTTACTACTTTGAAGTGGTGGGTCGTGCAGGATGACTTCGCCCTTCGGGCCGTTGCTGAAGCAACGTTGTCTCGCTTTCGCTCGACTCGAACCTTTTACGGTTCTCATCCTTCACGGTTTACACCGCTTACGACTTTGAAGTGGTGGGTCGTGCAGGATTCGAACCTGCGACCAATTGATTAAAAGTCAACTGCTCTACCAACTGAGCTAACGACCCGATATGGTGGGTGATGACGGGCTCGAACCGCCGACCCCCTCCGTGTAAAGGAGATGCTCTACCAACTGAGCTAATCACCCATATCGAAACTTCAAAGCACGGTTTACACCGTTTTAAAACTTAATACTGGTGGGTGGTGCAGGATGACTTCGCCCTACGGGCCGTTGCTGAAGCAACGTTGTCTCGCTTTCGCTCGACTCGAACTTTTTACGGTTCTCATCCTTCACGGTTTACACCGTTTAAAACTTAATAGTGGTGGGTCGTGCAGGATTCGAACCTGCGACCAATTGATTAAAAGTCAACTGCTCTACCAACTGAGCTAACGACCCACTTTTGTGCTGCTGGCGTCTCTTAACATATCCCCCGGCAACGGCGGCATATATTACTGATTTGAATTTCCAGCGCAACCACTATTTCAGGATAAGTTGTTCAACTGCTTAGCTTTCACGCGGTAAGACCATATTTCAGGCTAAAATGAGCTCAATCACGCCAATCAGAGTGCCGCTGAGCGCTTTTGTGCCTGTTTTGCGGCTTCACTGTTAGGGTACAGTTTGACCACCTGCTGATAGACCGCTTTGGCTTTCGCCTTGTCGCCTTTTTCCTGCATGATCACCCCCACCTTCAGCAGCGCATCTGCACTCTTCGGTGATTTTGGGTAATTTTTGACAACAGTCGCGAAATAAAACGCGGCATCGTCTTTTTTGCCTTTGTTGTAATTCAACTGACCAAGCCAATAGTTCGCGTTAGGCTGAAAAGTCGAATCCGGGTATTTCTTCACAAAGGACTGAAATGCTGCGATAGCCTGATCGTACTGTTTTTTCTCCAGTACCAGCGCCACTGCCGCATTGTAATCGGTATTCGCATCCCCACTTTGGGTCGGGGCAGCAGCGGCAGCAGGAGCTGCTGCCGCTGCATTGCTGCCGTCAGAGGACGTATCGGCGGCTGCCGCACCCGCACCTGACGCGGCCGCTGCACCGGCGTTTGCACCACCGCTGCTGAGACTGTCAATCTGCTGGTAAAGTCCTTTCTGACGCTCCACAACCTGATTCAGCTGATAGCTGTTTTCCTGAATTTGACCACGTAGTGAGTCAATATCATTTTGAGTTTCGGAAAGTTGCTGCTGAAGTTGCTGGAGGAGTTGCGCCTGAGCATTAGAAATACGCTCAAGTGTAGTGACACGGTCTTCAACCGAGCCGGAGCCAACGTTACTGATTGTTGCCTGGGCATTAGCGGCCCAGGGGGCCGCTACGCCAACCAGTAACGACAGACTCAACAGGTGAGTTCTGAAGCTACTAATCATGTGATTCTCTTAGTAAACCAGTACTGCACGACGGTTTTTAGCATAAGCTGATTCGTCGTGACCCAGTACTGCAGGTTTTTCTTTACCGTAAGAAACGATAGAGATCTGGTCAGCAGAAACGCCTTTACCCTGCAGGTACATTTTAACAGCTGAAGCACGACGTTCGCCCAGGGCGATGTTGTATTCAGGTGTACCGCGCTCATCCGCATGACCTTCTACGGTCACTTTGTATGATGGGTTGCTACGCAGGAAGTTAGCGTGCGCATCCAGCATCTGAGCGAAGTCAGAAGCGATGTCATACTTGTCCAGACCGAAGTATACGATGTTGTTTTTCTGCAGTTCTTGCATCTGCAGACGTGCCTGCTCGTCAGAAGACATGTTACCGCTGTTCATGCCGCTGTTAGAACCGTCACCAAGACCGTTAGTCTGGTCGTTGTTGTTGTTCTTATGAGAGCTACATGCAGCCACTGCGATTACTGGCAGTGCCAGCATTAAGCCTTTCAGCACTTTGTTCAGTTGCATTATTTAATTCCTATTATAGTTTGCCATACATATTTACACATGCATCACAGATACGGCGACCAGGCAGGAAATTTGACCTGTCCATCAGTTGCCGGAAGACGCGCTTTGAAACGCCCATCCGTCGAAACCAACTGCAATACGGAACCCATACCCTGAGTAGAGCTATAGATTACCATTGTGCCGTTAGGTGCGAGACTTGGCGTCTCATCCAGGAACGTGTCCGTTAATTGTTGAACGGCTCCCGTTACCAGATCTTGTCGGGCGATGTGTTGAGCACCGCCATTGGTGCTGACCATCACCATTGATTTGCCATCAGAGCTGACGTCTGAGTCCTGGTTCTGAGAACCTTCCCAGGTAATACGTTGAGCTGTACCGCCGCTTGCGCTGATTTTATAAATTTGTGGACGACCTGCCTGATCGGAGGTGTAAGCCAGACTCTGGCTGTCCGGGAACCAGGTTGGTTCGGTGCTGTTATAACGACCATCAGTGATCTGACGAATCTGACCAGAACCAATGTCCATCACATACAGATTCAGGCTACCCGTTTTTGATAACGCAAACGCCAGTTTGCTGCCATCTGGAGAGAAGGCTGGCGCACCGTTGTGACGTGGGAACGAAGCAACCTGCCTGATCGCGCCATTCGCCAGCGTCTGGATAACCAGTGCAGACTTACCGCTTTCAAAGGTCACGTAAGCCACTTTGCTACCATCTGGAGACCAGGCTGGTGACATCAGTGGTTCTGGTGAACGATGCACAACAAACTGGTTGTAACCATCGTAATCAGATACGCGCAGTTCATACGGGAATTGACCGCCGTTGGTCTGCACTACGTAAGCAATACGGGTACGGAATGCCCCTTTGATGCTGGTCAGTTTTTCAAAGCTTTCATCACTGGCTGTATGCGCCGCATAACGTAACCACTGTTTTGTCACTTTGAACTGATTCTGCGCCAGTACCGCACCCGGGTTAGCCGAGGTATCGACCAACTGGTAGGAAACGGTGTAACTGCCGTCAGCACCTGGCTGAATCTGGCCTACCACGACGGCATCAATGCCCAGCGCACTCCATGCAGCGGGCTGCACTTCGGCAGCAGAGGTTGGCTGCTGTGGTAGACGTGAACGATCGATTGGATTGAATTTACCGCTGTTACGTAAGTCGGCAGCAACAATGCCACCAATATCTTCCGGTGCGGCACCTGGACCATCCCATTTAAACGGCACAACGCCGATAGGACGTGCGGAATTCACACCCTGAGTAATTTCAATGCGAACTTCTGCATGCGCAACCGCGACAAACAGCATTAAAAAACTCAGCGCTACACGAAATGCCTGCTTCATTCTTTCTCCCTTACCCGGGCATAGCACCCACGATAATTAGCCTTGTATCAAGAAACCTAAGAGTACGGCATGCAAAACATAGTTCAACATGCCGCTGATGACCGAATTCTTACAGTTTAAACTCGACTGTCGCTTCTTTCACCGCCTGCCAGACATCCTGGGTAGGCGGTTTTGGAATTTTAGCAGTACGAGCAGCACTTAACGCGGCCTGACAGAGCGCAGCATCACCACCGGCCGTCGTCGCTGAAATCAGCAGCCCGTCCGGAGCCAGTTTGATGCGGATATCGCAGGTTTGCCCTGCGAAAGTATCCGCATTATACAATTTACTTTGAATCGCGCCTTTAACCTGTCCAAGGTAACTGTCGATAGCTGCACCGGATGCACCCGATTTTTTCTGCGTACCCTGCCCTGCAGCACCACCGCCGCCAGCAGCATTTGCGGATTTCGGCGCATTTTTACCTGAGGTCAGGTCACCCAGTAAGTTACCGACATCACCCGACTCTTTCGCGGCTTCAGCTGCTGCTTTCTTCTTGGCTGCGGCATCGGCTTTGGCTTTCGCTGCGGCATCAGCTTTCGCTTTTGCAGCCGCTTCCGCTTTTTCTTTGGCAGCAGTCGCCGCTTTCTCTTTGGCTTCTTCCGCTGCTTTTTCTTTCGCCTCAGCCGCCGCCTGTGCTTTGGCTTCCTGAGCAGCAGCCTTCGCATCCGCCGCCGCTTTTGCCTCAGCAGTCGCTTTGGCTTTTGCATCCGCTGCCGCTTTCACTTTAGCGGCTTCCGCAGCGGCCTGTTTCGCTTCTGCTTCGGCTTCTTTCTTCGCATCAGCAGCCGCTTTTTTCGCTTCTTCTGCAGCTTTTTTCTGTGCATCAGCAGCAGACTTCGCCTGGGCATCCGCCTGGGCTTTCGCATCAGCTTTGGCTTTTGCCGCGGCGGCTTCAGCCTGTTTCTGCTCCTGCTGTGCCTGCTTCGCCGCATCCGCGGCTTGCTTCTGCTCGGCGGCCTGTTCTGCCGCCTGCTGTTTGGCATCTTCCTGCGCCTGCAGACGTTCTTTCTCGATCTGTTTCAGCCTTTGCTGTTCTGCGGCCTGTTTCTGCTGCAACTCTTCCGCCTGCTGTTTAGCCTGCTTCTGACGTTGTTGCTCGGCACGCTTGCTGTCGCTCTGCTGATTTTGCTGACGATTGTACTGTTCTACCACCGCGCCAGGATCGACCATGACTGCATCAATATCGCTACCGCCACCACCGCCGCTGGCGTCGATGTTTTCGTCAAACGAACTCCATACCAGCACGGCCACCAGAATAATGTGGAAGATGACTGATATTGTTATCGCTCGTTTTAACTTTTCGTCTTGCTCGGTTGCCTTCGACACTCTCGGTTCCCAAAAACGGTTCGAATGAATTAAATCGGCTGCGTCATTAATCCGACAGACTTCACGCCTGCCTGATGCAGCAAGTTCAGCGCCTTGATGATTTCCTCGTAAGGAACCTCTTTGGCCCCGCCAATCAGGAACACCGTTTTCGGGTTAGCCGTAATGCGGCGCTGCGCTTCGGCCACCACTTGTTCCGCTGGCAACTGCTCCATCCGATCGTGATCGACCACCAGGCTGTACTGCCCGACACCCGCGACTTCAACAATCACAGGAGGATTATCATCGCTGGAGACGGTTTTAGAATCTGTAGCGTCCGGGAGATCAACTTCCACGCTTTGAGTGATGATCGGCGCCGTTGCCATGAAAATCAGCAACAGCACCAGCAGCACGTCCAGCAACGGAACAATATTGATCTCGGACTTGACGTCGCGGCGACCGCGACCACGCCTTCTGGCCATGCTAACCTCCGACTTACTTGCTTACGTCGCTAGAGAACGCCTGACGATGCAGGATAGCCGTGAACTCTTCCATAAAGTTGTCGTAGTTCTGCTCAAGTTTGTTCACACGCTGCGTCAGGCGGTTGTAAGCCATGACCGCAGGGATGGCCGCAAACAGACCAATTGCAGTTGCAATCAGTGCTTCAGCAATACCCGGTGCCACCATCTGTAAGG
Source organism: Erwinia sp. JH02 (assembly GCF_013074405.1). Classification (NCBI taxonomy): domain Bacteria; kingdom Pseudomonadati; phylum Pseudomonadota; class Gammaproteobacteria; order Enterobacterales; family Erwiniaceae; genus Erwinia; species Erwinia sp. JH02. Next base: position 55,569 of record NZ_JABANZ010000002.1, read on the forward strand.
TGGCCTGTTTCACCGCGCCCAGCGCGATGAAGGCATGCATAATCCCCCATACCGTACCAAACAGACCAATATAAGGGCTGATGGAACCTACGGTACCCAGGAAAGGTATATGGTTTTCCAGCGCTTCCAGTTCACGGTTCATGGAAATACGCATGGCACGCGTCGCCCCCTCCACGACCGCTTCCGGCGCATGGTTGTTAGCACGATGCAGACGGGCAAACTCTTTAAAACCCGCATAGAAAATCTGCTCAGAACCGCCCAGCTCATCGCGACGGGCCTGGCTTTCCTGATAGAGACGAGACAGTTCGATACCGGACCAAAACTTATCTTCGAAGGCATCTGCATCACGCGTGGCCGCATTCAAAATACGGGTACGCTGAATGATTACAGCCCAGGAGGCGATAGAAAATCCGATCAATATCAACATGATAAGTTTGACCAGAAGGCTCGCCTTCAGGAACAAATCAAGAATGTTCATGTCAGTCACTGCTTGAACTCCGCGACAATAGACTTGGGAAGCGCTATCGGCTTCATTAGATGTGGATTGATGCAGGCGATCAGGACCTCTGCTTCATTGAGCACACGGCCTTCTGCATTAACGATGCGTTGTGCGAATGTCATGGTCGTTCTGGTCATGCCAATAACCTCGCTTTGCACATCGAGCATATCGTCGAGGCGTGCAGCTGCAAGGTAATCAACCGTGATACGACGCACGACAAAGGCCACCTGCTGTTCCAGCAGAACCTGTTGATTGAAATGGCGCTGGCGCAGCATTTCAGTCCGTGCCCGTTCATAAAAAGCGACATAGCTGGCGTGGTAAACCACACCACCGGCATCGGTATCTTCGTAATAGACACGCACCGGCCATCGAAACAGCGTTGTACTCACTCTACATCCCGGTAATGCTAACGTTGGTACAGGAAAACGTTGCTACTATACGCAAGAGCTAACCTGTTGGGAATGGGTTGCCAGAGGCTGACGAAAATAATTATCCCTGCGTAACAACTTCACTAATTTCAGGACATTTGTTAGACAAATATTGACATAAACGCAGCTAAAAATAGCTTCAGCGACATTTATTATGGCGAGGGACAAAGAGGAAAACAGAGGGACAGATGAATCTGTCCCTCTGCACGATCAGAGGAAGAAAAAAACAACGCCACTCATGGCAACTAACAAGGCAGGAAGTGGAGAGAAAAATCCGCGCCAGCGTAGACGATGCGGGCGGAACCCCACACCGTGAATTACGCCCGTGCAGACCGCCCACATCAGCAACAGCCCCTGCCAGATAGCCAGCTCACTGCTGTTCGCGGCAAAGCGCGATGGGTTCCAGAACATACACCCCGCCAGCAGTAACGCGGCCACCAGGGAAAGCGCCCTCAGCGGGCCCTTGTCCATCAGTTGATAGAGACGAGCGATGCCCTCCCCCATCACAGTTCCTCTTTACTCGCGGCTGACGCTTCAGCTTGTTCCAGCGCCAGAGCGGTAATGATACCGAAGGCACAGGCCAGCAGCGTGCCAAGAATCCAGGCAAAATACCACATGATGTCGCTCCTTCTTTAGTAGAGAGAATTACTGTTATTTTCAATCTGTTCTTTGGTCACACGGCCGAACATTTTGTAGTAACACCAGGTTGTGTAAGCCAGGATAATTGGCACAAAGATAGCCGCTACCACGGTCATGACGTTGAGTGTCAATACCGTCGACGTAGCATCCCACATGGTCAGGCTCACATTCGGTACGGTACTGGATGGCATAACGAACGGGAACATCGCAATACCGGCCGTCAGAATGACACAGGCCAGCGTCAGTGAAGAAAACAGGAACGCCCAGGCCCCTTTCTCAATACGCGAGAAGAGGATAGTCAGTAACGGCAGTACCACGCCCAGCACCGGAATGGCCCAGAGAATCGGCGCATTATTGAAGTTCACCATCCAGGCACCCGCCTGACGGCTGACTTCTTTCACCAGTGGATTAGACGCACCGTTATGATCGAGTGCCGAGGTCACCACATAACCATCAATGCCGTACACCACCCAGACACCCGCCAGCGCGAAGCAGACCATCATCACGGCAGCAGAAATCTGCGCGGCTTTACGGGTACGCAGATGCAATTCACCGACGGTGCGCATCTGCAAATACGTTGCACCCTGGGTCAGGATCATCGTCAGACTGACAATCCCCGCCAGCAGACCAAACGGATTCAGCAGTTGGAAGAAGTTGCCGGTATAGAACAGGCGCAAATCGTTGTCGATGTGGAAAGGTACACCTTGTAAGAGGTTACCAAAGGCGACACCAATGACCAGCGGCGGGACAAAGCTGCCGATGAAAATCCCCCAGTCCCACATCCCGCGCCAGCGCATATCTTCAATCTTGGAGCGGTAGTCAAACCCGACCGGACGGAAGAATAATGAGGCCAGCACCAGGATCATCGCCACATAAAAACCGGAAAACGCAGCGGCATAAACCATCGGCCAGGCAGCAAACAATGCACCACCAGCCGTGATCAACCAGACCTGGTTACCGTCCCAGTGTGGGGCGATACTGTTGATCATAATACGGCGTTCAGTATCAGAACGCCCCAGGATGCGGGTCAGCATGCCAACGCCCATATCAAAACCGTCAGCGACTGCAAAACCGATCAGCAAAATACCAATCAGCAACCACCAGAGAAAGCGCAATTCTTCATAAGTTAACATGTATGGACTCCTGTCTTAGCGTGCCGGCTGCGAGGCGATGCTGGACTGCTCATAGTGATAGCGTCCGGTTTTCAGGCTGCTAGGACCCAGGCGGGCAAACTTGAACATCAGGTACATTTCAGCCACCAGGAACAGCGTATACAGACCACAAATCAGCCCCATCGAGAACAGTAGATCGCCTACAGTCAGTGATGAGTTCGCTACAGCGGTGGGCAGCACTTCACCAATCGCCCAGGGTTGACGGCCATATTCCGCAACAAACCAGCCAGATTCAATCGCAATCCACGGCAGCGGAATGCCGTACAGCGCGCATTTCAGCAGGAGTGGGCATTTACCAATGCGATTACGAATAACGGTCCAGAATGACAGCCCGATAATCAGTAACATCAACACGCCACAGGCGACCATGATGCGGAAGGAGAAGTAGAGTGGAGCAACGCTGGGAATCGAATCTTTCGTTGCCTGCTGGATCTGAGCTTCGCTGGCATCCGCAACGTTCGCTGTATAGCGTTTTAACAGCAAGCCATAGCCCAGATCCTGTTTGGCCGCATTGAATGCAGTACGCACGGCTGGGTCCTGGTTGCCGGTACGTAGTTCCTGCAGCAGCTGGTAAGCCTTCATCCCGTTACGGATGCGCACTTCATGCTGCTCCATCAACTCTTTCAAACCGGTGACCTGTTTGTCGACGGAACGGGTCGCGATCAGGCCGAGCGCCCAGGGGATCTGAATAGCATAGTTATTCTTCTGTGCTTCCTGATCGGGGATACCGAACAGTGTAAAGGCGGCCGGCGCTGGCTGCGTTTCCCACTCGGCTTCTATCGCGGCAAGCTTGGTTTTCTGCACATCACCAATTTCATAGCCCGATTCATCACCCAGTACGATAACAGACAGGATAGCGGCCATACCAAAGCTGGCAGCAATCGCGAATGAACGTTTGGCAAAAGCGATATCACGGCCGCGCAGCAAGTAGTAAGCACTGATACCCAGAATAAACATCGCACCACAGGTATAACCGGCTGCCACGGTGTGCACGAATTTCACCTGTGCTACCGGGTTTAATACCAGTTCGGAGAAGCTGACCATCTCCATACGCATCGTTTCGAAGTTAAACTCAGAGGCCACTGGATTCTGCATCCAGCCGTTTGCCACCAGAATCCACAATGCGGAGAGGTTGGAACCGAGAGCCACCAGCCAGGTCACGGCCATGTGCTGTACTTTGCCCAGGCGATCCCAGCCGAAGAAGAACAGCCCGACAAATGTCGACTCAAGGAAGAATGCCATCAGGCCTTCAATGGCCAGCGGGGCACCGAAGATATCACCCACATAGTGCGAGTAATAAGACCAGTTAGTGCCGAACTGAAACTCCATCGTAAGCCCGGTTGCAACACCCAGGGCAAAGTTAATACCAAATAACTTGCCCCAAAACTTGGTCATATCTTTGTAGATTTGTTTACCCGACAACACATATACCGTTTCCATAATGGCCAGTAAAAACGCCATACCTAGCGTTAAAGGCACAAACAGAAAATGGTACATAGCAGTCAAAGCAAACTGTAATCGCGACAGTTCGACAATATCAAACATTCTGACTCCTTGCTCCGCAAGTGGGTTCCGACAGAAGAATACCCGAGTAAATTACTCAGAATTACCTGGAGACATCCCAATAAATAAAAAAGAAAACGTAATCCCGTAAAGTGTCTCCTGACACAGGGAATCATCCCAGCCATAGGGCTAAAAGGGTTAGTAACAACCTTAGAAGATCCAGAAAGACATCCCGGCTTCCATAATACGCCTTTATACACACAGCTTTAAAGTGGTTTTGTGACGACAGTATTATTTTTAGCAGGCTGTATCAACTTTTAATGAGATAGCGGAAACAACCTGAATTTGATGTAGCGCAATTTAAACCAAAAACGCACAAAGACTCCAGTAATATACCCAATAAATAAGTCTGCTTTTCTTGATCTAAATTAAGATTGAGATCTCATATATTGTGGTAGCAAGGTTTGTTTGTTAAAGGTTTGTATGCGATTACAGGGGGAAGGTTAAAATATAAAAACAATGGAGTGGCAATTTAACGTTAAATTACATCTGAGAGCTTTAATAATAATTTAACGTTAATCACTAACAGTAAAAAGTGTGGCAGACAACCATAAAAAAGGCCACCCTCAGGTGGCCTGTATTGCAGTAAACAAGCGTATTACTGTGGCAGTACCGCTTTTACGGCCTCGCCGATATCAGCCAGGCTACGCACGGTTTTCACGCCTGCTGCTTCCAGCGCTGCAAACTTCTCGTCTGCTGTGCCTTTACCGCCTGCGATGATAGCCCCTGCGTGCCCCATACGTTTGCCCTTAGGCGCCGTCACACCGGCGATGTAACCCACTACCGGTTTAGTCACGTACTCTTTGATAAACGCAGCAGCTTCTTCTTCTGCGCTACCGCCGATTTCACCAATCATGACGATGGCTTCGGTCTGTGGGTCATCCTGGAACAGCTTCAGGATATCGATGAAGTTAGAGCCTGGGATCGGGTCACCACCGATACCGACGCAGGTAGACTGGCCGTAACCAATATCTGTCGTCTGCTTCACGGCTTCATAGGTCAGCGTACCGGAACGGGACACGATGCCAATGCGGCCTGGCTGGTGAATATGGCCAGGCATGATGCCGATCTTACAGGCTCCCGGGGTAATAACACCCGGGCAGTTTGGACCGATCATACGCACACCGGCTTCATCCAGCTTCACTTTCACGGTCAGCATATCCAGCGTTGGGATGCCTTCAGTGATGGTGATGATCAGCTTAATGCCCGCTTCAATCGCTTCCAGGATACCGTCTTTGCAGAACGGAGCCGGTACGTAAATCACGGATGCTGTCGCACCTGTTGCTTCTACCGCTTCGCGCACGGTGTTAAATACCGGAAGACCCAGATGCTCAGTGCCGCCTTTACCTGGCGTTACACCGCCGACCAGCTGAGTACCATAGGCTAGCGCCTGTTCGGAGTGGAAAGTCCCCTGACCACCGGTGAAGCCCTGGCAGATAACTTTGGTGTTTTTATCAATCAGAATAGACATTATTTACCCTCCGCTGCGGCAACAACACGGTGCGCCGCATCGCTCAGGCTGGTTGCTGCAATAATATTCAGGCCGCTGTCTGCCAGTTTTTTGGCACCCAGCTCGGCATTGTTCCCTTCCAGACGCACCACCACCGGCACGTTTACACCCACTTCTTCCACCGCCCCGATAATGCCGTCAGCAATCAGGTCGCAGCGAACGATACCGCCGAAGATGTTAACAAAGACCGCTTTAACCGCGTCATCTGACAGGATGATTTTAAAGGCTTCGGTCACGCGCTCTTTGGTCGCACCGCCGCCAACATCAAGGAAGTTAGCAGGCTGGCCACCGCTCAGTTTCACGATGTCCATCGTACCCATCGCCAGACCCGCACCGTTGACCATACAACCGATGTTACCTTCCAGCGCCACGTAGTTCAGTTCCCACTGCGCTGCATGTGCTTCGCGGGAGTCTTCCTGGCTTGGGTCGCGCATTTCGCGCAGCTCTGGCTGGCGGAACAAAGCATTGCCGTCAGCCGTCAGCTTGCCGTCCAGGCAAACCAGGTCGCCCTGCTTGGTGATCACTAACGGGTTGATCTCAACCAGCGCCAGATCACGCTCCAGGAACAGCGTTGCCAGACCCATAAAGATCTTGGTGAACTGACCAACCTGCTTACCAGTCAGACCTAGTTTAAACGCCAGCTCACGACCCTGGTAAGGCTGTGGCCCGGTGAGGGGATCCAGCGCCATTTTGTGAATCAGGTGCGGGGTTTCTTCCGCCACTTTCTCAATTTCCACGCCGCCTTCGGTTGACGCCATAAACACCACGCGACGGGTGCCACGGTCAACGACTGCGCCCAGGTACAGTTCCTGGTCGATATCGGTCGCGGATTCCACCAGAATCTGGTTAACCGGCTGGCCATGTGCGTCAGTCTGGTAGGTCACCAGACGTTTACCCAGCCAGTTTTCAGCGAAAGCGCGGATCTCTTCTTTACTGTTAACCACTTTCACACCGCCCGCTTTACCGCGGCCACCGGCATGAACCTGACATTTCACTACCCACGGGCCGGCACCAATCTTAGAGGCGGCTTCTTCTGCTTCGCGTGGCGTGGTGCAGGCATAACCGGTTGGTGCCGGTAAACCATACCGTGCAAACAACTGTTTTGCCTGATATTCGTGTAAGTTCATGATGTTCTATCCATTCAGGTCTGAAAAGACTTAGCCGCCAGAAGCGGCTACACATAGGGTTGGGTACGACAATATACTGCCGTACCCCAGGGGTTTAGACATCCAGCAGCAGACGCGCCGGATCTTCCAGCAGCTCTTTGATCGCCACCAGATAGCCCACTGATTCGCGGCCATCGATCAGACGGTGATCGTAAGAGAGTGCCAGATACATCATTGGCTGGATAACGACCTGGCCATTCACCGCCATTGGGCGATCTTTAATGGCATGCATACCCAGGATCGCGCTCTGCGGCGGGTTGATAATCGGGGTAGACATCAGGGAACCGAAAACACCACCGTTAGTAATGGTGAAGTTACCGCCAGTCAGTTCGTCAACAGTCAACTTACCGTCGCGTCCTTTCACTGCCAGCTCTTTAATTTTCTTCTCAATGTCAGCCATGCTCAAAGCATCAACATCTTTCAGCACCGGAGTCACCAGGCCGCGCGGTGTGGAAACCGCAATGCTGACGTCGAAGTAGTTGTGATACACCACTTCTTCACCATCGATGGACGCATTCACTTCCGGGTAGCGTTTCAAGGCTTCAACAACGGCTTTAATGTAGAAGGACATAAAGCCCAGACGCACACCGTGACGTTTTTCGAAGGCATCACCATACTGCTTACGCAGTGCCATGATGGGCTGCATGTTGACTTCGTTGAACGTGGTCAGCATTGCCGTGCTGTTTTTCGCTTCCAGCAGGCGTTCAGCCACACGCTTGCGCAGGCGCGTCATTGGCACACGCTTCTCGCTGCGGTTGCCCAGAGAAGCAGCCGGTGCGGTAGCAGCAGGTGCCGCTTTCGCTTCAGCAGCTTTCGCCGGAGCATTTGCCAGATGTTTTTCCACATCTTCACGGGTGATACGACCACCCACGCCGCTGCCTTTGATTGCGGCAGCGTCAAGGCTGTGCTCGGCAATCAGACGGCGAATCGCCGGGCTGAGCGCATCGTTGCTCTCTTCTTCAAGTGAGGCCGTTGCGCGCTGCGCAGGGGTCGCCTCTTTGGCTTCGGCTTTGGCAGAGGTTTCTTTGCCGCCGCTATTACCTTCTTTCAAGCGACCCAGCGCCTGACGAGACACCACGGTGGCGCCTTCATCTTCGAGGATAGCTTCCAGTACGCCATCCGCCGAGGCAGGCACTTCCAGAATCACTTTGTCTGTTTCAATTTCTACCAGCACTTCGTCACGTTTGACGCTGTCGCCCGGTTTTTTGTGCCAGGTTGCCACGGTGGCATCTGCCACGGATTCAGGCAGGTCAGGAACAACGATATCTACGCTACTCATTCTATTTCCTTAATTATTCAACGTTCAGCGCGTCATTAACCAGATCTTGCTGCTGCTGCTGGTGAACGGACATATAGCCAACTGCCGGAGATGCAGATGCAGGGCGACCGGCATAACGTAATGAAGCCCCAAACGGCACGACTTCGCGGAAGTGATGCTGGCTGCAATACCAGGCACCCTGGTTCAGTGGTTCTTCCTGACACCAGACAAAATCATGCACATGAGAATACTGCTGCAACACATCCTGCACCGCTTTGTGCGGGAACGGATAAAGCTGCTCAATACGCACGATAGCAACGTCGGTTTGCTCATTCTTACGACGTTTATCCAGCAGGTCGTAATACACCTTACCGGAACACAGCACGACACGTTTGACGCCTTTAGGGTCGAGATCGTCGATTTCACCAATGGCAGGCAGGAACGCACCGCTGGCCAACTCTTCCAGTGAAGATACCGCCTGCGGATGACGTAACAATGACTTCGGTGACATCACCACCAGCGGACGGCGCATACCGCGCAGCGCCTGACGACGCAGCATGTGGTAAACCTGCGCAGGTGTAGACGGCACGCAAACCTGCATGTTCTGCTCTGCACAAAGTTGCAGGTAACGCTCCAGGCGCGCAGAGGAGTGCTCAGGGCCCTGACCTTCATAGCCATGTGGCAGAAGCATCACCAGGCCACACATACGGCCCCACTTCTGCTCGCCGGAGCTGATGAACTGGTCAATCACGACCTGCGCCCCGTTAGCGAAGTCACCGAACTGTGCTTCCCAGATGGTCAGGGTGCGCGGTTCTGCGGTGGCATAGCCATATTCAAACGCCAGCACGGCTTCTTCTGACAGCACGGAGTCCCATACTTTGAAGATGCCCTGCCCGTTATGCACATGCTGTAACGGAGTGTAGGTCGACCCATTCGCCTGGTTATGGATAACCGCATGACGATGGAAGAACGTACCGCGCCCCATATCCTCGCCGGAAAGACGGCATGGAATGCCTTCATCCACCAGCGTGGCGTACGCGAGGTTTTCTGCTGCGCCCCAGTCGAACGGCTTATTTCCGGCCGCCATTTCAGCGCGATCGTTGTAAATCTTGGCCACACGGGACTGCATTTCGACAGATTCCGGTACCGTGCTGATGCGTTTTGCCAGTGCCTGCAAACGCTTCAGTTCGATAGATTCCGGGTAGCCTTCATCCCAGTCATGGTTTAGATACGGCGACCAGGTGAAAGAGTGGAGGCTCATTGGGCGCCATTCCGGTACCACGCACTCACCTGCATCCAGAGCATCACGGTACAGGTTGACCATTTCCGTGGCATCTTCCAGGCTGGCGACCTTTTCGGCTTCCAACTTGTCAGCATAGAGTTTACGCGGCGTCGGATGTTTCTTGATCTTCTGGTACATCACAGGCTGCGTGGCGCTTGGCTCATCAGCTTCGTTATGACCATGACGGCGATAACAGACCAGATCAATAAACACGTCGCGTTTAAAGGTGTTACGGAAATCCAACGCCAGACGGGTGACAAAGGCAACCGCTTCCGGGTCATCCGCGTTGACGTGGAAGATCGGGGCCAGCACCATTTTACCAATATCGGTACAGTACTGAGTTGAACGTGCATCTTTAGGGTTTGAGGTGGTGAAACCAATCTGGTTGTTGATCACGATACGTACTGTACCGCCCACTTCGTAACCCCGGGCCTGCGACATGTTCAGGGTTTCCTGCACCACGCCCTGCCCGATAACGGCAGCATCACCGTGAATAGTGATAGGTAAGACTTTGTTGCTGGCAGGTTCATCAAGACGGTCAAGACGGGCGCGGACAGATCCCATGACCACCGGGCTGACAATCTCGAGATGTGATGGGTTAAACGCCAGCGCCAGGTGAACCATGCCGCCTTCAGTTTCCACATCCGATGAGAAGCCCATATGGTACTTCACGTCACCCGTGCCAAGATGCTCTTTATGCTTACCAGAGAATTCGTCGAACAGGTCCTGTGGCTTTTTGCCCAGCACGTTGATCAGCACGTTCAGACGGCCGCGGTGTGCCATACCCAGCACCACTTCGCGCGTACCGCTCTTACCGGCATGACGAATCATCTCATTCAGCATCGGCACCAGCGCGTCACCGCCTTCCAGTGAGAAGCGTTTAGCACCAGGGAATTTCGCGCCCAGATAGCGCTCCAGACCTTCTGCTGCAGTCAGCTGCTTGAGGAAGCCCTTTTTCTCTTCAACAGAGTAAGATGCCTGCCCCACCACCGATTCCAGACGCTGTTGGATCCAGCGTTTTTCTTCGGTGTTGGTCATGTGCATATATTCCGCACCGATCGAACCGCAATAGGTTTGCTGCAGCGCCGCAAACAGATCCGCCAGCTTCAGTGTCTCTTTACCAATGGCAAAGGAACCGACATTGAAACTTTCCTGGAAATCGGCTTCGCTCAGACCATGGTAGGCTGGGTCGAGATCCGGTACAGCTTCCTGCTTCCACAGGCCTAACGGGTCGAGGTTTGCTTGCTGATGTCCGCGGAAACGGAAGGCGTTGATCAGTTGCAGTACCTTAACCTGTTTAGCATTGGTTTCAGGATCGCTGACGGAGGCGGTATAGCGCGAAGCATCTTTCGCCAGACGGCGGAAATACTCGCGGGTGGTGGAGTGAAATTGCTCAGGTCTAACCCCAGTTCCAGGAAGCTGCTGGAAAAGAGACTTCCAGGCCACATCGACAGAGTCAGGATCGGTTAAAAAGTCCTCATAGAGCTGCTCTATGTAGGACTGGTTCGCGCCGGCCAGCCAGGAGGAGTCCAGCCAGGGTTTCATCGCGCTGTTCTGCATTGTGATCCCTTAAGCATATTTGTGCTTTTTTTTTCGCCGTGGTTGGTTAATGGAACCTTTGCAAGTCCCGCGCCGCGTTAACGGCTTACCGTGGTACGGTTCTTCGATACGAGCGACCGGCCCGTAAGGGAACCTTTGCAAAGGGTTTCCGGCAACTTCACTCTGCCGAAAACACCTTACAAAGATGACCTGGTAAAACACCGGGAACCCGCAGGCTCCCGGTACGTCAGTGTTAAGCGCCCCGCTGCAACAGCATCGACTTAATATGGCCGATGGCACGCGTTGGGTTTAGCCCTTTAGGACATACGCTCACACAGTTCATGATACTGTGACAGCGGAATACACTGAAAGCATCGTTCAGATTATCAAGACGCGCATCGGTTTCGGTGTCACGGCTATCAATCAGGAAACGGTATGCCGCCAGCAAACCTGCCGGACCGATAAATTTGTCCGGGTTCCACCAGAATGACGGGCATGAGGTCGAGCAACAGGCGCAAAGAATACATTCGTACAGACCATCCAGTTTTTCACGCTGTTCCGGCTCCTGAAGATGTTCCCTTGCTGGTGGTTTTTGCCCATTATTCAACAGGTAAGGCTTAATCTTCTCATACTGAGCATAGAATTGCCCCATGTCCACCACCAAATCGCGGATCACCGGTAAACCGGGCAGCGGGCGGATCACAATTTTCTGTTTACCATTACCCAGCGCAGAAACGGGGGTAATGCAGGCAAGGCCATTTTTACCGTTCATATTGAGACCGTCAGAGCCACACACCCCTTCACGGCACGAGCGGCGAAACGCTAACGTCGGGTCTTTCTCTTTCAGACGCATCAGCGCGTCCAGCAACATCATGTCACGGCCGTCTTCTGACTCCAGCGTGTATTCCTGCATACGCGGAGCATCATCGACATCCGGATTGTAACGATAGATGGAAAATTCGAGTCTCATGGTGTTATCTCCGCAAACTAGTATGTACGTGCTTTCGGCGGGAAGGCCGCACGCAGTTTCGGCTGCATGTTCACTTCACGGCGCGTCATGCTTTCAGTCAGCGGCAGATACACGCTGTGACATAACCAGTTTGCATCGTCACGTTCAGGATAGTCGAAGCGGCTATGTGCCCCACGGCTTTCCGTACGATAGTTGGCTGACACCGCTGTGGCGTAGGCCGTCTCCATCAGGTTATCCAGCTCCAGGCACTCAACACGCTGGGTGTTGAAATCGCTGGAACGGTCATCCAGACGGGCATTCTTCAGACGCTCGCGCAACACTTTCAACTCTTCCAGACCCCGCGCCATCGCATCACCTTCACGGAAGACCGAGAAGTTATTCTGCATACAGGCCTGCAAGGCTTTACGCAGATCTGCCGGATCTTCACCCGTGACGTTGTTATTCCAGCGGTTCAGTCGGGCCAGAGAAGCGTCAATTTCTTCTTCCGTGGCTTCGCGCAGCTCACCCTGCTCGGCAATGGATTCCTGCAGATGCACACCAGCAGCACGGCCAAACACCACCAGATCGAGCAGCGAGTTGCCGCCAAGACGGTTAGCCCCGTGGACGGATACGCAGGCAATTTCACCCACCGCAAACAGGCCCGGAACCAGAACATCTTCACCTTTCTCGTTCACCGTCAGTGCCTGACCGCTCACACGCGTTGGAATCCCCCCCATCATATAGTGGCAGGTTGGGATGACCGGGATCGGTTCTTTCACCGGATCAACGTGCGCAAAGGTCCGCGACAGCTCAAGGATGCCCGGCAAACGCGCTTCCAGCACCTCTTTACCCAGGTGGTCCAGCTTCAGCTTAGCGTGTGGACCCCACGGACCGTCACAGCCACGACCTTCACGGATTTCGATCATGATAGAACGTGCTACCACGTCACGACCCGCCAGGTCTTTCGCATTTGGCGCGTAACGCTCCATAAAGCGTTCGCCGTGTTTATTCAGCAGATATCCGCCTTCACCACGGCAACCTTCGGTCACCAGCACGCCCGCACCCGCAATACCGGTCGGGTGGAACTGCCACATTTCCATATCCTGCACTGGTACACCGGCACGCAATGCCATACCGACGCCGTCACCGGTGTTGATATGCGCATTGGTTGTAGACTGGTAAATACGTCCGGCACCGCCGGTCGCCAGCACGGTGGCACGCGCTTTGAAGTACACCACTTCACCATCTTCAATGTTCAGCGCAGTACAGCCGACAATCGCGCCATCGGCGTTTTTCACCAGATCCAACGCATACCATTCGGAAAAGATAGTGGTGTGGTTTTTTAGGTTCTGCTGATACAGCGTATGCAACAATGCGTGGCCGGTACGGTCAGCGGCTGCAGCCGTTCGTGCCGCCTGCTCACCGCCGAAGTTTTTCGACTGGCCACCAAACGGACGCTGATAAATACGACCATCATCCAGACGGGAGAATGGCAGGCCCATATGTTCCAGCTCAAGAATCGCTTCCGGACCGGTTTTACACATATATTCAATCGCGTCCTGGTCACCGATATAGTCGGAACCTTTGACCGTGTCATACATGTGCCATTCCCAGTTGTCTTCATGGGTATTACCCAGCGCAACGGTAATACCGCCTTGCGCAGAAACGGTATGAGAACGGGTTGGGAAAACTTTGGACAACAGAGCACAGGTCTGGCCCGATTGGGAAATCTGTAAGGCGGCGCGCATACCTGCACCGCCTGCGCCGATAACCACGGCATCAAATTCTCTGACTGGCAAACTCATCACGCACCCCACACAACAACGGTTCCATAAATTGCATACACCAACAGGGCTACCACAATCACCAGTTGCAGCATCATGCGCAGCGCCAGTGGTTTAATGTAGTCAGTCAGTACCTGCCACATCCCAATCCAGCCATGCACCAGAATGGAGAACAGCGTCAGAAGGGTGAAGACTTTCGTGAAGTTTGAGGCAAAAAAACCACGCCAGATGTCATAGGTCAGGGTCCCTGACATCACGATAAAGCCGAGGATATACAGCACATAGAGGGTCATAACCATGGCGGCAGCACGCAGCAGCAACCAGTCATGAATGCCGTTGCGACCCAGTGCAGAAGCATTGCTTACCATACGAGGACTCCAGCCAGGATTGAGAGCACGACAGTGATACCGAATGCAATTTGCGCGGAAAACTTACCCGTTTCTAAGGTTTCACCGAGGAAACCAAAGTCCATCATCATATGGCGAATGCCGCCAGCGATATGGTACGCCAGTGCGGTTAAGATGCCCCACATGATGAATTTGGCAATAAAGCTATCCATGACGGCAGAAGCCTGAAGGAAGCCTTCGGGAGAAGAGAGAGACAGACCCAGTAACCAGAGCAGAATCCCGATCGACACAAAGGTGATCACGCCGGACACGCGGTGGAGAATGGACGCAATTGCGGTTAAGGGAAACCGGATCGTAGTGAGATCCAAGTTGACAGGTCTTTGTTTTTTCACGGTTTTGCCCACACAGCTTTTCTTATTTTGCTTCCTCCGGTCCTGAAGGGGGGTCAGACAGCGTTATCTAAGTTGACCATTCGCGCCAGGCACCAAAACTACAACGTCCAGTGTCAAAAACGACGCGTATGAAACGCTGGGTGGCTCCTACTGCAGGGGAAATCCGGAGACCTGGCGGCAGTATAGGTGGATCACATTCTCATTACAATTCCCCTACAAACTCTTTGGGAACATTTCAGCGGAACAGTGATCACTCTCACGGTTTTCATAATTGATACAATTTTAATTATCTGATTTGACAAAAGTTCAACATTCTTGTTACAAACGGACGAATAAAAGTTCTATGATGCACAAAAGTTATGGGGATACACTTTCCCCTAAGCACAAGTTATGTAACATTGGTTGGGATTACCCATAAAGCATCAGGTTTTGACAATAACGTAAGTCATTACCAAACCGGGTCTTTATACAACCATGCTACGCATCAGTAATATGTCATCCCGGCCAGCACGCGCCCGTCACTCTGTACCCTGCACGCAAAAAGATGCCACAGAGATGATGACCTTCTGCGCCAGACACAAGGCTGGGGAATATGACTTTCCTGGTGATAAAGATCCCTAAAATACGGCGCTAAGGAGACTGTAAATGGCTGATAAAAAAGCAACACTAACCCTGGATGGCGAAGATCCTATCGTGCTCGATGTACTGAAAGGTACGTTGGGTCAGGAAGAAATCGATGTCCGGAATCTGGGTTCCAAAGGGTATTTCACCTTTGACCCCGGCTTTACTTCTACTGCATCCTGCGAATCTAAAATTACCTATATCGACGGTGATGAAGGCATTCTGCTGCACCGTGGTTTCCCGATTGACCAGTTAGCGCTGCACTCAAACTACCTGGAAGTGTGTTACATCCTGCTGAATGGTGAACCACCAACCGAGAAAGAGTTTGAAGAATTCAAACTCACTGTGACGCGCCATACAATGCTGCATGAGCAGATTCACCATCTGTTCCGTGGCTTCCGCCGTGACTCACATCCGATGGCAGTCATGTGTGGTGTTACCGGTGCGCTGGCGGCATTTTATCATGATGCTATGGACGTCAACATTGAGCGCCATCGTGAAATCGCTGCGTTCCGTCTGCTGTCTAAAATGCCAACCATGGCGGCAATGTGTTACAAATATTCCATCGGTCAGCCGTTTGCCTATCCGCGCAACGACTTGTCCTATGCCGGCAACTTCCTGCACATGATGTTTTCTACGCCGTGTGAAGAATATGTGGTGAACCCGGTGCTGGAACGCGCCATGGACCGCATTCTGATCCTGCACGCCGATCATGAGCAGAACGCATCAACCTCTACCGTGCGTACCGCCGGTTCGTCTGGCGCCAACCCGTTTGCCTGTATCGCTGCAGGTATCGCCTCCCTTTGGGGACCGGCGCACGGTGGTGCCAACGAAGCCTGTCTGCGCATGCTGGAAGAGATCAGCACCGTTGAGCACATTCCTGAGTTCCTGCGCCGCGCGAAAGACAAAAACGATTCGTTCCGTCTGATGGGCTTCGGCCACCGCGTTTACAAGAACTACGATCCGCGTGCCACCGTGATGCGTGAAACCTGCCATGAAGTGTTGAAAGAGCTGGGCATGAAAGATGACCTGCTGGAAGTGGCGATGGAGCTGGAACACATTGCGCTGAACGACCCGTACTTCATTGAGCGTAAACTCTATCCAAACGTCGACTTCTATTCAGGCATCATTCTGAAAGCAATGGGCATTCCGTCTTCCATGTTTACGGTTATCTTTGCGATGGCACGTACCGTGGGCTGGATTGCACACTGGAAAGAAATGCATGACGATGGTGTAAAAATCGCCCGTCCACGCCAGTTGTACACTGGCTACGATCAGCGTGATTTCTCGTCAAACATCAAGAAATAATCTTCCGGGTCGGGCATGCCCGACTCCTGCAGATATGACCCGTTGGGGCGAGGCATGCCTCGCCCTGATTTATTTCTGGCATCCCGCACACCAGTAAAACGGCCGCGATGACAGCATCGTACGCTCAATCATCCCGCCACAGCGCTCACACGCCTGCCCTGCCCGGTGAAATACCTTAAAACGAAACAATGCACCATGATGATGGTTCTCATCCACCTGTCCGCGAGTCTGATAAGAGAGACGCGGTACTGCCAGTAATGCGGCGACCAGCGCATCAAGCTGGGCTTTGTTTAACGATTCTGCTTTATGGTGTGCGGCCAACTGCGCCTGCCAGAGTATCTCCACGCGCAGATAATTACCCAGCCCGGCCAGGAAAGCCTGATCCAGCAGCAGGCCGCTAAACTGACGGCGGCGAAAACGCGGCGATAACAGCCGCTCACGCACCGTCTCTTCAGTCAGCGACATATCAAGGACATCCGGTCCGATCTTTAACAGGAAGGGATGACTGGCCACCCCGTCAGCATCCAGCAGCGCAATCTCCGATGCGCTGAACAGCAGCAGCGTCTTGTCTGCCGCGGCCAGACGAACACGCAGAATGCGTTTTCCTTCCGGTAGACTGCCGGTTTTCACCACCCGCCAGACGCCGTACAACTGATTATGGCTGTACAACGTCAGGCCATTGGAAAAATGGGTCAACAAGGCTTTCCCACGGGTTTCTATCGAGACAACACGTTCGCCGATCAGCGCCTGCTGATACGTTTGCAGTGCCGGATATGCGAACCAGACATCGGTCAACACCTTGCCTTGTATTGCCTTTTCCAGTTGATCCGCCGCTCGGCGAATTTCCGGGCCCTCAGGCATAGATCCTCACTCTGAATTAATGGGTTGCGCCGCCTTCGAGGCGGATATCGTCTTCAACCGTCAAGGCAATACTGATCGCCATTTCCAGCGCCAGCACCACGGAAGCCTGCGACATGCTAGGGACGCCGGGATGCTTGACGGCCTGCTCCGGCAGATATGGGATATGGATAAAACCACCGCGCGTTTTGCGCCGCCGCAGATGGTGCAGCAAGCCATACATTATTGCGTTACAGACATAGGTTCCGGCAGTCTGCGATACCGAGACAGGTATCCCCGCTTCACGGATACCCGCCACCATCGCTTTCACGGGTAGCGTGGAAAAATAGGCTGCGGGTCCCTGCGGTTCGATAGGTTCGTCAACCGGCTGCACACCGGCATTATCAGGGATGCGTGCATCGATCACATTAATTGCTACGCGCTCAATACTGATATCAGCCCGCCCACCCGCCTGCCCAACCGCAATCACCAATTCAGGTTTAAGCTCATCGATCAGACGGGTTATCTCATCAACCGCCGCACCAAACACACAGGGTAGCTGCCGGGAGACAACTTTGGTATTACCAATCAAGCGATCGTTAAGCTGATTTACCGCCTCCCATGAGGGGTTTAACAGCTCGCCATCAAAGGGCTCAATGCCCGTAATCAGTACCGTTTTCATCGTTCCTCACAAAAACATCAGGAAATACAACAGGAAGATATTGGCTATTAACAGTAGCACGCCCGTCGGAATCTGTGCCTTGATCACTGCGTTACGGTCAGGCAACTCCAGCAGTCTGGCGGGCACAATATTGAAGTTTGCTGCCATCGGCGTCATCAGCGTGCCGCAGTAACCACAGAACATCCCAATTGCCGCCATGACGGCCGGATTACCATGATGTTGCAGCACCAGAATGGGAATACCGATGCCCGCCGTCACAATCGGGAAAGCCGCAAAGGCATTGCCCATCACCATGGTCAGCAACGCCATACCGCCCGCATACAGCACCACCGCAATAAAGCGATTATCCACGGCGAGGTAACTTTCGGTCAGATGGGAAATTGCCGTTCCCACGCCCGCACTGGTGAACAGCAGCCCTAACGTCGCCAGGATCTGCGGCAAGATAAATGCCCAGCCAATCGAGTCCAGCAGACGCCGGGCCTCCTGTAAGGACTGTGCCGGGGATTCCCGCGTCATCCTCAGTGCCAGCAACCATGCCAGCAGACAGCCAACCGACATCGAGAACAACGTAACCAGTGTGGCATGATTCCCGGCCCCGAAGACCGTCTGTTGCAGACCAGGAATATTGTTGAACATCAGAACCCCAATCACGGTGACCACCGGGATGATCAGTGCAGGCATAAACAGGCGGTTCCCCAGGCGCTCTGCCCGTTCAATACGCTGTTCCGGGGTACGCTGTGAGTAACTGCCGAGCTTAACGCCCCCCAGACCGGCAATCAGCGCCATCACGACAACCCCCACGCCAATACTGATATGCAGAGCACGCGCCCCCACCAGATCCGTGGCCCATTCCCCCACAAAGAACACCAGGCCATACAACGCCCAAAACAACCCGGTCGTCAGTCGGCGGGGATTGGTTTTATCACGCCACGACATCAGCGCCACCACCAGCAGGATGCTGCCCGCCAGCCAGTACAGATAATTTTGCTGGAACATTAGCGTCCCCCCTTCTGTTGCAGCGCACTGGCATTCAGCTTACTCAACTCGTTCGCCAGCGTTTTATCGAGGCGATGCAACCGTACTGCATGAATTAAAAACGCACAAAGCGCGGTAGGGATCCCCCACAGGGCAATATGCAGCGGTTCGGTCTGGATCCCCGCGGACTCCTGCATAAAGTTATGCATAAAGATAATCGCGCCAAAGGCGACAAAAATATCCTCACCAAAGAACAGCCCGACATTATCGGTGGCGGCGGCCATAGCACGAAGCCGGTAGCGCACCGCCGGAGGCAGTTCGCCATAACGGCTCTCAGCGGCACCTTCCGCCATCGGTGCCAGCAGTGGACGCACCATTTGGGGATGTCCGCCGAGGCTGGTCAGCCCCAGCGCTGCGGTAATTTCACGTGCAAACAGATACACAATCATCAATCTGCCCGCCGTGGCGCTTCGAATGCGCGCAATCCATGCCTGGGCACGCTCTTTCAAACCGTTGCGCTCCAACAAACCGATGATTGCCAGAGGAAGTAACAGAATAAACGGTAAATTACGGGTATTAAGGAACCCGGCACCCAGTTTTTCCAGAATATCGGCGATCGGCATCTGTGCCGCCAGACCCGTGATCAGCCCGGCAACCACCACCACAATGACCGGGTTGAACCGTAAGAGAAAACCCACCACGATGGCGGCTATCCCCGCAAGGGGCCAGAGATTAACAGCAGCGTCCATATTGACTCCTGAAACAGAAAAAAACGCCCCAACCGTGGTCAGGGCGTATAATAAGTAATCGGTATTAGCAGCTGGTCACCACAATCTGCTGCTGGCTGAATGCCTGCCGGAGCTGTCGGGCAAAATCCAGTGCGTGTGCGCCATCACCGTGCAGGCACACTGTGTCGGCCTGCACCTTCACCCATTCTCCACTCAGGCTTTGAACCTGCCCTTGTTGAATCATCGCCAGCGTTTGGGTAATCGCCTGCTGGTTGCTGTCCACCAGCGCACCGGGCTGGCCACGAGGAACCAGTGAGCCATCGGTTTGATAACCGCGGTCGGCAAACACTTCCTGCCGGGTGATTAATCCGTGCCGCACGCCTGCGCGAATCAGCTCGCTGTTGGCCAGGCCGACCAGCATCAGTCCGGGATCAACGGCGTTAACCGCTGCGGCAATCGCATCCGCCAGCTGCGGGTCGCAGGCCGCCTGGTTGTAAAGCATCCCGTGCGGTTTAACATGAACCAGCCTGCCCCCTTCACTTTCGGTCAGTGCTTTCAGCGCGCCAACCTGGTAAACCACCTGCGCATACACGGTTTCTGCAGGAAGTTGCATGGCCGTACGGCCGAAATTTTCACGGTCAGGAAAACTGGGATGGGCACCAATGGCGACACCGAACTCCCGTGCCCAGCGAACGGACTGCAACATCGTCTGCGCATCACCCGCATGGAACCCGCAGGCAATATTGGCTGAAGAGACCAGTTGCAACAGCTCGCGGTCACATGCCGCTCCTTCCCCGAGATCGGCATTAAGATCGACGTTCATCTGCTAACCCCCAGGCCATTTGATCCAGTGAGCGCTGCTGCTCATTCTTGGCATGCAGGGCATCGGACAGCGTACAGTGCACAAAATGGATCGGTTCTCCCAGACGCAACTGCGCCAGATGATAAAGATCCGCTTCGATCACGCAGGCAATACGCGGATATCCCCCGGTGGTTTGGGCATCGGCCATCAGCACAATAGGTTGCCCATTAGGTGGCACTTGCACCACGCCAGGCACCAGACCGTGTGAGAGCAGGTCACGGGTAGCATCACGCTGTAATTTCCGCCCCTGTAAACGATATCCCATACGATTACTCTGTGGGTTAAGCCGCCAGGCAGTGCGCCAGAACGCTTCCTGACTGTCTTCACTGAACTCATGATATTCCGGGCCTGGCATGGCACGCACCCGATTGCCCCACAGCAACTGACGCACCCCCGCCGGCTGGTGGAACTGGCGTGTCGGTTCGCCCAGCGGCAAAATATCACCGTCTTCCAGCTTACGTCCGGCAAAACCACCGAAACCGGCTTTCAAATCGGTACTGTCCGATCCCAGCCGCTCATCAACACGGTAACCGCCGCTGACAGCCAGATAGCTGCGCATCCCACGTAATGGCAAACTCAACGTTAAACGCTGGCCTTTTTTCACCTCGGTGCGCCAGCCGGTCCAGACGGCTTTACCATCCAGTTCGGCGTGACAGCCTGCCCCCGCCAGCGCTATCCAGCCATCGCGCTGGAATTCAGCACAAAACTGGCCCAGGGTGATTTCCAGCACCGCACTGTCGCGGGGATTGCCCACCAGCATATTGGCGGTTTGCATCGCCGGATGGTCCAGCACGCCGCCCAGGCTGATACCGTATTTTCGCCAGCCAACACGGCCGCCATCCTGAATGCTGGTGCTCATACCGGCACGAATAATCTTTAACATACCCCCTCCTTTTGCGGCACAAAGCGCACGCGGTCGCCGGGACGCAGCAACACCGGAGGGTGCGTATCCGGGGTAAAAAGTGCCGTTTTAGTGTGGCCAATCAGCTGCCATCCACCCGGTGCTGCCAGCGGATAAACACCGGTCTGGCTGCCACCGATCCCGACCGAACCGGCGGGAACCTGTACACGTGGCTCGGCGCGCCGTGGCGTATGCAACCGCTCATCTAACCCACCGAGGTACGGAAATCCGGGTTGAAAACCGATAAAATAGACCACGTAGTCCACCGAGGCATGGCAGGCCACTACCTCAGACGTACTCATGCCACTGTTGCGGGCAACCTCATTAAGGTCCGGGCCTGAATCACCGCCATAGACCACCGGGATTTCTATCAACCGGGATTCCAGCGTCAGTGATTCACTGGCTTCCCACCATTGCTGTAACCACTCAATCGCATCCAGCGCGGTCTGCTGTGGATCGCTG
The DNA here is from genome assembly GCF_013074405.1 of Erwinia sp. JH02. Classification (NCBI taxonomy): domain Bacteria; kingdom Pseudomonadati; phylum Pseudomonadota; class Gammaproteobacteria; order Enterobacterales; family Erwiniaceae; genus Erwinia; species Erwinia sp. JH02. The sequence continues at coordinate 77,473 of NZ_JABANZ010000002.1, forward strand.
AGCATCACGGTGATGTTGTTCATGCCCGGCACCACTTCGATCACTTCCGGGCGATCCTGCAATCGCTGCGTCAGGCCCCAGATACGTTGCTGGCTGGCGAGCGATATTGGCGGGTCCAGCTCCAGTACGACTGCGCGTTCGCCTAACAGATAACAACGTGCTCGTTGCAAAAGGCGCCTCCTGAAAATAAGAAAAGGGAAAAAACCACTCACTCCAATGGCAAAACAGAATGGCCAGTAAGAAGGTGAGTCTGGTTAATTGCAGATATGACAGACAGTTATGCGGAATTGTTGTAACGGAGTCAACCTTCAGCGCATTCCATCAGAACGCGCTGAACGATTGGAAAGGCTCAGACAGGGTTATGAATGTCGATAAATGTCACGTCCAGGCCGTGCTCGTTTGCCAGCCACTCCCCCAGCGCTTTAATGCCGTCACGTTCGGTCGCATGGTGGCCCGCAGCAAAGAAATGCAGGCCCTGCTCACGTGCGCTATGGATTGTCTGCTCAGACGCTTCACCACTGATAAAAGCATCAACACCGAAAGCAGCGGCCTGATCGATATAGCCCTGACCGCCACCGCTGCACCAGGCCACGCGACGAATAAGCGCGGGTGCATTGTCGCCACAGTGCAGTGGCTCGCGGCCCAGTACCGTCGTGATACGTTGGGCAAACTGTTCCCCACTGACCGGCTCAACCAGTTCACCCCAGGGCAGCAGCAATGCAATTTCACCTTTTACATCAATGCCAAACAGCCTGGCAAGCTGAGCGTTGTTGCCGATTGAAGGGTGTCCGTCCAGTGGCAGATGCCAGCCAAACAGGTTGATATCGTTAGCCAGCAGCGTTTTCAGGCGCTGACGTTTCATGCCCCTGATAGCTGGCGCTTCGCTTTTCCAGAAATAACCGTGATGCACCAGCACAGCATCGGCCTCCAGACGCACGGCCTCATCGAGCAGCGCCTGACAGGCGGTGACACCGGTAATCACTTTTTTAATCTCGCGGCGTCCCTCAACCTGCAACCCGTTCGGGGCATAGTCTTTGTAATCCGCGCTGTTGAGTAACTGGTTAACCAGGTGTTCGAGTTCAGTATTTAGCATAATCAGTCCGTCTGTTTTCGTGCTGCTTCAAAGGCATCCAGCGTTTGCTGGCGCGCCTGTTTATGTTCCACGATCGGCAGCGGATAATCGAGACTTTGCTGATTTTTCTTTGCCCACTCATGCGGCTGATGGATATATTTTTCCGGCACCGCGCGCAACTCTGGCAACCAGTGGCGGATAAACTCCCCACTTTTATCAAAGCGCTCACCCTGGGTGGTAGGGTTAAAAATGCGAAAATAGGGGGCGGCATCGGTCCCTGTGGAGGCTGCCCACTGCCAGCCCCCGTTATTCGCCGCCAAATCACCATCCAGCAACTGCGACATAAAATAACGCTCGCCTTCGCGCCAGTCGATCAGCAGGTCTTTCACCAGAAAGCTGGCTGTAATCATGCGCAAACGGTTATGCATCCAGCCAAGGCTGTTGAGCTGACGCATCGCTGCATCGACAATCGGATAGCCGGTTTTCCCCTGTTGCCACGCCAGCAGCCCCTGTTTATCGTCCCGCCATTTCACACCTCGGGTCCAGCGTGTAAAAGGCTGATGCCGGCACAATGACGGCCAGGCCACCAGAAGATGACGATAAAACTCACGCCAGATTAATTCATTCAACCAGACAAACACCTGCTGATCTTCCAGCCCACGTGGGTGCTGTTTCAGTAACCGGTGCAGACACTGACGCGGAGACAGTACACCGGTCGCCAGATAGACCGACAGGCGGCTGGTGCCATCGCGGGCGGGTAAGTCACGCTGCTCGGGGTACTCCGTCACAGGCTGCTGACAAAACTCGCGCAATCGCGCAATCGCCGCCTGCTCTCCTGCCGGGAAAAGGCGGGCGTCCACCGCTTCGCGCGGGTAATCAAATGCCTTTAAGGGACGATCATCGGTTTCGATCGCCCCGCATTTCCTGACATCAGGAGCAGGCAGACACTCAGGTAATCCCTCTTTCAATCGCTTCACAAACGCCCGGCTGAACGGCGTAAACACTTTGTACATCTCACGGTTGCCGGTCAGCACGCTGCCGGGTGGCAGCAGCAGGCTGTCGTCAAATCCCTGTACCATGACATCCTGATCAAACAGCGTCTGTTCTACCATTGCATCACGCTGACGCTCGTTCACTTCATACTGATAGTTATAGAACAAACGGTCGACACGTTGATCCCGACAAAAGTCCTGTAACAAAGCCACCGAGGCAGTGAAATCATCACACTCAGCGATATGAAGAGGAATGCCTTTTTTGGCCAGTGAGCGCTGGACGTCAAGCAAGCTCTGCCAGATAAACTCCGCCTGTTTCGGCGCCATATGGTGCTGCGCCCATTGCCCGGGAGTGGCGATAAACAACGCTATCACCCGGGCATTTGCTGAACGGCAGGCGGCATGGAGTGCGTAGTTATCGTTGATACGCAGGTCATTGCGCAGCCAGACCAGATGAGTTGTCATAGTGCTCCCTGAGATTAATGCCCGTAGCGCAGACGCAGAGCTTCCGGATAAGGCGCAAAATAACGCTGTCCGGCCAGCCACGGATGCGGGAATTCCGCCATATAGTGTTTCAGTAAGGTAATGGGTGCCAGCAACGGCTGGATCCCCTGACGATAATGGTCAATCAGCCCGGCCAGCTCCTGACGCTGAGACGATGTCAGATCACGACGGAAATAGCCCTGAACATGCATCAGTACGTTGGTGTGATTGCTGCGGGAGGCCACCTGCTTCATCAGGTCCATCAGCCGCTGCCGATACTCTACTGCAAAATCCTCCAGCGATTCCCATTGATCCATTTTCGCGACAAAGGGCCCGATTTCACGGTAGTCGGGCTGAGAGTGTGCCAGTAGCAGCAGCTTGTAACGCGTATGAAATGCCATCAGTTTGGCGCGGGTCAGCCCGCTTTGCCAAAGCTGGTTAAATTCATGCAGGGCATAGACTCGCGCAACGAAATTTTCGCGCAACAGCGGATCGTGCAGGCGGCCATCCTCTTCTACGGGCAGCCAGGGCATCTGTTCCATCAGTTCCCGGGTAAAGACCCCGGTTCCGGCTTTGCGGTTATTGTTATTATCTGGCTGGTAAATGCGAACCCGTTCCATGCCACAGCTGGGGGATTTTGCGCAGACAATGTAGCCACAGAGATGATGTAGATGGCTGATTTTCTCCTGCGAGAAAGATGCCATTTTTTCTGTAACAGGGGCATCCTGTCCGTTGCTGAAACAGAGTGACACCTCCCCTTCCCCGGCTTCAGTGAGGCGCAGTGCGGGCCTGGGGGTAGGTAAACCGATAGCCATTTCCGGGCACACGGGCTCGAAGTGTAAAAAGGGCGCCAGATGTTCAGCTGCGAATTCATTGCGTTTGTGGCCGCCATCAAAACGCACCTTCTGACCTAACAAACAGGCACTAATACCCACTGGAATTTTATCGCCCATAATTATACAACCTCAGATATCTTGTACAGATTTGAGTGTAGCGCAAAACACGGTGTAACAGGCAAAAAAAATCCCGCCAGACGGCGGGATTTTTATGAATGCGAGGTCAGTTAATAGAAATCACACCCGGCAGCTTCTGCCTGTGCCAGCCAGACGGGCTGATCGCTGGTTTTCACCCAGACGCGATGCAGGTAACTGTAAAAGCGGGCACGATCGGCGCGAAACAGCATAAATGGCAGCGCAGCGATGCCGATAACCAGCACCGCAGTGCGACGCATGAAAATCCGAGCAGATGAATAGTTATGATAAAGACTCATACGTCCTCCTGAGATGATTAAAAGGGTTGTGTGTAATCTGAACAAAATATACGCCTTCAGATGTAATTTTACTACTGATCCGACCACTTTTGTCGAAATAAAAACCACCAACCGCCTAAAAAATGAAAGAAGGTTACATATTCGTTAAATATTAACCTTATAATGTGAAAAATATATCCTTTCTTTAACATCAGGGGTGAGCGCAACAATCACAGACGCCCTTCGTTCTTTTTGCTAAATTAGCCCTGTTATCATTTTTCCCGTCGTCGCGCCGCTTAGCTACTGAGGTTCTGTGTCCACAATTCTGATTGTTGAAGATGAAAAAGAGATCCGCCGTTTCCTGCGCATGGCGCTGGAAGGGGAAGGTTTTCGCGTGGTTGATGCCGAAACCCTGAGCCGGGGTTTAATCGAAGCCGCCACGCGCAAACCGGAACTGGTGATACTTGACCTCGGTCTGCCAGATGGTGATGGGACAGAATTTATTCGTGATATGCGCCAGTGGAGCAATATCCCGGTGATTGTGCTCTCGGCACGCAGTGATGAGCAGGATAAAATCACCGCGCTGGATGCTGGCGCTGACGACTTCCTGACGAAACCCTTTGGTGTCGGTGAGCTGATGGCAAGAGTGCGTGTCGCCTTACGTCATCGCCCACAGCAGGGTAACGACAGCGTGGATGCGCCAATTAATATTGGTAGCGTCACGGTGGATATTGCCGCCCGCCGGGTGATGCGCGACGGTGCGGACCTGCACCTGACGCCGATTGAATTTCGTCTGCTGGTCAGCCTGATTAACCACCCGGGTAAGGTGATGACTCAGCGACAGCTGCTGACTCAAGTCTGGGGGCCGAATGCGGTTGAGCACAGCCACTATCTGCGTATTTATATGGGGCATCTGCGTCACAAAATTGAACGCGACCCCGCCAGACCCCAACATCTGCTGACCGAAACCGGTGTGGGCTATCGCTTTATGCCATAAAAAAAGGGCTCACTGCGTGAGCCCTTCTCTTCACTGCCTGATATCTCAGGCGTTTTTCAGTACCGCACTCACAATCTCTACCGCTTCTTTCTCAATCTTCTCGCGGTGTTCAGCACCCAGGAAGCTTTCGCAATAGATTTTATAAGCATCTTCCGTACCGGATGGACGCGCAGCGAACCAGCCGTTTTTGGTCATCACTTTCAAGCCGCCGATAGAGGCACCGTTACCCGGTGCTGCCGTCAGACGTGCCGTGATAGGATCACCCGCCAGCGTGTCAGCACTGACCATTTCCGGGGACAGTTTTGACAACGCAGCTTTCTGCGCGGAAGTGGCCGGAGCCTGGATACGGTTGTAGCTTGGTGCGCCAAAGCGCTGTGCCAGTTCGTCGTAGTGCTGCTGCGGGTTCTTACCCGTTACCGCAGTAATCTCCGCAGCCAACAGACACATGATGATGCCGTCTTTATCGGTTGACCAAGGCGTGCCGTCGAAGCGCAGGAACGAAGCACCCGCACTCTCTTCGCCACCAAAACCGAAACTGCCATCGAACAGACCATCAACAAACCATTTGAAGCCAACCGGCACTTCTACCAGCTTGCGGCCCAGATCGTCGACTACGCGGTCAATCATCGCGCTGGACACCAGCGTTTTACCCACCGCGACATCTTTGCCCCACTGTGGACGATGCTGGAACAGATACTGAATCGCTACTGCCAGATAGTGGTTTGGATTCATCAGTCCCGCAGGCGTGACGATACCGTGACGGTCATAATCAGGATCGTTGGCAAAGGCCAGGTCGAACTTGTCACGCAACGCCAGCAAACCCGCCATCGCCGACTCAGACGAGCAGTCCATGCGGATCACACCATCGTGGTCAAGGTGCATAAAGCGGAAAGTCTGATCGACAGCATCGTTAACGATGGTCAAATCAAGATTGTAGAACTCCGCAATACGCTGCCAGTAGGCAATCCCTGAACCGCCCAGCGGATCAACGCCAATCTTCAGACCGGCTTTCTGGATCGCCGGAATATCAACGATCTGAGCCAGACCTTCAATATAAGGCTGGATCAGATCTTTTTCCGTCAAGTGACCGCTGGCCCAGGCCTGATCCAGCGTTATGCGTTTCACTTCTTTCAGGCTGTCTTTGATCAGAGCGTTAGCGCGATCTTCCACCACTTTCGTGACGTTCGTATCGGCCGGGCCACCGTTTGGTGGATTGTATTTAATACCGCCATCTTCAGGTGGATTGTGTGAAGGCGTGATGACGATACCATCAGCCTGAGCACCACCGGTTTTGTTGTGTTCAAGGATCGCATTGGAGATCGCAGGGGTCGGCGTATAGCCGTTATCCTGCTGAACGATCACATCAACACCGTTAGCGGTAAGCACTTCCAATACCGAGATGATGGCCGGTTCAGACAACGCGTGCGTATCTTTACCCACAAAACAAGGACCGGTTACACCGTTCTTTTTGCGTTCTTCCGCAATCGCCTGCGCGATGGCCAGAATGTGCGTCTCGTTGAAGCTATGACGGCCCGCGCTACCGCGATGGCCGGAAGTGCCAAATTTCACCGCATGCTCTGCGTTACCCAGTTCAGGCTGCAGGACATAATATTGAGATGTTAATTGTGCAACGTTAATCAAATCGCTCTGCTGGGCGGGTTGCCCGGCACGGGGGTGATTGGCCATTGGCGCTTCTCCCTGACGCTTCAGTTAGAGGGTACCGCAAACTTTCTCTGTCAGCTCCACCGGGAACTGCATCGACAACATAATGTGTTCCACCATGCTGCGCTTACGGTCAGTATTTGTGTTGGTGATCACCCAATACGGTGTGCCCGGAACGTGCTGCGGCTTGGTATGGGTGCCATTCTCTACCAACGTTTGCTGGTTGCCCGCGAAGTAAACACGCGTACGACCTTGCAGAGACTCAGTCGCTGCGCCAAACGTTTTGGCATCCAGACTGTATAAAGTCGATAGAATCAGCATAAAGCGATTCACTGCACGCTTCTGCTCCGCGTACTCATCCGAAAGCAACAGCTCACGTACCGCACGAACACGATCCTGCGGTCGGGATTCAGATTTAATACCTGCAGCGGCAGGTTCTTTGGCTGCCGCTGCAGCATTCGCCGCCACAGGAGCAGTTTGACCCGCAGTGAACTTCAGCATACGGCGCAAAATATCGGATGCGCTTTCACCAATATGCTGAGTGTGGCTGGCAATATAACGGTATAGCTCTTCGTCGACTTCTATCGTTTTCATCTTTATCCAGTACGGTTGTTGCTAGTATCAGAACCGGTTGTTCGGGGACAACAATCCACGCAACCATCATGACGTTGAGCCGATCCAGTTCTAACATCAGGATTATAAAGTTAAATCCCGCCAGGGTGTAGCGCCAGACCCGTTTCAGGGCAAAAGTCGGAATATGCCGCAAAAAGATCATACCCGCCATTCGCGCCAGCGGCAGAAATTGTGGGATCCATGATACCCTAAGCCTTGGTGCCAACTGTAAGAACTTTCTCTATGAATTTGAATTTTCGCCTGCAATCTGAACAATCCGCCACTGACGGGCTTCCACTGGTATTGATCCACGGTTTATTTGGTAGCCTGGATAACCTCGGCGTACTGGCCCGGGGATTAAAAGACGATCGCCGTTTGATTCAACTCGATGTCCGAAACCACGGTTTGTCTCCGCGTGCGCAAAAGATGGATTATGCGTTAATGGCTCAGGATGTCCTGGACACGCTTGACGCGATGCAGGTCGATCGTTTCAGCGTGATCGGTCACTCGATGGGGGGGAAGATCGCCATGGCGATTACCGCACTGGCGCCCGATCGTGTTGAGGAGATCGTAGTGATTGATATCGCTCCTGTGGCCTACACCACGCGTCATCATGACGATATTTTTGCCGCACTGAATGCGGTGACTGAGGCCGGTATCACCACGCGCAGCGAAGCTACTGCCCTGATGCGTCAAAGTATCAGTGAAGAAGGCGTTATCCAGTTTTTACTCAAGTCGTTCCACGAGGGTGTTTGGCGTTTCAACGTTCCGGCGCTGCTGGCATGTTATGAAAACATCATTGGCTGGGAGCCATTGGCCCCCTGGTCACATCCTGTGCTGTTCATTCGTGGGGAGCGTTCTCCCTATTTGGCCGATGCATATCGCGATGCACTGTTAACCCAGTTCCCGCAGGCGCGTGCCCATGTCATCACCGGCGCAGGGCATTGGGTACATGCTGAGAAACCCGATGCGGTATTACGTGCAATCCGACGTTTTTTAGCGCTGTGAAAACCATTTTCGCTGGGGTATGATGGCGCGCTAAAATTTTGCCGCTGCTGATTATCAGACGGCATAACGGCCCTATTCATCAGCAATCCAGCCTTTCAGTATTACGATTCCTATGGCAAAAGAGAACACGGACCGCACAACGATCGATCTGTTTGCAGATGAACGACGTCCGGGACGACCCAAGACTAATCCGCTGACGCGTGATGAGCAGTTGCGTATCAACAAACGCAATCAGCTCAAGCGCGATAAAGTGCGCGGCCTGAAGCGTGTCGAACTGAAAATGAACAGCGACGCGGTTGATGTCCTGAATCAGCTAGCTTTCGAGCGCAATATCAGCCGCAGTGAACTGATCGAAGAAATGCTGCTGGAACAGTTGCAACGTCATCCGTCCTGATGGTATCAGGGCCTTAGCACTCAGCGACAAAACCGGCAGCATTACTCATTTATCCGCTCACGACGGTCTGTTATCATTAGCGATATCTGCGAAAAAATCAGCAGTCACCATATCATTAAGATTCAAGAGGTTATTAAACTCATGGCACTCGTCGGCATTTTCTTTGGTAGCGATACAGGCAATACCGAAAACATTGCAAAAATGATCCAGAAGCAACTGGGGAAAGATGTTGCAGAAGTTCGTGATATTGCTAAAAGCAGCAAAGAAGACCTTGAAGCCTTTGATATTCTGCTGCTTGGCATCCCAACCTGGTACTACGGTGAAGCCCAGTGCGACTGGGATGACTTCTTCCCAACGCTGGAAGAAATCGACTTCAACGGTAAACTGGTTGCGCTGTTTGGTTGCGGCGATCAGGAAGACTATTCCGAGTATTTCTGCGATGCAATGGGCACCATCCGCGACATCATTGAGCCGAACGGCGCAGTGATTGTCGGCCACTGGCCGAGCGAAGGTTACCATTTCGAGGCCTCGAAAGGCATGGCAGATGATAACCATTTCCTTGGCCTGGCCATTGATGAAGATCGCCAGCCAGAGCTCACCAACGAACGCGTTGAAAAGTGGGTAAAACAAATTTTTGATGAACTTCAGCTAAAAGATATCATCGAAGCATAACCATAGCCGCTTGATGTGGGAGCTATCTCACATCAAGTAAGTGGTTTTTCCTATAGAAGTAATAGATACATGTTTGTAACTTTCATCTGCAAAACTGTACAATAACCCCATCGGTTACCCGCTTACTCAGCACCTGCCCCACTCTTTGAGGATGTGAGTCGCCCAAAGAGCGGTGAAGATGATGCAGATTGAAATGTTAACCCAGCCTAATTCGGGCGCGTGCTACCCTGGATGTAATGACACTTATCCTTACATCCATTGCGGTTTCAGGCACCCCTTATGGTTTTCATTTCGGAGTATCAGTTCTATACTGAGACGCACTCATCTTTTAGCGTCGACCGATGTTCAGGGCTTTTCAGCCACTAAGTGACTAGCAAAGTAACAGGACAATATCCGCATGACTGACAATAACACCGCATTAAAGAAGGCCGGCCTGAAAGTCACGCTTCCCCGACTGAAAATTCTGGAAGTGCTTCAGGAACCAGAGGGCCATCATGTCAGTGCGGAAGACTTGTACAAACGCCTGATTGATATGGGCGAAGAAATTGGTCTGGCCACCGTTTACCGCGTGCTGAACCAATTTGATGATGCGGGGATCGTTACCCGCCATAACTTTGAAGGCGGTAAATCCGTTTTCGAACTGACTCAGCAGCACCATCACGATCACCTGATCTGCCTGGACTGCGGTAAAGTTATTGAGTTCAGAGACGAATACATTGAGGAACGTCAGCGTGAAATCGCCACGCGTCACGGTATCAAACTGAGCAACCATAGCCTGTATCTTTATGGCCATTGTTCTCTGGGTGACTGTCGTGAAGACGAGACTCTGCACGACAAATAATCTGCACTGTTCAGTGTAAAAACCGGTGGCTTGCCACCGGTTTTTTTATGCCTGCGTTATAGCGATTCCTCCCGGCTAAAACGCTGCCCATCTGTCTCAAAAGGTTATCGCGTATAGAGCGGCAGCCAGCCACCATATGAAAGCAACGAGACCATGGCATTCAGTGCACCAAACAGCAGAACCAGCACAATCGGTGCCATCCCCCCTCTGACTCGCCACATGGCAGTGGCAAAACGTCGACGTGACTGCCAGGCTAGTAGCGCTGGCGTGACAACAGCCCACAACGTCGCGGCCAGCCCGGCATAACCGATTGCCAGCAGAAAACCGTTGGGCCAGATCATCGCGGCCGTTAGCGGCAGAATAAACGTCAGCAGCGTGGTTTTTAATCTTCCGGACGCGGAGTTATCCAGTTTAAAGAGATCGGCAAGGTAATCAAAAAAGCCAAGACTGACACCGAGGAATGAACAGGCAACGGCGAAGTTAGAGAAGATATCCAGTAACAGATTCAGAGAGCGATTGTGCAGTACGCCGGATAACGCCCCCACCAGTACGTCAATATTACCGCCTTGCGCGGCAATCGCTTTAAATTCGCTGCGGGGAATATTGCCCATCGTGCCGATGATCCAGATAAAGTAAATCATCAGAGCCAGCAGCGTGCCGTAAATCAGGCAACGGCTCACGCGGCCTGCATTCTTATGGTAGTAAGTCGTCAACCCGGCAATGTTGCCATGGTAGCCGAAGGAGGCCAGACAAAACGGCACCACTATCCAGAGATATCGCAGATAATCGCGATCGGCTCCCTGGCTGTCGAGCAGAATAGCCGGCTGAACATGCCACAGCAGGCCGCCAAAAATCATCAGAAAGGTGAGGATCTTCGCGCCGAGAAAAATCAGCGTCATCCGGCTGACAACCGCTGTTCCCAGCCAGATAAACAGCGCCACCAGTAGCGTAAAGAGCAGCCCAGCCATACGTGCCGATATTCCGACATTTAATTGATTGAGGCTGTGCTGAATAATCGCGCCACTGGCAGAAATGTACGCATAGGTGAGGATCCCCAGCACAAAGACCACGGACAAACCGTTGATCAGGTTCCAGCCACGCCCAAGTAAATCGCGTGTGACCGTATCAAAACTCGCCCCGATGGGATAATGCAGGCTGGCTTCCAGATACAGTAATCCGGACAGCAGCATACAGAACCAGGTCACGATCAACAGCGCGGAGGACCAGGCAAACCAGGCACCGGACATCACTACCGGCAGCGAGAACATCCCGGCACCAATAATGGTACCACTGATAATCAACGCCCCCCAGAGTGTTGACGGCAGACGAACAGCAGAAGCAGGTGTAGCCATGAAATCCCTTAGCGAATGCAATAAATAACATGCCATAAACCGGGATAATCCACTGGCTAAACGGCAAGAATGCCGCATAGTCTACACAGAATCACACTCACGAACTAGTACAGTAATTAACTGACCACCATTGTTTCCTGCAAATAGCGCCAGCGAGGTGGCGTACAACCGCAATCAATCACCGCCAGTGAAATACGGTGGGTTTGATTATCCCCCTGCCGTTGCCACTCGTGATATTGGATCGCCACTTCCTGGCCAAACTGAGAGATCACTTTGCAGTTTTCAATCGTGATAGCAACACCCTGCCGTTCGCCGACCAGACGAGTGAACAGCGCAGTCACCTCCTCCATCGACAGACTTTTTCCGCTGGGCGCGACCATGATAAAATCGGGTTCAAAATGTCGCAACAGCTCAGGGACAAAGCTCCCATCTCCGTGAAACACTTTCTCAATAAGCTGATGCAGTACAATGATACTTTCACAGGCTTTTTCGGTTAACGCTGACATACAACATCCTTATGACGGGCGTGGCGATAAATCATCCACAAGGGGAACAGGCCGGTAACTGCGGCAACAACAAAGACCTGATGATAAGACTGAGCAGCAGAATAGTGGCGGCTCATCAACGTAAACAGCAGTGTAAACAATGCGGCGCCGAGGCTGAATGAAAGCTGACGATTAATATTCCATATCACACTGGCCCGCGTCATCTGCTCATCGTGAAAATCAGTCAGAGCACTGGTTTGTGCCGTATTGGCACTGATTCCACCGCCAATCCCCATCAGCAGATAAGCCGCATTCAATAGCATCACCTGTTCGGGACTCTGTACCAGCGCCAGCAGCACGATGCCGCCTGCATGTAAGACCAACCCACAGCTGAACAGGGTCAGTGCGCCCAGACAATGGTAAAGACGACCACATACCAGCATCACCACCAGTGCCCCACCACCGTACAGCAGCATAAATGCTCCACAACGTTCGGCAGAAAAATGCAGGCACTGTTGCAGATAAAAAATGTTGAGCAGGTTCACACCGGTGAAGATGCCCGGCACGGCGTAGTAAATGACCACCGCCAGCTTTAGCCGGGGATTACGCAACAGCTTCAAATCAATCACCGCCTGGGGTTGACGATGGTAATGGCGCAAATAGCCGATAGCCAGGCCCAACGCGGCCAGCAGCCATAACGATGCAGAAATAAGAGACCCCGCCTCCGCAAGCTGCGACAACCCAAGCAGAACGGCAGCCAGTGCCAGGCACACCAGCAGAATGCCACGGATATCAGGCCGGACTGCCACCCGCGTTTCACGCTGCACCCACAGCGCGGCCAGCGCAGCGGCCATCAGGCTGAACGGAATATTGCACCAGAAAATCCAGCGCCATGAGAGGCTGTCGACAATCATGCCGCCCAGCAGCGGCGACAGTGCTGGCGCAATCAATGCCACGCTCATAATCAGGGTCGATATGGTTGCCCGTTCCTTGCCCTTAAACAGATTAAATGTCAGAGCCTGCCCCACCGGGATGAGCAACCCTCCCGCCATACCCTGTACAAAACGCCACATTACCAACGTGATAAACGTATCTGCCAGACCGCAGCCCAGTGCCGCCAGGCTGAACAGCAACATCGAGGCCACCAGCACCCGGCGAGCACCATAACGCCCGGCAAGCCAGCTGCTGATTGGGATAATCACCGTCAAGCCGAGTATATAGCTGTTGGCCACCCAGCCGAGCGAACCGCTGGCTATACGCAGTTCTCCCGCCATCTCCGGCAGCGCAATCGCCGACATAAAAATATTAATACAATCAATAAAGAAGCCGAGCAGGAAAATTACTGCTATGCGGTAGCGATAGCTCATAGTCATACCTCCGGGCGCAGCATAGCGGCGATTGACCACGGAGATCGACTGGCATACAGTGAAAAGATTGTTCGATATAAGTAAACAATCCCATGCATGCTCAACTGGATAAAATTCACACTTTTTTTGCGGTCGTGGAAAGCGGCAGTTTTACCCGCGCCGCCGATAATCTCGGCTTAAGTAAGGCGATGGTCAGCCTGCATATTAAGACACTGGAACAGGTACTCGGCGTCGCCCTGCTGACGCGCAATACCCGTAACCTGGCGCTGACAGAGAGCGGAAGCCAGCTCTACCAGGATTTTAAGGGGATCTTCTGCGATATCGACCTTGCCGTAAGTCGCATCACCGATGACAGCCAGCCGCTATCGGGGGAACTGCGTATCACCTCCACCTGGGAGTATGGCCAGCAGTTCCTGATGCCACCCGTAGCCCGTTTTTGCCAGCGTCACCCCGCGCTCACCCTGAGCTATAACGTCGGTGCCTCGCTTGATGACCTGGTGAGCAACAAACTGGATGTGGCTATCCGCCTCGGCACACTGCGCGACTCCTCGCTAAAGAGTCGCAAATTGGGGGAATACCGTATTGTGCTGGTGGCGTCGCCGCTGCTGATGGCCCGCTATTCGCTGCAACAGCTCAGTGAGGTGGGCACCCTGCCATGGATACACAACAGTAATCTCTCCCATCCCGGCCGCTGGCATTTCCAGCGCGGGCAGGATCGTTGTGAAGTGAAAAGCGAAGCACGTTACAGCGCCAATTCTGCGCAGATTATGCGCCAGATGGCACTGGCCGGAATGGGCGTGGCGGTGCTGCCTGAATGGCTGGTGACAGACGATCTGGCCAGCGGAGAATTACAGCTTCTGTTCAATGACTGGCAGCTACCGGTACAGCCCGTCAGCGCTGTCTTTGCCACCCGCACCGCTCTGCCGCGTAAAACGCGGATGTTTATTGATTATCTGTGTGCCGAATTATAAGTAGCAGACGAAAAAAAGGCCGCATCGGCGGCCTTTTATCAGCAAATAGCGGTTTACTCGCCCACTTTTGCCCAGGTATCACGCAGGCCAACGGTGCGGTTAAACACCAGATTGCTGGCACTGGAATACACGCTATCGGCACAGAAATAACCTTCGCGCTCAAACTGATACGGCGCAGAGGCTTCCGCCTGCTGCATACCCGGCTCAACAAAGCCCTGGCGGATCACTAAAGAATCCGGGTTGATGCTGGCGAGGAAGTCTTCTGCCGCTGCCGGGTTCGGCACGCTGAACAGGCGATCATAAAGACGGAACTCCGCTGGCAGCGCATGAACAGCCGATACCCAGTGGATCACGCCCTTCACTTTACGGCCGTCAGCCGGATCTTTGCTCAGAGTATCCACATCGCAGGTACAGAACAGGCAGGTGATGTTGCCTTCGTCATCTTTCGCCACACGCTCGGCTTTGATCACGTAAGCGTTACGCAGGCGGACTTCTTTGCCCAGCACCAGACGTTTGTACTGCTTGTTCGCTTCTTCACGGAAATCAGCGCGATCGATATAGATCTCACGGCTGAACGGCACTTCACGTGTTCCCATTTCTGGCTTGTTCGGATGATTCGGCATGCTAATCATCTCGTCATGATGCGCAGGCAGGTTTTCAATCACCACTTTAACCGGATCCATCACCGCCATCGCGCGCGGTGCATTTTCGTTCAGGTCGTCACGAATACAGGATTCCAGCGCAGCCATCTCAACGATATTATCCTGTTTTGTCACGCCGATACGGCGGCAAAACTCACGGATAGACTCAGCGCTGTAACCACGGCGACGCAGACCAGAAACAGTCAGCATGCGCGGATCGTCCCAGCCTTCCACCACATTCTCAGACACCAGCTGGCTCAATTTACGCTTAGACATAATGGCGTATTCGAGATTCAGACGGGAGAACTCATACTGACGCGGGTGAACGGGAATAGTGATGTTATCCAGCACCCAGTCGTACAGACGACGGTTGTCCTGGAACTCCAGCGTACACAGGGAGTGGGTAATGCCTTCCAGCGCATCCGAGATGCAGTGGGTAAAGTCGTACATCGGATAGATGCACCAGGCGTTACCGGTCTGATGATGTTCAGCAAATTTAATACGGTAAATCACCGGATCGCGCAGCACGATAAAGTTGGAAGCCATATCGATTTTAGCGCGCAGGCAGGCGGTGCCTTCGGCAAAGCCACCGGCACGCATTTTGGCAAACAGCGCCAGGTTCTCTTCCACACTGCGATCGCGGTAGGGACTGTTTTTACCCGCTGACGTCAGGCTGCCACGGTATTCACGGATCTGCTCAGGCGACAGTTCGTCAACATAAGCCAGCCCTTTGGTGATCAGTTCAACAGCATAGTTATGCAGCTGTTCAAAATAATCAGATGAGTAGCGTACTTCACCGCTCCACGTGAAACCCAGCCATTGCACATCGCGCTTGATCGACTCAACAAACTCCAGATCTTCTTTCACCGGGTTGGTGTCATCGAAGCGCAGGTTGCACTGCCCCTGATAATCTTGTGCGATGCCAAAGTTCAGGCAGATCGATTTCGCATGACCAATATGCAGATAGCCATTCGGCTCAGGCGGGAAGCGGGTATGCACTGAGCTGTGCTTGCCGTTCGCCAGATCTTCGTCGATGATCTGACGAATAAAGTTAGTTGGGCGGGCTTCAGCCTCACTCATCTCAATTTCCTCAATAGTGCATGGCTTAAATTAGCTATGAAATAACGGAGTATGATCCACAAAGCAGAGAGGGGAAACAACCGTTTGTTGCGGGAATCACATAAAAAAAGGGCGGGAATCGCTTCCCGCCCTGTCACAGTCGCATCAGTCGACGGTGTTAGCCATTAATTTCAACGATTCGGGTCTCACCCGCTACCACGGTTTCACCGGCCAGCAGCGTTAATCCCGCGAAATCATCAATGTTGCTGATCACCACCGGACTGATCATCGAACGGGCATTCGCATTCAGGAAGACAAGGTCCATTTCCAGTACTGGCTGACCCGCCACTACCGTTGAGCCTTCTTCAGCCAGACGCGTAAACCCTTTACCTTCCAGTGCAACCGTATCCAGCCCCATGTGCACTACAATTTCGACGCCGTTTTCGGTTTCAAGACAGAATGCATGGTTAGTATTAAAGATTTTCACCAGCGTACCGGAAGCCGGAGCAACAACGGTGCTACCGGTTGGCAAGATGGCCAGGCCGTCGCCCACGGCTTTGCTGGCGAAGGCTTCATCAGGCACCTGGTCAATGGCAACAACCTTACCGCTAACCGGTGCAACCAGTGTACCGATCACCCCTTTAGCCGCATTGGGTATTGCCTGCGGAGCGGCGACTGGCGCAACAGGTTTCGAGCTCGCCGCTGCGGCAGCAACCGGGCCTTTAGCAATCTGCTTTTTCATCTCTTCGGCGATGGATTCTGCTTTCGCACCCACAATCACCTGAATGGTCTGCTTGTTCAGTTTCACCACCCCGGAAGCCCCCAGGCGTTTACACTGTGCATCATTCACCAGCGATGCATCTTTAACGGACAGACGCAGGCGAGTGATGCAGGCATCAATAACATTAAGGTTATCCGAGCCACCAATCGCACCAATATACTGGCGGGACAGGTCTGCCAGGCCCTCTTCGGTATTGCTGTTCGCTTCATCTTTTACCAGCAGGTCGCCTTCATCTTCGCGGCCTGGCGTTTTCAGATTGAGCATACGGATCACTGCGCTGAACAGAACGAAGTAGACTACAAAGGCCACCAGCCCCATCACCAGCAGCAACCACACATTCTGGCTGGCCGCAGGCAATTTATACATCAATACATAGTCGATGGCGCCCGCAGAGAAAGAGAACCCGGCATGAATGCCCAGCGTTGTCGCCACAAACAGACTGATGCCCGTCAGCAAGGCGTGGATCAGATACAGCATCGGCGCCAGGAACATAAACAGGAATTCCAGCGGCTCGGTCACACCCGTCAGGAATGCGGTCACCGCAACAGAAAGCAGCATACCGCCAACCATTGGACGGCGCGCTTTCGGTGCAGCCAGATACATCGCCAGTGCAGCACCCGGCAGACCAAACATCATGATCGGGAAGAACCCGGACATGAACATCCCCGCCGTGCCGTCACCCGCATAGAAGCGGTTGATATCACCGTGGACCACAGCACCGGCCGCATTGGTGAACTCACCAATCTGGAACCAGGCAATAGTGTTCAGCACCTGATGCAAACCGGTTGGGATCAGCAGACGGTTAACGAAACCGAAGATACCCGCACCGAAAGCCCCCTCAGAGACAATCCACTCACCGCCGGAATGAATTGCCGCCTGAACCGGAGGCCAGACATAACCAAACACCGCCGCCAGCACCAGACAGAAAAAGCCCGTCGCGATAGGTACGAAGCGTTTACCGCCAAAGAAGCTCAGGAAGTCAGGCAGTTTGATGTCAGCCCAGCGGTTGTAGGTCATACCGGCTATCAGGCCCGTAATAATCCCCGCCAGCACACCCATATTGACCGTTGGGTTGATGGTCACCATCGCTTTGGTCAGAATAAAGTAACCCACAGCACCAGCCAGCGCGGCAGCACCGGCGTTGTCTTTAGACCAGGTCGACGCCACACCGATAGCAAAAATCAGTGCGAGGTTGTCAAAAATCGCCCCGCCGCCCTGTGCAATAAACGGCATATTGAGTAAATCAGGCTGGCCGAAGCGCAGCATCAGTGCAGCAACAGGCAGCACGGCTATTGGCAGCTGTAACGACCGCCCTAATCTTTGAAAGAATCCTAAAATATTCACCATTTCCCCCTATGAGACCCGTTAAGGCGGCAAAAACCGTCTGTTTTTTTTCACGGTTTTTTTTGTCAGCCCGACACTACACACCACGAAACGAAGTGTAAAAAAAAATTAATTCGCTTCGCAAATTAAACCGTCATATATGTGATTAAAATCACCTAAAAACGCATTATTCTTAGCATATGGCTGGTCAACAGCACAAACTTATTTTATGATTCGAAAAATCAAAACGGACAAATCCCTCTGTTGCATGATGGTAATCGCGTTACGCTTACCAGAACAACGACAGAGCACCGTTTTAACTTAATACCTAACTCTGCTTATATACGAGGTGCAACATGAGACTGATTCCTCTGGCAACACCAGCCCAGGTCGGAAAATGGGCGGCACGCCATATTGTAAATCGCATCAATGCGTTCAATCCTACCGCCGATCGTCCGTTTGTCCTGGGCTTACCCACTGGAGGCACACCGCTGGAAGCCTATAAACATCTTATTGATATGCACAAAGCGGGCCAGGTCAGCTTCAAGCATGTTGTGACCTTCAATATGGATGAATATGTCGGCCTGCCGAAAGAGCACCCGGAAAGTTACCACAGTTTTATGTTCCGTAACTTTTTTGATCATGTTGATATTTCAAGTGAAAACATCAACCTTCTCAATGGTAATGCACCGGATATTGACGCAGAATGTCGCCAATATGAGGAAAAAATCCGTTCTTACGGCAAAATTCACCTGTTCATGGGTGGCGTAGGAAATGACGGACACATTGCCTTTAACGAACCCGCTTCCTCTCTGGCGTCTCGTACCCGTATTAAAACGCTGACTCACGATACCCGCATCGCCAACTCACGCTTCTTTGGTGGCGACGTCGACCAGGTGCCAAAATATGCCCTGACGGTGGGTGTGGGTACATTACTGGATGCAGAAGAGGTGATGATTCTGGTCACGGGCCATCTGAAAGCTCAGGCGCTGCAAGCCGCAGTAGAAGGCAACGTGAATCATATGTGGACCATCAGCTGTTTGCAGCTGCACGCGAAAGCGGTCGTGGTGTGTGATGAACCGTCCACGATGGAGCTGAAGATGAAAACCGTGAAGTATTTCCGCGAGATGGAAGCTGGAAATATTAAAGATCTGTGATCATCCCTGGTCGCTGTCGTCATTTCAGACCGGTGCCTGCCGGAGGGTTAGCGCCCTGCCGGCAGGACAAGAAATATCAGGAAAGTCAGGAGAACAACTATGTACGCATTAACCCAGGGCCGTATCTACACAGGCCATAAAATCCTCGATCGGCATGCGGTAGTGGTTGCCAATGGCCTGATCGATCGTATCTGCCCGCTGGAGGATCTGCCCGCTGGCATTGAAACTCGTCAGGTTGGCGGTGCGATTATTGCCCCTGGCTTTATTGACCTGCAGCTGAATGGCTGCGGCGGCGTGCAGTTTAACGATGATATTTCAGCGATCAGCGTAGAAACCCTGCAAATCATGCAGAAAGCCAATGAGAAGTCAGGCTGTACCAGCTTTCTGCCTACGCTTATCACCAGCACCGATGAGCTGATGAAACGTGCCGTTGAAGTGATGCGTGCCTGGCTGGCGCAGAACAGCAACCAGGCGCTCGGCCTGCATCTGGAAGGCCCCTGGCTCAATCCGTTGAAAAAAGGCACCCACAATCCAGACCTCATCCGTGCTCCGGATAGCGCGCTGGTCGATTTCCTGTGTGCCAACGCCGATGTCATCAGTAAGATTACCCTCGCGCCAGAAAAAGTAGACGCCGCGGTTATTCGTCAACTGCGTGATGCCGGGATTATCATCTCTGCGGGCCATTCCCACGGTACTTATGACGAAGCGCTTGCCGGGATTGATGCCGGGGTCTCCTTTGCCACGCATTTATATAACGCTATGCCGACCACCAGCGGTCGTGAACCTGGATTAATCGGTGCGTTGTTTGATTCACCGGATGTCTGGTGCGGTATCATCGCCGACGGTTTACATGTCCATTACGCTAACATTCGTAATGCTAAACGAATCAAAGGCAACAAACTGATCCTCGTTACCGATGCCACGGCACCGGCGGGTGCTTCTATTGATCGGTTCATTTTTGCTGGTAAAACAATATACTATCGCAACGGGCTGTGTGTTGATGAGAACGGCACTCTGAGCGGATCTGCGCTAACTATGATTGAGGCTGTAGCAAACAGCGTCGAACACGTGGGCATTTCCCTTGACGAGGCGCTGCGTATGGCAACACTTTATCCGGCCCGCGCAATGGGGGTAGACACGCATTTAGGGTCAATTGAAGCCGGGAAAGTGGCTAATCTGACGGTGTTCACCCGCGATTACAAAATCACCCGGACTATCGTTAATGGTAACGAGGTCTTAAGCGAGTAGATATTTAATGACCACTGGCGGCCAGGCTCAAATTGGAAATGTTGATCTTGTTAAACAACTTAATGGTGCAGCCGTCTACCGGCTCATCGATCAGCAGGGCCCTATCTCACGAATCCAGATCGCCGAGCACAGTCAGCTCGCCCCCGCCAGTGTCACCAAGATCACGCGTCAGCTCATTGAGCGTGGTCTGATTAAAGAAGTTGACCAACAGGCTTCTACCGGGGGGCGCCGGGCGATTTCTATCATTACGGAAACCCGCGGATTTAATACCATTGGCGTGCGCCTTGGTCGCAACGATGCCACCGTCACCCTGTTTGATTTAAGCGGAAAATCGCTGGCGGAAGAGCACTACCCACTGCCAGAACGCACGCAGGAAACCCTCGAAAACGCGCTGTTTAAGGCCATTGCTGACTTTAGCGAACTGCATCAGCGCAAACTGCGCGAACTGATTGCGATCTCCGTCATTCTGCCAGGTCTGGTCGACCCGAAAAACGGTATTATTCGTTATATGCCACACATCAGCGTCAGCCACTGGCCGCTGGTCGCCAACCTGGAAAAACGATTCAATGTCACCAGTTTTGTCGGCCATGACATCCGTAGTCTGGCCCTGGCAGAGCACTATTTTGGCGCATCGCGCGATTGTGCTGACTCCATTTTGGTGCGTGTTCATCGGGGAACAGGTGCCGGGATTATTGCTAACGGTCAGATTTTCCTCGGCAGCAACGGCAACGTGGGTGAACTGGGGCACATCCAGGTGGACCCGTTAGGCGAGCGTTGCCACTGCGGCAACTTTGGCTGTCTTGAAACTATCGCTGCCAACAGCGCCATTGAACATCGCGTGCGCCATCTACTCACGCAGGGTTATCCAAGTAGTCTCACCCTTGATGATTGTCAGATTCAACTTATCTGCCGTGCCGCCAATCGCGGAGATGCGCTATCAAGTGAAGTGATTGAACATGTTGGCCGTCACCTCGGCAAAGCGATCGCCATTGCCATTAATCTGTTCAATCCACAAAAAATTGTCATTGCCGGTGAAATTACGGAAGCAGATAAAGTGCTGCTGCCGGCAATTGAAGGCTGCATTAATACTCAGGCACTCAAAGCCTTCCGTAAAAATTTACCCGTTGTACGCTCGGAGATCGACCACCGATCGGCCATTGGTGCTTTTGCACTGGTGAAACGCGCCATGCTCAACGGAATTCTGCTTCAGCGCCTGCTGGAAGGTTAATTGAATGATGGACTCTGAACGCATGACGATAAAGAACGTAATCTGTGATATCGACGGCGTGCTGATGCACGACAATACTGCCGTCCCCGGCGCGCGTGAGTTTTTACAGCGCATCGTCGGCAATAATATGCCGCTGGTGGTGTTAACAAACTACCCTTCCCAAACCGCGATGGACCTGTCTAATCGCTTTGCCTCTGCCGGCATTGAACTGCCGGACAGCGTGTTCTATACCTCTGCAATGGCCACTGCGGACTTCCTGAAGCGTCAGGAAGGAAAAAAAGCCTATGTGGTTGGAGAAGGCGCGTTGATCCATGAGCTGTACAAAGCCGGATTTACGATTACCGATATCAATCCTGATTTCGTTATCGTCGGAGAAACCCGTTCCTTTAACTGGGACATGATGCATAAAGCCGCTTTCTTCGTGGCCAATGGTGCACGATTCATCGCAACTAACCCGGACAGCCGTGGACATGGCTTCTCACCAGCCTGTGGCGCGCTTTGCGCAGGTATCGAAAAAATATCCGGTCGTCAGCCTTTTTACGTCGGTAAACCCAGTCCGTGGATTATGCGTGCAGCACTGAATAAGATTCAGGCGCACTCCGAAGAAACGGTGATCGTGGGTGATAACCTGCGCACCGATATTCTTGCTGGCTTCCAGGCCGGGTTGGAAACCATTCTGGTTCTGTCGGGAGTTTCCAGCCTGAGTGACGTTGACGCGATGCCGTTCCGTCCTACCTGGATCTACCCTTCCGTTGCCGATATCGACATTATCTAGTTTTCTGCCCGGTCCGCCGGGCACCGCCCCCACGCTGTGCACTTCTTGTTCACTTTTCACCATTCATTATCGATTCGTCAATAAAACTCCATTTAATTTGCATATCCACTAAGAATTCACCCTGGTCAACAGGCTATTTTTCACCTAATGACTAAATTACTTGCATCACCTCACTGGTTAGCGCATTTTCTTATACATCACGCGATATCTGTCGCTTTAAACCAATATCATCACCGCAAGGTAAGTCGTTAGGGAGCTGTTTATGTGTTCTATTTTTGGTGTACTCGATCTGAAAAGCGATCCTGTTGAACTGCGCAAGAAAGCCCTGGAGCTTTCACGTCTGATGCGTCACCGTGGCCCGGACTGGTCCGGCGTGTATGCCGATGACAAAGCGATCCTCGTCCATGAGCGTCTGTCGATCGTTGACGTTAACAACGGCGCACAGCCGCTGTACAACGCAGCGCATACCCACGTACTTGCGGTGAACGGTGAAATTTACAACCATCAGGCGCTGCGCGCTGAACTGAGCGATCGCTATGAGTTCCAGACCGAGTCTGACTGTGAAGTGATTCTCGCGCTGTATCAGGAAAAAGGCATCGATTTCCTCGATGACCTGCAAGGCATGTTTGCCTTCATTCTGTATGACAGTGTGAAAAACACCTGGTTAATCGGCCGTGACCATATCGGGATTATCCCGCTGTATATGGGCAACGACGAGCACGGTAACCTGTATGTCGCTTCCGAAATGAAAGCGCTGGTGCCTGTATGCCGCAGCATTAAAGAATTCCCACCGGGAAGCTATCTGTCCAGCACCGATGGCGAGATCCGCCGCTACTGGCAGCGTGACTGGTTTGACTATGCCGCAGTAGAAGAAAACGTCACTGATGCAGCGGCGTTGAAAAACGCACTGGAAGAGTCCGTTAAAAGCCACCTGATGTCAGATGTGCCTTACGGTGTCCTGCTGTCCGGTGGTCTGGATTCTTCGATTATCTCTGCCGTGACCAAACGTTTTGCGGCGAAGCGCGTAGAAGATCAGGATAAAAGCGAAGCCTGGTGGCCACAGCTGCACTCCTTTGCCGTTGGCCTGGAAGGATCGCCGGACCTGACCGCGGCGAAAGCCGTGGCAGAACATCTGGGTACCGTGCACCACGAAATTCATTTCACCGTGCAGGAAGGTCTCGATGCGATTCGCGATGTGATTTACCACATCGAAACCTATGATGTGACCACCATCCGCGCGTCTACGCCGATGTACCTGATGTCACGTAAAATCAAGGCAATGGGCATTAAGATGGTACTGTCCGGTGAAGGTGCTGACGAAGTGTTCGGCGGCTACCTTTACTTCCATAAAGCACCGAACGCCCGTGAATTCCACGAAGAGAACGTGCGTAAATTGCATGCACTGCATATGTTTGACTGTGCTCGCGCTAACAAGGCGATGTCAGCCTGGGGCGTGGAAGCGCGTGTACCGTTCCTGGATAAAAAATTCCTGGATGTGGCAATGCGCATCAACCCACAGGATAAAATGTGTGGTAGCAACGGTAAAATGGAAAAACACATCCTGCGTGAGTGTTTTGAATCTTACCTGCCAGCCAGCGTCGCATGGCGCCAGAAAGAGCAGTTCTCTGATGGTGTGGGCTACAGCTGGATTGATACGCTGAAAGAAGTGGCTGCAGAGCAGATTAGCGACCAGCAGTTGCAAACCGCCCACTTCCGTTTCGCGTACAACACGCCAACGTCTAAAGAAGCGTATTTGTACCGTGAAATCTTTGAAGAGCTGTTCCCGCTGCCAAGCGCAGCAGAATGCGTCCCTGGCGGCCCGTCAGTGGCCTGTTCGTCCGCTAAGGCCATAGAATGGGATGAAGCGTTCAAAAACATGGACGATCCATCAGGTCGCGCCGTAGGTGTGCACCAGTCCGCTTACTAATACGTTCGGATAAATCACCGCTAACGGGCCCTTGTGGCCCGTTTTTATTTAGCCGTTGCGTCTGTTAGCATCAGAATTCGTTGATTTTATCGTCATCCTGCTCACAAGGCAGTCAAACAACACGATTGTGACAAAAAACGGGAAAAAACTTGTTGACGCTTTTAGGCCAACTCCGCATAATGCGCCCCGCAACGCCGCAGAAGGTTACGCGAAAAAAGAAGGCTACTTAGCTCAGCTGGTTAGAGCACAGCACTCATAATGCTGGGGTCACAGGTTCGATTCCCGTAGTAGCCACCATCTTTTTTGCGCGGGAGTGGCGAAATTGGTAGACGCACCAGATTTAGGTTCTGGCGCCGCAAGGTGTGCGAGTTCAAGTCTCGCCTCCCGCACCATTTCCATAAGCGGTTTTGCACGGATGGGGTATCGCCAAGCGGTAAGGCACCGGTTTTTGATACCGGCATTCCCTGGTTCGAATCCAGGTACCCCAGCCATTTTTTTAGAAGTATGTTAGTATTGTAAAGCAGTAAAATTAGGCTACTTAGCTCAGCTGGTTAGAGCACAGCACTCATAATGCTGGGGTCACAGGTTCGATTCCCGTAGTAGCCACCAATTTTATTGGGGTGTCGCCAAGTGGTAAGGCTCTGGTTTCTGATACCAGCATTCCGGGGTTCGAATCCCTGCACCCCAGCCATATAAAGACGGCTGGTAGTACGAGTCGCAAAGAAGAAGACGCCTGGTTCGCCAGTCGCATAAAAAATTGGGGTGTCGCCAAGCGGTAAGGCACTGGTTTCTGATACCAGCATTCCGGGGTTCGAATCCCTGCACCCCAGCCATAAAGTATAAAAGCCTGCGCAAGCGGGCTTTTTTACGTCTGTAGTAAATCCAAACTAACGATCATGCAGGGGTTGGCCTTCTGTTTCGGTCAACCCGCAATCTCACAATCCCAGTGCGTACTTCAGCGCCTGCCGTTTTAACACGCCAGAATGCTGCGCCACTATCAGCCCCAGATTACGCACCACTTTAAGCGGCGCAGACTGATTACTGAAGGCGAAATAGAACAGGTCCATACCACTTTGCATCAGCAGATTATCTTTCTGTCGTTTACGCTGATAACGCTGTAATACCGCCGTCGACGCCCAATCCTCTGCCCGCAGACGCGACTCGCTTAATACACTGATTAATGCATCAACATCACGATAGCCCAGATTTACGCCCTGTCCGGCCAGCGGATTAATGGTGTGCGCAGCATCACCCACCAGCGCCAGGCCAGGGAGGACATAACGCGTGGCGTGACGACGAACCAACGGGAATGATCCAGCCGCAAACGGCGTAACCTGGCCGAGACGTGCCGGGAAATGCGCCTGAATCTCTTTTTGCAGCTGTGGCATCGTCATTGCTTGCAGTTGGCGAATACGCGCCGGGCTGTCGTACCACACCAGTGAAGCCCAGCGGTCAAACAGCGGCAGGAAAGCACGTGGCCCCTCCGGGGTAAACTGCTGCCAGGTGGTATCCCCGGCATCCTGCTCACAGCGAACGCTGATTAGCATACAGGACTGAGCATAGTTCCAGCCGTGAATACCAATGCCCGCTAACTGACGTACCTGCGAATTAGCACCATCGGCCCCCACTGCCAGCCTGGCGGTGACGGTCTCACCGCTCTCCAACGCCAACTGCCAGCCGCCATTAACCTGCTGTAAATCGCGCAGGCGGGCCGGGCATAACAGCGCCACCTCCTGTTGTTGCAAACGCTGCCACAGCGCACGCTGCAATACACTGTTTTCAACCATATAACCGAGCTCAGGTAAGCCGAGCGATTCAGCATCGAATCCGACATGCGCGGTCTGCCACTCCCAGGTCTCCAGCTTACGATAAGGGACGCAGCGCATACCGAGTACCGCAGGCCAGACATCCAGCTGCTTCAGCAGTGCGACAGAGGCCGCACCAATGGCCGAAATTCGCACGTCAGGGTGGCTGGCAGCATCAAACGCGGCCGGTGCCGCCTGCTCCAGTACCGCGACCTGAAAACCCTGCTGTGCCAGCCCACTTGCCAGCGCGGCGCCCACCATGCCGCCACCGACGATGGCCACATCTACTTTATGTTTTTTTTCCGTCATTTTTTTTCCTTCTCCGGCCGTATCACGCGTGCTGTGCAGCTACACCTCACCGGCAGAATTCTGTTATCCTGATCGTTCGTAAGTGTACCGGATTTTTCTGTGACATTCAGAACACCGGCCTCACTGGCAGCGAAGCACTACAATACGCGCCCCGCTCTCCTTTCTGCATGACAAATGGCAAGTCGATGACAAAAAAACTGCATATTAAAACCTGGGGCTGTCAGATGAATGAGTATGACTCATCCAAAATGGCAGACCTGTTAAACAGCACTCATGGTTATACCCTGACCGATGCGGCAGAAGATGCCGATGTCCTGCTGCTCAACACCTGTTCGATTCGTGAAAAGGCCCAGGAAAAAGTTTTTGCTTTGCTTGGCCGCTGGAGAAAACTGAAGGAGTCTAATCCCGATGTGATTATCGGCGTCGGCGGCTGTGTGGCATCACAGGAAGGCGATCAGCTGCGCCAGCGCGCCAGCTGTGTGGATATTGTTTTTGGCCCGCAGACCCTGCATCGTTTGCCGGAGATGATTAATACGGTGCGTGGCACGAAAAGCCCGGTCGTGGATGTCAGCTTCCCGGAAATCGAAAAATTTGACCGCATGCCCGAGCCGCGTGCTGATGGGCCGACCGCATTTGTCTCGATCATGGAAGGCTGCAATAAATACTGCACCTTCTGCGTGGTGCCTTATACGCGAGGTGAGGAAGTCAGCCGCCCTTCGGATGATATTCTGTTCGAGATCGCCCAACTGGCCGCACAGGGCGTGCGTGAAGTGAATCTATTGGGTCAGAACGTCAATGCGTATCGCGGTGAGACCTTCGACGGCGGCATCTGCTCATTCGCTGAACTACTGCGCCTGGTTGCCGCCATTGATGGTATTGACCGCATTCGCTTTACCACCAGCCATCCTATCGAATTTACCGACGATATCATTGATGTCTACCGCGACACACCAGAGCTGGTGAGCTTCCTGCACCTGCCGGTACAAAGCGGTGCCGACCGCATCCTGACGCTGATGAAGCGTGCGCACACGGCGCTGGAATACAAAGCGATTATTCGCAAGCTGGTTGCTGCACGCCCGGATATCCAAATCAGCTCTGACTTTATCATCGGTTTTCCTGGCGAAACGCAGGCAGACTTCGAGCAGACCATGAAATTGGTCGGTGAAATCAATTTCGATACCAGCTACAGCTTTATCTATTCAGCCCGCCCGGGAACGCCCGCTGCCGACCTGCCGGATGATGTCTCCGACGACGAGAAAAAACAGCGCCTCTATATTCTGCAGGATCGCCTTAATCAGCAGGTGATGGCCTGGAGTCGCCGTAAGCTTGGCACTGTGCAACGCATTCTGGTCGAAGGCACTTCACGTAAAAATGTGATGGAGCTGTCCGGCCGTACTGCATGTAATCGCGTGGTGAATTTTGAAGGCACGCCAGAACACATTGGCAAATTCGTTGATGTCGATATAGTCGATGTCTATGCCAACTCACTGCGCGGCATTTTTGTCCGCGGTGAAGCTCAAATGGACCTGCGCAGCATCGAGACCCCAGCCTCCGTTATTGCGCGCACGCGCAAAGAGAACGAACTGGGCGTCGGCACCTTCCAGCCTTAATCCCTCAATAATGCGGCGAGCCTTCCGGGTTCGCCGTATGATTTCATTGCGTTACACTTGCTTTCTGAAAGACGCGCCCAAATATCCACTCGGACGCTTGCAGCTTTATGTGCTGCCATAAATAATTCATTTATGGCGCTGAAGCCAGACAGTCATCCATTTCTCAACCTGGCCCTGTGTGACCCAAAGGATTAGTTTGAATATTGAAACACGTGAAGTAACGCTGGAACCTATTGATAACGCGCGGCTGCTGAGCCTGTGCGGCCCATTTGATGACAATATCAAACAGTTGGAACGCCGACTGGGTATTGAGATCAACCGCCGTGAAAACGCCTTTAAGCTGGTGGGACGTGCGCTGAGCGTTCATGCTGGCGTAGACATTCTGCGTCATCTTTATGTGGATACCGCCCCTGTACGAGGCCATATCCCGGATATCGACCCGGAACAGATTCATCTGGCTATCAAAGAGAGCGGCGTGCTTGAACAGACCGCGGACAGTGTGCCCGAGTTCGGCAAAGCGATTCATATTAAAACCAAACGCGGCGTGATCAAACCGCGTACGCCAAACCAGGCGCAGTATGTCGCCAACATTCTCGACCATGATGTTACGTTTGGTATTGGCCCTGCGGGAACCGGTAAAACGTATCTGGCGGTCGCAGCCGCGGTGGATGCCCTGGAGCGCCAGGAGATCCGTCGTATTATGCTGACCCGTCCTGCCGTTGAAGCCGGTGAAAAACTCGGCTTCCTGCCGGGGGACCTCAGCCAGAAGGTGGACCCCTACCTGCGCCCTCTGTACGACGCTCTGTTCGAGATGCTGGGCTTTGAACGCGTGGAGAAGCTGATCGAGCGTAACGTGATTGAGGTGGCACCGCTGGCCTATATGCGCGGTCGTACACTGAACGATGCGTTTATCATTCTCGATGAAAGCCAGAACACCACCATCGAACAGATGAAGATGTTTCTGACGCGTATTGGATTTAACTCGAAAGCGGTGATCACCGGTGATGTGACGCAGATTGACCTGCCACGTAACCTGAAATCCGGCCTGCGCCATGCTATTGAGGTGCTGTCCGATGTGGATGAACTGAGTTTTAACTTCTTTCACAGTGAAGACGTGGTGCGCCATCCTGTCGTTGCGCGCATTGTCGTTGCCTATGAAGCCTGGGAAGCTGCCGACCAAAAACGGCGTGATGCCCAGGCAGAAGAACGTAAACGTGAAGCACTGGCTGCCCAGCAGGCTTCACAGGAGAACAAATGAGTAATGTTATTCTGGACCTGCAACTCGCCTGTGAAAGCGAGCAGGGTCTGCCGGCTGAAGCCGATTTTCAACGCTGGCTGGAGGCGGTACTGCCGCAGTTCCAGCCAGAAAGCGAAGTCACTATCCGTCTGGTTGATGAAGCGGAAAGCCGTGAGTTAAACCACACCTATCGCGCAAAAGACAAACCGACTAATGTGCTGTCCTTCCCATTTGAAGCCCCTCCGGGCATCGAACTGCCCCTGCTGGGCGATTTGATTATCTGTCGCCAGGTGGTGGAAGCGGAAGCTACCGAACAGGAAAAAACGCTTGAGGCCCACTGGGCGCACATGGTGATCCACGGTAGCCTGCATCTGTTGGGTTATGATCACATTGAA
Organism: Erwinia sp. JH02; assembly: GCF_013074405.1. Taxonomy (NCBI): domain Bacteria; kingdom Pseudomonadati; phylum Pseudomonadota; class Gammaproteobacteria; order Enterobacterales; family Erwiniaceae; genus Erwinia; species Erwinia sp. JH02. The sequence continues at coordinate 107,125 of NZ_JABANZ010000002.1, forward strand.
GATGACGAAGCCGAAGAGATGGAATCGCTGGAGACCGAGATAATGCTTGCTCTTGGCTATCCCGATCCGTACATTTCGGAGAAAGAATAAGTACCTGGCTTGTATCGCCTGAAAATGAAGGCCACTGCGGCTTCAGATGACAGATTTGTACAAGCCATCACGCCTGCCCCACCTGGGGCAGCCGATTTTATTGATAGAGAGACAAACTCAAAAACGCCATGAGCGATGACCATTCACAAAACAATGACAGTCCCAGTACCAAAAAGGGATTTTTTACGCTGATTCTCAACCAATTGTTCCACGGTGAGCCGAAAAACCGCGATGACCTGCTGGAGTTGATCCGTGATTCTGAACAGAATGACCTGATCGACCCGGATACCAGGGACATGCTGGAAGGTGTGATGGATATCGCCGAACAGCGTGTACGCGACATCATGATCCCTCGCTCTCAGATGGTCACGCTCAAGCGTAACCAGACGCTGGAAGAGTGCCTGGCGGTGATTATTGAGTCTGCCCACTCACGTTTTCCGGTGATCAGCGAAGACAAGGACCATGTTGAAGGCATCCTGATGGCCAAGGACCTGCTGCCATTTATGAGCAGTGAGTCTGAGCCGTTCAGTATGGAAAAGGTACTGCGCCCAGCGGTGGTGGTGCCGGAAAGTAAGCGTGTCGACCGGATGCTGAAAGAGTTCCGTTCACAGCGCTATCATATGGCTATTGTGATTGATGAATTTGGTGGCGTGTCCGGCCTGGTGACTATCGAGGATATCCTTGAGCTGATCGTCGGTGAAATTGAAGATGAGTATGACGATGAAGAAGATCGCGATATTCGTCAGCTCAGTCGCCACACTTACACCATTCGCGCCCTGACGCCGATCGAAGATTTCAACGAAGTCTTCAACACCCACTTCAGCGATGAAGAAGTGGATACCATCGGCGGCCTGGTGATGCAGGGCTTTGGCCATCTGCCGGCACGGGGTGAAAGCATTGAGATCGATGGTTACCAGTTTAAAGTCGCGATGGCAGACAGCCGCCGTATTATTCAGGTCCATGTCAAAATCCCGGAAAATTCGCCGCAACCGACTCTGGAAGAGTAACCGACTTATGGCAATTGCCTTATTCTGCCAGCGCCAGCAGGTTCGCCTGCTTTTAGCGCTTATCACGGGTGCCATTGGCACCCTTTCTTTCTCCCCCTATGATTTCTGGCCTGCGGCACTGGTTTCACTGATCGGCTTACAGGCCCTGACGTTAAACCGCAGCACGCGTCAGGCCAGTGCCATCGGCTTTGTCTGGGGCATGGGACTGTTCGGTAGCGGCATTAACTGGGTTTACGTCAGCATTGCCACCTTCGGCGGAATGCCTGGTCCGGTCAATGTCTTCCTTGTGATCCTGCTGGCAGCCTGGCTGTCTCTCTATCCCCTGCTGTTTGCTGCCCTGCTCAACCGCCTGAGCCCGAAAACCACGCTGCTGCGCCTGGCGCTGGCGGCTCCGGTGCTGTGGCAAATGACGGAGTTCCTGCGCGGCTGGGTACTGACCGGTTTCCCGTGGTTGCAGTTTGGCTACAGCCAGATTAATGGCCCGCTGAAAGGCCTGGCGCCATTACTGGGTGTGGAAGGCATCACCTTCCTGCTGATGATTATCGCCGGCCTGGCGGTGTATGCCGCACTGAAACGCCATCTGGCTGCTGGTGTCGCCGCCCTGGCATTACTGTTGCTCCCCTGGCCGCTGCGTCAGATCAGCTGGTTCCAGCCTTTGCCCGAGCGGGCAGTGGATGTGGCGCTGGTACAGGGCAATATTGAACAATCGATGAAGTGGGATCCGGATCAGCTGGTAAATACGCTGAAAACCTATACCGCGCTCAGCCGTCCGTTTGTAGGGAAAGCGCCGATCATCATCTGGCCAGAGTCGGCGATTCCTGACCTGGAAACTCGCCAGCAGCCGTTCCTGAAAGCCGTGGATGAACAACTGCGGGCTGGAGGCAGTAGCCTGGTGACCGGCATTGTTGATTCACGCCTCGAAAGCAATCGCTACCACGACTACAACACCATCATCGTGCTGGGCGGACCGCAGCCTTACAACTATTTCAGCAAGAACCGCTACCAGAAGAATCATCTGGTGCCTTTTGGTGAGTTCGTTCCGCTGGAAACCCTGCTGCGTCCACTGGCACCGTTCTTCGACCTGCCAATGTCTTCCTTCAGTCGGGGTGACTACGTGCAGCCACAGCTCCAGGTTGCGGGTTACAACCTGACAGCCGCCATCTGCTACGAAATCGTACTGGGCCAGCAGGTGCGTGACAACTTCAGGCCCGATACCAACTTCCTTCTGACAATCTCGAACGATGCCTGGTTTGGTCACTCCATTGGTCCGTGGCAGCATCTGCAAATGGCGCGTATGCGTGCACTGGAACTCGGCCGCCCACTGCTTCGCAGCACCAATAACGGAGTGACAGCAGTGGTGAATGCTGAGGGTGAGATTGCACAGATTATTCCACAGTTCAAAGCGGAAGTACTGGCAGCCAAGGTCACACCGACGACCGGGCTGACACCTTATGCCCGAATCGGCAACTGGGGTATCTGGGCTGTGACATTACTGTTTGCCCTTGCTGGCGTCCTCTGCGCCTGGCGTTCACGCCGTTCATAACTCTCTCCGGGCGAGGCATGCCTCGCCCCTATCTTTCTCCCCCCATCCCCAACAGCTTATGCTGCATTTCTGTTAAAAAACCGCCGTTGGCACGATGATTGCAAAATATTTCCGTGAAACGTGTGTCAGCCCGATATCAAGTCGCTACGAAATCGTTCGCGCACCGTCATGGCGCAGATATTGCACCCATGCGAAGCATTGTCGAAAGAATCGCACTTAATTGGTGCGGGTTGCATCGCAAAAAAGAAACTTTTCCGTATCACTTCATTAACATTCAGCTATGTTATGGAGGAATGACACCGTTTTCGCTATGGATAAAACAGATAACTAGCAGGAAATACACACATCACATCACGTCGGCGTGGGTTTATTTCGCGCCACAACTGCAAAGGAGTTGGAACATGAAATTACGGAAACTGGGGCTTTGCCTTGCACTGGCAGGATTCGCCTCTGGTATCGCTCACGCTGAGGACGCAAAACCACAGGCAGCAGCTGATGCACAACAGCAAGCATCTACTCTGGAAAAGATTGCTAAAAACGGCGTGATCGTCGTTGGCCACCGTGAATCCTCCGTCCCGTTCTCCTACTACGACAACCAGCAAAAAGTTGTGGGTTACTCTCAGGATTATTCCAACGCGATTGTTGAAGCTATCAAGAAAAAGCTGAACAAACCTGACCTGCAAGTAAAAATGCTACCGATTACCTCGCAGAACCGTATTCCGCTGTTGCAAAACGGCACCTACGATTTTGAATGTGGCTCTACCACCAATAACCTTGAGCGCCAGAAACAGGCCAGCTTCTCCGACAGCATCTTCGTCGTCGGTACGCGTCTGCTGGTGAAGAAAGGCGGCGCGATTAAAGACTTCGCCGATCTGAAAGGCAAAAGTGTTGTTGTGACTTCAGGTACCACGTCAGAAATTCTGCTGAACAAGCTGAACGACGAGAAGAAACTCGACATGCGTATCATCAGTGCAAAAGATCACGGTGACTCTTTCCGCACCCTGGAAAGCGGCCGCGCTGTCGCATTTATGATGGATGATGCTCTGCTGGCAGGTGAACGAGCTAAGGCAAAAAAACCGGCTAACTGGGAAATTCTTGGCACTCCACAGTCTCACGAAGCTTACGGCTGTATGCTGAGAAAAGGTGATGGCGAGTTTAAAAAGCTGATGGACGACACAATTGCCCAGGCACAGACGTCTGGCGAAGCCACTAAGTGGTTCGACAAATGGTTCAAACAGCCTATCCCACCAAAAAATATGACGATGGACTTTGACCTGTCTGACGACATGAAAGCATTGTTCAAAGCGCCTAACGACAAGGCAATGAATTAATAAAGAAAAAACACGCACTGATTCGCGTGTCAACAGGGCGGTACGCTGCCCTACGATTGTTGAACACAGGCTCGGACAGACACAGTCAGGCGGACAGGGCTTACGTTCTGGCGCCTGACGAAGATGCAAACCGGTCGTTCCCCGGTGCGCATATCAAAATATTCTCCCGAAACAGGGAGAGTATTTGAGCCTCTCATCAATCTTCAGGGTAGCGGTCGCTACCCTTTTTTTCCGGAGTATTTTATGTCTATTGATTGGAACTGGGGAATATTCCTGCAAGAGGCCCCATTCGGTAATACAACCTATCTTGGTTGGCTGTGGTCCGGTTTTCAGGTCACCATCGCCGTCTCCGTTTGTGCCTGGATCATCGCCCTGTTAGTCGGTTCCCTATTCGGTATTTTGCGAACCGTTCCTAACCGTTTACTGTCCGGTCTTGGCACCTGCTACGTTGAGTTATTCCGTAACGTGCCGCTGATCGTGCAATTCTTTATCTGGTATCTGGTGGTGCCGGAGCTGCTGCCGGAAGGTCTTGGCATGTGGTTTAAATCGGAAATCGATCCGAACATCCAGTTCTTCACCTGCTCCGTGCTGTGCCTGGGTCTGTTCACCGCCGCCCGTGTTTGTGAACAGGTTCGTGCCGCTATTCAGTCACTTCCCAGCGGCCAAAAAAATGCCGGACTGGCCATGGGGCTGACGCTGCCACAAACCTACCGCTATGTGCTGCTGCCTAACGCCTATCGCGTGATTGTGCCGCCGATGACCTCGGAGATGCTCAATCTGGTCAAAAACTCAGCCATTGCTTCCACCATCGGGCTGGTTGATATGGCGGCTCAGGCGGGAAAACTGCTGGACTACTCCGCACACGCCTATGAATCTTTCACCGCAATTACCCTCGCCTACATCGCTATCAACGCGGTGATCATGCTGCTGATGGGGCTGGTTGAACGTAAAGTCCGCTTACCGGGGGGCAAATAAACAATGTATGAATTTGACTGGAGTACCATCGTCCCCAATCTTCCTTACCTCTGGGCAGGGATGGTTGTTACGCTGAAAATCACCGTGACGGCGGTAATTTTTGGCATCATCTGGGGCACCCTGCTGGCGGTCATGCGCCTGTCATCCTTCAAACCTATCAGCTGGTTCGCCAAGATCTACGTTAACCTGTTCCGCTCCGTTCCGCTGGTGATGGTGTTGCTGTGGTTCTATCTGGTGGTGCCGAGTTTCCTGCAGCAGGTGCTGGGGCTGTCGCCGAAGACAGATATCCGCCTGATCTCTGCGATGGTGGCCTTCTCGCTATTCGAAGCCGCGTATTACTCAGAAATCATCCGTGCGGGTATTTTGAGTATTGCTCGTGGTCAGGGTAGCGCTGCACTGGCACTGGGTATGACGCAGTGGCAATCGATGCGGTTGATCATCCTGCCTCAGGCGTTTCGCGCCATGGTGCCGCTGCTGCTTACCCAGGGCATTGTTTTATTCCAGGACACCTCGCTGGTCTATGTTCTGAGCCTGGCGGACTTCTTCCGTACTGCCGATACCATCGGTGTGAATAATGGTACTGAGATTGAAATGGTGCTGTTTGCCGGTGCGATTTACTTCGTTATCAGCCTTAGCGCTTCGCTGTTGGTCAGCTATTTAAAGAAAAAAAGGACTGCGTAAATGATTACCCTGAAAAATGTTTCTAAGTGGTATGGTCACTTTCAGGTGCTGACCGACTGCTCAACCGAAGTCAAAAAAGGTGAAGTGGTGGTGGTGTGTGGTCCTTCAGGCTCAGGGAAGTCGACGCTGATCAAAACGGTGAACGGTCTTGAGCCTATCCAAAAAGGGCTGATTGAAGTGAATGGCACCCCCGTCAACGACAAGAAGACCAACCTTGCCCAACTGCGTTCTAAAGTTGGCATGGTGTTTCAGCATTTTGAGCTGTTCCCACATCTGTCGATCGTCGAGAACCTGACGCTGGCACAGGTAAAAGTCCTGAAACGCAATAAAGAAGAAGCGCGTCAGAAAGGGCTTAAGCTACTCGAACGCGTTGGACTGTCCGCCCATGCCAATAAGTTCCCTGGACAGCTCTCCGGTGGTCAGCAACAGCGTGTAGCAATTGCCCGCGCGCTGTGTATGGATCCTATCGCCATGTTGTTCGACGAACCCACTTCAGCGCTGGACCCAGAAATGATCAATGAAGTGCTGGACGTCATGGTCGAACTGGCGAATGAAGGCATGACAATGATGGTGGTGACGCACGAAATGGGCTTCGCCCGTAAAGTGGCCAACCGGGTGATCTTTATGGATGAAGGAAAGATTGTCGAAGATTCACCGAAGGATGAGTTCTTCAACAATCCACAGTCTGAGCGTGCTAAAGACTTCCTTGCGAAGATTCTGCATTAATCCGTAGGGAGCCAGGTATGCCTGGCTCTGGGTCGGGCATGCCCGACCCCTACATTAATCCGTTGTGCCATTGTCCTGCGTTCATTTATGGCTCAAAGGGCTGACGTACAAACTGGTCATGATTGCACTCCGGGCAACGTTTCAGAACCTCGGGTGTGTAAATCGCCCGCGTATACTGACAGTTCTCACACACCAGATTGCCCAATCCCACCACTTCACCACTTTGATAGACACCATGATGGTTGAGGTCCTGGAAGACCTCGCGCCACTCAAGCTGACTCTTATCCGTAATATCAGCCAGCTCCTTCCACAGGCTCTGACGGATAACCCGCATAAACACGCTATCGCTTAATTCTTCCTGGTTCTCCGCATAGCTGCGGGCAAACTCTTCGAGATCACGACGAACGGCACGACTGACTTCATCAATTTCGCTACGGGTCAACTCACCCCGGTTTTGCATGCGCTGTCGGGCACTCTCCACCAGGGTATCGATGTCACGTTCCCCGCGCTCCAGGCGTTGGGTCAGCGAGGACACCAGCTCGCGATAATACTGAGCAACCTTGTTCATAGACACTCCTTATTGATAACGAAAGCGTTTCTCCTCATTCTAGTTGCTGATGGCAAATATCCACATTTTCGCACTGAAATTTGCCGCCGCGCTTCCAGCTTGTAGAGAAATGCCCCGCGGCAGGACGCTTACTGTTGTTGCCTCGGGGCCGAATCAGCTATGCTATGCGGATCTGAACGAACACGAAAAAATTGATACAAAGGACTACTGGCTACTATGCAAGAGCAATATCGCCCGGAAGAGATAGAATCCCATGTTCAGCAGCAATGGGATAACAAGCAAACGTTCAAAGTGACCGAAGAAGAAGGTAAAGAGAAGTACTACTGCCTCTCCATGCTGCCCTATCCTTCTGGCCGCCTGCACATGGGCCACGTACGCAACTATACCATTGGCGATGTGATCTCCCGCTATCAGCGCATGCTGGGTAAAAACGTCTTACAGCCTATCGGCTGGGATGCATTCGGCCTGCCCGCTGAAGGAGCCGCAGTTAAAAACAACACTGCGCCTGCGCCATGGACTTACTCCAACATCGACTACATGAAGAACCAGCTTAAACTGCTGGGCTTCGGCTACGACTGGAACCGTGAACTGGCGACCTGTCAGCCAGAATACTATCGCTGGGAACAGTGGTTCTTTACCAAGCTGTATGAAAAAGGCCTGGTCTATAAAAAGACCTCTGCGGTTAACTGGTGTCCACACGATCTGACCGTTCTGGCTAACGAGCAGGTCATCGATGGCTGCTGCTGGCGTTGTGATACCAAAGTTGAGCGTAAAGAGATCCCGCAGTGGTTTGTAAAAATCACGGATTATGCTGACGAACTGCTGAATGACCTCGACACGCTGGAAAGCTGGCCTGAACAGGTTAAAACCATGCAGCGTAACTGGATTGGCCGTTCTGAAGGCGTGGAAATCGAGTTTAATGTCAGCAACAGCCCGGAAAAGCTGCGCGTATATACCACACGTCCTGACACGTTCATGGGTGTGACTTACCTCGCTGTGGCTGCAGGCCATCCTCTGGCTGCACAAGCAGCAGCAAGCAACCCTGCGCTGGCTGACTTTATCGCTGAATGCCGTAACACCAAAGTTGCTGAAGCAGAAATGGCAACCATGGAGAAAAAAGGCATGGCCACCGGCCTGTACGCACAACACCCGCTGACGGGTGAGGACGTGCCGGTATGGGTCGCTAACTTCGTGCTGATGGAATACGGCACAGGTGCTGTGATGGCCGTTCCTGGCCACGACCAGCGCGACTGGGAGTTCGCCACTAAATACGACCTGCAGATCAAACCGGTTATCCTGGCTGCAGACGGCAGCGCACCGGATCTGAGCGAAGCGGCAATGACCGAAAAAGGCACGCTGTTTAACTCCGGTGAGTTTGACGGTTTGTCTTATGAAGAAGGCTTCAACGCCATCGCGACGAAACTGGCCGATAACGGCGTCGGTGAGCGTAAAGTGAACTACCGCCTGCGCGACTGGGGTGTGTCTCGTCAGCGTTACTGGGGCGCCCCAATCCCAATGGTCACCCTGGAAGACGGTACCGTTATGCCAACCCCGGAAGACCAGCTGCCGGTGATCCTGCCAGAAGACGTGGTGATGGATGGCATTACCAGCCCGATTAAAGCCGATCCTGAATGGGCAAAGACCACCGTCAACGGCCAGCCTGCGTTGCGTGAAACCGACACCTTTGACACCTTTATGGAATCCTCATGGTATTACGCGCGTTACACCTGCCCGGATTACGATAAAGGCATGCTGGACCCGGCTGCCGCCAACTACTGGCTGCCAGTGGACCAATATGTTGGCGGCATCGAACACGCCATCATGCACCTGCTTTACTTCCGCTTCTTCCATAAACTGCTGCGTGATGCAGGCCTGGTGAACTCGGATGAACCCGCAAAACGCCTGCTGTGTCAGGGAATGGTACTGGCAGATGCCTTCTACTATCTTGGTACCAGCGGAGAACGTAACTGGGTTTCACCGGTTGACGTGACCGTTGAGCGTGATGAGAAGGGCCGTATCACCAAAGCCAGCGATGCCGAAGGCCATGAGCTGGTGTATGCCGGCATGAGCAAAATGTCGAAGTCGAAAAACAACGGCATCGACCCACAGATCATGGTTGAGCGTTACGGTGCAGATACTGTTCGTCTGTTTATGATGTTTGCTTCACCAGCAGAAATGACGCTGGAATGGCAGGAATCCGGCGTGGAAGGGGCTAACCGCTTCCTGAAACGTGTCTGGAAGCTGGCGTTTGAACATACAGAAAAAGGTGCAACGGTTGCCCTGAACGTTGATGAACTCAACGACGATCAAAAAAGCCTGCGTCGTGACTTGCATAAAACCATCAGTAAAGTGTCTGATGATATCGGCCGTCGTCAGACCTTTAACACCGCGATTGCGGCAATTATGGAGCTGATGAACAAACTGGCACGCGCCCCACAGGAGAGCGAACAGGATCGTGCGCTGATGCAGGAAGCGCTGCTGGCCGTTGTACGCATGCTCAACCCGTTTACCCCGCACGCCAGCTTCGTGCTGTGGCAGGCGCTGGGTGGCGCCGGGGATATTGACAACGCACCGTGGCCGCAGGCAGACGACGCTGCAATGGTAGAAGATTCACTGCTGGTTGTGGTACAGGTTAACGGCAAGGTGCGCGGTAAAATCACCGTAGCCGCTGACGCTAATCAAGAACAGGTGCAGGCTCGCGCTGCGCAGGAGCATCTGGTGGCCAAATATCTCGATGGCGTCACCATTCGTAAAGTGATTTACGTACCGGGCAAGCTGCTTAACCTGGTCGTTGGTTGATGTCTGGAGGAATTGTGCGACATCCTATAGTCTCTCTGTTACTCAGCCTGGCGGTGTTGATCACCGCCGGTTGTGGTTACCATCTGCGCGGCACCACATCGGTGCCGCCGGAAATGAAAACCCTGATTCTCGATACCGCTGACCCGTACGGTCCACTGACTCGCGAGGTGCGTGAACAGTTAAGACTGAACGATGTTAACATTATTGATAATCCGCAAGAGCGCACCGATGTCCCTTCCCTGCGTCTGATGGGCGAAACTCGGGGTCGTGATACCGCCTCGATTTTCCAGGACGGTAAAACGGCGGAGTATTCAATGGTGATGACTGTTAATGCTCAGGTACTGGTACCCAATAAGGGCATCTATCCAATCAGCGCCACGGTGTATCGTTCATTCTTTGATAACCCACTGGCAGCGTTGGCGAAAGACTCTGAACAGCAGATCATTGTCAATGAAATGCGAACTCAGGCCGTGCAGCAGCTGGTGCGCAAGCTTCTCACCGTGCATGCGGCTGAGAACGATGCGTCAATCAACACGCTTGGCAATACCCCCTCAGCGGTCGACCGTTTACCGACTGATCCGGGCAGTATGTCGGACAGTTCTTACACACGATGATCAGGATTTACCCTGAACAGCTAGGCGCGCAACTCCGTGAGGGGCTGCGCGCCTGTTATTTATTGAGTGGTAATGAACCGCTGCTGCTGCAGGAAGCGCAAGATGACATTCGTGCCGCCGCCCAGCAGCACGGCTTTACCGAACACTTCAGTGTCACACTGGAAGCGAGCACCGACTGGCAGGATATTTTTGCCATCTGTCAGGCGCTCAGTCTGTTTTCCAGCCGCCAGACACTGCAACTGACTTTGCCAGAAAATGGCCCCAATGCCGCGACAGGTGAACAACTGCTCACCCTGTCGACACTGCTGCACAGCGATATTCTGCTGGTGCTGCGAGCCGCCAAACTGACCAAGGCGCAGGAAAATAGCGCCTGGTATAAAGCGCTCAGTGCACAAGGTGTTGTGGTTCCCTGCCAGACGCCGGAACAGGCGCAACTGCCGCGCTGGGTTTCTGCACGCGCCAAAAAGCACCAACTCACGCTGGATGATGCCGCTAATCAGCTGTTGTGTTACTGCTACGAAGGCAACCTGCTGGCTTTGTCGCAAGCGCTGGAGCGGCTTTCGCTGCTGTGGCCGGACGGAAAGCTGACGCTACCCCGCGTTGAGCAGGCGGTAAACGATGCTGCGCACTTTACCCCTTTCCACTGGGTAGATGCCCTGCTGGCAGGTAAAAGCAAACGCGCCCTGCACATCCTGCACCAGATGCATTCCGAAGATAGCGAGCCGGTGATCCTGATGCGAACCCTGCAACGCGACCTGCTGCTGCTGGTGACGTTACAGCGACAAATGGCACAGACGCCGCTCCGCACGCTGTTCGATCAGCATCGCGTCTGGCAGAACCGCCGTACGCTATTCAGCGATGCATTACAGCGACTGAGTGCCATGCAACTCGCCCAGGCGGTAAGGCTGCTAACGCAGATTGAGTTAACACTAAAACAGGATTACGGCCAGTCTGTTTGGTCTGAGCTGGAAACCCTGGCGCTGATGTTATGCCATCCATCATTCCCGGCGAGTTTTTGTGATGTCTGATCGCTACGCGCTCCATGCGCTGTTCGGTGGCACATTTGACCCGATTCATTACGGTCACCTGAAACCAGCAGAAGCACTGGCCCATCTCACCGGGCTGGAAAAAGTGACATTATTGCCGAACAACGTCCCGCCACATCGTCCACAGCCGGAAGCCACACCAGAACAGCGTGTGGCGATGGTAAAACTGGCGATTAGCGATAACCCGCTGTTTGACCTTGATCTGCGGGAAATGCAGCGCGACACGCCGTCTTATACTATCGACACGCTGGCAGCCCTGCGCCTTGAACGCGGTGACCGACAGCCACTCGCCTTTATCATTGGTCAGGATTCCCTGCTCACCTTACACAAATGGCATCGCTGGCAGGATTTACTGTCACTTTGCCACCTGCTGGTCTGTCAACGCCCCGGCTATCGCAGTGAAATGGAGACACCAGAGCTGCAACGCTGGCTTGACTGTCATCTGACAACACAGCCACAGGTGCTACAACAATCGCCCGCCGGTAATATTCTTCTGGCTGAAACACCGTTGATTGATATTTCCGCCACGGAAATCCGCGCTCGCCGCCATCGGGGCCAGTCGGATGTCGACCTGCTGCCCCCGGCAGTCAGCGACTACATCGATCGCGAGGGTTTATATCGTAACCTCTAACAGCGTGATATACTGCGCCGCTCAAATTTTCAGGGCGTAAGCCCCGCAAACACACAATGTTACGGTTATCATTTCGGCTGACATAGCTTATATGAGATAACCCATCAGACTTAAAATCCCAAGGGGGAACCTTTTGCAAGGTCAAGCACTCCAAGACTTCGTCATTGATAAATGTGACGATTTAAAAGCTCAGGACATCATTGCTATCGACGTTCAGGGCAAATCAAGCATCACCAGCTGCATGGTTATCTGCACCGGTACATCTACACGTCATCTGGTTTCAATCGCAGAACACGTGGTACAGGAAGCCAAGCTGATCGGTCTGGATGCATTTCGCGTGAACAGCCGTGCCCCAAGTGACTGGGTAGTGGTTGATCTCGGTGAAGTCATTGTTCATGTGATGGAAGCTGAGAGCCGTAAGCTCTACGAACTGGAAAAGCTCTGGAGTTAAACCGTGAAGCTTCAACTGGTCGCCGTCGGCACCAAAATGCCTGACTGGGTACAAACTGGTTTTATGGAATATCTGCGGCGTTTTCCCAAAGATATGCCCTTTGAACTGGTTGAAGTGCCCGCCGGAAAGCGCGGTAAAAATGCGGATATCAAACGCATTCTGGAAAAAGAAGGCGAACTGATGCTGGCCGCCGCAGGAAAAGGCAACCGCATCGTCACGCTGGATATACCCGGCCAGCCGTGGGAAACCCCGCAGCTTGCCAGCCAGCTGGAGCGCTGGAAGCAGGATGGCCGTGATGTCAGCCTGTTTATTGGCGGACCGGAAGGCTTGTCACCCGCCTGCAAGGCTGCGGCGGAACAAAGCTGGTCACTCTCGGCGCTAACCCTGCCCCATCCGCTGGTACGCGTATTGGTTGCAGAGAGTTTATATCGTGCATGGAGCATTACTGCGAATCATCCTTATCATCGCGAATAGCGAATAAGGCTAACCGGACTGACAAAGCAGCGGATGAAATTACAACGTAACTCCTTTCGTGACTACACCGCCGAGCAGACTCTGTTTGTTCGCAGGGCTCTGATTGCATTTTTTGGCATTATCACACTTTCCGGTGTTCTGGTGGCCAATCTTTACCACCTGCAAATCATCCGCTTTGATGACTACAGCACGCGCTCCAATGAAAACCGCATCAAGCTGGTTCCTGTCGCACCGAGTCGCGGTATTATTTACGATCGTAATGGCGTCCCGCTGGCGCTTAATCGCACCATTTATCAGCTTGAGCTGATGCCCGAAAAAGTGGAGAACCTGCAGCAGACGTTGCAGGAACTTAAACCGATTATCGATCTCACCGATGACGATATCGAAGCCTTTCAAAAAGAGCGCAAACGCTCGCGCCGCTTTACGTCTATCGCGGTGAAAACCAGCCTGAACGATGTCCAGGTGGCGCGTTTCGCCGTGAACCAATATCGCTTCCCCGGCGCTGAAGTCAAAGGCTACCAGCGTCGCTATTATCCCTACGGATCTGCCCTGACCCATGTGCTGGGTTACGTGTCGAAAATTAACGATCGTGACGTCGAGCGCCTGGACAAAGAGGGTAAATGGCCGAACTATGCTGCCACTCATGACATCGGCAAACTGGGTATTGAACGCTACTATGAAGATGTTCTGCACGGTAAAACCGGCTACGAAGAAGTAGAAGTTAACAATCGTGGCCGCGTGATCCGCCAGTTGCATGAGCAATCCCCTCAGGCCGGGCGTGATATCTACCTGACCATTGATCTTAAACTTCAGCAATATATCGAAACCTTGCTGGCGGGTAGCCGTGCGGCAGTGGTGGTAACGGATCCGCGGAATGGCGAAATCCTGTCGATGGTTTCCATGCCAAGCTATGATCCAAATCTGTTTGTCGATGGTATCTCGAGTAAAGATTACAACGGCCTGCTGCATGACGAAAACCGCCCATTGATTAACCGTGCCACCCAGGGTGCCTACCCTCCCGCCTCGACGGTGAAACCGTATATTGCGGTCTCCGCCCTGACGGCAGGTGTTATCACCCGCAATACCAGTTTGTTTGACCCCGGCTGGTGGCAGCTGCCCGGTTCTGAGAAGCGCTTTCGTGACTGGAAACGCTGGGGTCATGGTCGTCTGAATGTCACCAAATCGCTGGAAGAATCTGCCGATACCTTCTTCTATCAGGTCGCCTATGATATGGGCATTGACCGTCTGGGCGAATGGATGAGCAAATTCGGTTACGGTCATCTTTCGGGCATCGATCTGATCGAAGAAACCCCGGGTAACATGCCCACGCGCGAATGGAAAATGAAGCGCTTTAAGAAACCCTGGTACCAGGGTGATACCATCCCGGTGGGCATCGGCCAGGGTTACTGGACCGCGACACCGGTGCAGATGAACAAAGCGCTGATGATCCTGATTAACGACGGTGTGATTAAAACGCCACACCTGATGATGGACACCATGCAAGGCTCGGTGAAAGTGCCGTGGCGTCAACCCCCGGCTGCGCCTATCGCGGATATTCACACCGGATACTGGGAAATTGCGAAAGACGGGATGTATGGCGTGGCGAACCGTCCAAACGGTACGGCGCGTAAAAGCTTTGACGATGCGCCCTATAAAATTGCCGCCAAGTCCGGTACCGCGCAGGTATTTGGCCTGAAAGCGAACGAAACCTACAACGCCCACAAACTGACTGAGCGCCTGCGTGACCATAAACTGATGACCGCGTTTGCGCCTTATGATCACCCACGCGTGGCCGTCAGTATTATTCTCGAAAACGGCGGCGCAGGCCCGGCAGTCGGTACGATCATGCGCCAGATACTCGACCATATTATTCTTGGCGATAACAATACCAACCTGCCTGACGCTGCACCAACGCCGCCAGGCTATGAAGGCGAATAACCGGTTATGAATGATAGCCATCAAAAACGGACAATCTGGACTCGCATCCACGTTGATCCTCTATTTTGCCTCATCATTACCGCGCTGCTGATCTACAGTGCGCTGGTGATGTGGAGTGCCAGCGGCCAGGATCCCGGCATGATGGAGCGCAAGCTCGGTCAAATCGCCATGGGCGTGATTGTCATGCTGGTGATGGCGCAGATCCCACCACGCGTCTACGAAGGGTGGGCACCCTATCTGTATATTGTCTGCGTGATCCTGCTGATTGCGGTCGATGCGTTCGGTCATATCAGTAAAGGCGCACAGCGCTGGCTGGATCTCGGCGTGGTACGATTCCAACCATCGGAAATCGCTAAAATAGCCGTACCACTGATGGTGGCGCGCTTTATTAACCGTGATGTCTGCCCGCCTACGCTGAAAAATACCGCTATCGCGCTGGTACTGATCTTTATGCCGACCCTGCTGGTGGCTGCACAGCCCGATCTGGGAACGTCGATCCTGATTGCCGCTTCCGGGCTTTTTGTCCTTTTCCTGTCTGGCATGAGCTGGAAACTGATCGCTGTTGCGGTGCTGCTGGTCGCCGCGTTTATCCCGATCCTGTGGTTCTTCCTGATGCACGACTATCAGCGCGATCGCGTGATGATGTTGCTGGATCCGGAAAGTGATCCGCTGGGGGCGGGTTACCATATTATTCAATCGAAGATAGCCATCGGCTCTGGTGGCCTGCGCGGGAAGGGGTGGCTGCATGGAACCCAGTCACAGCTGGAGTTTTTACCGGAGCGTCACACGGACTTTATTTTCGCCGTACTGGCCGAAGAATTAGGATTAGTCGGGGTGCTGGTTCTGCTGATACTCTACGTGCTGCTGATTATGCGCGGCCTGATGATGGCCGCCCGCGCGCAGACAACCTTTGGTCGCGTGATGGCTGGTGGAATGATGCTGATCTTCTTTGTTTATGTTTTTGTTAACATTGGCATGGTGAGCGGCATTCTGCCCGTTGTTGGGGTACCGTTACCGCTGGTGAGCTACGGGGGTTCCGCGCTGATCGTCCTGATGGCCGGGTTCGGGATCATTATGTCGATTCACACCCATCGAAAACTGTTGTCGAAGAGCGTTTAAGAGGCATAAACATGCGTAAGGATTGGCTTTGGATTGCCCTGGCTTCAGCATTGCTGGCAGCCTGTACTACTGACAGCGACCAGCAGGCGCCCGTCACCCAACAGCAAGCGACCTATAACGGCCCGGTGGTCGAGATTGGCGGTGCGGAGCCTCGCTATGAACCGATTAATCCCGGCACCAGCCAGGATTATTCGGTCAACGGCAAAAATTATAAAATTGTCAAAGATCCATCGAACTTCAGTCAGGTTGGCCTGGCTGCATGGTATGGCGAAGAAGCCAACGGCAACCGTACCGCAACGGGCGAAACCTTCGATCCGAACGCCATGACGGCCGCACACCCCACGCTGCCTCTGCCCAGCTACGTCCGTGTGACCAATATTGCCAATGGCCGTATGATTGTGGTGCGCGTCAACGATCGCGGCCCTTACACGCCAGGCCGTATTATTGACCTGTCTCGTGCGGCAGGCGACCGCCTTAATATCTCCAATAACAGCAAAGTCCGCGTCGATTACATTGCTGTCGCACCGGATGGCAGCCTGTCAGGCCCGGGGACGGTTGGCACTACCGTGGCGAAACAGAGCTATGCACTGCCCTCGCGCCCGGAAATTGGTGGCGGTATGACAATGGGCGGCGGTGCTGCTTCGACACCCGTGATGTCATCATCACCATCACAGCCCGCACAGTACTCCAGTCCGCAGCCACAGGAAATGGAACAACAGTCACGTCCGGTGGATAACGGCTCGCTGAACAGTGATAACACCATGGGCGCTCCCGTGCGCAGCAGTGGTTTCCTTGGCGCGGCACAACCCTTACCGGGCGGCGTACTGGAAAGCAGTGAACCGGTCGCGGTAACACCTTCCGCTTCTTCAGCCCCTGCTGCTGTCGCGGCCCCAACGGCAGCAGCAGCAGCTTCACGCCCTGCAACGGGTGCCACCGGCAATTATGTGGTGCAGGTTGGCGCACTGAGCGATGGTCCACGTGCACGCCAGCTGGCAACCAGTTTGGGTAAACAGTTCGGCGTTCCCGGCTCAGTAGACAGCCGTGGCAATGTGTATCGCGTCCAGCTTGGTCGTTTCACTTCGCGCCAGCAGGCCGCCGCATTACAGCAGCGCCTGGCGAGTGAAGCACAGCAACAATCGTTTATTACTGTCGCACCTGACGCAATGTAATTCTCCACCGATCCGCCAGATTTAGGCGGGTCGTGGCAGGATGATTTTGCTATAGTGAGTCACTTTTTTTAACCTAGCCCATGGATGTTGTTGTCCTTACATGAACACTCTGAAGCCATCCCGACTGCTCAAACGCCTGACTACAGGCACGCTTATCGCCCTCAGCCTCAATGTTGTCGCTTATGCTGACGACCTGAACATCAAGACCATGATCCCCGGCGTACCGGAAATTGATGCTGAAGCCTATGTCCTGATCGATTACAACTCAGGGAAAGTCCTGGCTGAGAAGAATGCCGATGCGCGCCGTGACCCGGCGAGTCTGACAAAAATGATGACCAGCTATGTCATCGGCCAGGCGGTCAAAGCCGGTAAAATCCATCAGGATGATATCGTCACCGTCGGGAAAGATGCCTGGGCCACCGGCAACCCGGTGTTCAAAGGTTCGTCTCTGATGTTTCTGAAGCCTGGCGACCGCGTACCGGTCTCCCAGCTGACGCGCGGTATCGTACTGCAATCAGGTAATGATGCCTGTGTGGCCATGGCCGATTATGTTGCCGGCAGTCAGGATGCGTTCGTGGGCCTGATGAACAACTACGTGAAAGCGCTGGGCCTGCAAAACACTCACTTCCAGACGGTCCACGGTCTGGACGCTGAAGGGCAGTACAGCTCTGCGCGCGATATGGCACTGATTGGCCGCTCACTGATCCGTGATGTGCCGGACGAATACGCTGTTTATCACGAGAAAGAGTTCACCTTTAATAATATTCGCCAGACCAACCGTAACGGTTTGTTGTGGGATACCAGCCTCAACGTTGACGGTATTAAAACCGGCCACACCGATGCGGCAGGTTACAACCTGGTGGCCTCTGCGACCGAAGGCCAGATGCGTTTGATCTCCACCGTGATGGGCGGCCACACCTACAAAGGGCGTGAAACCGAGAGCAAGAAATTGCTGACCTGGGGCTTCCGCTTCTTCGAAACGGTGGCACCACTGAAAGCCGGGAAAGAGTTTGCCTCTGAGCCTGTATGGTTCGGTAACAGCGATCGTGTGCAGCTGGGCGTGGAAAAAGATGTGTTCCTTACCATCCCTCGTGGCCGCATGAAAGACCTGAAAGCCAGCTATACCCTGAGCAATACCGAGCTGCATGCTCCCTTGCAGAAAAACCAGGTCGTCGGCAGCATCAACTTCCAGTTGGACGGCAAAACCATTGAACAGCACCCACTGGTGGTGCTGAATGATATGCCGGAAGGTGGCTTCTTTGGCCGCATCATTGATTATATCAAACTGATGTTCCACCACTGGTTCGGTTAACCACAGATCCGGGTTGGGCATGCCCGACCCCTACGCGATCGCTCACATCTTGAAATTAATCTCTAATATCCCCATATTGTGAGTATCTGTTTACTCCCGCTGCGGCGGGAGTCCTTGTTGGTGTCACCGGAGTCCATATGAAAACCAATCTTAAAGAACTGCTCGAATTCCCCACCTCTTTTACCTATAAAGTGATGGGTCTGGCACAGCCGGAGCTGGTCGATCAAGTGGTTGAAGTGGTGCAGCGTCATGCACCAGGTGACTACTCTCCGGATGTTAAACCAAGCAGCAAAGGCAATTATCATTCGGTGTCGATTACCATCACCGCCACCCACATCGAACAGGTCGAAACCCTGTATGACGAGTTGGGTAAGATTGAAATTGTCCGCATGGTGCTGTAACCCTGACGTTGGCGGGGGCAAGCTGGCTCTTGCCCTGTGCCAACGTTATACTGTTCCCCTCGTTACCCAACCGGATTGTCCGTTTTGCCTCACACTAGCCTGATTATCCGCCAACTCGGCATGCAGCCCTGGGCGCCTGTTTCTCTCGCCATGCATCAGTTCACCGACCAGCGTGACGATAATACGCCGGACGAGATCTGGCTGGTGGAACACCCCCCGGTGTTTACTCAGGGGCAGGCAGGAAAAAGTGAACACCTGTTAATGCCCGGCGACATTCCAGTCATGCAGAGCGATCGTGGCGGCCAGGTGACTTATCATGGCCCCGGTCAGCAGATCATGTATGTGATGGTGAATCTGAAGCGTCGTAAAACGGGCGTACGCCAGCTGGTTACCGCCCTTGAACAAACGGTGATCGATACACTGGCGCATTTTTCCGTGACCGCCAATGCGCGCCCCGATGCCCCGGGTGTCTATGTTGACGGCAAAAAAATCTGCTCATTAGGGCTGCGGATCCGCAATGGCTGCTCCTTTCACGGCCTTGCGCTGAATATTGATATGGATTTAACCCCTTTCCTACGCATTAACCCCTGCGGCTATGCCGGAATGGAGATGACACAGCTGGCGGCACTCACTGCCTCTGCGACACCTGCCGATATCCAGCCGTTGCTGATCAAAAATTTTGCTCTTCAACTGGCAATAACTGACGTTTCCTGGAGCGAAAGTACGGAACTCCCGCTAAGATAGGGGGCAAATACGTATGTTGCTTTACAATTCTGCAACGCTTTCTCGCACAGTCAGGCTGAATCTGCTGCGAGGAGATGATATAATTTTTGCGCTTTATCAAAAAAAGTTGAAAATCACCAACTCATTGAGTGTTAGCGGCTGTTTTGTATACGAATAGATTGCCGCAATCCAACCTGGAACCTGCAAGAATATGAGTAAACCGATCGTGATGGAACGCGGTGTAAAATACCGCGACGCAGACAAAATGGCATTGATCCCGGTGAAAACCGTGATGACCGAGCGTACGGAGATTTTACGTAAGCCAGACTGGATGCGTATTAAACTTCCTGCCGATTCCAGCCGTATTCAGGGCATCAAAGCCGCGATGCGTAAAAATGGTCTGCACTCCGTTTGCGAAGAGGCTTCCTGCCCTAACCTGTCTGAATGTTTTAACCACGGCACGGCCACCTTTATGATTCTGGGCGCCATCTGTACACGCCGCTGCCCGTTCTGCGATGTGGCCCACGGCCGCCCGGTAACACCTGATGCCAATGAACCCGGCAAACTGGCACAGACCATCGCGGATATGGCACTGCGCTACGTGGTGATCACCTCGGTTGACCGTGATGACCTGCGCGATGGCGGAGCACAGCACTTTGCTGACTGTATCCGTGCTATCCGTGAAAAAAGCCCTGCGATTAAAATCGAAACGCTGGTGCCTGATTTCCGTGGTCGTATGGACCGCGCACTGGAAATTCTGATTGATACACCACCGGATGTGTTTAACCACAACCTGGAAAACGTGCCGCGCGTTTACCGCCAGGTACGTCCGGGTGCTAACTATGACTGGTCACTGAAATTGCTGGAGCGCTTTAAAGAAGCTCACCCGGACGTTCCAACCAAGTCAGGCCTGATGGTGGGATTGGGTGAAACTAATGCAGAAATCGTTGAAGTGATGCGTGATCTGCGTCGCCATGGCGTGACCATGCTGACCCTCGGGCAATATCTGTCGCCAAGCCGCCACCATTTACCCGTACAGCGCTATGTGAGCCCTGCTGAGTTCGACGAAATGAAAGAAGCCGCAATGGATATGGGCTTCACCCATGCAGCCTGTGGCCCGTTCGTACGTTCGTCATACCATGCTGATCTGCAGGCGAAAGGGTTGGAAGTAAAGTAATCCTTCTGCCCGGAGCAAAAAAAACGGATGACAATGTCATCCGTTTTTTTTGAGCAGAATTACTCTTTGTGAGAGATCTGTCCGGCGTTTTTCTCTTCTGACGAGGCTTTCTGCGCAGAAGAATCATCGTCATTCATCGCCTTCTTAAATCCCTTTATGGCCGAACCTAAATCCCCTCCCAGGGTGCGCAGTTTTTTGGTTCCGAATAACAGGACGATTAACGCGCCAACGATCAGCAATTTGCCAAGACTGAGACCTTCCATACTTACCTTCTTTCATTTATCTGACCGTCACAACGGTCGGTAACAGGCGAGTATTAACGCGCTGATGGCGTGAAATTACAACTGCAATCTGTAACAGAATATGCGCTGTATTGGCGCAGCGTGGCTGACCAGATTTAACGTCCCCAGCATCAGCGCAATAGCGTGTTATTTCATTACTGAGTCTTCCCACAATCAAGTTCAGGGCGGGCAAAGCGACGATTCTCTAATACAGGCAATGCACGGCGTGCATCGGCAATACGCTGTGGGTCGACCTCGGCAAACACCAGTGCCGGGCCTTCTG
This sequence comes from Erwinia sp. JH02, assembly GCF_013074405.1. Classification (NCBI taxonomy): domain Bacteria; kingdom Pseudomonadati; phylum Pseudomonadota; class Gammaproteobacteria; order Enterobacterales; family Erwiniaceae; genus Erwinia; species Erwinia sp. JH02. Next base: position 128,464 of record NZ_JABANZ010000002.1, read on the forward strand.
CGGCTTTGGCAATCGCCACACCGAGCGGGTCAACCACCAGGCTATTGCCGATATTACGCGGGCCGCACTCACCCACCGCGACCACATAACAGGTATTCTCCAGCGCTCGGGCGGTCACCAGCACCTCCCAGTGCATCTCTTTCAGCGGCCCTTTCACCCAGGCAGCAGGCAGTACCAACAGGTCAGCACCGTCCAGCGCCAGGCGACGTGCCAGCTCAGGGAAGCGGACGTCATAACAGGTCATCAACCCGACCTTCAACCCGTCCACATCCACCAGCGAAGGGACATTATTGCCCGCCGTGACATTGCGCGACTCCTGCATCGCAAAGGCGTCATACAGATGCAGTTTGTCGTAACGGGCAATAATCTCACCGTTACGGATCGCCACCAGCGCATTCAGCGCCCGTCCATCCGCCGTCGGTACGTGCACCGTCATCATCGTCGTCAGCGTATTCGCCCGACTGGCGGCCAGGACCTGGCTGAGGAACGGACCATCAAGCGGCTGCGCCGCTTTTAGCACCAGGTCCGGGTCGGTAATATCACGCGCCAGCACCCCTTCTGGCAGCACCAGCAGTCTTGCTCCCTGCTGCTCTGCCTGAGCCATTAAGCCAATGCAGATATCGGCGTTATCTTGCCACTCACGGCTCACGGCGAACTGTCCTAATGCCACTTTCATCGTCATCGTTATGCTCCTGGGGCGGTCAGGTCAAATCTTTGATGTGGTAGCGTGGTGATTCCTGGTAACCCTCGCGCGCGTAAAACGCATTCGCCTTTTCACGACGCTCATGGCAGTGTACCTCGACCCGGTCACAGCCACGCTCCATTGCCAACTGCTCAGCATGTTGTAACAGCTGCTGCCCGGCCCCTTTGCTGCGCTCACCTTCGGCAATGCAGAAATAGCTGATACGGGCAAAATCCCCTGCCAACGCAAGCTGTGGAATAAAATGCAACGACAGAAACCCCAATACCGTATTTCCCTGTTCGGCAATAAGAAGTTGTTCAGTCTCGTCGATCATCAGTTGAGCCAGCCTGCGTTCAATAAAAGGCGCGGTATCCGCATAGCCCAGTTCTGTTAACAATGCGCTGAGGGCAAAAGCATCTTTCGATTCAGCCAGACGAATATTCATGGTCATTCTCCGCAATATGCCAACAAGCCGGGTGAACAGGTGAAAACTTCTGCCTATGTTTATAGCTGTAGCAAGGCAGTCCCTGCAAGGAGCCAGATCACAGGGTAATGTTACAAAAGCTAATTCGTGTAAGGATCCCCTTAATTATGGCGTGCAACCCCCTATTTTAATGTTTCCTTAATAATCGCACGGCACACTGGTCATCATTCAGCCAACAGAGATGATCGCCATGAACCTTCTTCCCCGCCACAAAAATGAGTATCTTGCCGTCCTGCTGGCCTGTACTGCGACTGTTGCCTGGCTAATGCAGTATTTCAACACGTAGAGACATACTGTGCCCCCGGATCGCAGGCGAAAAAAAACCCGCCATTGGCGGGTTTTTAAAAATTCTGTCTGATAACTTAAATAGCGGCAACGTTAGCAGCAGATGGGCCTTTGGCACCGTTGGTGATTTCGAACTCTACGCGCTGACCTTCAGCCAGAGTTTTGAAACCATTGCTCTGGATGGCAGAGAAGTGTACGAACACGTCTTTACTACCATCTTCAGGAGTAATGAAACCGAATCCTTTGGACTCATTAAACCACTTAACGCTACCTTTGATCTTAGACATCTATATTACCTTTACATGAAAAATGGACACTAAACTGTGTCGGGGGTTAGTACAGCAATTGCCAAGGCTTTTGTCCAGTAGCCGAGGACGAAAAAGTGATAAATATCGCCTTTTTTTACCCGACATCATTTTTACGACAAACCCCGGAGATTAAAACTGCCAGCGCAGCCAGGCGAAGAAAACATTGCCGTTATTGTAAGTTCCTGGAATGTAAGTCATCTGGAAAGTTGCAGGCCCATAGCCGACTGAGGCCAGCGGCAGCACCAGTGGGATCGGGATGTAGTTCCAGTTATCACGCATTGTTACCCCGGCGGTATAACCCAGACCAAGGCGGAAGTCAGGGTCATTAAGCGGTCGCCAGGTTTTCTCCCAGCCATAACCGCCAATCGGTTCCCACTTATTATAAGAGTCCTTAAACACCATCAGATAGATGCCATTCCAGTTACCCTTTTCGTCATAACGTGAAACACCGCCACCCGCGCCCCAGGGACGTTCATTGTAGCGGTCCGTTTTCTCTTTGTCGTAAGTCCAGCGGTTATGCCAGGTAATAGCAGGGACATAGAGATCGACAGTTTGTGGTTCATTCCATGTCTGGCTAACGTTATCACTGAAGGAATGCCAGGTATCAGCAATCCCATCTCCGAGAGTTGCCGCATGCGCGCTGCTCAGAGTCAGCCCACCGAGCAGGGTTGAAAGTAATAAGGCCGGTTTTGTGTTCACGATAAATTCACTGCTCCCTGGATGATCGCTGTATGCAACATCCTCAACGTTAGTCAGAAACCCTGACCAAATGTATTACCCGTTCTGGTAATAATTATAAACAAAGCACTTAAACACTCCATTAATCACCGAAATATATCCCATCAGTAAAAAGAGCATTCCCGTTATTTCACATTATAAAACATCGGTGTAGGTAAGAAAAAATATAATTCAGCTGAGAAAATATCACACCAGGAAAACTCGTAAACTTCAGCAGTAATCTTTCCAAAAAGTGAAAAAAACCTTCACAACGCTAATCAATCAGTAAAAATTCGGTGAAGTTTACTTGATGAAAATCATTGTACAGTGAATGAAATGACTGTTTTTATCCTCAATAATTCGAAAAAACTGATAAAAAAACCGTAAACACTACAAAAATCATACTATTAGCCGTTAATTCACAAAGCTAATTAATGAATATTATTTATAGATCTCCTCGGAATTTTTGATAAGATAATTCTCATTGAATAGCACTCAGGAAGAGTAGAGGTTGTGAAAATGCTAAGGTGTGGCAGGTGCGGAAGTTCAAAATTTATATTCACGACGCGTAATGATAGTACTGAATATCACGGGGCTGCTTGTGCAGTCTGTCATAAGCGTCTGAATCCACATGATGTCTGCATCCGTTCTGCGGAATCGGTTTCAGTATGGCCAGCGAAAAAAGGCGATAAGCATGCCGTATGCTACTTTACGGATAAACCCTTACGCGGCTGATGTTGACGGAATGACGTTGAGTACGGGGCCAGCAAACTGCTGACCGCCGTGTTAAAACGGAATAATGCTTATCCACATACCGTTAGAAAATAAGCTTGAATACACCGGTAATAGTCAGCAGACCGACAATAAAGATGATCGCAATAATCCAGAGAATAATTTTCATTCCATGCCCTCTTCTCATAAAAAAAGTCACTACAACGTAGTGACTTAAGTATAGAAGAAGATTGATTCTTCGCGTGGTGAAACCGATCAGACAAACACTACAGCACCAGAGACAGCATCCATACCAGCGCAAAACCGGTCAATCCCATCGCCGTTGTCAGCACGGTCCAGGTTCTCAGACCGTCGGCGACCGACAGGCCAAGATAACGCGTCACCACCCAGAATCCGGCATCATTCACATGCGACAGCCCCAGGCCACCGAAGCAGGCAGACAGGGTGACCAGCACCAGTTGTGTATCACTTAACCCGGTGACCGCCTGCGTCAGCAGGCCACTGGTCGTCAGAATGGCAACGGTCGCCGATCCCTGCGAGGCACGCAGTGCCAGCGACAGAATAAAAGCAGCCGGAATCAACGGCAGATGGATAGTTTCCAGCGACAGTGCCAATGCTTTACCGACGCCTGATTCCACCAACACCTTACCAAACGCGCCCCCTGCACCTGCTACCAGAATCACCCCTGCTGAACTCGGAATAGCGCGGTCCAGCAATTCGCTGAGCTTTTCTTTGCTCCAGCCACGGCGCAGACCGAGCAACCAGGCAGAAAGCGCCAGTGCGATCAGTAATGCAATGGCCGGCGTCCCCACCAGCGTCAGGAACTGGCGCAGGCTGTTGCCTTCCGGCAGCACGCTATGTGCCAGTGTACCCACCACAATCAGGACAATCGGCACCACAATGAGCGATGAAATCATCCAGGCACCCGGTGGCAATTCCTGATTCTGACGCGGGCTACTTTCCGGTTTCGCCAGTTGAAGCTGCTCCAGGACGTCCAGCGATAAATGATACTGACGGCGGTTCATCACTTTCGCGACAAAATAACCCACCACACCGACCGGAATCGATACCGCGATACCCAGCAACATCAACCAGCCCATATCAGACCCTAACAACCCCGCCGCTGCCGCCGCCCCCGGATGAGTAGGCAATGCGACGTGCACGGTTAACATCACGCCCGCCATCGGCAAACCATATTTTAGCGGAGAGACGCGCGCCACTTTGGTGAAACCGTAAATCAGCGGGATAACAATAATGAACCCGACTTCGAAGAAGACTGGAATCCCGAGGATAAACGCCGCCATAGTCAGTGCAGCGACGGTGCGTTTGACTCCCAGCGTATGGGTAAAGCGCTGTGCCAGCGACTCCGCCCCGCCGGACGATTCAATGATCGCACCCAGCATGGCGCCCAGCACGATAATAATGGTAATCGAGCCGAGCAGCCCGCCCATACCGGAAACAATCACCTTCATAATGTTATCGGCAGGTATACCGGTCGAGATCGCCACTAACAGGCTGACGACCAGCAGAGCAACAAACGGATGAACTTTGGCTTTAATCACCAGCAGCAGCAGGATCAGCACGCTGGCAACAGCAATGGTTAATAACAGGGCAGTAGACATCTTTGCAGCCTCGTAGGGTTTTATTTTTTACGCAGTGCTCTACAGCACCGTTTTATTTCATTTTCCCCGGCTTTACCGCCTGATTCAGGCAGCAAAAAGCCAGCGCTGCGCGCCAGAACACGCAGCGTTCATCACAACAGGTCCTGTTATTTAAAGGCGTTAAACCAGCCCAGTCCTTCCAGCGTGGTGGTGCGCGGGAAATACTCGCAGCCAATCCAGCCGCTATATCCGCTACGATCGAGCAGATCGAACAGCCACGGATAGTTAATTTCACCCTCGTCCGGTTCATGACGATCCGGTGCGGAAGCAATCTGGATATGCTGATACTGCCCGATATAGTCAGTAATCAGATGGCTCAGGTTGCCATCTACCAACTGCGCATGGAACAGATCGAGCTGGCTGAACACGCCTGGGCGGTCGATACGTTTGATGATATCCAGCACCTGATACTGGCTGGAATAGAGATAATTGGGTTTCGTCTTTGGATTCAACGCTTCCAGCAAAACACGCACGCCATGCGGAGCAAAGCGCTCTGCGGCATAGCGCACGTTATCGATGAAAGTGCGGCAGTAAGCCTCACGGTCAGCCCCTTCCGGCACCACTGACGCCATGATATGAACCTGGCGGCAGTTCAGCGCCAGCGCATACTCCAGCGCCCGATCGATATCTTTGCGGGCATCCACTTCACGGCCGGGGATTGCAGAAACACCCCACTCACCCGCCGCTGTATTACCGGGCGCCGTATTGAACAGCACCAGTTCCAGATGATTGCGGGTTAACGCCTGCTTTAACGTATCGGCGTCGTAATCATAGGGAAAAAGAAACTCTACCCCATGAAAACCAGCTTCAGCTGCGGCATCAAAACGCGCCAAAAATGGCAGTTCGTTAAACAGGGTGGACAGATTGGCAGCAAATTTAGGCATGTTCAGCTCCGTAATTCAGCCACTTCGTCATCATTAAGATAACGAATCGGGCGGTCGCCCAGCGTAAAGATCAGTCGGGCAGTCTCTTCCAGTTCTTCGGTATTATCAGCGGCTTCACGCAGGGTTTTCCCCACCACCACCGGACCATGATTCGCCAGCAGAAACGCCTTGTAGTGCGGGGCCAGTTTCGCCAGGTCCTCTCCCAGGCGCTCATCGCCCGGGCGATAATAAGGCACCACGGGGACATCGCCCACGCGCATCACCACATACGGCGTGAATGGGCGAATACAGTTTCTCGTGTCCAGCCCTTCCAGGCAGGAGAGCGCAGTAAGATACAGGCAGTGCAGGTGAACAATCGCCCCACATGCCGGATTATTCAGATAAATAGCGCGATGAAAGCTGATCTCTTTCGACGGTTTATCACCGCCAATCCACTCTCCTTCCGGGGTCACTTTCGATAGCCTTTCTGCGACCAGCTCACCCAGGCAGGAGCCGGTGGGCGTCGCCAGCAACGTACCATCTTCCAGTCGCATAGACAGATTCCCGGCTGAGCCCGTGGCATAGCCACGCTGGAAAAACGAAGCGCCCAGCCGGACCATCTCTTCACGTGCTTGTTGTTCAGTCATACTACGAACTCCGTTTGTGCGCGGGCAAAAAAGTTTTCATCGCCGAAATTACCGGATTTCAGCGCCAGCGAAACGGGCTGCCCGAGGGCGCGCACCCAGGGCACGCCTGGCGAAATCACCGGGCCGATATGAAATGCATCAATGCCTAACGTCTGCGCTACTACGCCGGAGGTTTCCCCTCCTGCCACGATAAAACGCTGCCAGCCACGCTGTTGCAGCTCACGCACCACAGCGGCAAACAACTGCTCAACGGCTTCACTGCTGCGCGCGGCGCCATACTGCTGCTGAATACGTTGCAGGGTTTCCGGGTCTGAGGTCGCGAACAACAACGGGGCCAGTGCATCCGATTCGTGCTGCACCACCCAGTCGCACAGTTCGCTGGCGTAACGGTCGCGCTCATGCAGCGCACGTTCCACATCAATCGCCGCGGCTGCAGCCTGCTGGCGATAACGCGCCACCTGGCGGTTGGTCATGGTCGAGCAGGAACCAGACAGCACCACTGCGCGCTGGCCCTGCGGCGCACCCGCGGCCTGAGCACGCGCACTATCGTGCCCGGCACTGGCCCACTGGCGCGCCAGGCCGATTGCCAGCCCTGAGCCGCCCGTCACCAGGCGGCGATCGCGCAGCGCTTCTCCCTGGGTCAGCAGATGCTGCTCATTCAGCGCATCCAGCACTACATACTGCACGCCCTGCTGTGCCAGTTCCTCCAGCGCCTGACGCACTGCATCGGCGCCCTGATCCAGCGTCTGACTGTTAATCAATCCCGCCTTACCGCTGGCCTGCGCTTCCATCAGCCTTAACAGATTGCTGTCGGTCATCGGCGTTACAGGGTGATGACGCATACCGGAATCTGACAGCAGCTGATCCATGACAAAAAGATGCCCCTGATACACCGTGCGACCATTCACCGGCAGTGACGGAGAGATAATGGTTTGTGACTCACCCAGTGCCGCCAGCAGCGCATCGGTGACCGGGCCAATATTCCCCTGTGCGGTACTGTCAAAAGTGGAGCAGTATTTAAAATAAAAACGTTCGCACCCCTGCTGCTGTAACCAGGCCAGCGCCTGTAACGAATCAGCCACCGCTTTCTCCGCTGCACAGGAGCGCGACTTCAGACTGACAACAATGGCATCAGCCTGCGACGACAGTGGCCCTGCTGGCACGCCATTGACCTGCACGGTAGACATGCCGTTCTGTACCAGGAAACTGGCAATATCCGTCGCCCCGGTAAAATCATCCGCAATCACCCCCAGACGCATTATTTCTGCTCCTGTTTTACGGGCAGCGTAATGCCGCTGAAAATCTTAATCACTGCGCTGTCATCTTCGCGGCCAAAGCCCGCGTTACTGGCGGAGGTAAACATATTGAATGCCGTGGACGCCAGCGGCAGTGGGAAATGCAGCGCTTTCGCCGTGTCAGCGACCAGGCCGAGATCTTTAACAAAAATATCGACCGCCGATTTCGGTGAATAATCGCCGTCAACCACATGACGCATACGGTTTTCAAACATCCAGGAGTTGCCTGCGGCGTTGGTCACCACGTCATACATGGTATCCAGAGGAATACCGGCGCGGGCGGCCAGTGCCATCGCTTCTGCGCCTGCGGCAATATGAACACCGGCGAGCAACTGGTGAATGATCTTCACTGTCGAACCAAGACCAATCTCGCTGCCAATGCGATACACTTTTCCCGCTACCGCGTCCAGCACGGGCTGTAACCGATCAAATGCCTCATCACTACCGGAGGCCATCACGGTCATTTCACCGGTTGCCGCTTTCGCTGCCCCTCCGGATACCGGTGCATCGAGCATAATTAACTGGTGTGCGGCCAGCTGCTGTTCAATCGCCTGTGCATCCTGCGCAGAGATCGTCGAAGAAACCATCACCACAGTGCCGGGTGTTAAGCGTGACGCCAGTCCGTGCTCCGCAAACAAAATCTGTTTCACCTGGGCGGCATTCACCACCAGCAGCAGCACCGCATCAAGCTGGGCTGCAAAGTCATTGGCCGAGTTCTCCGCCGCCTGCGCACCGCTGTCGCGCAGTGTTTGCAGAGCCTGTGGGTTAAGATCCACGCCCCAGGTTTTCAGGCCCGCTTTGATACAGGACTGCGCAGCTCCCATCCCCATTGAACCGAGGCCGACGACACAAACCGACATTGATGTTGCCTTAGACATACGCACTCCGTGTTAATTTTGGTGATTATTTGTTTTGATATGTGAAGTATAGGCGCTTTTATCGGCACTTTTGGTGACGTGCATCACAACAATTAACCGTAAAAAAGGAAGGAATAACAAGAATTAACACCGCAGCACGATAACCGTGATATAAAAATACTCATTTAAATTCATAAAGATAAAAACAAAACCATCGATATATGGGAAGGAAAACGTCTTCTTTCCGTGATAAATTGATAAAAATTGTGGTGCAGACGCCGGGTACGCTCCTTTACACTCTGGTCAAGCCAACTCCCCTCTCAACAGGAATAATGATGATCCCGGTAGAACGACATCAACAAATATTAACGCTGGTACAAGAGCGGGGAGTCGTGAGCATTGCTGAACTGACTGAACGTCTGGCCGTATCGCACATGACCATTCGCCGCGATCTGCAAAAGCTGGAAGAACAGGGAGCCGTGTTACTGGTGTCAGGCGGTGTCCGTTCCACAGAACGCCTCTCCAGCGAGCCGACGCATCTGGATAAAACCAGTATGTTCAGCCTTGAAAAACAGACCATTGGTGCCGCCGCCGCCCGCCATATCCCGCGTAACAGCTGCATCTACCTGGATGCCGGCACCACCACGCTGGCCCTGGCACGCGAATTGGGCATCCGTGATGACCTGCTGATCATCACCAACGATTTTGTGATTGCCAATTTCCTGATCGACACCAGCCAGTGCCGGATGATCCACACTGGCGGTACACTGTGCCGCGACAACCGCTCCTGCGTAGGGGATGCTGCTGCTCAGGCGCTGCGTGGCCTGTCCGTAGACATCGCATTTATCTCCGCCTCATGCTGGGGAATGCGTGGCACCTTTACCCCGGATGAAGAAAAAATCGCCGTTAAACGCGCCGTCAGTGAAGTCAGCCGAAAACGTGTACTGCTGGCCGATAGCTCAAAGTACAACAAAATTGCCACCTTTCTTGCCCTGCCACTGACACAGTTTGACAGCATCATCACTGACCCACACCTGCCTGCCGCTGCACGTCAGGAACTGGCTACGCTTGAACTTGACGTCACCCTCGCGGGTTAACGACGGACAGATAATGCCCTGCAACATGCAAAAAATTTAGCGACCACGCTCACGATCTTTCACTTCTTTACGCTCAGGACTTAGAGGATCGCGCGCAGCCTGGCTAGACTTATTCAGGTCATTTTATGGACTCACTTGCTACCCTTTCCCCCTGAAAATGTTACAAGGAGATCTTATGAGCACGATAAATACCAGCATGGGTCGTTACAGTTTGACCGCGAAGAATGCGGGCGATCATATTAAAGGATCGATTGCGATCAACGATGAAGGTGGTGGTCAGCTGACCGCACATGAATTTAATGAGCACTATCTGGATGATGTGATCAATAACGTGATCTTTCCGGTCACGGGGGGCAACCGGGTGATCACCAGTGCCCTGCGCGAACAGATGGTTAAAGCAGGATTTGAACAACCGCATTAGGCTGTTATTGACGCCACTTAGAAGCGCATTGTGCGATTTCTCTCTATCTTTGTATCGCCTGCTTCACATTTTGACTATCAATCGGTTTTTCCGATCGATCACTAAAGATCGATCTGTATAATCACTTATTTTTATTGTGGGATTAGTGCGATGATTTATTGCCGTAATTATTATGGCAAAGTCAGATGAATAGCTTTAGTTGCCCACTTTACGTGGGCTTTTTTTATACGGCTGGCGGGGATGCCGGGTTCTCTTCTGGCACAGAAGTGGCCGACTCTTCCCTCTCCTTTTTGTTGCGGCTGCGTAAACTCTGTCGCACAAGGAAAACAGGTGCAGCGAGCAGCAGCAGCAGCGCGCCGGACATCCCGCAGATCACCAGACTAATCAGACCTAACCAACCCCCGCCCGCCGTCACGCCTGCTGCCACCAGTGAGAGCAGGAAAAAGAACGTCAGGGTCATCGTCACCGGCCAGAGATTCACGATATCCATATCGCTCAGCGCCATTTTCACCGGCTTAGCCGCCAGCAGCGCTTCCTGTTCTTCCACTTCTATTTTCTGTTGCAGCGCCTGTAAATCCACGCAGGGTGCGACAAAATCCTCGGCGGGTTGAGGATGATGTAACTCGTCGAAAATTCGTTCCGTGGAGGGAAACGTCTGAGGCCAGACGGCGCTATGCACTCCATAACTGCTCAGTGCCGGCAGCGTAATACGCGGCCACTGAATCGCCTGTAAATAGCGATCATTCAGCACTATCCAGCTCTGCCGGGTGTTGCCACGGCTAACATGGTAGAGCTTGAAACGGTCGGCGGGGGGGTAGGAAAGATACGTTACCCGCGCCGTAATAAGCGGAATATGCCGTTGTCGGCAATAATTCACCCTGCTCTGTCCCTGCACCGCCAACAGCACAGCCAGTGCGGAAATAAAATAGTAAGAGGTACTCTCGGCAGCATTGGGGCCGTTCAGATGCTCACGCAATTTCTCTTCGCTGTTACCGCTAAGGTGGTCGGGCCACCAGCGCCAGCTTCGGCCAATCACCCGCTCGGTCGGCACCTGATAGATCCCCATCGGCTCAGTTTCTGAAGGCAGGATCGCAAAGGGAAAAATCTTACTGAAAAAAGTCAGCGCATCGTCCGGGCCATTCCATTCGCCGCTAGCTTCCAGACCGTGCAGGTTAGCCGTCAGCTCACCCCAGCCGACTTTCCCCAGCATATCAATCTTATATTTGGTATCTGCCAGCCGTTTACCCAGCAGCAGCATCTCGCGCGAAATCGCAGACAGATCCAGTAAAGGAATACTGTTAGTGCTGGTGGGTTCTGTGTGTTCACTTTCCATACGGCTGTTTTACCCCAGGCGGCGTCTGTCCGAGCAAAGAAAATTTGGCTTTAGTTAAAAAAGTCAATACATATCAATGCAATAGTATACTTAGCAACCGATGAAATTAGCAATATATCGAACAGGGATGTCGCGATATTCATCGAAAAAGAAGCCTGGCGTGCAGAAAAATTAAACGGACAAAAACCAATTATTCGTTTAAAAATAAGCAGTAACCTTCATTATTTTAAGGAAAAAAAATGAACCAGATTCAGGGTGACATTTACATTAATCACACCATTTTACAGCAGATGGTGCAGAGTCTGTGGCAGCACGCAGGCAGCAGCAAGCAGGAAGCGCAACGCGTCGCCGAGCATTTGGTGGCAGCGAACCTTGCCGGGCATGATTCTCACGGCGTTGGGATGATCCCAAGTTATATGCTCTCAAAATCCCAGGGACATCTGCAGCAGAACCAGCAGCTCAGGATCGCTAAAGACGCCGGGGCGGTGCTCACCGTCGACGGCGGCCAGGGCTTTGGCCAGGTGATGGCCGCTGAAGCGATGGATCTGGCGATTGCACGTACCCAGAAGCTGGGAATGTGTGCCATCGCATTGCGGAACTCGCACCATATTGGGCGCATTGGTCACTGGGCGGAGCAGTGCGCACGCGCCGGTTTTATCTCCTTTCATTTCGTCAACGTTGTTGGCGATCCGATGGTTGCGCCGTTTAACGGCAGTGACCGACGCTTCGGGACCAACCCATTTTGCGCCATCTTCCCGCGCCCCGGCCAGCCACCGCTGCTGCTTGATTTCGCCACCAGCGGCATTGCTTACGGTAAAACCCGCGTTGCCTGGAATAAAGGTGTCAACGTCCCGCCTGGCTATCTGATCGATCATCAAGGGAAGCCGGACATTGACCCTGCGGTGATGCATGAAGCGCCATTTGGTTCCCTTCTGGCCTTTGGCCTGCATAAAGGCTATGCGCTGGCGGTGATGTGCGAAATCCTCGGCGGGGCGCTTTCCGGTGGCCAAACGACCCACCCACAGTCACTGAAAAATACCAGTGACGCTATCTTTAACTGCATGACCACCGTAGTACTTGACCCGGCAGCATTTGACGCACCGGACATGCAGCAGGAAGCGGAAGCCTTTATTGCCTGGACGAAAGCCTCACCGCAGGCGGGTGACAATGCAATCCTGATCCCGGGTGAGTGGGAGGAAGCACAGCGCGCCGAACGCCGCCTGCACGGTATTTCGATTGATGCCAATAGCTGGCAGCAGATTTGTCAGGCGGCGCGTGATGCCGGAATGCCGGACAGTGAACTGGCCGGTTATCAGCCTCAGGCATAAGGCACGCCGGAGGCCCGGCGTACGGTTAACGTGAAAACAGCAGCTTCACGCCCGCCGCCGTGAAAAACAGCGCGAAAATGCCTTCAATACTGCGGCGGCATTTCTGATACCCCCGGCTCATCGCCGGGGTGGAGAACAACAGCGCGTAGCTGCTGAACACCATTATCCCCAGTAACGCACAACCACCGACAATCAACGGCAGTACGGAAGGGGCCGCATCCGGGTGAATCCCCAATGACATTATCGCCGTCCACACCAGAATCGCCTTTGGATTTCCCAGATGCAGCAGCAAACCACGGCGGTAGAGGGAAGCGGCTGCCCCCCCTGCCGCCAGCGGTACAACGCTGTCTTCCCCACGACGGGCAGCACTCCGTGCCGCTTTCCACGCCAGCAAAAGCAAATAGAAGCCCCCCACCACTTTGATCACCACAATAGCCTGAGCGTAAGCCAGCAGCAGCGTGGATAAACCGGTCGCAACCAGCAGCGCCCAGCACAGTGACCCCGTGATCACACCCGCCGCCAGCATCAATGCCGGACGGCGCCCCTGGCGCATCGCGACACCCATAATCGCCATATTGCTCGGGCCTGGGCTGGCCGTGCCCAGCAGATAGGCAACATATACGGGTAACAACATCATAAAGGTATCCATTTGACTCCCGAGGCTGACAACGTTTTTTTGGTTATAGCACGCACGGCACCCACTCACCACAAGCATCATTATTCAGACGATTTCTTGATTCGCCGCAACGATCGGCGATAAAAACGCCAGAAATTTGTAACTAAATAATTCAATTTACATATTTATGTGTATTACACCCTTAACATTTACAGGGAGGAGAGAGACGATTGGTCACGCAGAGGGATTGATAAGCCAATCCAAATAGTGGGAAAAGGTCATTTAAAATTAATAGAACCAAATAATAACATTAAATCTACATATTATTCATAAGTCATGAAAAACTATAGGGTTATTATAATAATGATGCGTAAACATCCTTTTTTATAGCCCTGTTAGCTATATTGGATGTACGCCTCACCAGAGGTTTTCAACGCAGAATAACGATAGTCACCTGACGAACCCCGCCGACGCACCAACGAAAAAAATGCTTTTACGACAGAAAGATACAGCATTTTCACATATGAGCATCATTCTTCTATCCTGCATTAACATTATCTTCCGTTGATTTAACCTGTTGACGAAACAATTACTCGTAATAATCGTTACTGTTATAGGCCAGTTCACTATTACTGTTGCTACTTCTTCACCTGCTTTGGTCTTAGGATCAAATCTCCGATGAGAAGTCCCCCGGCTGACACATTTTCTTTTTTGCTATATGTCACCTATTTGTTAACCGTGGGTAAAAAAATAAAAGGCAGTTGTTCATGTTAGATCGAGGTAAGCAATGTTCGGATTAGATGCGTTCCATCTGGCGAGGATACAGTTTGGTTTCACCGTAGCCTTCCACATTCTCTTTCCCGCCATCACCATTGGCCTGGCCAGTTTTCTCGCCGTGCTCGAAGGTCTGTGGCTGAAAAGCAAAAATGAGGTCTATCGCGACCTTTATCATTTTTGGTCAAAAATCTTTGCCGTTAACTTCGGTATGGGGGTGGTATCGGGTCTGGTGATGGCCTATCAGTTTGGGACCAACTGGGCAGGATTTTCGCAGTTTGCAGGCAGTATTACCGGCCCGCTCCTGACCTACGAAGTGCTTACCGCATTCTTCCTTGAAGCTGGCTTCCTCGGGGTGATGCTGTTTGGCTGGAACCGTGTCAGCCGTGGCCTGCACTTCTTCGCGACCTGTATGGTCGCGCTGGGCACGATTATCTCCACCTTCTGGATCCTGGCCTCCAATAGCTGGATGCAGACGCCGCAAGGTTACGCGCTGGAAAACGGCATTGTGATACCGGTGGACTGGTTCAAAATTATCTTCAACCCGTCCTTCCCTTATCGCCTGCTGCATATGTCCGTCGCCGCTTTCCTGGTGACTGCCTTCTTTGTGGGTGCCTCTGCCGCATGGCATCTGCTGCGTAAAAACGATACGCCAGCGGTGCGTAAAATGCTGTCGATGTCTCTGTGGATGGCACTGATCGTCTCGCCGATTCAGGCAATGATTGGCGATGCCCACGGCCTGAATACGCTGGAACATCAGCCTGCAAAAATCGCGGCGATTGAAGGTCACTGGGAGAATCCTCCGGGAGAAGCGACCCCGCTGATCCTGTTCGGCATCCCGGATATGAAAGAAGAGCGTACCAAGTACGCGCTGGAGATTCCTTACCTCGGTAGCCTGATCCTGACCCACAGCCTGGATAAACAGGTACCGGCACTGAAAAGCTTCCCGAAAGAAGATCGTCCTAACTCCACCGTGGTGTTCTGGTCGTTTCGCGTGATGGTTGCGCTGGGTATGCTGATGATTTTGCTGGGTGTTGTCAGCCTGTGGATGCGTCGCGGTCAGCGCCTGTATACTTCTCGTCCTTTCCTGTGGTTTGTCCTGTTGATGGGGCCTTCCGGTCTGATTGCTCTGGTGGCGGGTTGGATTACCACCGAAATTGGCCGTCAGCCGTGGGTTATTTATGGCCTGCTGCGCACGCGTGATGCCGTATCGCTGCACAGCACGCTGCAAATGAGCATCAGCCTGATCGCGTTCCTGCTGGTGTACTGCGCCGTCTTTGGCGTCGGCTACAGCTATCTGGCGAACCTGATTAAGAAAGGCCCGCAGGCCGGTGAAGGTGACCATACGCCAGAAGGCGGCCCAGGCACATCACATACTCCGTCTCGCCCGCTGTCTGCGGTGCAGGAAAAATTACATTCGCCGCAGGAGGAGAAGTAAGGTGGGCATCGATCTCTCAATTATCTGGTTTACTATCATCATCTTCGCCACCCTGATGTATATCATCATGGATGGTTTCGATCTGGGTATCGGTATCCTGTTCCCGTTCAATAAAGATCCGATTGAGCGCGATATGATGGTTAACACCGTTGCCCCGGTATGGGATGGCAACGAAACCTGGCTGATCCTCGGGGGGGCTGCACTGTTCGGTGCTTTCCCGCTGGCCTACGCGGTGATCACCAGCGCCCTGGCGGCCCCGCTCACCATCATGCTGATCGGTCTTATTTTCCGTGGCGTGGCGTTTGAGTTCCGTTTTAAAGCAACGGAAGAACACCGTCCGTTCTGGGATAAAGCGTTTATCGGCGGTTCTTACGTGGCAACCTTCAGTCAGGGTGTGGTGTTGGGCGCATTTATCAACGGCTTTGAAGTGACCAACCGTACGTACAGCGGTCCGGCACTGGCATGGTTGACGCCGTTTACGCTGTTCTGCGGTGTTGGTCTGGTTCTGGCCTATGCCCTGCTGGGTAGCACATGGCTTATCATGAAGACCGAGAATGAACTGCACAGGAAAATGACGGCGCTGACCAAACCGCTGCTGATCGGCCTGCTGGTCGTGATGGCCATCGTCAGCATCTGGACACCGCTGGCACATACCAGCATTATGCAACGCTGGTTCACCCTGCCTAACCTGTTCTGGTTTTTACCGGTTCCTTTACTGGTTATGGCGGCATCCTGGGCACTGTGGCGCGCACTGCAACGCCACGCGCACTACACGCCATTCCTGCTGACCCTGGCGCTGGTATTCCTGGGCTTTACCGGACTGGGTATCAGTATCTGGCCGTATATCATTCCCCCTTCCATCACCATCTGGGATGCCGCCTCCCCGCCGCAGAGTCAGGGCTTTATGTTAGTCGGTGGTCTGCTGATTATTCCGGTGATTCTGGTCTATACCTTCTGGAGCTACTATGTGTTCCGCGGCAAGATCAAGCCGGACGAAGGCTACCATTGATACCCTGAGTCTTATGCAGAATATCACTGGCAGCACGGGAGCTTAACGCTCCCGACAAAAGAGGGCAGATCGTTGATCTGCCCTCTTTTTTGTCAGTATCTGGCACCTTCATTCATATTTTTACACATAAGTGCTCCGGCAAAGCGCGACAGATGAACTACGCTTAAAGTCGTTTCAGGAAATCATGCCATCAAAAGGAGGCACAATGAGTCTGTTTGATAAAGCGAACGATAAAGCGCAAGAAGCCGTCGGCAAAGGGCAGGAAGAGTTTGGTAAAGCCGTAGACTCGCCGGAGCATGAATTCAGAGGAAAAGTGCGTCAGCAGGCAGCAAAAGCCTCTTACGCCGTGGATGATGCGCTGGACTGCGTGAAAAGTAAAACCCAGGATTCCCCCCTGGTTTCACTGGCGATTGCCGCCGGTGTAGGCTTCCTGGCCGCCAAGATTTTTGGCCGCCGCTAAGCTCGATCTGACCTGATCACACTCTGAACGCCCCTCGTGGGCGTTTTTTATGGGCGCTCTCCAGAGCACTTAATAGCGAAACGGGTTAACCACATTGTGATGTACTTCATCGGGCTAAAAAACCGATTAGATAATCATAATAAGAGGTGAACTCATGGAAAGAATAGCCTGTCTTAAACAGTGTCTCGGTATTGCCACGCTGTTCATGGTGGCTAACGCATCTGCCCTGCCAGAACGTTTTTATCTGCATCAGCCGCCGCCACCATCAACAGAAATTATTTCCCCTCAGGCAGATACGCCGGCCATTCCTGAAGAATATCGCGATAATCAACCGCAACCGCTGATGCGGGGCGACGGATTTAATTACAACCTCTATTACAACTACCGCTTAACGCCTCACTTGATACTGCGGCCTAACCTGCAATCCAGCACCAAGCCCGGTGCTGTGAGCGAAAATTCACATCTGTTTGTGGGCGGACTCGGCGCGGGTATTAATTTCTGACGCCTGGATGCCCAAAATGCTTGTTGGCAAGACGATTATTCATAACAAGGAGAGATAAATGAATTATTACGGTGTTTTTCAATGGACGAGCAAACGTGCCATGCTGATGATGTGCAGCAGCGCACTGTTATGGGCCTCTGACTCCGCAGAGGCAGAAATGCACCCTCTCAGTCTGGATTCGGACTATCTGTTTGGTGACTGGGGCGGCTATCGCAGTGAATTAAAAAAGGAAGGTGCTGATTTCCAGGTCAACTACACCATGGAGTCGGCCAGTAATCTCGCCGGAGGGTATAACACCTCCACCACTGCCCGTTATACCGATCAGTGGGCCTTCGGCACCACTCTCGATCTGGAAAAACTCCTCAACTGGGATGACACACAGGTCCAGTTCACGGTGACCAGCCGGAACGGTCGCGACCTGACCCAGCACATCAACGATCCGCGGACCGGCGGCTTGTCCTCAGTGGAAGAAGTCTGGGGGCGTGGGCAGACCTGGCGTCTGACCCAATTTTGGGTAAACAAGGGTTTCTTTGATCATCGTGTTGAAATCAAAGCCGGTCGCGTGACCACGGGTGAAGACTTTGATGCATTCGACAGCAAATTCCAGAACCTGGCCTTTGGCAGCGGTCAGCCGGGTAACTGGCGCGGAGACCGCTGGTTTAACTGGCCGGTCTCACAATGGGGCGGTCGCGTAAAACTGAACCTGCCGGACGACATGTTCTTCCAGGTGGGCTTTTATAACCAGAACCGTAATAACTACGATCGCGGTAACGGCTTCTACCTCGACGGCAGCCCGAGCCTGGGTAACCTGGTCCCCTTTGAATTTGGCTGGACACCCCTGCTGGGTGCCAACAAGCTGCCTGGGAACTACCGTATCGGTGGCTACTACTCCTCGGTTAACGGGGATAAATACGCCAGCTACCATAATGGCGGCTACGGCGGTCAGGCGAAAGCCTATGGTGGTTATGTGCTGCTGCAACAGCAGTTAACTGCAACCGACGGTGATGTCAACCGGGGCCTGGGCTTAACCGTACAGGCGGTGATGAACGATCATAAAACCTCGAAAACCGATCATTACCAGGCGGTATCCTTCACCTGGAAAGGACCCTTTGCGGCACGTGCGCAGGATGAGATAGGTGTCGGGGCCGCGCGTATTCACGTCAACAGTGACTACGGTAAAATGCAGCACGAAACCAATCAATACAACGGCGAGTCCCGTTATAACAGCCCGACGTATCTGCCCGTTCAGCACGGCTCCGAATGGAACTACGAAGTTTACTATAACGTCCACGCCACTAACTGGCTGAACCTGCGCCCTAATCTGCAATATGTCGCCTCTCCCGGCGCGGTCAGTGGGGTTAAAGACGCGTTTATAGGTGGCCTGAGCGCCAATGTGAATTTCTGATGTCAGCGACACTGCCGGCATAGAAATGTCATGGCCGACCGGAAAAAATGGTCGGCCATGACGGGTGCCAACGATTATTTCAACTGCACGCGTGCGGTATAAAAACGGCGGGCCGCCAGATAACCTGCAATGATGGTCGACAGGCTTGCGGTGCCGAGCAGCATAAAGGTCACCATAATCTGATACTTAATGGCTTTTACCGGATCAATACCGGCAAAAATCAGACCGGACATCATGCCCGGTAAACTCACCAGACCAACCGTTTTTGCTGCATCGACCGTGGGGATCATGGCTGCGCGTATGCTGTCGCGCACGATAGACGTCGATGCCCGCTTTGCACTCGCTCCCAGACTCAGCATCTCCTCTACCTTCTGGCGATTATCACTAAACCGCTGATTCAGATTACTGAAGCATAACCCCACCGCCACCATCGCATTGCCCGCAATCATTCCCGAGATCGGGATCACCTGCATGGGCATAAACTCAATCGCGCCACTGAGCAGCAAAATGGTCAGCGTCAGCGTAGTACCCGAGGTGATGGCAATAAACGAAATCAGAAAGCCTCTGTCGATGGCGCGGCTGCGCTTTTTGGCATTCAACGCGGCATTTACGCAGATAAACAGCACCATCAACACGGTCAGCCACTGATTGTTCAGATCGAAAATATACTTGAGCACATAGCCAACAATCACCAACTGCACAATGGCGCGCGCCACGCTCCAGATGATGTCTTTTTCCAGCCCCAGCCGCTCCTTGCTGCTGACCAGCAGTGCAATCACCACCAGCATTAAGGCCAGCGCCAGTGATTCATTGGTAATATTATGCTGGTTCATACTGACCCTCCGTTGCTGCAGGCGACAGCCGGAGCTGCCGTCTGCCATCATCTGTTTCTACGCTGTCGTGACTGATCCAGATCGCCGCACTTCCTTGCGCGACCTGCTGGTCGATCAACTGCGCTACCCTCCGTTTATTCACGTCATCCAACGCGCTACTGATTTCGTCCAGTAGCAGGATATCCGGGCGAAACTGTACATTGCGCAGCAGCGCCACACGCTGTTTTTCCCCACCGGAGAGTTGATCAATTGAGGTATCCAGCATTGCGGGTGGCAGCCCCAATCGCTCCAGCTCGTCGCCGAGATGCTGGCGAACTACGGGCTGCTGGCGGATCTGATAGGGCAGAGAGAGATTGTCATACACCGAACGGCCAAACAGCTGGGGGGTCTGAAACACGTAGGATACCCGCTGGCGATACTGTTCGGGTTTCAACTCAATAATCGGCTGACCGTTAAACCTCACTTCACCGCCGGACGCATCAAGCAGGGAAGCAATAATTTTCAGCAGGGTACTTTTACCTGCCCCGGATGGCCCCGTCAGCCAGAGGAATTCGCCCTTGTGAAGCTCAAAGGAAACGGGCGACAACAGCGTTTTACCCTGACGCACAAACGAGACCTCCCTGACCTGCAGGAGGGGGAGTGAAGGGTTCATGTTTTTAACAGACTCTGTGTAATGAATCGCGCGATGATAGCATTATCTGTGGGCCTTTTTCCCCGGCCAGAATATCAATAGCAGCCCGACGAGGATCAGTGCCGCGCCCATCAGCTTGCCCCAGAGAAAAATTTCATTCATCCCAGGCAACCACAGTGCTGCCGTCCATACCAGCAGATAACTCAGACTCAACAGCGGATAAACCCGGCTCAGCGGCAGACGCTGTAAGGCCAGTAACCAGCACATCATCGACAGAGCGTAGGCCAGCAGCCCGCCGGAGAGCACCAGCGTGGGTAAAGAGACGCTGAGCAGCGCCGCGCTGAATAGCGCGAGCTGATCGATAGCGGGAAGCTGTACCATCGCCCACTTCATCATCAACTGCGCGGCACTGATCAGCAGCACACTGCAAAAAGCATACAGCAGGCCCATCAGGTATAGCTCCCCATCACCGCCACGCCGGCCACAATCAGCACAATGCCCAGTCCATGACGCCATGAAATCGCTTCCTGCCACAGCCAGCGCGCGGCTAAGGTCACAAAAATAAAGTTAAGACTCAGCATGGGGTAAGCGACCCCCACCGGCACAGTCTGCAACACACGCAGCCACACCAGCAGCGCCATCCCCAGCAGCAATATGCTTGCCGTCAGCCACACCAGAAAATGACAGCGACCCTCACGCACCGTCGCCTGCTTCTGGCACAACTGCCCGCCACAGCTCAGCAGGCTGGCCAGGACAATCAGCAGCATATTCACGGCTGCTGCCGATAGAGATAAAACAGCATCCGCCCTTGCTGGTAGAGACGGTCAGGTGCAGGGATACGCTCATCCACCTTGTTGTCCTCAGAGGCTAATTTCATCATCAACGATACATTACCTTCACGCCGATGCGCGCTCAGCCACTGCGCAAAATCCGCAGTAGAAATAAGACGATCGGCACCATCGGCATAGCCCAAACCGTAGGCCAGCTCACCCGGTTGGTCTAATAATAAAATATCGCTGCGCTTCAGTTCCCAGGCCAGCGCCGATGCCGTACCAATATTGTTCGACAGCACAAAGCGGCTCTGCTGCAAATCCCGGCTGAAATCGGCAATAAACGGCTGCGGCTGTTTGGAATTGATCACTTTATCGGGGATCGCCGCCCCCACCACCAGCGCCAGCCCCAACGGACACAGCGCCGCCAGCCGCCAGTGCTTCGCGCCCTCCACCAGGCTGGCCGCGCCCACCAGTGCCCAAAAGAGAAATGCTGTCGCCCCCAGCAGTACTTTAATCACCTCATGTCGGGCATACACCGGCTGCCTGAGCAGGCCCCAGGGGGCCACGATCAGCACCATCGCCAGCAGCAGCACAATCCCCACCACCAGATTGATCACGCCGTTGGCTTTCAGCCCGCGTCGCCCCGCGGCGGAGAGTGCCATCGCATGATGGGCCAGCAGCATCGCCAGCGGTGCAAAACAGGGCAGGATATAGGTCGGCAGTTTGCCTTTCGCCACACTGAAAAACAGCAGCGGCATCACCACCCAACCGAGTAAATAAGCGGAACCCACAGCGCCCTGCCGTTCCCGCCAGGCCCGATGTAGCGCCCCCGGCAGTAGACCAAGCCACGGCAGTGCCCCGGCAATCAGTACCGGAATGTAATACCAGAACGGTGCTTTGTGTTGAGCATCATTCTCAGCAAAGCGCTGAATATGCTCCACCCAGAAGAAATAATGCCAAAAGTCGGGTTCCTGTCGGGCAATACTGATGGCCCAGGGGGCCGAGATCAGCGCCGCGCTGAGCAAGGCCAGCGGTCCCCATAACATCAGCTCTTTCACACGGCGCTGCCAGACCATCCACGGCACAATTGCCACCACCGGAACCGCCAGCGCCAGAAAGCCTTTGGTCATAAACCCCATACCACAGGCCAGCCCCAGCAGTAACCAACCCGCTGTTTTCTGCCGCCGGCTTCCCCCCTGCCCAACCAGCCAGAAGCTGCACATCGCAGCCGTCAGCCATAGCGTGATCATCGGGTCCAGCACCGCATAAGTCCCGATGCAATAGACCAACATGCAGGTGAGGAAAATCACCGCAGACAACAGCGCCGTCGCACGCTTACGCCACAGACAAAACGCCAGCCAGTAAATCAGTAATGCACTGAGTGACACAGAAAGCACTGAGCCAAAACGCACGGCGAAGTTGTTGCCGCCAAAGATCCACTGACTGAGGTTATTGATCCAGTACCCGGCGATCGGCTTCTCAAAATAGCGCAGGTCAAGAAAGTGCGGCACCACCCAGTTCCCACTGACCAGCATTTCACGGCTGATCTCCGCATAGCGAACTTCATCCGGCTGCCACAGCGCCCGGAACTCAAGAGGGAGCAGGTAATAGAGTGCATACAACAGGGGCAGTAATAATGCATAACGGGTGTATTTCATCCACAATCACTCAGCGAGTTGCTGGCATCCCAGCCAACCTTCACGGCCGGGGAAGCTACCCCGAATCACTTTGCCTGTCGGCAGTTGCGAGAGGTCCTGCGGCAGCAGCTCGCCCAATGGACAGAAACGAATCCCCCGCTGTCGCGCCTCCGTCAGCAGTGCATCAAATTTGTCCGCCAGCACGATCCCTTCCGCTTCCGCATGGATGGTGTAAACCGGCACGCCCGGCTGGCGAGCGATCTCATCAAGGATGAAAGCGTTGTAGTGCGCAGGATCGACACGCGTCCCAGCCACTTCGTCCCACGTCGGTAACGTCACCGGGATTTGCACGGTTCCCAGCCGCCCATCTGGCAGTATTGGCCGGAAAGGCTCTGTGCCCCGACAATCGCTGTTATAACGAAAGTCAAAAGCCTGTTTAGCGGTGAGGACACGGCCATCGGCACGCCAGCCCGCTGCGGCTGAACAGGTTACGGGTTGCCCGGTCAGTTCGCTGAGTGCCTCAACGCCCCGGCGGACCTCTTCACTCAGCTTCCCTGCAGGCCATACGCCCGCCCAGGTCTGCCAGGCAAAATGATCCCAGGCGTGCATCCCTGTTTCATGCTGCAAGCTTGCCTGACGGATCGTATCGGCCAGCCCCTGGCCGATACGTCGTCCGGGCCAGGCTGTACCCGCCAGCAGAATGTCCCAGCCGTAGAGTGAAGCCGCGTTTGACCTCAGCATCTTCCACAGAAAGCGCGGTTTTAGCAGCCGCCATAAATGGCGGCCCATATTATCCGGCCCAACGCTGAAGAAAAAGCTGGCGCGGGTTTGCTGACGTTCAAGAATGGAGAGCAGGCGCGGCACACCGTCCCGGGTGCCGCGCCAGGTATCCACATCAATGCGTAAACCCACATTGATCATTCGACAATCTCGCCCTGTTCAACGGTTTGCAGGAAGAAGTCGAGCGTGGCATCAATGGTGTAGTTCATCGCCACCTCCGGCTGCCAGTTCAGCAGACGCTTCGCATTACGGATCGACGGTTTACGGTGCTCCACATCCTGATATCCCTTGCCATAATAGCTGCTACTTTCCACCTCGCGAAAACCGGCAAATGGCGGGAATTGGTGACGCAGCGGGTGCCGTTCAAAACTGGCCAGCAGCTGTTCGGCCAGCTCTTTAATACTGGCTTCGTTATCCGGGTTACCGATATTGATAATCTGACCATCGCAGTTCTGCTGCTTATTCTCGATAATCAGGAACAGCGCTTCAATGCCGTCACGGATATCGGTAAAGCAGCGCTTCTGCCGCCCGCCGTCAATCAACTTAATCGGCGATCCTTCCACCAGATTCAGGATCAACTGAGTAATGGCACGCGAGCTGCCGATACGTGCCGCGTTAAGGTTATCCAGGCGCGGTCCCATCCAGTTGAAAGGCCGGAACAGCGTAAACCGCAACCCCTCTTTTTCTCCATAAGCCCAGATCACCCGATCCAGTAACTGTTTCGAGACGGAATAGATCCAGCGCTGTTTATTGATCGGCCCGACCACCAGATTCGAGTGATCTTCATCGAAAGTGTCATCCGTACACATGCCATAGACCTCCGAGGTGGAGGGGAAAATAATGCGCTTTTTGTACTTCACACAATCGCGAATGATCTTCAGATTTTCTTCAAAATCCAGTTCAAACACGCGCAGCGGGTTGCGGGTGTATTCGATCGGCGTGGCAATCGCCACCAGGGGTAATACCACATCACATTTCTTAATGTGGTACTCGATCCACTCCGAGTGAATACTGATATCCCCTTCGACAAAATGAAAACGCTCGTGGCCCACGAAGCGGCTGATGGCATCAGAGCCAATGTCCAGCCCGAAAATTTCGAAATGATCATCGGCCAGCAGGCGCTCAGTCAGGTGGTTACCGATAAAGCCATTGACACCAAGGATCAGTACACGGGTTCTGCGTTTTGCCGCTGCCACCGGCTGGTTATGCAGCAGGGCACCGGCCACCAGCCCAAGGGTTTGCGCCAGTTGGCTGCCCTGCATGTAGACACCGCTCTCGCTTTGCCCGGTTACCACTTCCAACGCACCCTCTGCGCAGGCGACCACAAATGGCGAAACGGAAAGTACCGTACCGGGCTTTGTCACCGGCCAGTTGTGGCAGATTTTGGACTGCCAGATGATAAACTTCGCGGCCCCCACATAGCTGAACGCCCCCGGCCAGGGATCGGTGACCGCACGTACCAGGTTATGGGTACGTTGAACTGGCTGCTGCCAGTCGATGCGCCCGTCTTCCGGGGTCCGTCGTCCGACATAGGTGGCTTTGCGTTCATCCTGTTCGACGGCAATAAAACTGCCACGCAGAATGTCTGGCAGGCTGCGCATCAGCAGCTGTTTCGCACTCTCACACACTTTATAATGCAGCGTCAGCGCAGTATCTTCCGCCGCAATCGCCACCTTCTCACAGGCGATAATCGCCCCGGCATCGGCGCGTTTCACCATGCGATGCAGCGTGACACCGGTTTCTTCTTCACCGTCAACCAGCACCCAGTTCAGTGGCGCGCGGCCACGATACTTCGGCAACAATGAGGCATGCAGATTAAACGCCCCCACTGGCGCACAGGCGAGGATCTCGTCGCTCAGCATCTGGCGGTAGTGGAATGAGAAAATCACGTCAGGTTTCATCTCGCGGATGCGGTCAATCCACAGAGGATGGTTAACCTCCTCCGGCGCATAAACCGGCACACCCAACTGCGCGGCGGTACGTGCGACGGACCCGAAGAAGTGATTCTCGCCGGGATGATCCGCGTGGGTAAAAATCGCGCAGATGTCAAAACCCGCTTCAGCCAGCGCCCGGATCCCGGTGCAGCCCATATCATGGTAGGCAAAAACTACGGCTTTCATGATGATTTATCCTGTGTGGAGTTGGCGTCGCGGCTAACAACGCGCTGAATAAAATAACGGGGACGGGCGCGCACATCGTTGTAGATACGCCCGATATACTCGCCAAGCAGCCCCATGCCAATAAACTGTGCGCCGACAAAAATGAACAGCACGGCAAACAGCATAAATACCCCTTCTGCTGCCCACTGCGGGCCAAGGAACAGGCGCAGTCCAATCAGCAGCAGGGAAATTGCAAAACCCGCCAACGCAATCACGCTGCCAAACACGCTTAACAGCCGCAGTGGCGTGGTTGTCAGGCAGGTGATCAGGTCATACATCAGGTTGATCAGGCGCATCAGGCTATATTTGGAATCGCCAAATTCGCGTTCGGCGTGCAGCACCGGGATCTCTGTGGCCCGCCGGGCAAAGGTGTTCGCCAGAATAGGGATAAAAGTACTGCGCTCATGGCAGTGCAGCATGGCATCGACAATATGACGTCGGTAGGCTCGCAGCATGCAACCGTAGTCACCCATTGCTTTACCCGTGGTGCGTTGAATCAGATGATTGATCAGGCGTGAAGCACGCTTACGGAACCAGCTGTCCTGACGGTTTTGCCGCACGGTGCCCACCACGTCGTAGCCCTTCCGGGCCGTTTCCACCAGGCGCGGGATCTCTTCAGGGGGGTTTTGCAGGTCGGCATCAAGTGTGATAATCAGGTCACCGCTAACATGGCTGAAGCCGGCCATGATCGCCGAATGTTGGCCGTAGTTACGGTTCAGCAACACCGCCACAATATGGCTATCCGGTGCCTCTGCGGCGGCAGTGAGCATCTCGGCCGACGCATCGCTGCTGCCGTCATCGACCAGTAAAATTTCATAATCGATAGCCAGTTGCGCGCAGGCAGCCTCCGTACGGCGGAGCAGTTCGGGCAGGCTTTCCTGCTCGTTGTACACCGGGATCACAACGGAGAGTTTGTTGATCGGTTGTTCTGTCATCTCTTATCTCTTTGCCAGCTTACGCAGTGCCACAATCACGCGGCGGCCATCGTCGTCAGTCATTCCCGGAAACAGGGGAATCGAGCAGATACGCTCTGAGTTCCATTCGGTCTGCGGCAGGGACAGGTGAGGGAAGCGTTCACGATAATATTTCTGCGTATGCGCCGCCCGGAAGTGAAGCCCGCTGCCGATACCCTGCTCCTTCAGCGCCTGCATGAGTTCATCGCGGCTGATACCGCACAGCTCAGGGTCAACGCGCAGGATAAACAGGTGCCAGGCGTGGTGATGGGGCCAGTCAGGTTGTGTCAGAGGCAGGAACGGGGTATCGGAAAGCTCCTCGAGGTAACGCAACGCAATTTGCTCACGTCGGGCGTTGTTGGCTGTCAGCTTATCCAACTGCACCAGCGCAATCGCCGCATTGATATCGGCGAGGTTATATTTGAAGCCGGGCATGATCACTTCGGCCTGCGGCGCACGACCGTGGGTCTGACGATCAAAGGCATCGACACCCAGCCCGTGGAATTTCAGACTGCGCACGCGATCCGCCAGGGCATCATCATCGGTAACCACCAGCCCGCCTTCGGCACAGCTCATATTTTTAATCGCGTGAAATGAGAAAATTGCCGTACCGCGGCGACCCACATGCTGCCCGCGATAGTGAGTACCTGCTGCATGGGCCGCATCCTCGATAACCGCAATCCCCCGCTGTTCAGCCAGCGTGCGAATGGCATCGATATCAACCGGTGCTCCGGCATAATGTACCGGAATAATGGCTTTGGTCCGTGGGGTGATGGCCGCCTCAATCAACGCCGGTGTCACCATCAGCGTATCGCGGTCCACGTCGATCATCACCGGAGTCGCCCCCAGCAGAACGATCATATTCAGCGTTGAAACCCAGGTCAGCGAGGGGGTGATCACTTCATCACCCGGCCCTATTCCCAGTGCCATTAGCGTGACGTGCATCCCGGCCGTTGCCGAGCTAACGGCAATCGCATGACGATTCCCGGTAAGCTGGCAAAATGCCTGTTCAAGCTGCTGATTTTTGGGCCCGGTGGTGATCCATCCTGAACGCAACACCTCGGCGACGGCGGCCAGTTCTTCCGCACCCATTGCCGGACGTGAGAAAGGCAAAAAGTCTGTCATTGATTACATCCATTAAACAATTAACACCACGAATGATGAGTGAGGATAGCAGAGGCTGCGATTCCCCTCTCTCAACCCTGAACGAATCACTGCCTATTTTTCATTCTACTGGTCGTTATGCCCCCCCGTCTCATTTGAACAATAAAACGCCAATCATTGCCATGCAGCGTCAAAAGCGAGCAAAAAAGCATAGCAACATCCGGATATATGGAGCTTAAATGAAAATACTTAGGGGAAGATTAAGAGAAGCCAACTGAGGAAAGATTAAATCAGTCTGGTTGATGGATGGTTTAGCTATAAAAGGGGTTGTGTACTTATTCGCTTAGGAAAAACCTAAAATATAAAAAAAATTTCATTATTTTGTTGCAAAACATATTGGGATATACAGAAATGATAGTGGGCCAGCGGCACAAGGCCGGTGACCCGAAGCGGTATTATTTACGCGCATCCAGCAGCTGGGTGGCATTATCCGAAGTCACTTCCGTCCAGGGTACGGAGTAGCGTTTTGCTTTGCCATCATCCCACGCCATCTTATCGGCGTACTGTTTCCAGATAGTGGACTGCGGCTGGTAACTCTCCCCTTTCACCGCACGCACCGCGACATCAATCGAACCCTGCATCTGTGCGTGGGCATCCTGCAAGATGGACACCATCTCACCCGCCTGCACCGCGCGGATAGCGTCAGACACACCGTCTACCCCGGCGATAGCAAAATCTTTCACATTCAGATTGGCTCCTTTTATCGCTTCAATGGCACCCAGCGCCATTTCATCATTCTGCGCGATCACGCCGTTAATCTGGCCCCGGTGCTTCTGCAGCCAGTTCTCCATCAGCGGTAGCGCTTCAGCACGTGACCAGTTTGCGGTTTTGCGCTCCAGCACCTTCACATTCCCGGCGCCACATTCGGCAATGGCTTTATCGTTACCCTGACCGCGCTGGATCTCGCCGCTGCCGCCCTTCGGCCCTTCAATAATCACCACGTTGCCTTTGCAGTTGATTTTTTTCAGCACGGCCTTCGCTTCCAGATAGCCACCCAGCACGTCATCGGATACCACCTCAGAGGTCATTTTGTCGGTATTCAGTCGCGCATTGGTCACCACCACCGGAATTTTGGCTTCGTTGGCCATTGTCACCACGTCAATATTGGCTTCATAGTCCATCGGGTTGATGATGATGGCATCAACATGGGTCTGAATGGCGGTTTCTGCCTGATTATTCTGTACCAGCGGATCGTAACGGCCGTCATACACCGTCAGCTGTACTTCGCCGCTTTTTACTGCCGGGTGTTCTTTACCTGCTTTTTCCATCAGCTGTACAAATTCAGCTTTCATACCGTACATCAGTACCGCTATTTTAATCGGTGCGGCCTGGGCAATCACGCTGCTGCCCATTAACAGACCGGACGTCAGCAACGCTATTTTAGTCAACTTATTCATGAAAACTCCTGGTTATGTAGGGTGATATTTTTATGTCATCAGGAAAATATGATTAATCGCGTTGTTGTTTACGCGACGGGTCAAGCAACACTGCCACCACAATTAATGCCCCTTTAATAATCTGCTGGTAATAAGACTGAACGCCCAGCAGATCCAGGCCATTATTCATGACGCCAATAATTAAAATACCGAACAGCGTGCCGACCAGCGTACCCACGCCGCCCGCCATACTGGTGCCACCAATCACCACTGCCGCTATCGCATCCAGCTCATAGGCAGCCCCGGCATTGGTCTGCGCCGAGCCGGTGCGTGCCGTCAGGATAAGGCCAGCAATCCCCGCCAGCGCGGCACACAGGGTGTAGACCAGCACTTTGATTTTCACCACGCTGATCCCGGAGGTGCGGGCACTTTTTTGATTCCCCCCGACGGCATAGACATAGCGGCCAAACAGCGTTTTATTCAGCAGTATCCAGGCCAGTGCAAACAACACGATAAAAATAATCACCGGTAGCGGGATGCCCAGCAGATACCCGTTACCCAGGGCGCGAAAGTCAGGGTTTAGCTGTGATACCGGATTACCATCGGTGGTCAGCAGTGCCAGGCCACGCGCTGCCGACAGCATTCCCATGGTGACAATAAACGGTTGCAGGCGGTAGCGAGCCAGAATCGTACCGTTCAGCAGGCCACAGACAATGCCGATCCCCAGCGCGACGATTAACGGCATAATGACCGCATGTGCCGTATCACCGATGGCCAGCCCGCTGTTGGTGGTGGCAAAGCGCGCCGCGACAATGCCGCTTAGCGCCAGAACAGAGCCGACCGACAGATCCACCCCGGCGGTAATAATAACAAAGGTCATTCCGATGGCGAGAATGCCATTAATAGACACCTGGCGTAATACAATCAGCGTATTTTCATGACTGAGAAAATAATTACTGCTCCACGCACCGTTCGCGACCTGCACTTCACCAATTACGGTGACAATCAGGCACAGCACAAAAAAGGCGATAATAATGCCGTATTTATGCATCCGGCGTTTATTACGCGTAAAGAAAGACAGCCCTGGAGTCAGAGAAGATGTCGAATTCATTACAATTACTCTCTCGTTATAAAAAGATTATTACACCGCCAGCTTCATTAATTCAGCCTGGGTGGCATTTTCAGCCGACAGTTCTCCGGCCAGCGCGCCATCTTTAAAGACTAATATACGGTCGCTCATTCCAATAATTTCTGACAGTTCGGAGGACACCATAATAATGCCGCGATCCTTGAGCGCGAATTCCGACATAAAACGGTAGATCTCTTTTTTGGCTCCCACATCAATCCCGCGCGTCGGCTCATCCAGCAGCATCACCTGAGGTTCCAGCAGCGCCCAGCGCCCCAGCACCACTTTTTGCTGATTACCCCCGCTGAGATTGCCCACCAGCTGGTCGCCATCGGGGGTTTTCACATTAAAACGCGCAATCATCTCACGGGTACGCTGGCGCTCTTTGCTGTCACTAATAAACCCGGCGCGGCTGATGGCGGGAAACGAGGCGATATTAATGTTCTCATTCACCGAACGGCATAGCACCAACCCGGTTTCTTTCCGATCTTCAGTGACATAGGCAATCCCACTGTCGATAGCCTCTCTGGGCGAATGCCGCCCGAGGATCTTCTCCCCCAGTTGAATGGTGCCGCTGTGCGCATGTTCGATTCCAAAGATCAGATCGAGAAATTCGCTGCGCCCGGAACCCACCAACCCGTAGATCCCGAGGATCTCACCGCGCCTCAGCGTCAGGCTGATATCGCGCACCTTCTTGCCCCAGCACAGGTTATTCACCTGCATCATCACTTCTTCACCTGGCTGGTTGAACTTGGCAAATTCACTGTCAAATTCGCCGCCAATAATGTGCTCAATCAGCTGTTCACGAGTGATATCGCCCAGCAGCCCTTCATGGATATAGCTGCCGTCACGGAAGATGGTATAGCTGTCAGCAATCTGGAAAATTTCTGCCAGGCGGTGAGAAACATAAATAATCCCTTTGCCTTTCTCCGCCAGCCGGGTGATGGCCTGGAAGATCTTCTGCACGTCCTCTTCACCGATGGCCGAGGTCGGTTCATCCATAATGATGATATCGGCGTTGGCGTGTGACAGGGCTTTAGCAATCTCGACCAACTGCTGTTCAGCCACGCTGAGGTTGCGCATTTTTTCCGTTGGCGACAGGGTAAAATGCAGGTCAGCCAGCAGCTCCGCCGTTTGTCGGTTCATCCGGCCAAAATCGACAAAGCCAAAGCGACGCGGCTCGCGACCCAGCCAGATATTCTCCGCCACCGTCAGGTCAGCAATGGTGCTCAGTTCCTGCTGCACAATAGCGATCCCTGCGGCAAGCGCTTCTTTCGGGTGGGAGAATTCACAGCGCTTTCCATTAATAAAGATGTCGCCGCTGTCCGGCTGAATAAAGCCCATCAAGATGCTGAGAAAGGTCGACTTGCCGGCACCGTTACCGCCACACAGCGCATGGATCGAACCACGACGCAGACAGAACTCTGCATTTTTCAGCGCCACCACCGGCCCGAAGCTCTTTTTCACCCCGCTGACTTCCAGCAGCATGGCAGCCTGGGATTCATCTGCTAACTGACTCATAACGTCACCTCATATTCTTTCTGCAACCGATGCAGATAGCGCTGATAAAGGTCAGCATAGCGGCGCTGCCGTTCAGCGTCTGGCCGGGCACGGGTGCTCTCATCCAACTGTACAAACTGCTGGCACAGCCGGGCCAGCAGTGCGGCGGCAGGCTGAGGGCTGCCCGACGCCAGACGGTGGCACCAGATAGCCTGGATCGCGGCGCCCAGCGCCGCGCTCTCTTTCTCCTGCGGGCAGACCACGGGGCAGTTCATCACATCGGCAACAATCTGCCGCCAGCGCGGGCTGTTGGCTCCGCCCCCGGTGAGGCGGATTTCACTGACCTCAATGCCCTGCTGGCGAAACAGATCCAGTCCATAACGCAGACCGTAAGTCGCCCCTTCCACCACCGCCAGGCAGAGGTTGGCCGGGGTGAAATTATTACTGTCGAGGTTGTACAGACTGGCCCGGGCTCCGGGCAGCTCCGGCACACGTTCGCCGTTAAAGAATGGCAGCATCAGCATGCCGCCTGCCCCGGGTTCCGCCTCTTCCAGCGCACGATTAAACGCCACCACATCCTGTTGCAGCAGGTTCTGTACCGCGGTACTGGCCGAGGTCACATTCATGGTGCAGATCAGCGGCAACCAGCCATTACTGCTGGAGCAAAAACCGGCGATCATCGCCGAATCCGCCACCACCGGGCTGTCAGCGCAGGAGAACAACGTCCCGGAGGTGCCGAGACTCATGGTCAGCATGCCCGGCTGGATATTGCCAGTGCCGATGGCCGCCATCATATTGTCGCCGCCGCCGCTGGCAACCAGCGTACCGGCACGCAGCCCCAGCACCTGAATAGCACGTTCGCACACGATGCCAACAGGCTGTTCTGCCGACACCAGTGGCGGCAGCGCACGCCATAAACGCCCGCTGTTATCAATCAGCTCGACGGTGCGGCGATCCCAGCAGCGCTGGCGAATATCAAACAATCCGCTACCCGAGGCATCGCCATACTCTGCGCGCCGTTCACCGGTCAGCCAAAAATTCAGATAATCATGCGGTAGCAGCATGGTCGCCAGCCGCTGCCACAGTTCCGGGTGCTGCTGACGGAACCATAAGATTTTCGAGGCGGTATAGCCAGTGGCCAGGGTGAGCCCCAGCTGCGCCAGCGATCCCTCCTCTCCCCCTAACTGCGCCAGCAGCCAGGCATTTTCTTCGGCAGTGCTGGTGTCACACCACAGCTTGACCGTATGTAGCACCTCTCCCGCCTCATCCAGCGCCACAAAGCCATGCTGCTGCCCGGAAACCGCCAGCGCAGCGATCTGCGCCGGGTCGATACCCGCTGCTGCCACGGCCTGGTGAAAAGCCTCTTTCAACGCCGTAATCCACCATTCAGCCTGCTGCTCACGCCTGCCGGATGCGTCGCTGATCAGCGCGTGGGGTGCACTGCCGCTCCCGAGAATAGTGCCGTGCTGGTCATCAACAATCACCACCTTGGTGCCTTGCGTACCACAGTCAATGCCCGCATACAGCGCCATGACTTACTCCATTTCCAGCATGATTTTGATATCGGTCGGGTTGCCTGCGGCTGCGCGTTCAAAGGCGGCCACACTGTCGGCAAATTTATAGGTCTGGGTGATCAGCGGCTGCACCCGCAGCTTGCCGGAACTCAGCAGGCGCAGGGTACGCGGATACATATTGGCGTAGCGGAAAATGGTCTTAAAGGTCACTTCTTTAGCCTGAGCCGCGACAATATCCATCGGCGCGGCATCCACCGGCATACCGACCAGCACGGCTGTTCCCCCCGGTGCAATATGCTGGCTGATGCTGGCGATGGCCGGTTTGGCCCCGCTGCACTCAAACACCACATCAACGCCGTTGCCACTGGTCAGCTGCGCCACTTTTTGCGCCAGAGCATCCCCTTTACTGTTCACCGCATGCAGGCCGGTATAGTTGGCCGCCACCTGCAGTTTTTCGTCGAACAGGTCACAGATAATGACATCCGAGCAACCGCCCGCCAGAGCAGCCAGGGCAGTGACCACGCCAATCGGCCCGGCACCGATCACCAGCGCAATATCGCCGGGTTTGATCGCGGCTTTGGTCGCCGCATGCATGCCGATCGCCAACGGTTCCACCATGGCGCCTTCGGCAAAGCTGACGTTATCCGGCAGTTTGAAGGTAAAGGCCGCTGGGTGGATCACCGTTTCACGCAGGCAGCCGTGAACCGGCGGTGTTGCCCAGAAACGCACGGCCGGGTCAAGGTTGTAGATCCCGGCGCGCGACTGTGCCGACTGCATATCCGGAATACCTGGCTCCATACACACACGATCGCCAGGCTGCACATGCCGAACGGCGCTACCCACTGCCAGCACGACACCTGAGGCTTCATGGCCCAGCACCATCGGAGCGTTAACCACAAACGGCCCGATGCGACCGTGTTGATAATAGTGAACGTCACTGCCGCAGATACCCACAGAGTGAATTTTGATCTGCACATCGGTATCGCCCAGATGTTCGCTGAACTCCCGATCCTCGATGGCAATTTTACCTGCCTGCTGCAGTACCAATGCTTTCATGGATGACTCCCTGTTGATAATAAAATGATACCGTTAACATCAATATGACGCCGATAGTAAAAGAAATGCCGTGATAAATGTGTGAGCACGGTTAAAATTTTAGCATTTTTGTAACTCAGGGAGAAAAAACGGGGCAATAATGGCATCAGACAAGCGATAAAGATCAAAAACACTCACACAAAAAATGATATCGATAACAACACAATCATTAGAGGATCATCATGAGCGCACATCAACAGGCCATCAGCCAGACCCTTCACTACCTGCGGGAAGCGTCGATATTGCTCACCGCGGCTGAGCAACAGCAGATCGAGATCGCCACCTTTGGCCTGCCAGACTACCCCCTCTCCGGCCTGCAACTGCTCACCTATATCAACAGTCCGCGCTACTGCGCCAAGGAGCTGGTACTGTTTCCACACCAGACCTGTCCGGAGCATCTGCACCCGCCGTTTAACGGCACACCCGGTAAACAGGAGACATTCCGCTGTCGATGGGGCGAGGTGTGGTTATTTGTTGATGATGAGAGCCTGACCCTGAATAACGGCACCTGCCAGCCACCGAAAGGGGCGGAACAGTGGTATACCGCACAGCACTTTATTTTGCTGCGGCCTGGCGAGCAGTACACCATTGCCCCCAACACCCGCCACTGGTTCCAGGCCGGCAAGCAGGGTGCAGTGGTGTCGGAATTCTCTTCGGAAAGCCGTGATGACCTTGATGTGTTTACGGACCCGCGCGTTAACCGCCTCGGCTGAGCCTGTAGCGGATTGATTCGCATCATGTCTGGGGATCTGTCATGATACATCAATGGTACAAAATGATTTGATATCCAGGAGTTCACCTTGCCGTCAGGCCGGAAAGTTAAAGCCACGCTCTCAAGCGTGGCAGCAGAAGCAAACGTCAGCAAAATCACCGTCTCCCGCGCCTTTACCCATCCGGAAAAAGTGCATCCGGACACCCTGAAACGGGTGCTGGCCACCGCCACAGAGATGGGCTACGTGGTGAACACCGCAGCGCGTAATCTGCGCGCGCGTGACAGTAAAACCATCGGTATTGTAAATCCGGATATGAACAACCCGTTTTTCGGGGGGCTGACCCGGTTGATGACGCTCGAAGCGGAAAAAGCGGGGTACGATACGCTGATTTTTGATTCGCGGGAGTCGCAGGAGCATGAGAACCGTATCATCGATAAGCTGATCGGCTATAACGTTGATGCCATCGTCCTGTCGGTAATCTCGTCAGACTGCAACTACCATCCCGCTTATCTGCACCGGCTGGAAACGCTGAATATCCCGGTGATTCTGGTCGATAGAGAGCTGGATGCCAGCGCCTGTAGCGGCGTTTATATTGATAATCTTGACTGCGGCCTGCAGGCGGGCCGTTATCTGCTGGAACAGCAGGCGCAGCGTGTGGTGGTGGTTTCCGGGCCACAGGACTCCAACGTGGCACGCGAGCGCGTGACCGGCCTGAGCGCGGCCTTGCAGGGAAAAATCGCCAGTTTCGAGGTCCTGTACGCCGATTTTTTGATGGACGTTGCCGCCAGAGTCACCAGTGAATATCTTGACCACCACACCCCACCGGACTATTTCGTCGGCTGTAATAACCAGATATCGCAGGGGATCATTAAATCCTGCATCGATCATCAGCTGAATCCAATGCAGGACGTTTCGCTGTTCAGCATTGATGAGATCTCACATGCACCGATATACGGCTTCCACTTCCCGTGTATTGCCCATGATTTGCATGAGATGGCCTGGCAGGTGATCAATCTGGCGGTCCGCCGGGCCACCGAAAGTGAAGTCAAACCGGGTAAAGTGATTGTTCGTGGTAAAATGGTCGTACCCTAATCAACTGAAGGAACGACTGATGAAAAACCCTACACTGCCGCCTGCTCTGCTGACCCTGCTTGACGGCTCAATACCTGAAAGCCATCGGTATCAGGCGATTCGTCTGTCCAGCGTGGGTGAAAATGGCTGGCCCTATGCGGCACAGCTGAGCCTGGGGGAAATCATTGCCTGCTCCCCGAATGAGCTGCTGTTTGCCATCTGGCCAGACTCCACCACCACGCGCAATCTGAAGCGGGATGGCAGGATCACGCTGGCACTGGTGCTCAATGATGCGGTGGTGGAGATTCAGGC
This sequence comes from Erwinia sp. JH02, assembly GCF_013074405.1. Classification (NCBI taxonomy): domain Bacteria; kingdom Pseudomonadati; phylum Pseudomonadota; class Gammaproteobacteria; order Enterobacterales; family Erwiniaceae; genus Erwinia; species Erwinia sp. JH02. The sequence goes on from NZ_JABANZ010000002.1 coordinate 165,015, forward strand.
ACTGGCAGAGGCACGCCCGGAAACGCTGACCGATCTTAAACTGGCGGTATTCAGCGCTGAGGTTAAGCAGGTGATCGCCCATCGGGCACCTTATGCCACGGTGACCAGTGGGTTAACGTTCAGTCTGAACGATGAAGTAGCGGCGCTGGCCCGCTGGCGGGAACAGATTACGGCGCTGAAAGCGCTGGCATAAAAAAAGGGCGACTTCACAGTCGCCCTTTTGCTTTGCGGGTCAGGCATGCCTGACCCCTACAGGATTGTCGTCGGTACGAGTCAAACAGGCCGGACATACCCGGCCCCTACGAAGAGCGATCTTGCTTTGCATCATTCGTAGGGGCGAAGCATGCCTGCCCCCTACAGGATTGTCGTCGGTACGAGTCAAACAGACCGGACATACCCAGCCCCTACGAAGAGCAATCTTGCTTTGCATCATTCGTAGGGGCGAAGCATGCCTGACCCCTACAGGATTGTCGTCGGTACGAGTCAAACAGGCCGGACACGCCCGGCCCCTACGAAGAGCGATCTTGCATTGCATCGTTCGTAGGCGCGAGGCATGCCTCGCCCGAGGTTAACCGCCGTTATTTGCTGTCAGGCAGCGCATAAGCTTTCACGTAATCACCCAGCTTGGTGCCGAACGAACCGTGGCCACCCGCAACGATCAGCACATACTGCTTACCGTTCACTTCATAGGTCATTGGTGTTGCCTGGCCGCCTGCTGGCAGACGCGCTTCCCACAGCTGTTTGCCGTTAGAAACGTTGAAAGCACGCAGGTAGTTATCGGCGGTGGCCGCAATGAAGAACACGTTACCGGCCGTCGTTACCGGTGCACCCAGCATTGGCATACCCATTTTAAACGGCAGCGGAACCGGTGAGCTGTCGCGCACGGTGCCGATACGTTTTTTCCACACGATATCGTTGGTTTTCAGGTCAACCGCAGAAATATAGCCCCATGAAGGCTGTTTGCAGGGGAAGCCCAGCGGAGACAGGAACGGATTCAGCGTCACGCCGTACGGCAGGCCGTACTGTGGCTGAACGCCGGACTCAGTACCGGTACCGCCCTTATCATTCTCATCCGGCTCAATCGGGTTACCCGGACCACGTGGGATCAGACGGGAAACAAACGGCAGCGCCATTGGGTTAGTGACCGCAACCTGACGATCGGTATCCACGGCGATACCACCCCACTCGAACATACCGAGGTTACCCGGGAACACCAGAGTGCCCTGCTCAGATGGCGGAGTGAACGGACCTTCATAACGTAACTGGTGGAACATCACACGACAAATCAGCTGATCGTAGATAGTGGCACCCCACATATCTTTCCCGGCCAGCTGGGCTTTCGGGCGGAAGCTCAGTTCAGAGTAAGGCTGCGTAGGGGAAACGTGATCGCCCTTGGCTGCGCCACCCGGAACCTTCATTTCCGGTGCCGGAACAACAGGCTTACCGTTGGTACGATTGAGCACAAAGATGTCACCGGTTTTGGTCGGAATGTAGATGACCGGAACCTTGTTACCGTCTTTGTCGTTGATATCAGCCAGCGTTGGCTGTGCCGGAACGTCCATATCCCACAGATCGTGGTGAACCGTCTGATAGAACCAGGCCAGCTTACCGGTGGTGGCATTCAGTGCCAGCATACCCGTGGCGAAGCGCTCCATTTCCGGGGTACGGTGACCGCCCCAGATATCAGGGGTCGAAACACCAATTGGCAGGTAAACCAGGTCCAGTTTGGCATCGTAAGACGCCGGAGCCCATGAGTTCGGAGAGTTCGGCGTGTAGTGCTGCTCGCCTTCCGCAATCACGTTCGGATCTTTCGCGCCGGTATCGAAGGCCCACAGCAGTTTACCTGTGTTGACATCGAAACCACGGATCACACCGGACGGCTCTTTGGTTGAGTAGTTATCGGTGACCGCACCGGCCATCACAATAGTGGTGCTGGTGATGATAGGCGGTGACGTTGGTTCGTAAGAACCCACTTTATTGTAAGGCAGATTGCTCTGCAGGTTCAGCTTACCGTTGTCGCCGAATTCCGGGCACAGAGCGCCGGTTTCAGCGTCCAGCGCATACAGACTACCGTCATTGACCGGCAGTAACACGCGGCGTGAGCACAGCGCAGGCTGAGTTCCGGCCGGGGTCGCTGCGGCTTCTGGCGTCTGGTAGTAAGACACACCACGACAGGTCACATGCTGGAACGTCGGGTCCGTCTTCATCTTCGGATCAAACTTCCACTTCTGCTTACCCGTCGCCGCATCCAGCGCAAACAGCTGCTGGTGCGCAGTACACAGATACAAAGCATCGCCGATTTTGATTGGCGTGACTTCGTTGGTGATCTCACCCGGATCGTTAGGTGTTTTCAGGTCGCCGGTCTGGAAGGTCCAGGCTTCCTGCAGCTTATCAACGTTAGTGTCGTTAACCTGCTTCAGCGGGGAGTAACGCGTACCGCCCTGCGTACGACCATAAGCCGGCCAGTCACCTGCCGGAATACCGTCGTCAGCCGGGGCCGCCGCGGCCTGATCCTGGCTCAGCGTGCCGTTGATTTCCTGCGGGTCGTTAAACACCGAGTAAGCCAGCACCGCGACCACAAACACCAGCACGGCTGAAAGTGCCACGCGAGGGAATGTACCCGTTGAACCCAGGCCACGCCAGATGAACGGCAGCACCATCCACAGGCCGAGGAAGAAGGTGACGTCCAGACGCGGTGTCAGCGCCCAGAAGTCGGAACCCACTTCCCACAGTGACCAGATAGTGGTCGCCAGCAGAAAGAGTGCGTAGAACAGCAGCGCTGCGCCACGGCGGCGATACAGCATAAAAGCTGTGATCAGCAGAACCACACCAGCGATGATGTAGTAGAGCGAGCCACCCAGTTTAGCCAACCAGATACCGCCAATTAACAGATACAGACCACTCAGAGTGGCGAAAATCGCTGTTAACAGGATCAGTATTCTTGATGCTTTACTTTGCATAGTTTGAACCTTACCAAAATTTAAAGTCATCGATTAAGCGAGAGCCCAATCTTTTAGTTTTATACTTCCTATCCATACGGTGTCGTTGGCCCGCCACTGCAGGCGCTTCAGCAGGCCATTACTGGATTCGTTGCCGTATTGTCTTCGGCGAAATACTCAGAACTGATACGTCATGGTGGCACCGCCGCCCCAGTTACGCCCCGGTGCAGGTTCGTAGTAGCGGTTATTGCCTTCATTCACGATAACGGAGCCGACGTACTCACGGTCGAACAGGTTATCGACGCGGCCAAACAGGTCCAGCGACCACTGGCTCCAGTTGAAACGGTAGCCACTGTTTAGGCTGGTCACGGCGTAGGACGGTGCCTGCGCATCGTTCGCATCATTGGCCTGAATGTCACTCATATAACGAATATCGGCACCGGCATGCCAGCCGCTTTCCGGTGCATACGCCAGTGAAGCGTAGCCCATATTGCGCGCAATACCGGGCAGGCGGTTACCCGCAGGGGTACAGCTTGTACCTGTCGCATTACAGGTTTCATTGCGGTACGTGGCATCCAGCAATGTCCACGCCAGCTTCAGGTGCCAGTCCATCGCGAACTGCTGGTCAAAGCCCAGCTCCAGGCCACGACGGCGCGTCTCTCCGGCATTTTTATACACGGCACGCCCACCGGAGCTGCTGTCGACCACCAGCTCGTTATCGGTATTGGTCTGGAACACAGCGGCGGTCAGCAGGCCATAACCGATGCGGGTTTTACTGCCCAGTTCAACGGTGTCGCTGGTCGCGGGTTTCAGCCCCAGGTTCAGACCGGTCTGCGTACCGGAAGTCGAACGGTAAGAAAGCTCATTAATCGTCGGGGTTTCAAACCCACGCCCGGCAGAAGCATAAAGATTCCATGCATCGGTCACCGCATAGTTCACCGAGCCCATCGGCAGCAGCTTGTGATAGCGCGCGCTGCCGCTGTCATCACCGTTAACACTGGTTATATAGTAGTCGGTGGAATCAAAGTTCACCGTGCTGTAGCGCAACCCGGCATCCAGCGTCCACTTTGGCGTCAGCTGCCAGCTAGTTTGCAGATAGGGATCGAGGTTCCACATGCTGTTTTTTTCGTTACGGCGCTGCTCGCCCTTTTCACCGAACTGGTTAACCCCGTTGACCGTATTGTAGTTCTGGAAGCCCTGACGGCGTTCGGTCATGGTTTCATAGTCGAGGCCGCCAATCAGCGTCACCGGTACAGAGCCGAGCTGACCGTCGTGCTTCCAGCGGGTATCCACTCCCTGATATTTACGCTCCAGCACAATGACGCCGCCCGGATAGGTAGCGAGCTGCTGAGTACCATAAGGGATCGACTGATATTGCGTAGTGTGGCGCTCACCGTGCCAGGTGGTCAGCGTCAGTTGGTCATTTTCACTCATCTCACGCTGATAACGCAGGCCGACCTGAGTCTGGTCGAGGCTCTTACGGGTATTAAAGTTATCGCCACGCGGCGACTGGCGCGGATTGGCTTTATATTCTTCTTCCGTCAGACCACCGGGATCGTTAGCATCCACGGAGACGCTGTTAAACATCAGCGTCAGGGTACTGACATCATCAAGACGCACGCCGAGCTTACCGTTACCGAGGCTTTTCTGCGTACCGCTGTGGTCGCGGAAGCCGTGGGTGGTAAAGCGCGAACCGGAAATCGTGTAATTCACGTCCCCCGCCTGGGTGCCATCACCGGTGGCGCCGCTGGCTTTGACGCTGTTACGCCATGAGCCGTAGCTGCCGAAGTAAGTGCCCGCTTCCAGCGTGGTGGGCTGGCTGCCTGTTTCGCTGTCAATATTCACCACGCCGCCGGACGCATTGCCGTACAGCGCAGAATAAGGCCCACGCAGCACTTCCACCTTGCCCACCGAGTTAATATCAATGTTCGACGTCTGCCCCTGCCCATCCGGCATGGTGGCGGGAATGCCATCAACATACAGCCGCACGCCGCGCACACCGTACATGGAACGGCTGCCGAAGCCGCGCACGGACAGTTGCAGATCCTGAGCATAGTTCTGGCGATTCTGAATTTGCAGCCCCGGCACGCCGCCAAGGTTTTCGGAAAGGTTCACCTGAGCGCTGGCACGGCGCAGCTCGTCGCCGTCCACCACGCTGACCGCTGCCGGGGTATCCAGTTCGGACAGGCCCGTGCGCTGTTTAATCACCATCAGGGACGATTCCTGTCCCTGAACAGGGGCGGCATCGGTAGACGTTTGTGCATAGCTGACAGCAGCAGGCGTCATCAGAAACAGAGGCGTCAGAAAGTAAGCAGAGGTTTTATTATTCACTGGAATTATTCGATAAGTAAAAATAATGCTAAAAGTCTTACCCGGCCCAGCCCGGTAAGCGCCCGACGTTCCCTGACGTACACGGCTTTGTCTTCACCAGGCAACCTCGTCAAAAGTATATAACCCCTGGTCAGGTTTGCTCAGTTCATCGACAAAGAACGCTTCCCTGTTACGCGCTGACGTCTTTTTCTGTGCGGCAGTTACGCGTCCCTGCCAGCACTTATGTGATGCATGTCACAAAACGGTGGCGATTGTAGCACTCATTAATTTGCTTGCGAACTATTGTTAACGTTTTGGCTGAATTGATTCATTTTAACGTTACAAAATAGAGGGTTATTGAATCTTATGCTACACAGCGATAGTGAACACTAACTATCCAGAGAAGCATGACTCTACAATGACGTTATTATCGGGCCGGGCTATAATCAGTCGCATCACACCCAATGTGGAACCGCCACTAACAGGATGTACTATGCCGAATTCAGGACACTGGCTGTTGCCCTCTCTCCCTTCACCGCAGCGTGCCATCCGTATACTGTTGCCTTCGCTGGTCTTTCTGCTTGCTGCGTGCTCCTCAGACTATAAAGGTCAGTCGTGTCCCGGGGAGATACAAACCTTGACCGGGCAACCGCAGGGGGCCACCCAGGCGATGATTATTGACCGCTTCAGCTCATTCTCCGTTGAGTTGCCAGACCTCAGGCTCGACAGCGGGCCACTACAGTCCAACGATCGCCAGCTCTATATTCCCTCAGCCACCACGCCGGATGGCTGGCTGGCACAGCGTATTTCCGATCATCGTTTCGCGATTATTAACGCCCCGAAAGACCAGGCGATCACCTTTACCTGCCCTTAACCTGCGAGAACTTCTGCCGATGTCCACCCGTCAATTGATTACTAACCGACACACTTTTTTTGGCCGCGGTAGCCTGCAACAACTGGTCCCGCTGCTGAACGATCCGCTATTGCCCACGCTGCTGTTCTGTGGCCGTTCGTTTCTTAACGGCAGCGCCTGGCAACAGCTTCAACCCCAGCTGGAGCCCCTGCTGTGCGGCGTGGAAATCGTCAGTCATGAAGCTTCCCCTGATGAGATCGATGCCTGGGTGGCACGCTGGCGTGATAAGGCTAAACGCGTGGTCGCTATTGGCGGCGGCAGCGTGCTGGATGCTGCCAAAGCGGTTGCCGCACTCAGCCAGCATCCGCTTAATACCCTGCGCTATCTGGAAAAAGTCGGCGATACCGCCGTGAGTGGTGCCACACTTCCGCTGATTGCGATCCCCACTACGGCGGGAACGGGCAGCGAAGTGACGCAAAATGCCGTGATCACCGACAAAAATAAGCTCAACGTCAAAGCGTCATTACGCCACGCTAACTTTGTGCCGCAAATAGCGATCCTCGACCCAGACCTGCTGCGCGGTGCGTCAGATCATGTGCTGGCCTGCTGCGGTATCGATGCCTTTACGCACCTGTTTGAAGCTTATCTCTCCCAGAACGGCAATGCCTTTACCCAACAGACCGCCATCAGTGGGATGCGGGCCTTTATGCGCGGCTGGGCGGCGCTTAATCAGGAGGATGAAGCTGGTAATGAGGCGCGTGAACAGATGATGATGGCGTCATGGCTCGGCGGGCAGAGCCTGAGCATGGCCGGGCTGGGCGTGATCCACGGTATCGCCGGAGAGCTGGGTGCTATCAGGGATTTCCATCATGGGGAAGTGTGCGGTCGCCTGCTGCTGCCGTTCCTGCATCTGCTGAATGAGAGCGAACATCCGCAGCAGATCGCCCTGATGCAGCAGCTGGGTGCGGCCCTGTTCCCGCTGGGAGAAGGGGCAACGGCAAGACGGCTGGCCAGTTGGCTGACCGATAACGCGATTCACCCGTTCTGGCAATCTCCTCCCGCCCTGAACAAACAAGAGATCGACTGGGTTCTGGCCCGTTCTAACAGCAAAAACAGCCTGGTGACCTACAGCGTGGAACAACAGCGCTGGCTGCTGGAGCAGGCCTACCCGGGCGCAGATTAAGCACGGATGCCGGACACACTGTGGAGAGGTGCCCGGCATTGCGTTAAGGAAGTTTAAAGATTCCGTTAAACCCGGCGACTTCAGACTTTTACCCTTGTTCAACCGCCCGCCAGACGCCACATTCCTTCTGTCTGAACATTGATTCAATCGCAAGGAATAATAAGATGAAAAAGATCGCCACGATTGCCCTCTCGGTCATGATTTGTGCCAGCAGCAGTCTGAGTGCCTTTGCTCAGGGTCCCGGTAATGGCCCAGACCAGCAGCAGCCGGTCAAACATCCACAGCAGCCACAGCATCAACCACAGCAGAAAAGCCCGCAACAAGGTCATGACGCACGGCCCCAGCATACATCGCAGCATCAACAGCGTAGTCACCAGCAGGCAGAGCATCAGCAGAAGCCTGACTTCCGCCGGGGCCACGCCCTGCCGCAGCAGTATCGGGGGAAAGGGTATCAGGTCAGTGACTGGAAAAAACGCGGATTGAAATCGCCGCCATCCGGTCATCGCTGGATGAACGTTGACGGCAATTATGTCTTGATTGCGGTGGCGACCGGCGTAATTGCCTCGGTGATTGCACACCAGTAATAATAGAGGGCGAGGCGTGCCTCGCCCCTACAAATACCGCCTCCCGCCAGGGGTCGGGTATCCCCGATCCTACAAATACCCCCTCCCGCCAGGGGGCGGGTATCCCCGATCCTACAAATACCGCCTCCCGCCAGGGGTCGGGTATCCCCGATCCTACAAATACCGCCTCCCGGTAGGGGTCGGGCATGCCCGACCCTTTCCATCAACGCTTAGAAAGAACTCCAGTTATCATCCACAGCTGCCGCCGCAGGTTTCGCTAAACGCGCGGCGGGCGCAATGGCCGGTACTTTCTTCTGATGAGTTTCGACCGGAACACGGCGATCGGCCTGCAACCTGAATGCCGATACCAGTTGGCTCAGGGTCGATGCCTGCTCCTGCAACGACTGCGATGCCGCCGACGCTTCTTCAACCAGCGCGGCGTTCTGCTGGGTCACGCTATCCATCTGACCAATCGCCAGGTGAACCTGCTCGATGCCCTGGCTCTGCTCAGAGGTCGCCGCAGCCATTTCACCGACAATATCCGCCACCTGACGAATTGACCCCTGCACCTTAGCCATGTTCTCACCGACGTCGGCCGCCTGCACTGCGCCACTCTCCACCAGCTGCGCGGAGGTGACAATCAGATCTTTAATCTCACGGGCAGCGGTTGAGGAACGCTGGGCCAGGTTACGTACTTCGCTCGCCACCACGGCAAAACCACGCCCCTGCTCACCGGCACGTGCCGCTTCTACCGCCGCATTCAGTGCCAGGATGTTGGTCTGGAAGGCAATGCCTTCAATCAGCCCGGTGATGTCAGAAATTTTACTGGAGCTGATTTTGATTTTATCCATCGTGCCGACCATCGCAGCAACGGCATTCCCACTGTGGACTGACAGATCGTTAGCGGTGCTGGCAAGAGAGCTGGCCTGACGGGCATTTTCGGCGCTCTGTTTGACCGTATCGTTCAGGGTGCTGATGCTGGCGGAGGTTTGCTCCAGTGAGGCAGCCTGTTCTTCGGTACGCGCAGAAAGATCTTCGTTACCCGCAGCAATCTGGGTGGATGCAGAACTGACAGACTGAGCGGAAGAGGTCACCGAGCCAAGCACGCCGGAAACACGCGCCATCAGGCTGTTAAAGGCTGCAGCCGTTTTACCAATCTCATCGCTACGCGTCGCATCTGCCTGCTGGCTGAGATCCAGCGTCTCGCTGACCGACACCATCAGGTTCTGAAGACCGTTCAGGCTGTTACGCACGCTGAAGATGGTTTTCACCGCCAGCAGGCCCAGCACAATGATCGCCGCAGCGGCAAAAATCAGCATGCCCCAGAAGACCTTGCTGTAAATCTCGGCATTCTCGCGGCGCAGATCGTTACCGATATCAATATTGACCTGAATCTGTGCTTTCAGGCCTTCAGACAGTTTACGTACCACGGCACCCACACCGTTTTCGCCCTGCAATAATGGCAGAGATTTCGCATCATCGTGGGCACGTGAAACGCTGTAAAACGCCGGTAACGATCCCTGGATCGCGGTAATCGTCCCCAGCGCTTCCTGGGTCATCGTGCGGTCGAGGTCGCTGGAGATGTCATTAGCCATGTAGTAGTCGGTCAGCGTTTTCAGTTGGCCGACAATCTGGTCAATTTTAGCTTCGATGGCGGGCTGCTTGCTGTCGTCGTTCTCACTTTGATGCTCATACAGCGCCAGGCTCAGTTCACTGGCCGCGCTGATGGCTTTATCCAGGTCTTTAATACTGGGAATGGCGTTAACCTGCACATACTCAAAACGGGACTGGAAGCCGCTTATCGCTGAAAGGGAATATGCCGACAGCGCGATCAACGACAGCGCCAGTAAGGTGAAAATCAAGAACAGCCGTTTAGTTATGGTCATACGATATCCCCGGTGTGTTTACAGATAAATTGGACGATCTTTGTCGTCCATCAGCACAGGGTTATCGGTAAACCAGCGGCGTAACTTTATTCATTTACCGTTGGTTTACATTTTATTTTTACATTTGGGTTACAGGCACGCTGGCTTCCTCAAGCCAGCCGGGGCGCATTTCCGGCACTGCCCGCAGCAACTGCGCGGTATAATCATCCAGCGGTGCGGTGAATACCTGCTCCAGACGTCCCTGGCGCACCACGCTGCCATAACGTAACACCATGACTTCATCGGCTACGGCTCTGACCACATGCAGGTCGTGGGTGATAAACAGCAGTGAAACGCCGGTTTCCTGTTGCAGTTTTTTCAACAGCGCCAGTACCTCACGTCCCACCAGCGGATCGAGCGCCGAGGTGGGTTCGTCACAGACAATCAGCTCCGGCTCTACCGCCAGCGCCCGTGCGATGCAAACACGCTGCTTCTGCCCGCCGGACAGCGAATGGGGGTAGCGCGCGGCCAGCAGTGGCGACAGGCCAACTTTCTCCAGCAGTTCCCCCACCCGGGCCTGTCGCTGCTGTGCCGTCAGCGACGTCAGACAGACCATGGCACGTTCAATTTGCAGACCAATCGTCAGACGGGGGTTAAGCGCCGTATCGGGATGCTGGTGAATCATCTGGATAGTTTGCATCTGCTGACGCGAGCGCTGGCGTAGCTGTGGGGGCAGCCGCTGACCGTTAAAGGTGATATCCCCTTCTGAGGGTGCCACCAGGCCACATACTGCCCGGCCGAGGGTTGATTTACCCGCGCCGGATTCGCCGATCAGCGCCAGCGTGCGTCCCCGTCCGACCGTGAGCGAGACCGCGTGCAGTACCGGGTCGCCATGATAGCCAATGCTGATATCGCGCAGGCTCAACAGCGGCAATGTCGCGCTGCGCGGCTGATGCGGTTCACCGTGACTGTGCAACAGGTCGCGGGTGTAGTCCTGAGCGGGCTGCGTCAGCAGCGAGACCGTCTCACCGCTTTCCACTTCACGGCCGTGGCGCAGGACCATAATGCGCTGGCTGAGCTGGGCCACCACCGCCAGATCGTGGCTGATATACAGTGCCGCCACGCCGGTCTGACGAATAACCTGCTGAATCGCCTTGAGCACTTCCAGCTGAGTGGTCACGTCCAGCGCCGTGGTCGGCTCATCAAACACAATCAGTTCCGGCCCGGCGCAGATCGCCATCGCAATCATCGCCCGCTGAAGCTGCCCACCGGACACCTGATGCGGGTAACGGTGGAAAAACACCTCCGGCTGCGGCAGTTGTAGCTGGGCGAAGATCTCAATCGCGCGGCGAATGGCAGCCTGTCGGTTCATCACCCGGTGACGAAGCGTGCTTTCAATCACCTGCTCACCGATTTTCTTCGCCGGGTTGAAGGCGGCGCTGGCCGACTGCGCCACGTAGGCAATTTTCACCCCGCGGACTTTGCGCCACTGGCGTTCCGATAGCGCAGTCAGTTCCTGCCCGGCAAAGTGGATGTGCCCACCGCTCAGAGTCATTCCGTGGCGAAAATGCCCCAGAACGGCCTGGCCGATGGTCGATTTCCCGGCACCTGATTCGCCGATTAACCCCAGGACTTCCCCTTTGCGCAGGGTAAAGGAGATATCGTCAACCAGGACGGCATCTCCCGCGGTCACCCGCAGTTTATTCACGCTTAATAGCGGTTGTTCACTCATCTTCTACTCCTGCCAGCTACGGCTATGCTGGCTTAACAGCCAGTCAGCAACACTGTTTAATGCCAGTGCCAGCAGGGCAATTGCCGCGCCGGGGATCAGTGCCGCCCAGACGCCAAACAGGATGCCATCTTTATTATCACGCGCCAGGCCACCCCAGTCGGCGGTTGGCGGCTGGATCCCTAATCCCAGGAAAGAGAGTGCCGACAGGAATAAAAGAATGAAGATAAAGCGCAGGGCAAATTCCGCAATCAGCGTGGTAAAGGCATTTGGCAGGATCTCACGCCACAATACCCAGCCCAGCCGTTCGCCGCGCAAACGGGCGACTTCAATAAATTCCTGTGCCGCGATATCCAGCGCCAGCGAGCGTGATACGCGCAGCACACGGGTTGATTCGAGGATGCCCAGCACCGCCACAATCACCGGAATGGTTTTTGGCAGCATCGCCAGCACAACCAGGGCTAAAATCAGCGTTGGGATCGCCATCAAAATATCATTAACGCGCGAGATCACCTGATCGACCCAGCCACGGTAATAGCCCGCAATAAAACCGAGGAAGGTGCCGATGGCAAAGGCCAGCAGCGTAGCCACCGCACTGACGCTCAGTGAAGTACGGGTACCCCAGATCAGACGAGAGAGAAGATCGCGCCCGAGGTTATCGGTGCCCAGCCAGTTTTCCGGCGTCACGCCACTCCAGGCGCTGCCCACCACGTCGCCGGGCGCATACGGTGCCAGCCACGGAGCCAGAAGTGCCACCAGTACAAACAACACCAGCCCGATGGCACCGGGCAACACAGCAAGTTTCAGCCTAAACATCCACATCAGTTCCTTGTAAAACCCTGCCAGCCTCAATCAGTGCTGTCAGGGTGTATAGCATGACTATTCGTTAGCGACTGTGGCGCAGGCGCGGGTTTGCCAGCAGGGCGACAACATCGGCCAGCAGATTCAGCAGGATATAAATACCCGCCAGCAGCAGTGCACAGTCCTGGATAACCGGGATATCACGCTTACTGATACTGTCCACCATGTACTGGCCGAGACCAGGGTAAACGAAAACGTTTTCCACAATCACCACACCGACCATCAGCCAGGCCAGGTTCAGCACAATCACGTTAATGATGGGCCCCCAGGCGTTCGGTAACACATGACGGAACAGAATGGCGGAGGGCGATAACCCTTTCATCAGGGCGGTATCGACATACGCGGCATTCTGCGCACTGACCAGCGCAGCACGCGTCATGTTGCTCATATGCCCGAGAATGGCGAAGATCAGCGTCATACACGGCAAAGCAATGGCCAGCAGGCGATCGCCCAGCGGCATATCGTCAGCAATACTGCTGTTACTCGGCAACCAGAACAGGGTGATAGAGAAGATCAGGATCAGCAGATAGCCGGAGAAAAATTCCGGCAGCGAAACGGCAGCGCGAGTAAACAGATTCAGCAGCCGATCGATCCAGCTTCCCTGGTAGCGCGCGGAGATAAAGCCAATCGTCAGTGCCAGCGGCACCGCGACAATGGCGGTGAAAAAGGCCAGTGACAGGGTATTGGCCAGACGATCAAGCAGCACCGGGGCGATCGCTTCACGGCTGGTAAAGCTGTGACCAAAATCGCCGTGCAGCACGCCGCCCAACCAGGCCAGATAGCGGCCCAGCGCAGGCTGATCCAGCCCCAGCTGTTGATTGAGTGCAGCCACCGCCTGTGGCGTGGCCGTTTGACCGAGGATCGCCGTGGCGGCACTGCCCGGCAGCAACTGGATGCCGGCAAAAATCAGTATCGATACCACCAGCAGCATCACCACACCGGCCAGCAAACGCAGGGCCGTCAGTTTTAACAGGGGAAAGTGACCCTTCCCCCGACGTTCACTAAAATGACTCATTCGCTGTTATGCAAACCACACTTTTTCAGCGGCACGGTTACCGCTCATGGTAAAACCAGGGATAGCAACAAAGCCCTTCACTTTGATACTGGATGCATCAAGCGCATCGGCGTACAGAGGGATAATTTCACTGCCCTTCTCCACCAGCATCACCTGAATGTCATGATAGATCTGACGGCGCTTCTGCTCATCTTGCTCACCACGCGCAGCAGTGACTAACTGGTCAAACGCGGGCTCTTTCCACTGCGACTCGTTCCACGGGGCATTGCTGGTGAACACCAGCGACAGCAGCGCATCGGCCGTCGGGCGCAGCGACCAGTTGGACGAAACAAAAGGTTTCTTCATCCAGACGTTATCCCAGAAGGCATCGTCCGGCACGCGTTCCACTTTCAGCGGAATGCCAGCACGTTCAGCCGAGTTCTGATACAGCTGGCCAGCATCGACCGCACCCGGGAAGCCTGCTTCGGCCACCGACAACACCAGCGGACCGCTGAAGCCACTTTTCTGCCAGTGATATTTCGCCTTTTCCGGGTCATACGGACGCTGCGGAATGTCTTTAGCAAAGTACGGGCTGGACGGGAAAATCGGGTTATCGTTCGCAACAGTACCGTAGCCACCCAGCACGGTTTTAATGATCTGTTCGCGGTCGATGGCGTATTTCAGCGCCAGGCGGCCATCCAGGGTGTTAAAGGGAGCGGCAGTCGCCAGGCCCGGGAAAGTGAAAATCTGGCTGTCGCGTGAGCGCAGCAGCTGAATAGTCGGCATGTTTTTCAGGCGATCAACAATGCGCGGGTTCACACGGTTGATGATGTGCGCAGAACCGCTGGCAAGGGCCGCCACTCGTGCCGTGGAGTCATTCATTGCCAGTGTTTCAACGGAGTCAACGTGACCGCGCGCCGGGTTCCAGTGGTTTGGATTACGCTTCACCAGCGTACGCACGCCGGGCTTAAAGCTTTCGAGGATGAACGCGCCCGTCCCGATGCCTTTATCAAAGTTCTCGTTTTCTGCGGTGATGGCAAAATGGACATCGCTCAGCAGCGCAATAAACTCCACATTGGGTTCTTTCAGCTTGATGGTCACCTGGTCAGGTGAGGTAGCCTCCAACGAGACGACCGGCTCCAGATAGCCTTTGACCGATGAGCTCGATTTCTCATCACGGTGATGATTCAGTGAATAGACCACGTCTTTCGCCGTCAGCGTGCGGCCATCGTGGAACTGGACCCCTTTACGGATATTCAACACCCAGGTTTTGCTGCCATCGTGGGTTTCCCAGCTTTCCGCCAGTGAAGGGGTGATTTTGCCCTGCTCATCCACTTCGGCCAGGCAGTTAAACAGCTGTGAACCGACAAAATACATATAGGATTCAAACCAGAATGCCGGATCGATGCGGTCAGTGCTGGAAGCGTTATCCATACCGACAATCAGATGCCCCCCTTTTTTGGGGGTGGCCGGTGCGGCTTCAGCCGCCCACAGCGATTGTAATGGCAGACCGGAACAGGCCGCCGCAACGGAGAGCGCACCGGTAGTTTTAATAAAGTCGCGACGATTCATGATGTTGTTTTTTCCTGGTTTTTTATTATTTTTTTCCGCCGAAGCGGTAAAGAATAGCGTATTTACTTCAGCGCAGAGGCCAGACGCTGAATATGTTCAGGGCCAATCCCGCAGCAGCCCCCCACCAGCGTAGCACCCGCGCCCACCCACTCCTGTGCCCAGTGCAGATAGCCTTCCGGGTGAGTGTCTTTACGTAAACCACTCAGACCTTCGTTCGCCCCGCCACCGTTGCTGCCGTGCTCAAACGCATTGGCATAAACGCCAATACCCGCCGGGGAGCCAAGGCGTTTCAGGGTCGTCGCCGCCTGCTGTACAGCAGAGATCATCACTTCCGGGTGGCTACAGTTAAACAGGACGTTGGCCGCCCCCAGCTCGACCGCTCGGGTGACGGCGGCGGAGACGCTTTCCCCTGAACGCAATGTACTGTCGGCCTGCGGCTGGTCAGGATCGTCGTGCAGACTGAATGACAGCCATAAAGGCTGGGGCTGACCGGATATCGCTTCGTGAATAGCCTCGGCTTCGGCAATGGAACTGATGGTTTCACCCAGCCAGATATCCACATAAGGCGCCTGGGCGTTGACCAGCACGCGATGGATCTCCAGCGCACGCGGCGCGTTAAACAGATCGGGACGGTAGGATCCCAGGGCCGGAGGTAAGCTGCCTGCAACCTGTACCGGATGCACTGCGGCATCGGCGGCCTGACGGGCCAGTTGCCCTGCCAGGGTGGCCAGGCGCTGAGCATCAGCGGCAAAGCGTTCGTCACCAATATGGAAAGGAACAACCGCATAGCTGTTGGTGGTGATGGTGCCTGCCCCGGCAGCAATATAGCTGTCGTGCACTTCGCGCACGCGCTCAGGGGCTTCATACAGGGCCAGTGCCGACCATTCAGGTTGACGGAATGGTGCGCCCACCCGGGCCAGTTCACGCCCCATTCCTCCGTCCAGAATCTTTATATGCTGCGTCATTGGCCTGTTCCCATTCAGAATTTTCTAATCTCTGCATGCTACATAAATTGATGGCTACATGTCCAGACGTCTATAAGCTTAAATTCAGGAGTGTTTAGTACACAGAGGCAAGTACGCAGATAAATGATGAGCAAGGAAGAATTAAAACAGCAGTTTTGCCAGCCCAAGGCCCAGGGCAAGCAACCCAAGCTGCGAGGAGGCAAACCACTTAGTTTGCAGTGCCAGTGACTGATGCAGTTCGGTACGCAGACTTTCCATTTTAAGGTCGATCTTTTTATCAAGCCGCATAATATCCTCCCTGGTGGCATAGTTGGACTTAATTACCGCCACATCGATTTTCAGCGTGCCCACATCCTCCTTGAGTTTACTGACATCCCCTTTCAGGATGTGCACATCGTCTTTAAGACGGCTGACATCGTGCTTTAACAGACCAACATCTTGCTGTAGCAAGCCAACATCCTTCTGTAAATTACCGACATGTCCTTCCAGTTTTCCTACACGAGTATCCATTCTTTTTCTCCCTGATATGAATGTTTTTCATACTAACAGGGCCAATAATAAGTGAAGTCAGGGAGCGATAACAAGCCAGATGAGGGGATATTTTGCGGCCTGCGCCGGGAAAATGGAATGTAACGCCATGCAACGAGAAAAATATAAACACGAATTAAATGAATAATTTACGGTTTAAAGTAAGCAATCAGGATAAGAGGGGGGAAGGTTAATTGTCGGTGGCGGGTGCCACCGACAGCGGTAGATTAACGATGGCCTAAAACATTGCCGAGAATGATCGAGGTGATCACCCCGGTGGCTGCCGCAATCAACACATAATTACCGTCAACATAGGCCCAGTGTTCGCCGCGTGGCGGTTCATACAGGCCACGATGGTGCCAGTCATCAACGCGGTAATCATCCCCGCGAAAGCGCTCGGGAGCAGGATGACCACGACGGAAATCATGGCCGTTCCAGGCAAAATGGTCACGCTCATCAGGGCCACCCCGGCCACGATCGCCATGACCCCGATCGTTATGGCCGCGATAGTTATCATGATCGCCGCCACCACGACGGTCGTCTCCGCGGTTGTCGCGCCCGCGATCCTGATGCCACTGTTGATCAGGGCCGTTGCCCGGCCCCTCTGCATGGGACAGGGTGGAGAAAAGGCTGCTTGCTGTGAAAAGACTAATCATCAAAGTCAGTGTTGTTTTTTTCATCTTGATATCCTCAGTTGCTCACGACCTGCGAACTGCCGCAACATCAATATCGGGGATACCACAACACTTCCCTATCTCACGAACTCCTAAACGGCGCTAATTAGCGTGTTTTTTTCACAGCCTTAACAGATTCCTTACCTTCACGCGGTGAGAACCTCGGGTTCAGGCTTAATTTTCCAGCTGATAGTCGAGGGTAATCTCAGCACTGAGCAGTTTTGACACCGGGCAACCCGCTTTTGCCTGCTGAATAATCGTATCAAAAGCCGCTTTCTCAATACCGGGAAGCTTCACCTTACTTTGCAGGGCCACTTTGGTGATGGCAAAACCGCCCTCCACTTTGTCCAGGGAGACATCAGCGGTGGTATCAATGCTTTCAGGTGTGTGGCCCGCATCGCCCAGCATCAGCGATAGCGCCATGGAGAAACAGGCAGCATGTGCGGCCCCAATCAGCTCTTCGGGGTTGGTCCCCGCTTTACCTTCAAAGCGTGTATTGAAACCATAAGGCTGTTGGCTTAACGCCCCACTTTCGGTTGAGACGGTGCCTTTCCCCTGCTTGATATTGCCTTCCCAGTGCGCCTGTCCTTTCTTATGAATGGTCATTGTTATCCTCCGGTTATTTAACATCAGCTACCAGTATAGACGCTTTCACCGGGAACGACGGCACAGCGGCGCGCCACCAGCAGGCGCTGTCCGCAGAATGCCATGGGTGACGCCGCCTGCGGCCACACCTGAAGTAATTCAAATCCAGACTGTTGCAGCACCTGATGACAGTGCGCTTCCGCACCGCTCCCCCCGCGGAAAGCGGGTTGCCCATACGCCAGCGCCTGCACGGCCGCAGGCGTGACACGATGCAGCAGATGCTCACCGGTATTTTCCACCAGAATTAACGTCGCATTCGCTTTCAGCCAGGTATGCAGTTCCGACAGGCGACGGGCGGCGTCAGGCTGCACCAGCAGATCGCTGGCAAGGACGGCATCATGCCGGGCATCCTGTGGCAATTGGCTGTTGAGGGACTGCCCGGGTTCAGCCGCTATCCATACTGCACCAGCGAGATCGTCAATGGCAGCGCACGCACCCAGCGTCAATAAGCGGGGTGTATCGCACGCATCCAGCAGGCAGGGCAGCACGCTGGCGATGATCCCGGTAAAGTAATCATCAATAATCCCCGCATGGTGATGTAACTGATGCAGGCCTGTCAGGCTGGCTGGCTGCAAAGCCAGAGAAGGCGTGCGCAGCCAGTCATCGATGCATTCATGCTGGCTGAACAACGCCTCGGCCAGCGGTTCAGCATCGTCAAGCCAGGCCATCAACTGACGCAGGCGATGCCGGGCGTCATCAATTCCCTGTTCCAGCCGCATCTCAGCAGGAGCGCAGTCTGCCAGCGACCAGCGCTCATCCTCACATTCCAGCATCCCCTCCTCTTCCAGCACCTGATGCCAGTGTTGGAGCAGTTCGCTGTAGCAATCCGCAATCCGCAGCTGCTGGCTGCGTGATGCAATGTGCCAGCTTCCTGCATCACAAAATCCCAGGCGTTGCAGGGTTTGTAACATCAGTAGCGGTGCCAGACTTTCACTTTCGGCGAGAAAAGCAGCCAGCGACGCACGCCGCTGGCTGTCAGGCAACTGCGCCGCGGCAGCTTCTCCGGCACGCTGCCAGTCGGGGATGAGGCTATTGTTGAGCGTTGTCATTGTCGTTCCTGTGCGTGACCGCCCGTTATCCGGGGATAAGTGAGGGTAAGTTACTGGTGATAATGATTGTTATTTCGCTTTATCGTGCAATGTTCGTGGAGGGGGTGCAAGGATTTTGTTCGAGGGGGCAGATCACGATCACAGGCCGACCATCACTGAAGGTCGGCCTGTCAGGCAAGAGAATAAAGGGGATGTTGAAGCGCTTACTTCACGCTATTTTTTCAGACTCTCCCTGACCTCTTTGACTTGATCCGCGCTCACCGCATCCGCCTTATTACTCCAGCCCTGACGAATAAAGGTCGCCAGTTGCGCCACCTCATCATCGCTCAGGCGGCCGGCAAAGCCTGGCATTACCAGCGTGGAGGGGGCTTTTGCCGTAGAGGGCTGCTGTGCCCCGGCCAGGATGGTGTGGATCAGCCCGGTCGGGTCGCCAGCATTGACGATAGTCGCCTGATCCAGCTCAGGGAAGATACGTGGTGCGCCCTTACCGGTGACAAAGTGGCAGGCACCACAGTTATCCAGATAGAGACGCTCACCTGGGGTGAGGTTCTTCGCCGCGGTCAGTTTCGCTTCCGTAGCACTGACTGTCGTACTTGCCGCCGCGGGTGCTGCCGGATTACCGCCAATAAATTTCAGATAGGCGCTGATGGCTTTCAGATCCGCTTCGGTCATCCACGACGTGCTGTGCTCGATCACCGAGGTCATCTCACCGCCTACCGCTGCTTTATCGTTACGCCCGGTCGCCAGATATTCGACGGTTTCCTGCTCGCTCCAGCGCGGCAGACCGCGCAGAGAAGGCACTTCCCAGCCGTTCAGGCTACCGCCGGAGAGGAATGTACTGTCGCTGCTGTCGAGCGCTTTCTCATTCATCGCCAACCCACGCGGCGTATGGCAGCTGCCGCAGTGGCCGAGGCTTTCGACCAGATACGCACCGCGATTCACTTCTGCTGTTGCGCCGCCAATCGGCTGGAAGGGCTTATCGCTGGCAAAAGCCCAGTTCCAGAAACGCATGCCCCAGCGCTGGCTGAACGGGAAGCTGAGATCGGTTTCTGGCGGCTGCTCGTCACTCGCTTTCACTCCCTGCATAAAGTACGTGTACAGCGCATGCATATCCGCGTCGGTGATTTTTGCGTAAGCCGGATAAGGCATCGCCGGATAGAGACGCGTCCCGTCAGGCAACACGCCTTTACGCACGGCATCCGAGAACTGCTGCTCACTGTAGTTGCCGATGCCGTGCGCTTTATCCGGGGTAATATTGGTGGAGTAAATCGTCCCGAGGTTCGACTCAATCGCCAGCCCACCGGAGAACGCCGGTTTACCCGGAATAGTGTGGCAGGCACCGCAGTCGCCAAGCCGGGAAATATACTCGCCCTGTTTCACCAGACTATCATCGGCCTGGGCCATCGAAGCAAAAGTGCCTGCCAGCAGGACGGCATTCGCAAGCAGTAAACGTTTGAAATTGATCATCGTCATCTCCTTATGCCTGCACCATCGGGCCGGGGTTTTTCAGGTAAATCTCTTTGATCGCCTGCGCCGCCATCAGCGTGATCGCCCCGATGGTATCGGTCGGATTCGCCTGGAAGTTCTGCGGGAAAGCATTGCCCCCTGGCACAAAGACGTTATGCACATCCCAGCTTTGCAGGTACTTGTTCAGCGCCGAGGTTTTCGGGTTATCGCCCATCACCGCGCCACCAACGTTATGGGTGGAGACGTATTTGGTCAGGTCAAAGTGGGCATCCATCGGCAGGAAGCTTTCGCTGTAACTGTCCGGGTTAAGCTCTTTAGTAATGTTGCTGACGATGCCTTTCAGGTGCTGCTGTAATTTCAGCTCGTTCTGTTTCCAGTCGAACGTCATACGCAGCAGCGGATAGCCATAGTCATCGGTGTAGTTCGGGTCGAGATCGAGGTAGATATCGCGATACGACATGCAGGTGGTGGTGATGCTGATCTTCATCGAGTGGCCGTACCACTCTTCCATCCCTTCTTTCCAGCCTGCGCCCCAGGCCGGTGTCCCTTTTGGCAGTGCGGTACTGATCGGCGTACCGGTGGCCTGTGAACTGTGGATCTTGGCTCCGCCGATGAATCCCAACCCCGGGCCATCAAAGTTGCCCGGTGAGATGTCGTTAAACATCTGCCCTGTGGCCCCCGCCGTAGCGAACGGATTGAAGTTTTTATCTTTGAAGAACAGCGTGGCACCGCCGTTGCTGAGGAAAGCGTAGTTACGTCCAATCACGCCCTCTTCCGTCAGCGGGTTATAAGGCTGGCCGATGCCGGAGAGCAGCATCAGGCGGACATTGCAAAACTGGAAGCTGCTCAGCACCACAATCTTTGCAGGCTGGAAGCATTCGTTGCCGTCTTTATCGATGTAGATCACGCCTTTCGCGGTTTTCTTATCATCATGCAGCACCACTTTCATCACGTTGGCGTGGACTTCGTAGGAGAAGTTATCCATGCGCTTCAGTGCATCCATCACCGCCGTCTGCGGTGAGGCCTTAGAGTAGTTCAGGCACGGGTATTTACTGCAATAACCGCAGTAATTACACGGCGCAATCTGGTTACCGTACGGGTTAGTCCAGGCACGGGAAACGCAGGCTGACGGGTTGGGGAACGGGTGATACCCCAGCTTCTTCGCCGCCTTAACAAACATCGTGTTGTTCAGCGTATCATCCAGCGGCGGCAGCGGGAACGGATTCGCACGCGGGCCTTCGAACGGATCGCCCCCTTCGAGGATCTGCCCGCGCAGGTTACCGGTTAAACCGGACTGGCCGCAGATCATCTCAAACTTCTCGTAATAGGGTTCGATCTCTTCCCAACTGAACGGGAAGTCCATAATGCGCATATCGTCCTGCAACACGCCCGGTCCGTAGGCCTGATCAGCATAGGTTTTCAGCTTAAGATCGGTCGGTGTCGGACGGATCAATACCGCCGTCCAGTGCAAACCCGAACCGCCCACGCCGTTACCCGGGCAAAAAGCGCCCCATTTGCGCGTTGGCAGCGCGGTCTGGCTCATGTTGTAACGCACCGTCACCGCCGCTTCTGCTGGCGTGGCCATCACTTTGTTACGCACGGCGTAGGCATATTCATCGGCCGGCTTGGGGTAGGCAAACTCTTCGTAACCGCGATCGGCTCCGCGCTCCAGCGCCCGCACTTTCAGCCCGGCCATCGCCAGCTCAATGCTCATCAGCGAGCCAGCCCATCCCAGGCCGACAACGACAACGTCGACTTCTTCTTTATTAATTTGTGACATATTCAACCCTTTCAACCCTTCATTTTTCGCGCCGCAGATGCGTTGGCTGCCTTCATTCACCCTGGTCACTTACTTCAGTAAGCTCCCAGGGATTCATTCAATTGCCGCCTTCCTGCAACACGAAATATTTTGGGTGTCATTTACAAAAATACGAAAAAAGTCTCAGTGAACTCAGGCGCGTTCGCCCTTGATGCTGACCGGGCCAAGTGGATAGGGAATGTTGTGCTGCTTCACCCATTCCAGATAACTGGCACGGGCGCCCGGGAAGCCGATAGCAATCCACGCTTTCATCCCTTTATTGCCGCCGTACATTGGATCGGAGAGATAGCCGTGTTTGGCATCGGACAGCAGCCCGCTGAAGAACTGAGAGGCTTTCAGGTCGGCTTCGCCCAGCTCAGCGAAGTGGATATCGTTTTTTTGCAGTTGGGTCAGAACGCTGTCTTTATCCTGCGATGACAACTGATGGAACGGTTTCTGGTAGGTCTGCTGGCACCACTGGTTAGCCAGTTTGATACCGGTTTTATAGATCTGCTGCGGGCGGAACGGGATCTGGTAACCCATGGTGGCAGGCGCTTTGGTATCAAACGGCCCTTTCATATAGATCTCATCACCGAGATCGCCATGCATCTGTTGATCGATAAAGATCGGCACATTGGTTTCCAGCGCGCCCGGCGCTTTGCCTTTGCCTCCGGCAGGGATCAAACAGTCACAGGCGGCAAGAATAAACTGCCATTCATCCTGACTGAAAAAGATTGGCTGATAATCTGCCAGTTCCGGCGCTGCCATCTCGGCTGCCTGTGCGGCGGTCAGGCCTTTAAAGACCATCTCACCTAACGGCAATGCCAACAGCGACCCGAGTAAAAACTTACGGCGGGTAGTTTCTTTTTGAAGGAGCATTTTGACGACTCTCACACACTCAGAAAAAGACACCGATGGAGCACGTGTCATTAAGGTTAAAGAACTGTTTTTATCTGTTTACATTGCCGCAATGTTAACGATACAAAAGTGTCAAAATGTAACAATTGAAGTGGTGATATTTAAACTTAAGATGAAGTGTTTCTTCTAACATTTCATAACAATGCCATTATAAAGAGAAGGGATTAAAGCCGGGGATTTATCGGAAATTCAGGGATAGTAAAAGAAAAAAAAGCCGTAAAACGGCGCTTATTTGATTACAGTGGGAAATAATACCCACACAAAATAAAGTTATATAATGATTGTTTCATTCCAGCGTAACACTGCCTGCCAGACGTTAACCGGAGTCACGAACCACCATGGTGAACCCTAAATCGACCACCGCCTCTGCGGGCATGACGCCTTCTATTTTATTAGCCAGCAGCATCGCGGCATCTTCACCCATTTTTACCCTGTCGATAGCTACTGTCGTGATCGCGGGCCGGTTGGCCGCGGCGAACGCTAAATCGCCAAAGCCGATAACAGCAAGCTGATCCGGTACACTCAGCCCACGTGCTTCAGCCTCCATGATCACGCCCTGCGCTAAGGTGTCAGAACTGCAGATAATCGCATCGAACTTATCCCCCTGAGCAAGTAACTGATGCAAACCCTGTCGACCGGCACCGAGCGACGTTGGCACCGGGGCATTGACCCCGCGAATACGGCTTCCTGGCAGCCCCTGCATCACATCGGATAGCCCTTTACGCCGCTGCCGGGCACGACGATCGCCGGCCCACACCAGACCCAGGCTCAGGTAGCCCTGTTGCAGACAGTAGTGACCCAGTTGGGTGCCTACTTTTTCATGAGAAAACCCGACCAGCATGTCCAGCGGCGTTGGCGTGAGATCCCAGATTTCCACCACCGGCAGGCCAATATTGAGAATGGTTTTGCGCAGTTCAGGACTGTGATGAATGCCGGTCAGTATCATGCCGTCGGGGCGGCGCGAAAGGATGGTGGCAACAATAGACGCTTCGCTGTCCGGAGAGTATCCGGTGACACACAGCAGCATATGGTAGCCACGCAAGGCCAGACGATCGCTGATCGCCTGTACGGTATCGACAAACATACTGTTGTTAATTTGCGGAATCACTACGGCAATCAGGCGGCTACGTTTGGACGCCAGCCCCCCTGCCAGCATATTGGGGATATAGCCGGTGATCTGAATCGCTTCCATCACCCTGGCAACGGTGGCAGGCCGTACCACCTGCGGTTTGTTAATGGCACGGCTGACGGTCATCGGAGATAATCCCGCGACACGGGCAACATCCTCAAGCGTAGGGGTTTTTACCGTGGCAGGGTCAGGATTTTCCATCTGGCATCCGATAACTAAAATGTTTGCGCTATCATTTTGCCACAAAACCGCACAGTGAAACAGGGCTGAACAACATGCCTGAGGGCGGGCTGACTATGTTACACTCAGCGCCGCCCGAAAGCCTGGCTCCCGGCTTTCCCCCGATCCCATTGTGAAAGGTGTTATGCCGTGAATAAAAGAGCAATTGCCCCTGGCCTGATTTTTGTTGCTGCGATGGCGTTTCTGGTGTGGTTTATCGCCTCCGGCGCGGCAATGCCGGGAAGCTGAGATCAGCTTTCCGGATCTGACGGGCTGACGGCAATGCGCGTGCCTTCAGGAAGATCCCTGATCTGCACGGCAAACTGCGCGCGGGTACGCATGGCATCTTCACTACGTACCGCCTGGAGGTTATCCGGCACGAACTCACCGCCAACAATAAACGGTGTTTTCGGCACCAGGCGATAACCCGCCGGTAATGCCCCGTGCTGATCCTGCCAGTCCAGCGCCAGCGGATAACCCGTTAACACTGAGTACTCTTCCAGAATCAGGGCACTCCAGTGCTCCAGACTTGCCGCCAGCCAGGTGAATTCGCCGGTTTCCGGCTCAAAGCTGAACACCCCGTCCTGCCGCAGACAAAACTGCACGCCAAAGATATCTTCAGCAAAGAACAGCGCATCCAGCGCCATATCCTGAAACGCCGAAATCCACAGATCAGGCTGGTTCCACTGTTGCAGGCCAGGTTCACTCTCCGTTGCCTGCCAGGGAAAGATATGCAGCGCAGAAACAAAACCATAGCAGCCGTTTTTAATCGCCAGCAGTTGACGCAGTTCTTCGAGCAGCGCGGGATTAACCGTGGCGCTGAAGTGCATGTCCTGTGGGGCGGCAGCCAGGCTGTCACTACAGAGAGAGAGAAGTTTTGCGGTTGAGGTAGTCATCATACGGCCCTGAGATGTCGACATTTAACAGTGATAAGCCGCTAAGGTTAACATCAACAACAGGCCAGGGGAAAACGCTCGACGGGTTTAGTTCTGTATCGCAGTGGCAGGCAGACAAACCATCTGGGATTTACAGAAAATACAGTTGGCACCATGGGGATTTTTTGCGGTGATACTGAAAGGCGAGAAGCGGTACTGACATCCGTGACAAGACGGACACTGATATTTAATATTTTGGATAATAGACCTACATATTTTTATTTTAAGAGAAATTTTTATTGGTACGGGCAAGACGTTAACACAGTTTTTACATTCCGTCTGTTTTATCTTCGCGATGCAGTAAATCCTGATAGAGCTCACTCAGCACGCCATCTGGGGCAAACTGCTGTTTTATCCACAATGCGACCTGTCCGCTGGCGGGCTGGCGGATAGCCAACAGCAGCCGTGAATCCTGGCGGGGGTTCATCACCTCACGCGTTACCAGCTTCTCCCCGGCGTCGCGCACAATATAGTCCGGCAGAAAGCCAATGCCCTCCCCCAGAATCTGACACTGACATTTGGTGTTGAAATCAGGCACCAGAACCGCCTCCTGCCCGTGCAGCAGCCAGCCAACACGCTGGTTCAGCATCTGTGCCGTGTCGGCCACCATAATATTGGTATAGCGCCGCATCTGACCTTCACTGATGGGCTGAGGCAATGCGGCCAGCGGATGATGGGGCGCGATCGCAAACTGCCAGTGCACATAGCCGATATCAAGACAGTCAATGCCATCCCTGTCCAGCGGCACATCCGGTGCCCCCATCGCCAGCGTTGCCTGGTGATGGATAAACGCATCCCAGACGCCGTTATACACTTCCTGAGTGACCGTCACCTGACAGGTGGGGAACTGCTTTTTCAGCAGTTGTAGCAGCCGGGCAGTGTGATGCGGGGTATACAACAGATGGTTGATGCAAATACGCACCCTGGCCTCTACGCCCTGGGCGATAGCATCGACACCGTATTGAATGGCACCGAAATCGTTAAGTAGCGTCAGCGCCTTACGATAAAAGTAGTCGCCGGACTCCGTCAGTTCAATCCGGCGGGGATGGCGCACAAACAGCGGAACACCCAGCCCGGTTTCAATGCGTTTAATGGTGTAGCTGACCGCTGAAGTGGTGACCCCCAGCTCAATCGCCGCCTTACTGAAGCTGGCACACTGCACCACGGTGACAAACACCTGCAAATTCTCTTCACTAAAAATGGAGTTCATCGCACATTCCCTCGTGTTCCGGTTTCATTGATTATTATTCAACAAGAAAGGCCTTTCAGGTGAATTATTTTTACACGGATATCACCGTCTTTCACTGGCTGCTATTGTCGTTTCCTGGACCATCACTTGCTTATCCGGGAACCTGTATGTCATTTGCACATCCTGACTTTTCCACCTCCAACGACACACTACAGGCACGCTTCCTCCGTGCTGCCCAACAGGGCGAGCAGGATATCTTGCAGCAGTGTCGGGATCAGGGCGTGGATCTCAACGTCACCACCGCGCAGCGCACCAGCGCCATCACGCTGGCGGCACAGCACCAGCACTATGCCTGTGTCGCCTGGTTGATCGAGGCGGGCGCCGATATTAATCAGCAGGACGATACCTGTTTGAATCCGTTTTTGCTCGCCTGCCTGAATAACGATCTCACTCTGCTGCGCCTGCTGCTGCCTGCGGCACCCGACCTCACCCGGGTGACACGCTTTGGCGGCATTGGCCTGACGCCCGCCAGCGAAAAAGGCCATGTTGAGATCGTGCGCGAGTTACTGTCCCGCACCACCATCAACGTCAACCACACTAATTTCCTCGGCTGGACACCGCTGCTCGAAGCCATCCTGCTGAATGACGGTGGCGCAAAGCAGCAGGAGATCGTTCAGCTATTACTGGATAACGGTGCCAGCCCGCACCTGACGGATAAGTACGGTAAAACCCCTCTGCAACTGGCGCGTTCACTGGGTTATGACGCCATTGCTATACAGTTAATCCATGCAGGAGCCCGTGATGAATAAGCCCGATCAGCAGCGTCGTACCTTTCTCAGCCACGGCAGTAAAATGCTCGGTGCCTGCGCCATCCTCGGTGCAGGCCCCCCGCTTGCCATTGCCGCCGGATCGTCTGTCTTCACCGAACAGGAAACGCCCATGACCACCGTTGGCGCCCGCCACTATTACCTTGATAACGTCCTGCTGGAAACCGGCTTTCACTACCAGGAGGGGGAAGTGGTCGCCACCCGCACCGCGTTGCACTGCCTGGAAATCAATAACGGCAAGATCGTTGCTGTACGTGCTAACGCGGTACGCCCGGATGCCAGCCTGACGCGGGTTGATGCCGAAGGAAAACTGCTGCTGCCCGCCATGCGCGATATGCATATCCATCTGGATAAGACCTTCTATGGTGGCCCGTGGCGCGTGCAGTCACGCCCGGCAGGGACCACCATTAAACAGATGATTGCACTGGAGCATCGCCTGCTGCCAGAGCTGGCGCCCCACACACAGGAGCGGGCGGGTAAACTGATCGACCTGCTGCAATCAAAAGGTTCCAGCGTGGCGCGGAGTCACTGCAATATCGAGCCGGTTTCCGGACTGAAAAATCTGGAAAACCTGATGGCGGTACTGGAACGCCGTCGATCCGGTTTTACCTGCGAGATCGTCGCCTTCCCCCAGCACGGGTTGCTGCTGTCAAAATCTGAACCACTGATGCGCGAAGCGATGCAGGCCGGAGCGCACTACGTCGGCGGGTTGGATCCCACCAGCGTTGATGGCGATATGGAAAAATCCCTCGATACGATGTTTCAGATCGCCGTCGACTATGGCAAAGGCGTGGATATCCATCTGCATGAAACCAGCCCGGCCGGGGTGGCCGCCATCAATTATATGATTGACCGGGTGGAAAAAACGCCGCAGCTGAAGGGCAAAGTCACGATCAGCCACGCATTTGCACTGGCCACCCTCACACCACAGCAGGTAGAAGAGACCGCACAGCGTCTGGCCGCGCAGCAGATCAGCATCGCCTCAACGGTGCCGATTGGCACGCTGCATATGCCGCTGAAACAGCTTCAGGATAACGGTGTTTTTGTGATGACCGGCACCGATAGCGTGATCGACCACTGGTCGCCCTATGGCCTGGGCGACATGCTGGAGAAAGCCAACCTGTACGCTCAGCTCTATGTGCGCCCGGGTGAACTGGCGCTGTCGCGCGCGCTGGCAATTGCTACCGGGAACCGCCTGCCGCTAAATGATAAAGGCGAGCGCGTCTGGCCCGTGGAACAGGACGAGGCCAGTTTTGTGCTGGTCGATGCCTCCTGTTCGGCAGAAGCGGTGGCGCGCATTTCACCACGCACCGCCACCTTCCATCAGGGGAGTTTGGTCTGGAGCACGCTCAATAAGGTGTAATCCCCCGGTAGACAAAAGTTTACATGCGTAACCATTGTTAAACGCGACCGTTTGATTAAGATGGTCGCTCTTTTCAAATGGGGCGGGTAATGGCAACACGACAACGCATCGCAATGGGCTTTCTGGCGCTCGCCTGCCTGGTCATACTGGTCTGTATGGCACAGCGCATGGCAAGCCTGCACGCCCTGCAAATGCCTCCAACCACGTCGTTCAGCCTCAGCAATACCGCCCCGGACAACGCAGATGACGCGTCGATAACCCCTTGTGAACTCAGCGCCAAAACGCTGCTGCTGGCTGCCCCGCTGCTGTTCGACAGCGTCCTGCCTGCCACGGTCATTCTCCTGTTAGTACTGGCACTGTGCTGTCTTCTCCCATTGATTTTTCCTCCGGCACGCCCCTGTCGTGCGCCGCTACTCCGTATCCATCTGATTAACTGTAATTTCCGCGAATGACACACCGTTCCACCGGTGTCTTTTAATCATTTACGGAGAAATAACATGTTTACGCTTATCAGGAGCTTTGCTCTCCTGCTGCTATTCTGGCTGCCCGCATTGCAGGCCGCTGACAGTGGCTGGCTGCAAAACCCCCAAAACAGTCACGCTCAGGTTCGCCTGCGTGCCGATGCCTCACAGGCCGACCGCACTCGCATCTTGCTGGATATTCAGTTACAGGATGGATGGAAAACCTACTGGCGATCGCCGGGTGAAGGCGGGATTGCCCCGACCATTCGCTGGCAGAATGCCGTAACCCAGGCACACTGGTTCTGGCCTTTGCCGCAACGTTTTAACGTCGCGGGGATCACCACTCAGGGTTATCATCAGCGCGTTACGCTGCCGATTGAACTGTCCGGCCCGGCCCCGAAAAGTCTGGTCGGAACGCTGACGCTCTCCACCTGTAGCAACGTCTGCATCCTCACCGACTATCCGTTCACTATTGATATGACGTCATCTGTTGATGCGTCGTTTGAACATGATTATGCCCAGGCGATGGGCAGCGTACCGATTGAACGCGGCCTTGCTGACACCCTCGTCGCGGGTTATCAACAGGGAGAGCTACAGATTGTTGCCGAACGTCAGGACGGCTGGCAGCAGCCTGCGCTGTTCCTTGACGGGCTGGAGGGTGCCAGCTTTGGCGAACCACGCTTTACCCTCAGAGGTTCAATGCTGATAGCCCGCGTGCCGGTCAGCGATGAATGGGGTGACAACGCACCCGATATCACCGGAAAGAACCTGTCTCTGGTACTGGCGGATAACGGCCTGGCGCAACAGATTACCCTGTTGGTTGATGAAGGATGGGGACAGCGCTCCCCGGTGTTGCCGCTGTGGCAGATGCTGCTGACGGCACTGCTGGGAGGCTTTATTCTCAACCTGATGCCTTGCGTACTGCCGGTGTTGGGCATGAAACTCGGCAGCATTGTTAATACGCCACAGCGCGACCGCCGCAACGTGCGACTCCAGTTTATCGCCTCCAGTGCCGGAATTATCACCTCGTTTATGGTGCTGGCGCTGCTGATGACGGTACTTCGTCTGGGTAATCACGCCCTGGGCTGGGGTATTCAGTTCCAGAATCCGTGGTTTATTGGCTTCATGGTACTGGTGACCCTGCTGTTCAGCGCCAACCTGTTTGGCCTGCTCTATCTGCGCCTGCCATCAGGCCTGAATACCCGTCTGGCAACGTACTCTGGCCGTGGTCCTGGCGAGCATTTCTGGCAGGGTGCATTTGCCACGCTGCTGGCCACCCCGTGTTCAGCTCCCTTCCTCGGTACTGCGGTGGCATTTGCCCTGGCGGCACCGCTGCCACTGCTGTGGGTGATGTTTGCCGCCCTCGGCATCGGCATGAGCCTGCCCTGGTTGCTGATTGCCGCCTGGCCCGCCCTGGCGCTGAAGCTGCCACGCCCCGGGCGCTGGATGAATGGAGTACGTATCGCCCTGGGGATGCTGATGCTGGCCTCCTGTTTCTGGTTGATCAGCCTGCTGGTGAATCATATTGGCCTGCTCGCCACACTGGCTGTTGCGACCGCGATCGTACTGGTATTGCTCGTCACACTGGTGAAACAGTTCGGCCTCCGGCGGGCGGCACTGGTCACGGTAGTGCTGTTGCTGGTGGCCGGTGGCGTGTTGCTGGCGGGTACATTCAGCGCGACATCAGATCAGCACAGAATGCAGGATCGGCTTACCTGGCAGCCGCTGACAGAACAGGCGATCCGCCAGGCTCTGGGCGCGAAAAAACGGGTGTTTATTGATATCACTGCCGACTGGTGCGTGACCTGTAAAGCCAATAAATACAACGTATTGCTGCGCGATGATGTGCAGCAGGCGCTATTAGCAGATGATGTGGTGACCCTGCGCGGTGACTGGAGTCGTCCGTCTGAAACGATCACCCATTTCCTGCAACAGCGCGGCAGCGTGGCCGTGCCGTTTAATCAAATTTATGGACCGGGTGCTCCCCAGGGCGTGGTGCTTTCTCCGCTGCTTGACCGTGCCACCCTGCTGAAAACCCTGAATAATGCCAAAGGAATTGAACAATGAAAAAATCTCTGATTGCCCTGTTACTGGTTGCTACACCGCTGTGGGCTGCGGCCCCGTTTACCCCGGAGCAGGAGGCACGGATTAAGCAACTGATCCGCGAAACACTGGTGGAAAATCCACAGATTCTGGCTGAAGCCGCCAATGCTTACGATAAACAGGCACAGGCGCAGCAGGCCAATGTGACTGGCCAGGTGATTGAACAGAACAAGGCGGCACTGTATGACGATGCCGGATCGCCGCGCCTCGGTGCAAACAATGCGAAGCTGACGCTGGTATCGTTTACCGACTACAACTGCCCTTACTGTAAACAGTTCGATCTGC
The DNA here is from genome assembly GCF_013074405.1 of Erwinia sp. JH02. Taxonomy (NCBI): domain Bacteria; kingdom Pseudomonadati; phylum Pseudomonadota; class Gammaproteobacteria; order Enterobacterales; family Erwiniaceae; genus Erwinia; species Erwinia sp. JH02. Next base: position 196,439 of record NZ_JABANZ010000002.1, read on the forward strand.
TGCTGGAAAAAATTGTGCAGCAGTACCCGGACGTTGCCGTGATCATCAAACCGCTGCCATACCGTGCCGAAAGCTCGATGACCGCTGCGCGCGAAGTACTGACGCTGTGGCAACAGCAGCCGGATCGCTGGCTGGCACTGCACCAGCGTCTGATGGCAAAGAAGGGCAACCATGATGACGCCAGTATTCAGGCCGCAGAGAAAAAGCTGGGCGTGACGATAACGCAGCCGGATAAACAGAGCCTGGAGACGGTGAATACCAACCTGAAGCTGGCACAGCATCTGGGCATTGAAGGCACGCCAGCCACGCTGATAGGTAACCGTCTGCTGCCTGGCGCCGTGTCGTATGAAGAGCTGGAGCGTCTGGTGAAACAGCAGCTGGCACAAACGCCATGAGCCGCCTGAAACGTTGGGCACGTGAGATACTGGTACTGGCGCTGCTGCTGGCCGGGGGGATGTGGGTGATGGACAGCTGGCGCGCGCCAAAGGCACCGCTGGCCTTTGCTGACCAGCCATTGCTTACCCTCGACGGGCATGAGGTCACGCTAAAGGCGTTAAGCCAGCAGCGCCCGCTGCTGGTCTATTTCTGGGCCAGCTGGTGCGGTGTCTGTCGCTTTACCACGCCAACGGTGGCTGATATGGCACAGCAAGGCCGCAACGTTATCGGCATTGCGCTACGTTCCGGTGAAAATGACAAGGTGCAGCGCTATTTACAAGCAAAGCAGTATCACATGCCGCTGGTGAATGACCCGGAAGGCAGACTGTCTGCCAACTGGCATATCAGCGTGACCCCAACGCTGGTGATTATTGATAAAGGCAAGGTGGTGGGCACCACTACCGGTTATACCAGTGGCTGGGGCATGCAGCTGCGGCTGTGGTGGGCGGGCCTGAGCTGACCGTCAGAGGTGGATGAGCATTCGCTTGTCCGCCTCACTTAGCACAGGCAATCACCTGACAGCTTGAATTTTTGCTATGCTTTTCCGCACGATCCCTACGCTTCCGACATGACATAAGGCATTCTCATGACAACCCCACAGGCTTTGATTATTGGCGCTTCGCGCGGCATCGGTTTAGGGCTGGCAACGACTCTGGCCGATCGCGGCTGGCAGGTTACCGCCACGACGCGCAAGGACACGCCGGACAGTGCGGCGTCCATCCACTGGCTAACGCTGGATATTAACCTGGCGGATCAGAGAGAAGCGCTGGTGGCGGAGTTGGCTGGCCAGCAGTTTGATGTGGTGTTTATTAACGCAGGCGTCTATGGACCGGAGCATCAAACGCTGTCGCGTACCCGCGACGAAGAGCTGATGGCGCTGTTTATGACCAACACCTTCTCGCCGCTGCGCTGCGCTGAAGCGCTGCTGCCACAGGTCAAACCCCGCAGCGGCATTCTGGCACTGATGACCTCGCAGCTCGCCAGTCTGAATGAGAATCCTGATGCAACGTATCCATTGTATGCGGCCAGTAAAGGCGCGTTAAATATGCTGGCACGCGGGTTGTCGGCGAAGACGGATGCCCAGGGCCAGACGCTGCTCTGCGTTCACCCGGGCTGGGTGCAAACCGATATGGGTGGGACAAATGCCCCACTGACGGTGGCGCAAAGCGCGGGTGGCATTGCCGATCAGCTGGTCGCCTGGCGTGGCAAAGGCGGGCACCACTACATTGATTACAGCGGAAAACTACTCGCCTGGTAAGGCCTTATCGGCATCGACCAGCAGTAATGTGCCGCTGCTGCCGGGCAGTACCCGATGAGGGCTGCCCGGCGGTATCACAAAATAGTCCCCGCTTTTCAGCGCCACGATCTGCCCGTCAATCGCCAGATCCATCTGCCCGTCAATCACCACCAGTAGCTCGGCAAAATGCTCATGCACTTCATCCGGTATCCCCTCTCCGCCCATGCGGATCAGTTTCACATTCGCCTGGCCAATCTTGCTGATAATGGCAGAACGCCACACATCCGGCAGCGCTGCGGCCCCGGTTAATAATGATGCTGCCTGAAACATACCATCCTCCTGTCGGGTGACAGACAGAGATACCCGAAATTTCGCACAGCAGGAACGAAGATATTTCACTAAGCTTTTCCACACGGCAGTTAGTGACAGTGAAATGACAGTAAGATGAAAGCGTGACTAAAGAAATATTCAGGGAAGACTAAAGTGGAATATCCGATGTGTTAACGTAATAAAAATTAGCTGGAAAACATCTCGTGTAAACAGCAACAATCAGAACATAATCTGTTTTTATCATTGATGATGTTTATGTTTATTGGGATTTTTCTCAATTGACATTAACATCGGCCATCCAATACTCCTTGCTTACCGATGAGTTGTTTTATGGCTAACCGTATCGTATCAGGATTAACAGGCATTATTCTGTTAAGCCTGTCACCTTTAACACAGGCAGTCAGCACGGTGTTATCACCGAAAGAAGCCGACTGGGTTGCACCGGAATTCACCTTTAACAGCGGTGAGAAGCTGAAAGACCTGCGCATTCATTACTACACGCTGGGCGACAGTAGTAAACCTGCTATATTATTACTTCACGGAACTAACCAGCCAATAAAAGCACTATTAGCCGAGGGATTTGGCGGCGAATTATTTGGTGCCGGCCAGGCACTGGATATCAGCAAATATTTTATTATCATGCCGGAAAGTATTGGGTCCGGAAAATCATCCAAGCCGTCCGACGGTTTGCGTATGGCGTTTCCGCACTACGATTATAACGATATGGTCACCGCGCAATATCGTTTAATCAAAGAAGGGCTGGGCATTTCCCATTTACGTCTGGTCATGGGGTATTCGATGGGGGGTATGCAAACCTGGCTTTGGGGTGAAAAATACCCTGGCATGATGGATGCCCTGGTGCCCATGGCTTCGCAGCCTGCTGAGCTGTCCGGTCGTAACTGGATGATGCGCCGTATGTTAATTGAGTCCATCAAGGGCGATCCCGCCTGGGCTGAGGGCAATTACCGTCAGCAGCCCCCTGCGCTGAAAACAGCCAGCATTATGTTCAGTATTGCCACCACTGGCGGCACACTGGCCTGGCAGCATAAAGCACCAACGCGTGCGCTGGCCGATAAGCTGGTTGACGACCGCCTGGCTACCCCGCTTACCGCTGACGCCAACGATTTTATTTATATCTGGGGTTCGTCAGCGAATTATAATGCGCAACCCGCATTAAACCGTATCACCGCCCCCATGCTGATCATTAATTCGGCAGATGATGAACGTAATCCGGTGGAAACCGGCACGCTGAGCCGCGAATTAAACAAGATTAAAAAGGCCGAGCTGTGGCTTATTCCGGCCAGTGCAGAGACCAGCGGGCATGGCACCATGATGTCGGCAAAATTTTATAACGAGAAACTGAAGTCATTTTTAGCCAGCACCAGGGAACACGCGAATAATTAACAGCCGTACCTGACCGGAAGTGACCCATGTCGCCTCCGGTCTTTTATTTTTATTATGCCTTTATTTCCGACACCACTCTTTTTCCTCATTATCAAACCGGCAACAGGGAATACGCTATGTTTCGTAAAATAAAGATCCGTACCGCACTGAGCATGATGATTTTTTCATTAGCCGCATTATTACTTTTTGTCGGTATTCTGGGATTAGTTGCGGTGCAGTCTGGCAATAAATCCTTTGCCCGCGTGGATACCGAAGTGCTGCCAGGGCTGGTTGCACTGAATGAAAGTTCCGAGCTGCTGCTGCGTGGACGATTAGATTTGCGTCTGTATGAATCACTGATGGTCAATGGCGACACCGAGAAAGCCAAAGTCGCCTTAGAACGAGCCAGAGGTAAAGTAGACAGTGCCGGGGCGAAATGGCAGGACTATCTGAAATATCCGCAATCAGAAGAAGAGCAGGTGATTGCCACAGAAATGGCTGCCGCACGCGATACCCTGATGAAAACCTTTATTGACCCGGCGTTTTCCGCGCTGGAAGCGGGTAATCTTGACGACTATCGCCAGCGCGCCGGGAAGTCGACGGCACTCTATGCCGCCTTTGATAAAGCCTCAAAAGCGCTGGTCGCCTTTAAGCTCTCAAGCATTGATGTGGCGTATGAAGACTCCAGCGATCGGGTGAGCACTATGCAGTTCATCCTCTACTGCGCTATCGCCTGTGCCCTGCTGTTGGCTGGACTGGCCTGGTCAGTGATGACCAACCTGGTAGTGAAACCACTCAACAATGCCGTTACCGTGTTTGACCGCATTGCTGAAGGCGATTTACGTGCGCGTATTGATGCCAGCGGAAAAAATGAGATCGCCCATCTGTTTGCCGCCGTGCAGCGTATGCGTGACGGACTGGAAAATATGGTGCTTGTCGTGCGTAACGGTACCGATGCGATTGGCGCGGGCGTAGAGGAGATTGCTTCCGGCAATATCGATCTTTCCAGCCGCACCGAACAGCAAGCCGCCTCGCTGGATGAAACCGCGTCGAGCATGGAACAAATCATGGCGACGGTTAAAAACAATGAGGACAACACCCGCAAAGCAAACGAACTGGCGCAAAAAGCCTCAGCATCGGCTTCACGCGGTGCCAGCGTTGTCTCTGATGTCGTGTCGACTATGAGTGCCATCGAACACAGTTCGGCCAAAATCGGTGATATCGTCGGCGTGATTGATGGCATTGCATTCCAGACCAACCTGCTGGCGCTCAACGCCGCAGTAGAAGCGGCACGTGCAGGCGAAGCCGGTCGCGGTTTTGCGGTCGTCGCCTCTGAAGTACGAGTACTGGCCCAGCGTAGCGCAACGGCGGCGAAAGAGATCGGTTCGATGATCGATAACTCTCTCAGCCGTATTGAACAGGGCGTCGGGCTGGTGAAAACGGCAGGCAACACCATGAATGAAGTGATGGTCGACGTGAAAGAAGTGGTGGACATCATGGATGAAGTGATGCTGGCTTCCGGGGAGCAGACGCGCGGTATCTCGCAGATTAATATTGCCATTCATCAGATGGACGGCGTGACACAACAGAATGCCTCACTGGTCTCTGAGGTGGCAACGGCAGCCAGCTCCCTGCAACAGCAGGTGGTGAATTTGCAGCAGTCGGTCACCCGCTTCCAGGTCGAGGATGAGAAAACCACGCTGGAAAACGACCTGTTTAAAGGGCCACAAGATATGGCGTTAGTTAACCTGCGATAAACTCAGATGGGCCGGATGATGACGGCCCTTTTACCCATAAGATTATTCCCAACTACTCAATTTGCATTCTCCCCTCAATGTTTTTCTTTTCAGTCCGATGATAAACTCAGTGACACAAGGCCGGAGCACATTTATATACGCTCCTAAAACTAAAAATTATAACGAACAACATTGTTTTGACGCCTCACTTTCTCTTTTTGAATATCAACACCATGTCCGGGAAACTGACCTATGAAGGAAAATTTGATTGAGCGCATTTCAACGGCGCTTGGATCGGAAAAAACGCTCGAAGGTTTTGTACGCCAGCTGCTAGAGATGCTGGAGCTGGTCACGGATATGGAATCCACCTACCTGACCCATATTGATGCAGACGGTATCAAGCAACACATCGTTTATGCGCGCAACAGCGAAGCAATGCAGATCCCTGAAGGGCTGTCTGTTCCCTGGGAAGATACCCTGTGTAAACGCGCTCTGGACGAGGGCCGCAGTTATACCTGCGATGTTCCGGCAGTCTGGGGGGATTCCGAAGCCGCGAAAGCGCTGGGGATCACCACTTATGTCAGTACCCCGGTGTGGCTGGGTGACGGCGCGATTTATGGCACGCTATGCGCAGCAAGCTCAGAGTCTCGGGAACTGTCAGATCGCGCTGAACAGGTGCTTCAGCTCTTTGCCGAGCTGATTTCCCAGTACATTCGTAAAGAACAGCTGCTGGAAGAGCTGCAGGAAGCCAACGCTGCGCTTACGGCAGTGAGCCACACCGATGAGCTCACGGGCCTGCCAAACCGACGGGCAGTGTTTGCCAACCTGCCAAAGCTGTTTGCACACGCGCGTAACGATACACATCATCTGATGATGGCCTTTATCGATCTTGATGGATTCAAGCAGATTAATGACCGTTACGGGCACAAAACCGGTGATGAATTTTTGCAGGCCATCGGCGAGCGCTTGAAAGAGTTGGTGCACGAGGATGACGTTCTGGGACGCCTGGGGGGGGACGAATTTATTATTGCCACCCTTGATGCCTCAGATGCTCAGACCGCAGCCGCGACGACATTCAAAAACCGTATTTCTGCACTGTTGAGCGGACGCTATCATCTCTCGGGCACAAGGATAGACTATGCTGGTGCCAGCATCGGCATCATTCACGTGGACCCATCGCTCAGCACCCCGGACAGCGCCGTGCGCGATGCGGATGCCGCCATGTACGAAGATAAAGGGCGCCGCAAACAGCGTCAGGTCTGTGGCCAGTCGCTTTAGCAGACCCTATACATTGCCTGAACTTGCCGATTTCCGGGCAGGTATCCCTAAAGTTTCAGTGAAAGAGACCGATGTAAGTAGCACTCATCCTGAATTGTACGGACCTGTCATGTACCTGATTAAACCTGCAGAGCTGATTCTGCTGTCACTGACACTGGCATACTGTCTGGCAACGTATGTATGGTTCTAGCCCTCAAGGGATGAGGCATGAGCAGCAATACTCATGTTTTTTGCTAAAGTATTTTACCGCCCTGCCGATGAAATTGAAGTCGGGGGGTTGCTGGAGAGACAGAAATGTCGACGACGGCAACCAGGTAAACCTGATGGCATAATACTTGAGTATCTGCAAAATTTAGCCGACAGATGAAGTCGGTTTTTTTGTGTCCGAAAAATGGGAAAATGCAGGGAGTCAGGTTTTATTAACGGTATAGCTTTTCACTTTGCCATTCATCAGTCGGATGGTCAGGGTTCTGCCTTCGGTGGTACTCATGGCTTTTGCCTGGCTCCAGGTCCACATCAGAATGCTTTGCCCCTCCGGGAAGGGCGTCTCTGAGGAAGGCTCGCCAAACAGCGAAATAAGATCCTGTCTGGTCGTTTTGTCATACTTGATTTGTGCCAGCTTGCTGTCATCAAAGTTCTGTCCCACCGAAGCGGTACACCCCACCAGCATCAGACATAACATTATCGTTTTAAACATCATTTCCCGGTATCACTGTCATTTTTACTCATTCTTGCACAGTTCCTCACCGCTGCATAAATTAACCACGCACGTCAGGTAGCCGTCATGACAGGGTTGGTACAGGGTAAAGCGCCGTGCCGCTGGAAGTTTTTTGATATTACTCAACTTTTCCACTGATCATTGTGCTAACATCCTGCGGCACGGACGTTGAGCAAACGCTTTTCTCATCCGACACCTCACACCAGGCGGCCATCGTATAATGGTATTACCTCAGCTTCCCAAGCTGATGACACGGGTTCGATTCCCGTTGGCCGCTCCAGTTTTACCGCTGCATCAGATTTTCCTCCTTAAGCAAAATTTCAGTTAAAACTTCCCTGCAGACTGCCGATAACATTCATCAGATAAAATCATCAGTGAGCATGATAATGCTAACCCTTAAAACCAATACGTCGGCCCTTGTTGTACAACAGCAATCGATGAAAAGCGCCTCTGCGCTTGATGAATCTATCCGTCGTCTCTCGTCCGGGCTGCGTATCAACAGTGCGAGTGATGACTCTGCCGGGCAGGCTATTGCTAATCGTTTAACCAGTCAGCAGAAAGGGCTGGAACAGGCGCAGCGCAACGCCGCTGATGGCTTATCGTTGGCAGAAACAGCCGAAAGCGTACTGAATGAAATCAACAGTCGTTTACAGCGTATCCGCGAACTCGCCGTGCAGGGACTCAGTGAAACTTACTCACAGACCGACAGTGATGCGATTCAGGCGGAGATCAATCTCAACCTGAAAGAGATCGATCGACTCAATACCACCTCCCGCTTTAACGGCATCAGCCTGCTGAACGGCAGTGCGGGTAAAGTAGGTATACAGGTGGGTGCGAACGATAATAATAAAATCGACCTCGATTTATCACAGGGTTTCAGTGTTGAACAGCTGGGTTTAAAGGACCTGATTATCCGCGGCATCAGCGGTTCAATTACGCCAGCGAATACCATTATCGGCATCGCCAATAATATCTCGCTGAACAACGGCAGCGTCTCGGTGAACTACTCGACGCCAGTGACGCTGACATCGCCGCAGCTGGTGAGAAGCAACATCACGAACCAGCTTTATATACAGGGTGCCGCCAGCGACGGCACGCCAACGTTTTACCCGGCGTCTTATAGTGCAACGTGGTATACTGCCACCGGAAGCGGCACGATTTCTGTTGGCACCTCCAGTAACGTTCCGCTGTATAGCGGCGTCAGCGCTATCGCCGCTCGATCCCTCCCTTCCGTTAACTATCTGGACGACAACGGAACTGCATTGAGCAACAGCCCGCCGCCGACCCTGACAGAAAACAACGGTCAGTATTATATCGAACAGAACGATATCTATTACGCGGCTGATATTCACTTCGCCACCAGCGGTGCTGTGACCGCGCAGATAACCAACGCCAGCGGCCAGCCGGACACGGACTTCACACCACTGCCGACCCAGGTTTCAGCCACTCCGGCAATCGACACCAGCACCGCGACGCTCACCTTTACGGATGCAAATGGCAATGCCGTGGCAAACAGTGATGCACGCCTGGTGAAATACGGCAGCCAGTACATGATGGAAGTCGGTGACGGCAGCGGCAACTATCAGTATTACAACGCCAGTGTCAATGCCACGAGTGATGGAACGCTCACTTCGCTGAGCGTGACGGCCAGCAGCATCGCCAGCCAGAACAGCTTTACCGCGGTATCGACCGTCAATGGAACGTCCGTGGTGACGCTTGACCCGGCAAATGTTGAAACCCGCTACACCGAAAACGGCGGCCAGAGCTTTAGTGATGTGCTGCGTCTCGATGCGGAGGGTAATTATTATATGAATGTACACGGCGGAACCGTCAACAAGACGGCAACGCTGGTCACGCTGAATGACGGCAATAATACCCACCTGTTGAAAACGCTGGAAGGAGTGGGTGATGTACAGATCTTCTTCACCACGACGATGGCTGCCGTCACGGATGCTTCCACAAACAACACCCAGATGAGCATTGCGGAAACGGGTTCTGAAATCCGGCTGCGTAATCCGGATGACCCGTTAGCGACCCTCGACAGAGCCATCAGCCGTATCGATAGCCAGCGTTCATTGCTCGGGGCCGCTGCCAACCGTCTGACATCGGTGCAGAACGTGCAGAGTGCCACGTCCACCCATTTTGCTGAATCACGTTCACGTATTGAAGATGCCGACTATGCCGTCGAGGTGTCCGCAATGGCCCGGGCACAAATTCTGCAACAGTCCAGCGCCTCGTTACTGTCGAAGGTGATGACGACCACGCCACAAATGGTGCTGTCGTTGCTGGAGGGATAATTCAGAGGGTCACTGCCGCTAACGTCCTGCCAACACCTGATCAACCCGCGCAATACCAATGTTTTACTTATGCATAATTTAGCAGGTGATAGACCTTTTTGTTTGTAGCCGTCATTTTTCCTTTATGTAACGCTATCAATCCTAAAAGAAAATAATAACGATCACCTGCCTTCAGGAAAACGGGGTTATCCCCCCTTTCGGACTATACATAAGGAAAAACTATGATTATGGCGACACACAACAACCGCTCATTCCATAAAACCCGCCTTTCTGCTGCACTGCTGCTGGCACTGACCAGCATCACCACTTTTGCCGTGCATGCTGACCAGCTGGCGGATATCAAAAAAGCCGGCGTGGTGAAAGTCGCCACCTTTGACGCCAATCCGCCGTTTGGTTCAGTGGATGCCAAAACCCACGAAATCGTCGGTTATGACGTCGACTTCGCGAAAGCTCTGGCAAAAACCCTGGGCGTGAAGCTGCAACTGGTACCGACCAACCCGGCAAACCGCATCCCCCTGTTGCAGTCAGGTAAAGCGGACCTGATTGTGGCCGATATCACTATCACGCCTGAGCGTGCAAAAGTGATCGATTTCTCAGTGCCTTACTTTGTCACCGGACAGCAGTTCCTGGTGCCCGTCAGTTCACCGGATAAACTGGATGGCTACGCGACGGCACGCATTGGTGCCGTAAAAGGCACCACCGGCGAACAGGAACTGCATAACCGTTTCCCGCAGTCACGCGTGCTGTCGTATGACGATATCCCACTGGCGCTGTCTGCCCTGCGTAATGGCAACGTGCAGGCAATTACTCAGGACAGCACCATTCTCGCTGGCCTGCTGGACGGTGCACCGGATAAAGCCAAATACAAAGTACTGCCTGAGTTACTGAGCAAGGAAGAGATTGGCGTAGGGGTGAAAAAAGGCGAAGCCAGCCTGCTGAAAGTGGTCAATGACGAACTGTTGAACCTGGAGAAAAACGGTCAGGCGGTGAGCATCTACGACACCTGGTTTGGCCCGCAAACTAAATCGCCACAACCCCGGTTATTCAAAATCGAAGCAAAATAATCAGCCAGGTATCACACATGCAGCAAGAAAATGTATCAACCGCAGCGGCGTCTGCGGTTTTTTCACATTCATCGCCGGGACAAAGTACCGCCGTCGAATTCCGCCAGGTCAGTAAGTCGTTTGGTCACCATCAGGTGATCACCACGGTCGATCTCAGCGTGGCCAGCGGTGAAGTCGTTGCCGTTTGTGGCCCGTCAGGTTCCGGTAAGTCGACGCTGATCCGCCTGATTAACCAGCTGGAAACCGTGAGCGATGGCGAGATCCTGATTGACGGTAAGCCAACGCGTGGACTGAAAGGGGCAGCACTTCAGCAACTGAGAACACATATTGGTTTTGTGTTTCAGCAGTTCAACCTCTACGCCCATCTGACCGCACAGGACAATGTCAGCCTGGCGCTGATCAAAGTACACGGCTGGAAGAAAACGGAGGCACGGGCAAAAGCGTTGGCCTTACTGACGCGCGTCGGCCTGGCCGATAAAGCACAGCATTATCCTGAGCAGCTCTCCGGCGGCCAGCAGCAGCGCGTGGCGATTGCCCGGGCGCTGGCGACTGACCCGAACATCATTCTGTTTGATGAACCGACCTCGGCACTTGACCCGGAGATGATCGGAGAGGTGCTGCTGGTGATGCGCGAACTGGCACGCAGCGGTATCACGATGATTGTGGTGACCCATGAAATGAGCTTTGCCCGCGAAATCGCTGACCGGGTGATCTTTATGGACGGCGGTGAAATTCTGGAGCAGGCCAAACCGGAAGATTTCTTTACCCGTCCCAACCACCCGCGCGCCAAGCGTTTTCTGCAGAAAGTGTTGTTCCCACTGCATCCTGAATCGCAGGTGGGCCTGTGAACTGGCAGCCCGACTGGGCAGGCGTGCTGACCGGGCAGCCTCTGCAATGGATTATCTCCGGTTTTTTAACCACCTTTTACGTCAGTCTGATTGCCAGCCTGTTCAGCACACTGTTGGTGGTGCTGCTGCTGGCCATGCGTCTGAGCCCATCGCGGATCGCCCAGGGCGCGGTGTCGGTATTTGTTTCCCTGTTTCGTAATACACCGCTGCTGGTACAGCTGTTGTTCTGGTATTTCGCCGCCTGGGGCGCGCTGCCGCAGAACTGGCGTTTTTACATCGGGGATATTCATCCCTGGGCAACGTTTCCTGGCGATATCAGCTGGCTGACGCCGGAGTTTCTCTGCGTTGTCTGGGGGCTGGGGCTGTTCACGGCGGCATTTTTAGTGGAAGAGGTTCAGGCCGGGCTCAACTCCGTGCCAAAAGGCCAGCGCGAGGCAGCGATTTCACAAGGCTTCAGCCGCTGGACGCTGCTGTGGGACATTTTGTTGCCCCAGGCGCTGACCAATGCCTGGCAACCTGTCGCCGGGCAATATCTGAACCTGATGAAGCTCTCCTCGCTGGCAACCGGTATTGGCTTTTCCGAACTGACCTATCAGGTCAGCCGTATTGAAAGCTACAACGCGCACGCCTTTGAAGGCTTTGCGGTGGGCACCGCACTGTATCTGTTACTTGGCCTTATTTTGGGTGGACTGTTAACCGTGATCGGCCCTAAACGCCAGCCGCGCCATCAACCAAAACGGGTGGAACCCGCCCTGTCGGAGCGTTCAAAAGATGGAATTTGACTACTCAGTACTGCACGATAATGCTGGCTACATGCTGTGGGGAAGAGTGGCGGAAGGTGAACCGGGCGGCGTATTACTGACGTTAATTATGGCCGTCTCTGCCGGTTTTCTGGCGCTGTTGCTGGGTGTGCTGATGGCTACGCTGGCCTGGCGCTACGGCGGCTGGACGCGCAGAGCGCTGTTTCTCTGGGCCTCCTTTATCCGAGGCATCCCGCTGATTTTTGTTATTTTCTGGCTCTACTTTCTGCTGCCGGTGGTGTTTGGCGGTTCAATCCCCGGCCCGCTGACGGTGATTATTGCGCTGGCATGGTTTACCTCAGCGGCGGTCATGCACTCAACGCTGGCCGGGCTGGAATCTCTGCCCGCCGGGCAGACAGAAGCAGGAGTTGCGTCAGGCTTCAGTAAAATAAAAATCCTCACCGTGATTCTTCTGCCGCAGGCGTGGCCAAATCTGCTGCCCTCATACCTGGGGTTACTGATTTCGCTGCTGAAGGACACATCGCTGGCATTTATTGTGAACGTCCCTGAACTCACAACGGTTGCCGGACAGGTTAACAATCGGGTGCAGATCTACCCTGCAGAGATCTTTCTGTTTGTTGGCGTCATCTATTATCTGCTGTGCAGTGCGCTGGCCTATCTGGCAGGAAAGGGATTAACACGGCGGCGTCTGGCTCGCTGATAAGCGCCTGCAAAACGGGCCGCCAGGATCAGGGTGTGACGGCCCGTTGTCTGACGGCACAGCGCAGGTTAACTGCCCTGTGCCGGCGACAGCCGTTTGCTGAACATCGTGTTCATCGCCAGTAAGAGAAGCCCCATGCCGATAACTATCAGGAAAAAATACCCCAGCCAGTGGAACAGCCAGATACCGGCCACACCGCCGATAAGAAATGCCATCACCGTATAAAAATGCAGACGCAGGCGTTCCATATAGAGAGGGGCATTCTGAGGTGACTCTTTACGCCGCAGAACATCAAACAGCATCGCCAGCTCGATGCCGATATCCGTTGCCGTTCCCGACACATGCGTTGTTCTGACACGCGCGTTGGAAATGCGTGTCACCACCGCATTCTGCAGCCCCATCAGGAAACTCAGGCTGAGGACCAGCAACGCGCCCGGAGAGGCCAGCGTCAGTCCGATCTCTGCTGCCCCCAGCGCCATCAGAGCCAGGCCTTCAATAAAGATATTTACCGCATAGATGGTACTGATGCCCCGCCTGCGGCCCGCATTAATGATCAGCGTTGAGCACACGGATCCCGCGATAAACAGGAATACGATAGCCAGAAAGAAGATGCCTGCACTGAAGTTGATTTTCGCCAGGTGATCGGACAGTGAAGAGATGTTCCCTGTCATATTGGCGGCAAAAAAACCCACACTTTCAAAAGCGGCGGTGTTCAGCGCCCCGGCGACGGCGGCCAGGGTGCAGGCAAGACGGCTGTCCGTATTAAACGTCCTTGCTGCATCGGTGGTGATTAACATTTAGCGAACTCAGGTCAAATGCGGGATGATGAATGATCCCCTTGTTTGTCGTGACAAACAAGGGGCCAGACAGCGTCTGAATCAATGTCTGGCAGGAACGATGCCAGGTCAGCAAAAAAGTGGGCACAATACCACCCGATTACCCCATGCGGGGATCGAAGAAGCATGTGAAAACTAATGCAGGCGATCAACTATTGGCTTCACCACTTTTACGCCATGCTGACCGTAAAATTGATATAACGTGTCGGAAGCAGCCTGGGTCAGAACCATAATTTCAATGCGCCGATTGCGTGCAGACAGGGGATCGTCAGGGACCAGCAGCATGCGATCGGCCATCGCGTTAACCTGAATGACCCGCTGTATTTCAAGGCCACCTTTTTCTAATACACTTCTGGCGGCCAGTGCACGGTCACCGGACAGATTCCAGTTGTTATATCCCGCGCTCTCAGGATAGGTCGCTGAATCCGTGTGTCCGTTGATGATCACCTGGTTATCAATACGATTGAATACCGGTGCCAGTTCACTCAACAAGCGAGTAAAGAAAGGCGTTATCTTTGCACTACCGCGCGGGAACATCACCCGGTCTTCATCATCCTGCAGCAAAATGCGCAGCCCCTGCGGCACTTTTTCCAGCGACAAATTTCCCTGTGCGTTTAATTCCGCGGTGATGCGTGCAATGGCCTCGCTAAGTTCATTTAACTCCTGATCCGAACGCGACAAGACGGTTTCCAGCGCCTCAGGCTGAGGGGGGGTCTGCGCGTCCAATTCTCTCTCTGCATCAGCCATAGCAGGTACAGAAGAGATGAGTGGCAGAGGGCCTCCGCCAGAAGCGGGATCGTTGACAGGACTGAAGGCCCCGCCATCAAAAATAGACACACCGTTCAGATGGGCAACAATTTCCCTTCGCTCCTCTTTCGATACGGAACTGACGATCAACTTCGTGGTGGTGACCAAGGGGGCGGAGCGTATTTCCGAAGTCTCGGCACGTTTCACCCTGGACGCCCTGCCCGGCAAGCAGATGGCGATCGATGCGGATATGAATGCCGGGTTGATTACGCAGGAACAGGCGCGAGCACGCCGTAAAGACGTTGCCAGTGAGGCCGACTTCTACGGTGCCATGGACGGTGCCTCCAAGTTTGTACGCGGCGATGCGATAGCCGGGATTATGATCCTGCTGATCAACGTGGTCGGCGGTATTCTGATCGGTATCTTCAAATATAATCTGGATGCCGGACAGGCCTTCGATCAGTACGTTCTCCTCACTATCGGTGATGGTCTGGTGGCGCAGATCCCTTCCCTGCTGCTGGCGACCGCCGCCGCCATTATCGTCACCCGCGTCAGCGACGATGACAGTGCGGGTATTTCGGATGACATTCAACGTCAGCTGCTGGCGAAACCCGGTACCCTTTATACCGCTGCCTTTGTGATGTTTGTGCTGGCCGTGGTTCCAGGGATGCCACATCTGGTCTTCCTGGTCTTCACCGCGTTACTGCTGTTTACGGCCTGGCGTCAAAGCCGACAGGTCGAGAAACCCGCCAGACATGAGCAAGATATGGCGGCATTAAGCAACGCACTGGAAGACAGCGACAGTATTAATATCTGCTGGCAAAGCATTCCCATGATTGAACCACTGGGGCTGAACCTCGGTTATAAACTGGTCACGCTGGTCGATAAAGCGAAAGGCAACTTACTGACCCAGCGCGTGCGTGGGGTACGCCAGGTTGTCTCGGAAACCAGTGGGGTACTCCTGCCGGAAATCTCTATCCGCGAAGATTTCCGTCTGAAGCCCGCACAGTATGCCATTAAGGTGAATGGCGTTCGCACGGCGGTCGGTGAAGTGCATCCCGATCGTCTAATGGCCATCCCCGGCGCAGAACAGTACGGTGAAATAGATGGGGTTCTGGATACCGATCCGGCGTACGGTATGGCTGTCACCTGGATCACCCCGGACATGAAGCCCCAGGCGCTGAACCTGGGCTATCAAGTGGTTGACTGCGCCAGTGTCATCGCCACGCATATTAACCGGGTGACACGTGAACATTTACCCGAACTGTTTAACTATGACGATATTACTCAGCTGAACCTGCGCCTGGCTGGGGTGGCCCCTAAACTGGCAGACGATCTGAACAGTGCGCTGAATTTCAGCCAGCAGTTGAAGGTGTATCGCCTGCTGCTACAGGATCAGGTGTCGCTGAAGGACATCGCCACCATTGCCACAACGCTGGTTGAAAGCGCTGCGGTCACCAAAGATGCCATTCTGCTGGCCTCCGACGTGCGCTTTGCGCTGCGCCGGGCAATGGTGGCGGCTATCGCGCCAGACAGTAAACCGCTCTCTGCCTATACGCTGGATAACCAGCTGGAGAACCTGCTGCTGGGTTCACTGAATCAGGCCCAACAGGCCGGAAAAGTGAGTCTGGACAGCTTCCCGGTGGACCCCAATATTCTCACCCAGCTGCAATCGACGCTGCCAGTGGTGCTGGAGCAGTTGAAAGCACAGAATCTGACGTCAGTGCTGTTGGTGACGCCACAGCTGCGCCCACTCATCGCCCGCTACAGCCGCCTGTTTGCTGCCGGTCTGCATATACTTTCCTATAACGAAGTGCCTGATGAAGTGGATTTACGTATTGTCGGTACGGTGAGCTGAGGAAGAAAAGAGGCTGTATGGGCTTTTCCCATCATGCTGTGTTCGTTGTATCAGGCACTCAGCCGTCCACGACCCGAAGACCTGAATCGGGTATAGTGCACCTCTTTTCTGGCTGAGTGCCGCAGTGGCTAATGGTATGACCCTCAATCGCTTTTGTTATTTTATTCTGATTCTGGCTGCTGCGGGCAGTGCGTTCTCTCTACATCCCTTTATAACGTGGGCCCTGCTCGCCAGCGCGCTGACGCTGATGGTTTATGGCATGGACAAAATGGCGGCCCGTAAAGCCTGGCGCAGAATCCCTGAGTCCACC
Organism: Erwinia sp. JH02; assembly: GCF_013074405.1. NCBI lineage: Bacteria > Pseudomonadati > Pseudomonadota > Gammaproteobacteria > Enterobacterales > Erwiniaceae > Erwinia > Erwinia sp. JH02. The sequence goes on from NZ_JABANZ010000002.1 coordinate 212,977, forward strand.
TTGCTGATATTGGGTGTTGTCGGTGGCTGGCCTGGCGCCATTCTCGGCCAACAACTCTTTCGCCATAAAACGCAAAAGCAACCGTTTAAAACCTGGTTCTTCATCAGTGTGATAGTGAATATTATGGCGCTGGCGGCGTTGTACCTGTTCTGTACAAGGTGAGGTTGTGGCTGACAGATATAAGTGGAACTGACGGACCAGAACCTGACTTCGATCAGCCAAAATATGCTTAAGAATATGGCGAGACATCCCGCCAACTTGGGTTTAGCTAGTCAGCGAATTTTTAAACAACTAAGTTACTATTTTTATCGTCAAAAACAATATAATAGAAAACCCTGGTACATTCTCACGGCTAACCCGAGAATCAAATAACATGAATCATTATAAAAACATTAAAACGTACTTTTCTGTTTTCCTGGGTGATGACGCTGATGCTTATGGAGAGAATTACCCAGAAGTAGTGAATTCTTCAATTGAATATTTTGGCGGTATTGATGATGCACTGGTCAGTGAGATTGATCAGTTTTTAAAAGAATTCCCAACAAATGATCTCGCCGTAACGGCAATGAATATCATCACTGAAAAACGGCATGGTGACTGCGCTGATTATCCTCCTACCTTGATCGACTTCCTCTCCTGGCTATCTGCCTACCTGAAGCAAAAGCGTAAAGAATATGACGCTAAATAATTTGCAATCGCTTTAGTGAGTTGCATGACACGGCGCACGGAAAAGATCAGACATTGCAAGCTTCAGGTTTCAAGACTTGAGATACACGTGGGCAGGTTAGCTTTTTCAGTCTGGAGTTCGGCTTTCTGTGTTGCTGGAAATGGAGGGCTGAGAGTCAATGGTGCGGAGATATGCTCAACTGAAGCCGAACCACCGGCGAATGTGCACGAAAAATTGACGCGCTTTTGGCGCATGACGACACAAATACGACACAGGGAGAGAATCAGGCAGGCTTGAGAACAGCCTAAGTCATTGAAAAATATTGGTACGCCCTACAGGATTCGAACCTGTGACCTACGGCTTAGAAGGCCGGTGCTCTATCCAACTGAGCTAAGGGCGCATTGTGATTGCGTCGAATTATACGGTGGGATCCTGCTGAGTCAACGTTTTTACCGCCTGGTGCTCCCTAATGCTGAAGTTATGAACAGTATCTAAGCTTTATCTCATAACGAGCAGGCAATCAGAGTAAGCGGTATGCGTTTTGTCTGTCGCCACAGAGGCAGAAGCAATAAGGCGCCCATAAAAAAACCCACCTGACGGTGGGCTTATCTTCTGAATAACTGAACAGAGCGCCTTAGTTGGTCGCTTTGTTTTTCAGCTCTTCTGCACCCTGCTTGGTTTTATCCCAGCCTTTTTCGGTGCCTTCTTTGGTTTTGTTCCAGGCCTTTTGGCTGCCTTCAGAAATCTTGCTGCTGGTTGAGTTGCTCTCACCTTCTGCAGCATGTTTGGCCTTCAGCTTCATCTCAGCCCCCTCATTCTGGGACTTATGCAGCTTCTCTTTGGCGGTATCGGCACCTTTATGCGCTTCAGCAACGGTGTTATCGGTGGTCGTTGCGGCGAAAACCGGAGAAGCCAGCAGCAAAGCAGACAGTGCAATAATAGTCTTTTTCATTATTCCCTCTTTCTCTTTTTAGATGATTTGCCGTGTTACAACGTCATCCTGGCACAGTTAGTACCAGAAAGATTTAGGAATAAACCGGGAATGACCCGGTAAGTGTGGTTGTGGCTTAGTGGAACACCTCTGTCGCTGGACGAATGCACCTCAACGATTGAATCTCTGCCTGACAGCGGGGCGCGCTTCTGACAAAATAGGCGCAATCCCCGATTTAACTCAAAACAGATGGATCCCCTCTCTGATGGCAGCAAAAATTATTGACGGTAAAACGATTGCGCAGCAGGTGCGACAAGAGGTTGCAGAACGTGTTCAGCAACGTCTCGCAGCAGGTAAACGTGCGCCTGGTCTGGCCGTGGTTTTGGTGGGCGAAAACCCGGCTTCGCAGATTTATGTTGGCAGCAAGCGTCGTGCCTGCGAAGAGGTCGGTTTCCTCTCACGTTCTTACGACCTTCCCGCCACCACCAGCGAAGCGGAACTGCTCGACCTGATTACCAAACTGAATAACGACGCAGAAATCGACGGCATTCTGGTGCAGCTTCCGTTGCCTGCGGGCATCGACAACGTGAAAGTCCTGGAGCACATCGCGCCAGAAAAAGACGTCGATGGCTTCCACCCTTATAACGTGGGCCGCCTGTGTCAGCGCGCACCGAAACTACGCCCGTGCACGCCGCGCGGTATTGTTACGCTGCTTGAGCGCTATAACATTGATACCTTCGGCCTGAATGCCGTTGTCGTCGGTGCTTCCAACATTGTTGGCCGTCCGATGAGTATGGAACTGCTGCTGGCCGGTTGCACCACCACCGTGACCCACCGCTTCACCAAAAATCTGCGTCACCATATCGAACACGCCGATTTACTGGTGGTTGCCGTCGGTAAACCTGGCTTTATCCCCGGTGAGTGGATCAAGCCAGGCGCGATCGTGATTGATGTCGGTATTAACCGTCTGGAAAGCGGCAAAGTGGTGGGCGACGTGGAGTTTGATGTGGCGTCTGAGCGTGCCTCTTACATTACGCCAGTGCCTGGCGGCGTGGGGCCGATGACGGTTGCCACCCTGATCCAGAACACCCTGCAGGCCTGCGAAAACAACGACAATGGAGCAACAGCATAATGGCAAACTTCTCTCTGGGCGATCATCCCCATGTCGACCTGTGCGACCTGATGAAACTGGAAGGCTGGGTAGAAAGCGGCGCAATGGCGAAAATCATGATCTCTGGCGGTCATGTTACGGTGAATGGCGTAAAGGAAACCCGTAAGCGCTGCAAAATTGTGGCGGGTCAGAAGGTTGAGTTTGACGGTGAAAGCGTTACCGTGACGGCCTGACTTTCCGGCTGTGAAATAAAAAGGCGACCCGCGGGTCGCCTTTTTTTATGCTGCATCCGCAACGGGCCTGCGGCCCGTCGGCAGATTACTTACGGCGCCAGCTGGTACCGCCTGCGGCATCTTCCAGCACGATGCCCATCTCATTGAGCTTGTCGCGTGCCACATCGGCCTGCGCCCAGTTCTTTGCCGCACGAGCATCAATACGCATCTGGATCAGCGCTTCAATCTGCGCTACTTCTTCATCATTGATGTTCACACCGCTTTGCAGGAACTGCTCCGGGTCCTGCTCCAGCAGGCCCAGCACGCCAGCCAGAGTACGCAAGCGCGCAGCCAGGCCGTTCGCCGCTGCTTTATCGGTGTCTTTCAGGCGGTTGACTTCACGCGCCAGGTCAAACAGCGCCGAGTAGGCTTCCGGCGTATTGAAGTCATCGTCCATTGCGGCGCGGAAGCGGGCTTCGAACTCTTCCCCACCCGCTACCTCAGCGCTGGCATCGGTGTTACGGATAGCAATATAGAGGCGCTCCAGCGCGGAACGTGCCTGATTCAGGTTATCTTCGCCATAGTTCAGCTGGCTACGATAGTGGCCGGACATCAGGAAGTAACGCACGGTTTCCGCATCGTAATGCTCCAGCACATCACGCACGGTAAAGAAGTTGTTCAGCGATTTGGACATCTTCTCGCGATCAATCATCACCATGCCGGAGTGCATCCAGACATTCACATACGGGCCATCGTGGGCACAGGTAGACTGGGCAATTTCGTTTTCGTGATGCGGGAACATCAGGTCAGAACCGCCGCCATGGATGTCAAAGTGCTCACCCAGCTGTTTGCAGTTCATCGCCGAGCACTCAATGTGCCAGCCCGGACGGCCCATTCCCCATGGAGATTCCCAGCCGGGTTCGTCCGCTTTCGACATTTTCCACAGCACGAAGTCCATCGGGTTGCGTTTAACGTCAAGAGCCACTTCAACACGCGCACCGGCCTGGAGCTGTTCCAGATCCTGGCGTGATAACGAACCGTAGTTAGGATCGCTGTCGACGGAGAACATCACGTCGCCGTTGCTGGCCACATAAGCATGTTCACGCGCGATCAGTTTGCTGACCAGCTCAATGATCTCAGGAATATGGCGTGTCGCACGCGGTTCCAGGTCCGGCGGCAGGATATTCAGCGCGGCGAAATCCTTGTGCATCTCGGCAATCATACGATTGGTCAGTTGCTCAATGGTCTCACCGTTTTCATTCGCACGTTTGATGATTTTGTCATCAATATCGGTGATGTTACGCACATAGTTAAGCTCATAGCCGCTGTAACGCAGGTAACGCGCGACCACATCAAATGCCGCGAAGGTTCTGCCGTGTCCGATATGACAGAGGTCGTAAACGGTAATGCCACACACGTACATACCGATTTTACCGGCATGGATAGGTTTAAATTCCTCTTTTTGACGACTCAGGGTATTGAAAATCTTTAGCATTGAGACATTCCGTTTTAGCGTGTGCGGGATTAGCGATGAAGAGTTAATGCTTTATTCTGCCGTATTCTTCACGTTAGCGCCACGCTAATGCCAATGAGAGTGAGCCCCCCAAAATAATTCATGTTGCAGGAAGGCGGCAAGGACGCTTATCCCCGGGAACATAGATAACTTTGTGACCGGGGTAAGTGGATGCAGCCAACGCATCTGCAACGTGAAGAATGAAGGGGGAGGCTGACGAGCCATCACATTTTGTGATATAAGAGCCGTCTGTCGCACGGAACAGACGTGAGTCTCAGCTTCCGGCGCCCAATGTTAAATACTCCAACCCTGACAGGATGAGAATATGGTCACTTTCCAGACTAATCATGGCGATATCGTCATCAAGACTTTCGATGATAAAGCACCGGCTACCGTTAAAAACTTCCTTGAATATTGCAGCGAAGGTTTTTACGACAACACCATCTTCCACCGTGTGATCAACGGTTTTATGATCCAGGGCGGTGGTTTTGAACCGGGCATGAAGCAGAAAGACACCAAAGACGAGATCCGCAACGAAGCCAGCAATGGCCTGAAGAACACCAAAGGCACCCTGGCAATGGCTCGTACCCAGGCGCCACACTCTGCTACTGCCCAGTTCTTCATCAACGTGGCTGACAACGACTTCCTGAACTTCCGTGATGAAAGCCTGCAGGGCTTCGGTTACTGCGTTTTCGCTGAAGTGGTTGAAGGTATGGACGTTGTTGAGAAAATCAAAGCCGTATCTACCGGCCGCAGCGGCATGCACCAGGACGTACCAAAAGACGACGTGATCATCCAGAAAGTCACCGTCAGCTAATAATGTCGCACACGCTGTTTATCGCAGATCTCCATCTGTGTACTGAAGAACCGGCAATCACTGCCGGTTTTCTGCATTTTTTACGCCGTGAAGCACAGCATGCTGATGCGCTGTACATTCTCGGTGACCTGTTTGAAGCCTGGATTGGCGATGACGACCCGAATCCGCTGCATGCGGAGGTCGCGACGGCTCTGCGCCAGTTGGCTATCCCTTGCTACTTTATTCACGGCAATCGTGACTTCCTGGTGGGCAAGCGCTTTGCAACAGCCTGCGGTATGACGCTGCTGCCGGAAGAGCAGGTGCTGGATCTGTATGGCAGACAGGTGCTGATCATGCACGGTGACACGCTGTGTACTGATGACGAAGGCTATCTGCGCTTTCGTGCCAAAGTACAACAACGTTGGTTACAGACGCTGTTCCTCGCCCTTCCCCTGTTTGTGCGCCAGCGTATCGCGCTGAAAATGCGCGCCGGAAGCCGCGAAGCTAACAGCAGTAAATCCCAGTCGATCATGGATGTGAATCCCCAGGCTGTTGTGAACGTGATGGCCCGCCATCAGGTTCAGTGGCTGATCCACGGTCATACTCATCGCCCTGCAGTGCATCCTCTGCTGATCAACGGGAAAGCGGCTGAACGCCTGGTTCTGGGGGCCTGGCATGAAGAAGGCTCGATGATCAAAGTCAGTAGCGATGAAATAAGCCTGATTTCCTTCCCGTTCTGATTCAAAAACCTGGCGAAACCCGCCGCTATTTCGCGCCACGCAACCGTTTTCCTTGCCGCTCAGTCGTGATATTCTCTGTGCCCTTCCCACCTGGTAAGCCTACAGCGCCATTCAGGTGAAGTATCACAATCACAGGAGTCAGACCCGCATGTCATCCAACGCCGCACCGGCCCGCATTGCTATTGTTATGGGTTCCAAAAGTGACTGGGCAACCATGCAATTTACCGCGGAAATTCTCACCAGCCTTGATGTTCCGTTTCACTGCGAAGTGGTGTCTGCACACCGCACGCCGGACAAACTGTTCAGTTTTGCCGAACAGGCAGCGGATAATGGCTATCAGGTGATTATCGCAGGTGCAGGCGGCGCGGCGCACTTGCCGGGTATGCTGGCAGCAAAAACGCTGGTTCCGGTACTGGGCGTGCCCGTGCAGAGTGCCGCACTGAGCGGTGTCGACAGCCTGTATTCTATTGTGCAGATGCCACGCGGCATTCCTGTGGGCACGCTGGCGATTGGCAAAGCCGGTGCCGCCAATGCCGCCCTGCTGGCCGCACAGATCCTCGCGCTGCATGATGCCGAACTGGCAGGCCGCCTGAATCACTGGCGCCAGACCCAGACCGATGAAGTGCTGAATAACCCGGACCCACGGGTGGATGCATGAAGCCGGTCTGTGTATTAGGCAACGGTCAGTTGGGACGGATGCTGCGCCAGGCGGGTGAGCCGCTGGGCATTGCCGTCTATCCGGTGGGCCTGGATGCGGAACCCGACTCCCTGCCCATTGCGCAGAGCGTGATCACTGCCGAAATCGAGCGCTGGCCTGAAACGGCATTAACCCGTGAACTGGCCAGCCATAACGCCTTTGTGAACCGCGATATCTTCCCGCTGCTGGCCGACCGTCTGACCCAGAAGCAACTGCTGGACCGGCTGGGCCTGGCAACCGCGCCGTGGCAGTTGCTCTCCAGTGCAGATGAGTGGGCGCAGGTGTTCACCACACTCGGTTCCCTTGCCATCGTTAAGCGCCGCACCGGCGGCTATGACGGACGTGGCCAGTGGCGCCTGCGTGCAGATGAAACCGCATCACTGCCTGCTGATTGCTACGGCGAGTGTATTGTTGAGCAGGGAATTAACTTCTCTGGTGAAATGTCGCTGGTCGGCGCACGTGGCCACGATGGCCGCACGGTGTTCTATCCGCTGACGCACAACCTGCATCAGGACGGTATTCTGCGCACCAGCGTAGTATTGCCGGATGTGGATGCGCAGCATCAGCAGCAGGCCGAGCGTATGCTCTCCGCCATCATGAACGAACTGAACTACGTCGGCGTGATGGCGATGGAGTGTTTCGTGGTACCGGAGGGTTTGCTGATCAACGAGCTGGCACCACGCGTACACAACAGCGGTCACTGGACGCAGAACGGCGCATCGATCAGCCAGTTTGAGCTGCATCTGCGGGCTATTCTCGACCTTCCACTGCCAACGCCTGTCGTCAGCACACCCTCGGTGATGGTCAACCTGATTGGCACCGACGTCAATCTGGCATGGCTGGAGCAGCCGCTGGTGCACCTGCACTGGTATGAGAAGGAAGTGCGTGCCGGGCGTAAAGTGGGCCACCTGAACCTGTCTGACGTCAGCCCACTGGCCCTCAGCCATGCGCTGAACGCGCTGGTGCCGCTGCTGCCGGAAGAGTACGCCAGTGGGATTGCCTGGGCGGTTGAGAAGCTGGATTAATCCCTTTGCCTTGCGGGCTGACCGAAACAGAAGGTCAGCCCCTGATGAATCCCCAGAAAAACGATCAGGGCGTTATTGCGCGCAGCCTCTTAACCGGTTCCCGGAGGAAGGGCTGCTTGCTGCAACGGCATAAACACGTCCCAGAGGCCTGCCGGCCTTTCCTGGCCGGCAGCCTGCTGCAATCAGCCCTTCCTCTTTCACCTGCAGGCATTGGCGTGGCTGTTTTTAAAACCCACAGCGGGAACGAATGGTTGAGGGGATGGGGCCCGTGTGCTGTGCATTCAGCCAGAAACCATTTGTAGGAATATCTCAGAGTTCACCCCCTGCGTGCAAAACCTACAGAGTAAGGACTTTATTGGTAGCCCTTAATGCTGAAAATCGATAGTACCTGACTGTACTAAAGTACAGCTAACAATCACTACCAGAAAAAAGTAATCTATTAAACACATCTAAAAATCTCATAAATATAATTTCAATTAAGCGATAAGAAGATTATAACTCCTTCACGCTTATAAAAAATTTCCAATAACCGCTATAAAACAATCGATTTACTTGGAATGTAAAAACATCAACACGCGTCATATATTCATTTTTTTACTTAGAGAAATTATGGGAAGCTCTGAGTCATGACATAAAAATATTTTTAATTTATCATTATGAACAAGGATGAGAAAATGACCAATATATTTACGGATAATGATACAATTAACAACTCCATTAGGAGTTTTCTGGAAAGAAAACTTAAGTTTTATGGCGACTTTAGATATGCATACTTGGTGATGAATAAAAGAAATACGGCACAAGTAAAAATAATATCTAGCTACCCAAGTGAATGGGTTGAGTTATACAAAACAAACAAATTACAATACATTGATCCTGTGATTATCTCTGCACTTCACAAAATAATGCCTTTTTCATGGGATGAAAATGTAAAAATAACCACAAATGGAAAGTTAATCAGTATTTTCAACCATTCTAAAAAATACAACATCATCAATGGATATACATTCACCCTCCATGACCAGCACCACAACCTTGCAATTCTCTCTCTAATAATTGATGATCAAGGAGATCATGGCATTGAGGATATGATAGAGAGTAATAAAGAAAAAATTCAAATGCTGCTAATAAAATCTCATGACAGAATGCTCACTATGTATAGGAGTACATCTAATAAAAAAAGCCAAAAAAAACCAGACACGGAAAATACATTCTCCAAAAGAGAGAATGATATTCTTTACTGGTCAAGTATGGGGAAAACCTACCATGACATCTCATTAATACTCAATATAAAAGTTAGCACCGTAAAGTTTCACATGGGTAATGTTGTCAAAAAACTGGGTGTGCTTAATGCCAAACATGCAATACGTCTAGGAATTGAACTTGACATTATCACCCCTCCCTGAATTTTTATTCATAAAAGTTTTGATTTTTTTTATAATCGTCTGCTCACTTTCATTATCTGTCGGGAGTTTAACGACATACACTTTTTCTTTTTTTTCTGAAATCCCTTCTTGAATTATATGAGCATTCCAACCGGATAAGTGTAATATTTTTAGCATCTGATGACTCACCAGTGTCAGTATTCCGTCATAGTTATATTTTTTGGAATACCTTATCATCGCAAGATAGAGTTGAAGGCTAGCTGGAGGCTGTTTAGTCATCGTTTTTTTCGATCTGACTTTATCAACAAAAAAACGACTTGATTCAATATAATTACCATCAGGCATATTCAAGTTTTTGAAAAAACATGCAAAGGTTCCCATAATCATATTTGGAAATTTAATCTCTCTAAAACGCACACCACAAATAACCCCTCCATCAGAATACCCCAAAAGATAGCTTGCATGCTCATTATCATATTCATCAAATTCCTTATCATCAATACAATTAACTGACCAGTTCAACCTGTCTTTGAACGTTTCTTTTCTACGGGAAAAAAGTTCATCCAACTGCCTAAAGGATAAATGACAATATTGACACTCCACGATCTCCAACATAATTCACAAACTCCCTGTTGAATATAAACCTGCAATAAAAAAATAATTAGAAGCTTTGAAAAAAAATACCAATTAAAACCCCATAATTACCAGTAATCAAAAAAGAAAAAATAAAATACTAGTCTTAAGGGCCAGTAGTTAACTATACCTAAATTCATCTTCAACAAGCAACCATACATGATATAAATCCACCAACACACATCGTGCAATCATCCTAATTAATTAGGCGGATAACCATGCACTTACATACTGGATTGGAAAAAAGGATTAAATATGTGCAAAAAAGAAGTCGAACATGGCTGGCATCGGGCTGACATTCTCGCCGCAGTCAGAAAAAAACATCATTCTCTGGCCGCGTTATCCAGAGCTAATGGATTGAATTCATCGACATTAGCCAACGCTCTAGTGCGACCATGGGCAAAAGGCGAGGAGATTATCGCAAAGGCAATAGGAGTGAAAGCTCAAGATATATGGCCAAATCGTTATAAAAACCATAAAGGGGAAGTCATCAAACGCTTGCGAAAAAACACCTGTGAGCCCACTCATTAAAAACACATTTTACTTATTTAAATATTTAACCAATAAACTCCAAAAAATAATCTTAAGACTCTGGAAGTTTAAAAACTCATCAATGTAACAGGCCGGCTTTCACCGGCCTCCTTTCACTATCCTGCGTAATACCCTCTGAATAGCGCTTTCCCTTTCAGCAAGCGCACACCCAACCAACCGCCGCACAATGAGAGCAGCAGCGCGCCGGTCAGCGGCAGCACCAGCCACAGCACGAAGTCAGGCTGCCACGGGAAGTCGAACACTTTGCGTTGCAGCCCCCACAGCGCCGCTTCGGCACCAATAGCCGCTGCAACACCGGACACCACACCAAGTAGCGCAAACTCGCACCACAGCGTACCGCGCAGCAGCTTTTTACTGGCACCCAGCGTACGGTAGACCACCAGCTCCTGACGTCGCTGACGCATGCCCACCTGGATTTGCGCCAGTAACAGCAGCACGCCGCAGGCCGTCACCAGGATCACCATAATCTCCAGCGCCTGGCTGACCTGCGCCAGCACCTGCCCTATCTGCTTCAGGATACTGCCAATGTCCAGCAGACTGAGCGTCGGGAACTGACGATTAAGCTGTGCCAGCGTGGCATTGTCATTATCCATACGGAAGCTGGTCAGCCACGTTTGCGGCTGTCCATCAAGCGCGCCCGGAGGGAAGATAAAGAAGAAATTCGGCTTCAGGCTTTCCCAGTCGACTTTGCGCATACTGCTGATTTTCGCGCTGAACTCCTGGGTATCACCGGTAAAGGTCAGCGTATCTCCGAGCTTCACGCCCAGACGGTTTGCCAGCTCCTGCTCAATGGACACCTCCCCATTTTTTGGCGGCCAGCTCCCCGCTGTCATCGGGTTGTGATCCGGCAGATCCTCCAGCCAGGTCAGGTTCAGCTCGCGGTTCAGGGATTCATCCTGCGCCGGATCGGCAGGCTGCTGATTGATCCCGGTCAGGCGTACTCGCGCTACAGGATAGAAGGTTTCTGCCTTCACCTGATGCTGTTGCAGGAAGGCCTGCACCTGCGGCACCTGCGGCTCGGTAATATTTAACAGGAAGTAATTCGGGCTACCCGGCGGCAGTTGCTGCTGCCAGCGATCCAGCAGATCGCCACGCATCACCAGTAGCAATGCCAGCAGCATAAACGACAGCGAAAACGCCGCCAGCTGGCTGAGCGTAGTCCAGGGCTGACGCAGCAGTCGATTCACCGCCAGACGAAAGGCCAGATTACGCAATGTCAGACGGCGCAGCAGCAGCAGGCCGCCCCAGCCAATGGCACCCAGCAGCAGCGACAACAGCACAATACCTGCCACCAACGCCCACAACAGTTTGCTGCCCCCCACCAGCAGAGCCAGCAGGCCAATCACCACCACCGCCATCGCAGGCAGATACAGCTTCAGCGGCCAGATATTCGCCACGGCATCGCGGCGCAGGACGCGCAGCGGTTGGGTCGCCAGCAGTAAGCGATAAGGGCGTAACCCGACCAGCAGGGAGATGACAAACAGCGATCCCACCGCCCACAGCCACGGCCAGGCACTGGCGGCAGGAAGCTCACCCGGCAACACCGGACGCAGCATCCGCAGCAGCAGTGCTTCAAAACCCAGCCCAATGGCACTGCCCACCACCGCCGCCAGCAGCAGCACTGCCAGCCACTGGCCGATAATCAATTTACGCAGTGCCGTGCGGTTAGCCCCGAGCGTTTTCAGTACCGCCACCAGATCGTAGCGGCTGCGACAGTAATGGCTCATCGCCACGGCCACGGCGGCAATCGCCAGCATCAGCGTGAGCAGTGCTGACAGCAGCAGGAATTGCTGGGCGCGCTGCATGGATTTCCCCAGCGCATCCTCACTGTTTTCCACGCTGATCCAGCGCTGGTCGGGCGTCAGCCGCGCTTCAATATAACGGTCATAACGCGCCAGTTGCGCCGGAGTGCCGGAGAATTTATAGCGCCAGGTGATGCGGCTGCCGGGCTGGATAGCCCCGGTTTTCTCCACATCGGCCAGGTTCATCAGCAGACGCGGTGCGGTCTGGAACGGGTTAAAGCCCGCATCCGGCTCCTGGATCACTTCCCCCCCAATACGCAGAGTGGTATCCCCCACGTCGAGTTGGTCCCCGGCTTTACGCTCCAGCAATGCCAGCAGGCGTGGTGCGGCCAGCACGGTACCCGCTGCGGGTTTAAGCCCGACGGGTGCGGTCGTCAGCTGGCCGAACATCGGATAGAGATCGTCCACCGCCTTTACCGACGCCAGCTGCGGGGTCTCTCCGGCAAACGTCATGGTCATAAAGCTGAGCTGACGCCCTACCTGCAATCCGTCAGCACGCGCCTGCGCCAGCCATTCATCAGGTACGGCTTTGCTGCTGCGCAGCGTGCGGTCACCCGCCATAAAGTCACGGCTCTGTTGGCTTAAGCCTTTTTCCATACGGTCACTGAGTGAGCCCAACGCCAGCACGCAGGCCACCGCCAGTGTTAACGCCAGCCAGACAATCAGCAGCGAGGGCGATTTCCACTCACGCCAGAACCAGCGCCAAATCATGCTTCCTCCCACAGCTTGCCATCACGCAGCCGCAGCCGACGATCGCAGCGCGCCGCCAGCTGTTCATCATGAGTGACGAGGATCAGCGTGGTGGCATAATCACGGTTCATCGAAAAAAGCAGATCGGCAATACGGTCACCCGTTTTGCGATCAAGGTTACCGGTCGGTTCATCGGCAAACAGCAGCGCCGGGCGGCCGTTAAAGGCGCGGGCCAGCGCCACGCGCTGCTGCTCTCCGCCAGAAAGCTGAGCAGGAAGATGGCTGAGACGCTCGCCCAGCCCAAGTTGCGCCAGCAGTGCGGCTGCCTGCTCACGGCTCTGACGATCGCTTTCACCGCGCAGCAGTGCCGGAAGTTGTACATTTTCCTGAGCATTCAGGGTCGGCACCAGCATGAACGACTGGAAAACAAAGCCGACATTCTTCGCCCGTAATTCAGCCCGCTGCTCCTCGTTCATCTTGTGCAGCGGCTGGCCGAGCATCATCACCTCTCCTTCGCTGCCGTCGTCCAGCCCGGCCAAAATTCCGAGCAGCGTCGACTTACCCGATCCCGATTCACCGATCAGGGCGAGGGTCTCAGCCGGTTTGACAACCAGCTCAACTCCGGTAAGGATGGAAAGCTGATGCTCACCCTGACCGACGGACTTACTAAGACGATGAACTTCAAGAATGTTTTCCGCTGGCATTACCCTTTCCTGTTCTTATTGGCTTTTATGACGCTGCGCGCAACGGCGGCAGATACGCTGCTGGTACTCGGCGACAGTCTGAGCGCCGGTTACCGCATGTCTGCCAGTGCTGCATGGCCTGCGTTACTCAATGATAAATGGAAAAAATCCCCCACCATTATTAACGGTAGCATAAGCGGTGACACCGCGACGCAGGGGCTGGCTCGTCTTCCTGCACTGCTGAAACAACATCAGCCGCGCTGGGTACTGATTGAACTGGGTGGTAATGATGCATTACGCGGTTTTGCCCCACAGCAGGTGGAGCAGGACCTGGATCAGGCGATTAAACTGGCGCTGGCCGCCAAAGCGCAGCCGATTCTGATGCAAATACGTATACCGCCAAACTACGGCAAGCGTTATACCGAATCCTTTGCGGCTATCTACCCCAAACTGGCTCAGGAACACGCCATTCCGCTGCTGCCGTTCTTTATGGAACAGGTTTATCTGAAACCGGAATGGATGCAGGACGATGGCATTCATCCTAACCCTGCGGCCCAACCGTTTATTGCCGACCTGATGGCTAAAAACCTGGCTCCCCTAGTTAAGCATGAGTGACCCGGCTCTGAGTGCCGTGACAGGTAAAGTTATGCAAAAAAGTATTGTTATTACGGGCAGTTCCAGCGGGATTGGCCTGGTGGCAGCCAACGATCTGCTGCGCCGTGGCTACCATGTTATCGCGGCCTGCCGTAAACCGCAGGATGTCGAACGCATGAACGAACTGGGTTTTAGCGGTGTCTTGCTGGACCTGGATGACGCCACCAGCGTCGAGCATGCTGCCGGGGAGATCCTTGCGCTGTGTGATGGCCGCCTGGCAGGCCTGTTTAATAACGGGGGCTTCGGCGTTTATGGTCCCTTGCAGTCGGTATCGCGTCAGCAGCTAGAACAGCAGTTCGCCACCAATCTGTTCGGTACCCACCAGCTCACTATCCTGCTGCTGCCTGCGCTGATCGCCGCCAGCGGGCGCATTGTGAATACCAGTTCGGTGATGGGACTGATCTCAACACCAGGGCGTGGTGCCTATGCCGCAAGTAAATACGCGCTGGAGGCCTGGTCTGATGCCCTGCGGATGGAGCTGCACAGCAGCGGTGTGCGCGTCAGCCTGATTGAACCAGGGCCAATTCATACCCGCTTTACCGATAACGTCCGGCAGGCGCAGCAGGATAAACCGGTGAAAAATCCCGGGATCGCCGCCCGCTTTACGCTGCCGCCGGAGGCGATTCTGCCGAAGCTGCGGCATGCGCTGGAGAGCCGCCACCCACGTTTGCGCTATCCTGTGACGATGGTGACCCATGTCATTACGCTGTTGCGCCGTTTGCTGCCAGGCTGGATGATGGATCGGTTTTTACGCCAGAATTAGTCGCCGGGCCTTGAAGCATCGCCCCTCGCCCCAATACAGTAAGAAACTTACGTGAAAAGAGACGAATTCATGTCACCACAAGCCGCTATTGTCGAAATTAATGAAGCCAACCTGCAACAGACGCTGGAACAGTCGATGCAGATCCCGGTGCTGTTTTACTTCTGGTCAGAACGCAGCCAGCACTGTCAGCATCTGACGCCGCTGCTGGATCGTCTGGCGCAGGAGTATGCCGGGCAGTTTGTTCTGGCAAGGCTGGACTGTGACGCGGAACCAGCGGTTGCGCAGCAGTTTGGACTGCGTTCCATCCCGACGGTCTACCTGTTCCAGAATGGTCAGCCGGTCGACGGTTTCCAGGGTCCGCAGCCGGAAGAAGCCGTGCGTGCCCTTTTAGAGAAAGTGCTGCCGAAAGAAGAGGAGCTGAAAGCCCAGCAGGCGATGCAGCTGATGGACGAAGGCAAACTGATTGAGGCTCTGCCGCTGCTGAAAGATGCGTGGGCACTGAGCAACCAGCGCAGCGACATCGGTTTCCTGCTGGCCGAAGTGCTGATCGGGCTGACCCGCAGCGAAGAGGCCGAAGCGGTACTGAAAGTGGTGCCTTTGCAGGATCAGGATACGCGCTACCAGGGTCTGGTAGCACAGATCGAGCTGCTGAAGCAGGCTGCGGACACACCCGAAATCCAGCAACTGCAACAGCAGATCGACGCTGATCCGGACAATGCCGAACTGGCTACCCAGCTGGCATTACAATACCACCAGGTCGGGCGCAACGAAGAAGCGCTGGAACTGCTGTTCTCTCATCTGAAGAAAGATCTCGCCGCGGCCAACGGTCAGGCGCGTAAAATTTTGCAGGACATTCTCGCCGCGTTGGGTACCGGCGATGCGCTGGCGGCGAAATACCGTCGTCAGCTCTACTCTCTGCTCTACTAAAACACAGCAGGCCGGTGGCACACCCATCGGCCTGCCGTATATCAATAACATCCCGGCTCCCCCTTCCTCTGCTCGTACTCTGTAGCACTCCTCACCATCATTAGTCTTAATCCAGTCTGAAAGAAAATATATCTCTGTTAAAACGGATACCTGGGCCTGATTTTTGAGTCACGCTATTTACCCTGCCATGAACTGACCTTGACTCACCTTCCCGGTGAAGAATGGCCTGCACCGCTGACGCCCACAAGACTAACTAAAGACTAATAAAATCAAACACTCACTATTAAGACTTATGGGAAATTATAAATACCGTCAAAATATTGACTAAAGTCAATTAACAGAGACAACAATAAGACTAGCATTACTCACATAGCGAAGTCACAAAAAGTGACACACCACAGAACAAAAAGCCACATAAAAGTCAAAAGGATAATGACAGTTAAATCTGCGTGTTCAGTGTCAGAATTCTGGTATCGCAACGTTATTAACTCTTCATATCTACTGGAAAAAAATCATGAAACGCACGATGATCGCGCTTACTGCCCTGGCCGTTCTCTCCTCTTTTAATACGTCTGCTGAAGATCAGTCCCACGCCTTTAATGATGCAGTATCAACTCTGCATCAGTTGCAGGATCAAGAAAAAGACAATCTGGCACATTACAACGAAACGGACAGCAATGATGGAACAGGTCGCTTTAACGCCGATGGATCTTTCAATGACTCTTTAGCAATGCAAGGTGACAAGATCCGTGCCGACCGTCGGGCTGCACAGAGACAAGTCAACGGAACAACGTATCGCAATCAGGTACAACAGCAGCAAACCGATGCTAAGGCGGCCGACTTGGCAAATACGGTTGCCCAGAGTAAGGAACGCGTCAACCATGATGACCGTTTACTGGGCGCAATGGCCCGCCAGCCAATGGCGACCCTGACCCCTTCATTAGCGGCCATTGGCCCGAACCAGCGGAAAAACTCAGATATGGCAGTGGCGCTGGCGGATGCCCGTCAGGCTGATGCAGACAGAAGAGCCAAAGAGGCGACAGCCTATAACCGCAATGCCACTGCTGATAAACTGGGTCAGCAGATGCAGCAGCAGAAAATGGTGGATCACGCCCGGATTGCGCGTGATGCCGCCATTGCTAACTTCGATGCGCAGCAGGCAGTACGGGATCAGCAGGCCATTAAAATGTCCGGAATGGCCCGCCAGCCAATGGCGACACTGAGCCCGGCAGTGAACATCGGTGTCAAAACACCCGTCCAGTCGATGCCCTCAGTCATCTTAAATAAACCCGTCTCCGTCTCGAAAATCACGTTCGCTACCGGCAAAGGTAACGCCGGAGGTCAGGGCGGCCATGCTTCACACGGTGGTTCTGGCAATCGCGGTGGCGATAATGCGCACAGTGCCGCTTTTGGTGGTCACGGTTACGGCCATGACAACTCGCGCTCCGAAGGTTTCGGTGGTCATTCGCACTTCCACTAAAAGTGCACAGGCTTTTCCAATGGGTCAGGTCATCACCTGACCCCTTTCGAAACGACAATGGAGAGTGACTCAAATGATACCGGAACACCTGGCGCTGATTGCAGAAGCGCGTTCGATCTTGCTTAAGGCGCTCTCGGACAGCGAACAGTATCGAAAAGAACATCTTTCAGCCTGCCTGCAACTTTCACAGGCAGCGAGCCACGCACTCTCGCTTACGATAAAACTGGAGCGAGGGTCTGCTGCAGAACAGATTAATTATGCGGAACTGCTTGAACGACAGATGGTCTCTGTTCGGGCCTGTCAGGCAACATTAACGAAATTATCCCATGGGGTAACGCAATGACCCGATTTTCACAGCCGATTGAAGACAAGGTAAACGTTGAGAAACATCACCGGATGATGGATCACATCTCATCAGAGTTCGGGGATGAAATGTTAAGGACGATTCTGTTGCTGAATGCCCGTCTGATGACGTTGAGTATGGATGATCTGAAGTCTGTGGTGGTCAGCGTTGTTGCCCGGGATGATGCAAAGCTCACGATGAAACGTGACAGCACCGGAATTGACCTTAAAATCGGATTTTAACGAAGGCAGTCTATTAAAAAGTCTCTGCATTGCGTTGCCCTGTTCTTCGCTCACAGGCCGCTGACTTTCACACTCGAAGATATGATATTATGACTTCCCCCGGGAAACAGGAAGTTAATAATATGTCACATATTTTCTTTGAGTTTGATCTTGAGCCTGGCGTGAAGTCAGTGGCCGATTTGAACTATGTCCTTCGTGATAGTGACAAAAAAACAGCATTTGTGATGAGTGCTGAGGTGGCAAAGTTTGTCAAAGATGCGCTGATCATTAATGACACCATTATCAGCTTTAAAAACTGCTGCTTCGCTTTCGAAAAAGGTGCAGAGTTCGTCGAATTTGACCGCAAAGGTCAGTCGGTACGTTTCTCTGAACCTGTCCCCGCCTGGTTTATTAAGCCAGCCCTGTTTGCGCGGTCCGACTGGCTGGATAATCATGCGCTGGCCGATCTGCCTGCTCCTGAGTTCATCAAAGCCTTCAATGAGAAGTTCCCGGATCTGCAGGAGCGCAGAAAGCACGCGGATTACCTTTTTGACCTTCAACTTCACAAGACAACCTCACCTCATCAGGAAGTCACCAGGACGGTGGGAAACACCAACGGTAAATCAACCAAACCCAAAGTCACCGATCTGGGGTCATTCCAGCTGTTTCAGCAGTTCTTCGACAGGCTTAAGTCTGCGGTAATGGCAGATGAGTTCCCCACCCTCAACGTTTTGACGGCATCTGAGAATGTGAATAAGGTGCCAGGCAGCTATCGCCAGGCACTGCGTACCGCGATGAAAGCAGTGACCAACGAGTTGCCCGTCAACAATAAGCGCCAGGCCGCAGGCAATCCGGCCCTGTTCTGCGCCCCTATTCGCGACAAAATTGCGGAGATTGAAGCGATTGGGCTTGAGCCCTATTACCAGGCATTGTCAAAAGCGATCGCACAGGCCGAGGGCAGCTACATTGCTGATTTCTCTTTCCAGTTCACCAGACAAAAGAGTTAAGCGCTAACAATACCAACAACAGCAGGATGGCGCTGTCATGGGTGTTACAATATCATCAGATAAGGTGCAACCCGGTAGCGCTGTGCTCTGGTGGACGGATTCGAGTGTCGAAGGGGCGTTCGGGCTAAAGGGTCGCCCAGTAAAGTGATGAATAATAACAATCTGGAGGTTATTTTTATGTTGGCTGTGATTCCCGTCATTATCATTCTGGCCCTGATCCTCGTCTGGTCAGGTATCAAAATCGTCCCACAAGGTTTTCAGTGGACCGTTGAACGCTTCGGCCGCTATACCAATACACTCCAGCCCGGCCTGAATCTGGTGATCCCGTTTATGGATCGCGTGGGCCGTAAAATCAATATGATGGAACAAGTGCTGGATATCCCCTCGCAGGAGATCATCTCTAAAGATAACGCCAGCGTCACCATTGATGCCGTGTGCTTTATTCAGGTGGTTGACCCGGCGCGCGCCGCCTATGAGGTCAGCAATCTTGAGCTGGCAATCATCAACCTGACGATGACCAACATGCGTACCGTGCTGGGATCGATGGAACTGGATGAAATGCTGTCGCAACGTGACAACATCAATACCCGCCTGCTGCATATTGTCGATGAAGCGACCAACCCATGGGGCATCAAAATTACCCGTATTGAGATCCGCGATGTTCGCCCACCGGCTGAACTGATCGCCTCGATGAACGCCCAGATGAAAGCCGAACGAACCAAGCGTGCCGATATTCTGGAAGCGGAAGGGGTTCGCCAGGCCGCGATCCTGCGTGCTGAAGGGGAAAAACAGTCGCAGATCCTGAAAGCAGAAGGTGAACGTCAGTCTGCATTCCTTGCTGCGGAAGCGCGTGAACGTAGTGCTGAAGCCGAAGCGCAGGCAACAAAAATGGTATCTGAAGCCATTGCCGCCGGGGATATTCAGGCGATTAACTACTTTGTAGCGCAGAAATATACTGATGCCCTGCAAAACATCGGCTCCTCCAGCAACAGTAAAGTGGTGATGATGCCGCTGGAAGCCAGCAGCCTGATGGGATCTATTGCCGGGATCAGCGAATTGCTGGGCGAAAGCAAAGCGGAGCGTAACCGCCGATGATCGATGAACTGCTCGCCAACCCGTGGTGGCTGTGGCTGACCTTCGGCGGCCTGCTGCTGGCGGCGGAGATGCTGGGTGCCAGTGGTTATCTGCTGTGGAGCGGCGTTGCTGCCGTGCTGGTCAGCCTGCTGGTGTGGCTGGTGCCGATGCCGTGGGAGTGGCAGGGGCTGAGTTTTGCCGTACTGACCATTCTCGCTGCACTGTGGTGGTATCGCTGGCTTAAGCACCGCGACCGCCGAAATCCTCCTTCGACGTTGAATCAGCGGGGTCAGCAGATGATTGGCCGCCAGCTGACGCTGGATGCCGGGCTGGTCAATGGCTTCGGGCATGTGCGTATTGGTGATGGTAACTGGCGCGTCCAGGCAGAGGAAGATTTGCCCGCCGGTACGCAGATCACCGTGGTAGCGGTCGAAGGGATCACGTTACGCATTGTCCGTCGCGACGTTTAACCCTGCTTAGCGCTGTGGCAGCATCCGGCCAGGTGATTAATGATCGGGCACTCGGCGCTGTCATCGCCCGGGCAACTGGCGGCGAGATCGAGCAACTTCTGGCGCATTAGCTGGAGTTCACTGATATGAACTTCGATCTCCCGCACTTTGCTGAGCGTCCTCGCCTTCACATCGGCGCTGTGGCGTTCAGGATCGTTAAACAGGCTGACCATCTCGCGGCACTCATCCAGATTAAACCCGACCTGGCGGGCCTGGCGCAGCAGCGTCAGCTCCTCCAGGTGTCTGGCACTGTAGCTGCGATAGCCATTTTCGGTACGCAGCGGCGGCGTCACCAGCCCTTTTTCTTCATAAAAACGGATCGCTTTGCTGGTTAATCCGGTTTTCTTTGCCACGTCGCTGATATTCATTATTCCTCCGGGCGGCTTAAGCAGGATCCATAACTAATCCAATTTTCTGCCCCAGTCAAACAACAGGTCTTCGTCCCCTCTACTTTGGTACAGGTTGCTGCCGTTTACTTTGACATCCTGCATGCCAATCACAGACAGTCGACAAAATAAACACGTGAAGAGGACGGCACGATGCAGGAGAGTTTAATGCTGGCAGGGCAAGCTGTTTTGTTGGGAACCGGCGCAACACTGGTGATGGATCTCTGGGCATTATTGCAAAAGCAGTTATTCAAAATCCCCTCTCTGGACTATCGGCTGGTCGGGCGCTGGCTGGGGCATATGCGTCATGGGACGTTTAGCCACTGCACCATTTTGCAAGCCACTCTGGTCAGGGGTGAAGTGGCCGTCGGCTGGGGAGCACACTACTTGACGGGGATAATGTTCTCTGTGCTGCTGATTGTCCTCGTCGGCCCACAATGGCTTTCGGCGCCAACATTCCTGCCCGCGTTGCTGATGGGGATAGTCAGCGTAGTCGCACCGTATTGCCTGATGCAGCCTGCGTTTGGCTTCGGCTTTGCGGCGGCCAACACCCCTGCCCCCTGGACCGTACGCTGGCGCAGCCTGGTCGCCCATACCTCCTTTGGCATTGGCATCTGGCTGACAGCATTAGTAATGAGTCAGAGTTAACAATCCCCCTGGTGGGTGACCAGGAGGATTGAGGTCAGATAAGGGGGGTAAATTTCGCGGATGTCAGTGATTCGACGGGAGGTGAAGAAGCCAAAGGAACGGCAACCTCCGCACTGGCAGGCGAAGAAGGTGCCTCATCGTTTGCTGCGGGTTGATCGCTGTCACTCGCCTGGGCCGCCACTAGTCCCGCCGTCAGATCGTTGAGCGATCCTCCTGCCAGACCCACTTCCTTCAGCAATGAGTCCAGAATGGGCGCATGGGCACGATAAGAGAGTGCAGCAGACAGCGCCTGTTCCGCCAGATTTCCCCCGGCCATCGTGGCAGTCCCCGAGGAAGCCCCACCTGAGGTGCGATTTAAACCATCCACCTGGATGATTTTGATGCCTTCAATGGCTTTCATCGGCTCCACGGATTTTTCAATAACCGCTGGCAGCGCCTGTAGCAGAGCAAGTTTAAATTTCAGGCTGGTCTGGTCGCTGGAGAGCATATTAACGGCATCATTCAGCGCACGCTGGGCTTCCGCTTCCGCCAGGCCTTTTCTGCGCGTTGCTTCTGCCAGCTGAATAATGGCCGCCGCCTGCAATTCTGCGGCTTCTTTCTCTGCACGGGCACTCAGGGTTAACTGTACCGCTTTGGTTTCAGCGTCCTGAGTGGCCTCGATCAGGGCAACCTGTTTGGCACGATCGGCCTCCGCGGTTTCACGGGTGGTCACCACGTTTTGTTCGGCTTTCACGGCTTCTGACAGCGCAAGGTTAGCCTGCGCCTGGGCCTGAGATTGCTGTTCAGATTTTGCCGCAATCGCAATGGCTTTATCCTGCTGTGCAATTTCAGTGACACGGGTTTGTTCAATCTCTTTGACCTGAACGTCCCGGCTGGCTTCCACTTCGCGGGTTTTCAGCACCTGCTTACTTTCAATTTCCGCTTCCTGGATCTGACGTTCGGACATGATCCGGCTCTGCTCTGCTTCGCGGCGACGTTCGGCCTCATAGGTCGCAATTTTCGAGGACTGTTCGGCGCTGCGTGTCTTGATCTGCTGTTCCTGATCTAAAGACATGAAAGATTCCTGCTGTTCAATTTCCAGCTTGCGCGCCAGGGCATCACGGTTTTTTTCACGCACGGCAACTTCAACATCCTGCTCAACTTCGTTGCGTTCCCGGCGTCTGCGCTCCGTTTCCTGCGTCAGCTTGGTCAGACCCTCGGCGTCAAAGGCGTTATTCGGATCGAAAAACTCCTTCGAGGTCTGGTTAAAATTGGTCAGAGAAACGCTTTCCAGCTCAAGACCATTTTTGCTCAGATCTTCCGCCACCGTGTTTTGTACCCCCTGGACAAATTTTTCACGGGTATCCTGCAAATCCTGCATCGTCATCTGTGACGCGGTCGAACGCAGCGCATCAACAAATTTATCTTCCACCAGGATGCGCAGATCCTCAGGGGATAAAGTACGTTGCCCCAGCGTCTGAGCCGCGGTTGAAATACCTTCCACCGTCGGTTTTACCCGCACAAAAAAAGCGACAACGACATCAACACGCATACGATCTTTGGTGATCAGGCTGTCCACTTTAGAACGGCTCACCTCCAGTTTTAGCGTATTCATGTTAATCAGAATAATTTCATGAAATACCGGCAGAACAATGGAACCGCCGCTAAGAACCACTTTTAGTCCTCCCAGACCAGTTCTGACAAAGGATTGTTCCGCAGAGGCTTTTTTATACAGCCGGGAGAATATAATCCCCACAATAATAAGGACGACAAAAACGGCTAATGCAATTTCACCCCAGAAATACCAACTATCAATGTTTGTCACTTCTTCCATTACAATCCCTTAGTTAAAAATAGACGTGTGAGGCAGTGTTACCGATGTTCAGACCAGGGATGAGACATCCCTTCGAATAAAGATGAGGTGAGACGCGCCGTAATGATAATGGTCTCGCCAGGGGAGAAAATGTCATCCTCGCTGTCTGGCTGTACGCGTAAATAATGCGTTTGCTGAAACTTATCGACCAGCCGACACTGGGCAGGATGCCCCATGCTGGCCGTTCCTCCCACCACGGTCGCCATACAGCCAATAAAACTCTCTTCAGACAGTGCGCTGCTTTCGTATTGTGGTAAAAAACGCGCAAGGACGGCGCTTATTTTTCGCACGAAAAGCACAGAGATTACGCCCGCTGGTAACGCCACCAGCCCGCCAGGAAGAGGTTTGCCCAGCGCGTACAGCAGTGCCCACTGTAAAACCATTCCGCTGATAGAAAAGCAGGACAGCAAGAGAATAAACAGAATGAATAAAGGGACTTTGCCAATATTTAACCAGTCCAGCCCCTGAGAAAATAAAGACTCACCGGCATGAATATGCGGCGACAGCAGGGTATCAGTATGTGAGAAAACACTCATGCCAAATATAATGGCAAGAATTTCCACCAGACCAAATAACAGGATCAACGCGAAGGTGATAAGAAAAATGGCATTTTCAGGTAGTAATATAAAATTCATTGCAGACGCCTCCCTGTCTGATAATACCCGGCTAAAGGTGACGCTGCGCCTGAGTAATAAGCTGAAACAGTTTACGTGCTCGGGAAAGGCAGATCCAGATGTAAATCCGGTTATTTATGCCCTCAGGCCTGGGGATAAATATCGTTACACTGGCTTGACCTTACCCTTGCGGGAAGGTTTAACCTGAGCTTCGGTGACATATTCACTCAGGAGAAAATCATGACACACACCACGTTACTGGCGCTGGACGGACTGACCTGCGGCCACTGTGTTAAACGGGTTAAAGAAGCGCTGGAACAGCGTGACGACGTGGAGCAGGCGGACGTCACGGTGACGGAAGCCCGCATTACCGGTGATGCCAGCGCCGATGCGCTGATTGCCGCCATCGAACAGGTGGGTTATCACGCCAGCCTGCCAGAAGGGGCTTCTCACCCAAAGCCTGATACGCTGACAGAATCAGAACCTCAGCCGGAAGCGCTGACAGCGTCCCTGCCAGAGCTTCCGGCAACGACTCCCGCTTCCGATCCCGACAGCTACCAGCTGTTGATTGACGGCATGAGCTGCGCCAGCTGCGTTAGCCGCGTACAGAGTGCGCTGCAAAATGTCGCTGGCGTCAGCCAGGCGCGGGTTAACCTTGCCGAACGCAGCGCGCTGGTGCTGGGTTCGGCTTCCCCCGCCGCACTCATCGACGCCGTGAGCCGTGCAGGATATGGTGCGGAAATCATTGAAGATGACGTGAAACGTCGGGAAAAACAGCAGCAAACCGCGCAGTCTGCGGTAAAACGTTTTCGCTGGCAGGCGATCCTGGCGCTGGCGCTGGGTATCCCGCTGATGGGATGGGGAATGATCGGCGACAATATGATGCTGACCGCCGACAACCGCAGTGGATGGCTGGTGGTGGGCGTACTGACCCTGCTGGTCATGATCATCGCCGGGGGGCATTTTTACCGCAGCGCATGGCGCAGCCTGCTGAACCTTAGCGCCACCATGGATACGCTGGTCGCACTGGGTACTGCCGCCGCCTGGCTTTACTCCATCACCGTGAATCTGTGGCCCGATCTGTTTCCGATGGCGGCACGCCATCTTTATTACGAAGCCAGTGCGATGATTATCGGTCTGATTAATCTCGGCCATATGCTGGAGCAGCGCGCTCGCCAACGCTCGTCAAAAGCGCTGGAAAAATTGCTGGATCTGACCCCGCCCACAGCGCGTGTTGTCACGGAAAACGGTGAGCAGATCCTGCCGCTGAGTGACGTGCAGTTGGGGATGACGCTGCGCGTCACCACCGGCGATCGGGTACCGGTCGACGGCACGATCCTGCGCGGTGAAGCCTGGATGGATGAAGCCATGCTGACCGGCGAAGCCATCCCTCAGCAGAAGTCATCGGGTGATGCGCTGCATGCCGGGACGGTATTGCAGGACGGCAGCGTGCTGTTCAGTGCCACCGCCATCGGCAAGAACACCACCCTGTCGCGTATTATTCAGTTAGTCCGCCAGGCGCAAAGCAGTAAGCCGGAAATCGGCCAACTGGCGGATAAAATTTCAGCGGTGTTTGTCCCGCTGGTGGTGGCGATAGCCCTGTTCAGCGCTGCTGTCTGGTATCTGGTCGGCCCCGCACCGCAGATGGTCTACACCCTGGTGATTGCCACTACCGTACTGATCATCGCCTGCCCTTGCGCACTGGGGCTGGCTACGCCGATGTCGATTATTGCTGGCGTTGGTCGTGCCGCCGAGTTTGGTGTCCTGGTGCGTGATGCCGATGCCCTGCAACGTGCCAGCACCCTGAGCACCTTAGTCTTTGATAAAACAGGCACCCTGACCGAAGGTGCGCCGCGTGTCGTTGAAGTCCTGCTGTTTAACGGGGCTGACCGGCAGACCGTGCTGCGCCAGGCTGCGGCCCTGGAGCAGGGTTCGAGCCATCCGCTGGCACGCGCCATCATTGAGTACGCCGCTCTGGCGACGCTGCCCGAGATTGAGCAATTTCATACAATACCGGGGCTGGGGGTCAGCGGCATACTCGCTGGCACTCCGCTGCTGCTGGGTAATCCACCGCTGATGGCGCAGCAGCAAATCGCGACCGGGGCGATCACCGGGCAGGTGGAACAGCAGGCAGCAAGCGGCGCTACCCCAGTACTGCTGGCAGCCGGAGGGGAAATTGTCGCCCTGTTTGCCATCCGTGATCCTCTGCGTAAAGAGAGCGTCAGTGCGCTACAAAGACTGCATAAACGCGGTTATCAGCTGGTGATGCTGACAGGCGATAACGCCATTACGGCCAATGCCATTGCGCGTGAAGCAGGTATCGATCGTGTGATTGCCGGGGTGTTGCCGGAAGGCAAAGCCGATGCGATCCGCGCCCTGCAACAACAGGGCCAGCAGGTGGCGATGATTGGTGATGGCATCAATGATGCTCCGGCCCTTGCGCAGGCTGATGTGGGGATCGCAATGGGTGGCGGCAGCGATGTGGCCATCGAGACAGCGGCGATTACGTTGATGCGTCAGGACCTGAATGCGGTGGCCGATGCTCTGGCGATTTCCCAGGCGACGCTTCGCAATATGAAACAAAATCTGCTTGGGGCATTTATTTATAACGCCTGTGGCATCCCGATTGCGGCCGGGGTGCTGTATCCCCTGACGGGGACCCTGCTCAGTCCCGTGGTGGCGGGCGCGGCGATGGCGCTTTCATCCATTACCGTGGTGAGTAATGCTAATCGTCTGATCCGCTTCCGCCCGCCGCAATCGTAAGTCGGCTAATGAGTGCTGCGTTTTGCCCTGTCCGTCAGCGACTTATCACGCTAGCATAGTGTGATTGACAGCATGAGGCAGAAAACGATGGCAAATCTTTTGCACAGATTTCAGATGTTGTGGCGCAGGCTGTGGTCGGTAAGTTACCGCTACCCGGCCCTCGATATCACGTTGGGTCAGCGACATCTGCATCTGGTGGGCAGCATTCATATGGGTACCCGCAATATGATGCCCCTGCCAGCGGTGCTGTATGAACGGCTACAGCAGGCCGATGCTCTGATTGTTGAAGCGGATATCACCGGCGGGGCATCCCCCTTCAGTGAAAGTGAGAGTTGTCCGCCGCTGGCTGAACGCCTTTCTGCAGAGCAGTGGCCACAACTGCAACGCCGCTGTGAAGAGTTAAGCATCGACCCGGAGCGCGTCGATACGCTGCCCGCCTGGCAGGTGGCGCTCATGCTTCAGGCGCAACAGGCGCAACGTCTTGGGCTACGCGCCGACTGCGGTATCGACTATCAACTGCTCCAGGCGGCGCGTGAACGGCAGAAAAAAGTGATTGAGCTGGAAGGGCCGGAAACCCAGCTGGCACTGCTGAAATCGCTGCCGGACAACGGCCTGCCGTTACTCGAAGATACGCTACAGCACTGGCAAACCAATGCACGCCTGCTGCAAACCATGGTGAGCTGGTGGCTGGAAGCCCCACCGGGCAGCATCGGAAAACTGGCCTTGCCCAGCACGTTCAGCAGCAGTCTGAATGACCTGTTAATGCATCAGCGTAATCAACAGTGGTGCCAGTTTTTACGCCAGCTGCCACCCGGGCGCTATGTGGTTGCGGTGGGTGCCCTGCACCTTTACGGCGAGGGAAATCTGCCAGGTCTGCTGATTCAGCGATAAAAAAAAGGCCGATATCTCTATCGGCCCGTCAATAAGGACATATTTATGATTTTTGTTATCGTCTCAGCGGTTACGCTGACGCGGGCAAGATTGTCGCTCAAAGCGTAATATTTCGCCAGCATTTTTGTTCATCAATTGTTCACTCGTTCATGGAAAATACGACAGAAGGTTAGTGACTATGACACCTGCGGTAAAACTGCTGGAAAAGCAAAAAGTCGCCTTTACGCTGCATTCTTATGAGCATGACAGCAGCGAAACCCACTTCGGAGACGAAGCAGTACGCAAGCTGAATCTCGATGCGGATCAGGTGTATAAAACCCTGCTGGTCGCGCTGAATGGCGATAATAAAACGCTGGCCGTGGCGGTGACGCCGGTGGCCGGGCAGCTCGATTTAAAGAAAGTCGCCAAAGCGCTGGGAGCGAAAAAGGTCGAGATGGCTGACCCATTGTTTGCCCAGCGCAGCACGGGTTATTTACTTGGCGGCATCAGTCCTTTAGGGCAAAAAAAGCGCCTGCCAACGGTGATTGACCACCTTGCGCAGCCGTTTGCTACGATCTTCGTCTCCGGCGGCAAGCGCGGGCTGGATATTGAACTGAAGCCGCAGGATCTGGCGCAACTGCTTAATGCCAGCTTTGCCGATATCGCCAAACGCGGCGATTAACGCGGCTTTACGCAGAGCGCTGGGCCAGCAACTGATCGATCATCCAGCGCCCTGCAGGGCCGGGTGGCGTACGGCGTGACCAGATCACATCAACCTGAATACTCTGCGGCCAGCCGTCCACCGGCAGTTCACGCAGTGTCTGGTGACCAAACTGCTGGGTCAGCCAGCGCGGCAGAATACTCCAGCCGAATCCCTGTTCAGCCATTTCCAGCAACAACAGATAAGACTGCGCCAGCCACACTTTTCCGGTCGGCGCAGGCGTGCGCTCCACCCAGGTATTTAGCCGAAGCTGGCGCAGCCCTTTCAGCTCCTGCTCAGTCACCTTATCCTGCTGCGCCAGCGGATGATCCTGATGGAGAAAAATCGCCATCTGCGCTTCTACTTGCAGGCGTTTCACGCAAATGTCCGACGGATAATGCTCCTGCACCCGCACCACGCCGATATGGGCTCGCTGGCTGTTTAACAGATCAATTACGTCGGCATCTTCGGCAATCATGCATTCGAATTCGATATCCGGATAGCGACTATCAAAGCGTTGTAGCAGTGACTCATGATAATCAGCCTGCCAGAAATCGGAGATCGCCAGTCGCAGACAGGGCTCTATTTCGCCGGAAAGCCGAATAGCCAGCTCGTCCAATTTTGCTGATGCATTGAGGATCTCTTTGACCTGCGCCAGCGCACGCTGCCCGTTTTCAGTCAATACCGGGTTACGTAGCTCACGGCTGAACAGTGTAAAGCCCAGATCGTTTTCAAGATTTGCTATTGCCGTACTGATGGTTGACTGGCTTTTGCGCAGCGCACGCGCCGCCGCCGAGAAGGATCCGCTTTCCACGGTTTGCACAAAAGCTTCCAGTGATTCCGGTGAGTAACGCAAAGATGTATCGCTTTTATCGATGGATAGTCATTTTATCTTAGCAAATAAAACGTGGAAAATAGCGTCCATAGAAAATTAAGGAGGATGTATGTCTGGTCGTACGCTAAAAGAACGTTTTTTCCATGCCGCAGGTTTCGAAGTGCTGGCGATTGCACTGGTGTCACCTTTAGCCGCGTGGATTATGGATAAACCCCTGTTTCAGATGGGTGCGCTGGCCATCATGCTGTCGACGGTAGCGATGATATGGAACATGATTTATAACGCCGGATTTGATCGTCTGTGGCCGCGCGAAAAAGTGACTCGCGGTATCGGCCTGCGTATTCTGCATGCACTGGGCTTTGAGGGCGGCTTTATTCTGATCGGTCTGCCACTGGCAGCCTGGATGTTGGGTATCAGTCTGTGGCAGGCGTTGATCATTGAAATCGCCTTCTTCCTGTTCTTCCTGCCCTACACCATGGCGTATAACTGGGTCTATGACAAAGTACGTGAGCGCATCATGAATTCACGCCAGCCACAGCCAGTGAACAAACATGGTTAATGGCACTGCGCAGAGGTTGTTGTTGGGGTCGACCGGAAAAAGTCGTCGACCCCATGGGTAACACCGTTATTGCTTCGCCGTATCCAGTTTCGCCGGACGCCACTGTTTAGGGTCTGCCGGTTTCTCGCTTTCTGCTGCTTTCTCCGGTGCCTTCTCTTCTGATTTCACTTCTGCTTTCTGATAGACAATTTCCCCGGCAGGCTGATACTTCGCCACATCGAGCGGAGAGTGACTCTGGATGTACTGTTTCAGCACTTCGGCATCCACAAAACCGGTATTCACATAGCCTGGCAGCTTATTCACCAGCGGATAGCCATCACCGCCCGTGGCATTAAAACTCAGGGTGGCCATGCGATAGGTTTTATCCGCTTCCAGCGGTTTACCGTTGATGAGGATGTTACTGACGCCGGTGCCGTCTGCCGTCAGGCTGACGCGCGCAAACTGTGCATAGGCACCTGAATCAACCTGTTTATTGGCCACTACTGCGAGATACTTCTCAACTTCGCTGCCTTTCATATCGACATACACCAGCGTATTACCAAAAGGCTGCACTTTCAGGACATCTTTATAAGTGATGGCACCGCCCTCAATCGAGTCACGCACACCGCCGCCGCTCATGATGGCAAAGTCAGCTTTGGTCCGTTCGATCTGTCCTTCCAGAATCAGACGCGCCATGCTGGTCTGCACAAAACGCACTTTGCTGCGATCGCCCTCCAGCCGTCCGTTAACACTGCCGATTTTCACGCCCAGTTGCGCCTCACCCTTTTTCTGGAACGGAGTCAGCAGTTTTTGCATGGCCGGGTTTTTCGCGATCTCGGGGGTGTAATTGACCCAGGTGGTGCTGCCGTCAGCATTCTTCACTTTATGCTTCAGGTTAATCGGCACCAGCTCATAGTGATCCAGCGTCAGCTTGCCGTTCAGGAAGGTGAAGTCCGCACGGCCGATGTATTTCCCCCACTCGTGAGCCTGGACAATCCAGGTACCGTTCTGGCGATCGGGCGTACAGGGTGTTCCGGGCACATAGTCAGCCTGCTTCACATTCTCTTTCGCCATGCACACCGGATCCTGCGAGTGCCCTCCCACGATCATATCGAGGTAACCGGCTGGCAGTTCACGCGCCATTTCCACATCACCCGGCGCATTCGATCCGTGATGACCGTTGTCGTAATGGCCCATATGTGTGGCCGCGATAATCACATCGGGCTTCTCTTTCGCCCGCAGCTGTTCGACCACCGCTTTTGCTTCGGTTGCCGGTTTATGGAACAGGATGTCGGTAAAGTTTTCCGGGTTGCCGATTTTCGCCGTATCGTCGGTGGTGAGGCCAATAACGGCAATTTTCAGCCCCATACGGTTAAACAGGGCGTAAGGCTGGAACAGCCGCTTTCCGGTGCTTTTCTGATAAATATTGGCGGAGAGCAGCGGGAATTTAGCCCATTTCTGCTGCTGACGCAGCACGGAGAGCGGATTATCGAACTCATGGTTTCCAATCGCCATTGCGTCATAGCCAATCAGATTCATCCCGCGAAAATCGGGTTCCGCGTCCTGCAAATCAGATTCCGGCACGCCGGTATTAATGTCACCGCCCGAGAGGATCAGGACAGCACCGCCGTGCGCCTGCACGTCATAACGGATCTGGTCCATCATGGTTTTTTGCGCCGCCAGGCCATATTCGCCCTGTTCGTTATTCCAGAAACGCCCGTGATGATCGTTGGTGTGAAGCACCGTGAACTTATAAGTCCGGTCTTTCACCCACGCCTGGGCCATCAATGGGGTGCTTAATAACGCCACCGTCAGAACGCTGGCGAAACTTCTTTTCAATAATGGCACTGTGACCCTCCTTGTTGAACAACTCTGACAACAGAAAATGAATGGCTGATACCCAAAATATTTGACGGGTATGATTATGCCGCAGGCTTAACGCTAAAAGATAATTACTGTACCTTATGTTATTAGCAAGCTAAGGGCTTTCTGCACCCTATAAAAACACAAGACAATGACAGGTTAACTTAATGGCAAGCGAACACACCCTTTCCTCTTCAAAGACGCCGGTCCGGCGTACCTCATTTGGCATACTTGGCGCGATCAGCGTTGCCCATTTGCTTAATGATATGATTCAGTCGTTGATTCTGGCGATTTATCCTCTGTTACGCGAAGACTTTTCGCTGAGTTTTGTGCAGATCGGTATGATCACCCTGACCTATCAGATGACAGCCTCTCTGCTACAACCATTGATTGGCCACTTTACCGATAAACACCCGCAACCCTGGTCGTTGCCTGTGGGTATGGGATTCACCCTTTGTGGGCTGGTGCTGCTGTCGATGGCCAGTACTTTCCCGATGATCCTGGTGGCAGCAGCGCTGGTTGGCACTGGCTCCTCGGTGTTCCATCCAGAATCTTCGCGCGTGGCAAGAATGGCCTCCGGTGGACGCCATGGGCTTGCACAGTCACTGTTTCAGGTAGGCGGTAACTTTGGCAGTTCTCTTGGGCCGCTGCTGGCTGCATTGATTATCGCCCCTTATGGTCGCGGTAATGTCGCCTGGTTCTCGCTGGCCGCCCTGCTGGGGATTGTCGTACTGTTGCAGATTAGCCGCTGGTATCAGAACCAGAACCGCGTTGCCAAAAGTCAGACTGCCCCGGCAGTGAGCCTGCTGCCTCGTCGTCAGGTGGCCTTTGCCATCACGATTTTGCTGGTGCTGGTTTTCTCAAAATATTTCTATCTCACCAGCCTGAGCAGCTACTACACCTTCTATCTGATGCATAAATTCGGGCTTTCCGTGCAGAATGCCCAGCTACATCTGTTTATCTTCCTGTTTGCCGTCGCGGCGGGCACGGTCATTGGCGGCCCGATTGGCGATAAAATCGGTCGAAAAAGAGTGATTTGGGTGTCTATTCTTGGCGTTGCCCCCTTCACGTTGATGTTACCTTATGCCAACTTGTGGTGGACCGGTGCGCTGTCAGTCGTGATTGGCTTTGTACTGGCGTCGGCGTTTTCCGCCATTCTGGTCTACGCCCAGGAATTGATGCCGGGCCGTATCGGTATGGTTTCCGGGCTATTTTTCGGTTTTTCCTTTGGCATGGGTGGGCTGGGTGCCGCCGTATTGGGTGTGGTCGCCGATCATCAGGGCATTGAACTGGTCTATCAAATCTGCGCTTATCTGCCACTTCTTGGAATTCTGACGGCTTTCCTGCCTGATAACCGACATAAATAGTCCCATCCCGGTGCGAATCAATGCAATTGGCACCGGGTCACCGGCTTGTAACGTCTGACCTGCACACTGATAACTGTCTAAAATCGCACTCTGTGCGAACTTTCTCTCAATGATTCAGATTTTTTGCCGTTATAACCAATAATGACAAGCGTCATCCTGTAATATGCCATACACTGAAAACTTACAACTGGACACATTTACACTCTGGATAATTTAAGTTGCTGAAAAACGGCAAGCCTGCGGGTCTCCTGGAGCATAGTCAGTCCTGTGAGCCGGCACTGCCAACGTCGTTACAACTTGAAGTCTCTTGAGTATGCACACAAAAGGAGACAGGCATGCACCACACCACCCCGCTTATCACCACCATTGTAGGAGGCTTAGTTCTGGCCTTCCTCTTCGGTATGCTGGCTAATCGCCTGCGCATCTCTCCTCTTGTCGGTTATCTGTTAGCTGGCGTGCTCGCCGGGCCCTTTACCCCAGGTTTTGTTGCTGATACCAATCTGGCACCGGAACTGGCCGAACTGGGTGTGATCCTGCTGATGTTCGGTGTGGGTCTGCACTTCTCCCTGAAAGATCTGATGGCTGTAAAGTCCATCGCCATCCCGGGTGCCATTGCACAAATCGCCGCTGCCACACTGTTAGGCATGGGGCTGTCGTGGGCACTGGGGTGGCCAATGATGACGGGTCTGGTATTCGGACTCTGCCTTTCAACCGCCAGTACCGTGGTGCTGCTGCGTGCGTTGGAAGAGCGACAGTTAATTGACAGTCAGCGCGGGCAGATTGCTATCGGCTGGCTGATCGTGGAAGACCTAATGATGGTGCTGGCACTGGTGCTGCTGCCTGCGATTGCCGGGCTGTTTGAAGAAGGTAAAGCCAGCGTCACGATGGTGCTGTTCGACCTGCTGATTACCATCGGCAAGGTGGCGGCGTTTATGGTGCTGATGATGGTGGTGGGAAAACGCGTGGTGCCGTGGATCCTTGCGCGCAGTGCTGCGACCGGTTCACGCGAACTGTTCACTCTTTCCGTGCTGGCGCTGGCGCTGGGTATTGCCTTCGGTGCCGTCGAGTTCTTTGATGTCTCCTTTGCACTTGGGGCTTTCTTTGCCGGTATGGTGCTGAACGAATCGGAGCTGAGCCACCGGGCCGCGCACGATACGTTGCCGCTGCGTGATGCTTTCGCCGTGCTGTTCTTCGTGTCCGTTGGCATGTTGTTTGACCCAATGATCCTGATCCAGCAGCCGCTAGCGGTGCTGGGTGCACTGGCGATTATCGTCTTAGGCAAGTCATTAGTGGCGCTGTTCCTGGTGATGCTGTTCGGTCACTCCAAGCGCACCGCGCTGACCATCTCCGTCAGCCTGGCACAGATCGGTGAATTCGCCTTTATTCTTGCCGGCCTGGGTATCTCCCTGAATCTGCTGCCGGACAGCGGGCGCAATCTGGTGCTAGCGGGGGCAATTCTGTCGATTATGCTGAATCCGATTCTGTTTGTGCTGCTGGAACGCTACCTGAAAAAGACTGAGACCATTGAAGAACAGACGATGGAAGAAGCCATCGAAGAAGAGAAGCAGATCCCGGTGGATTTGTGCAATCACGCGGTGATTGTCGGTTTTGGTCGCGTAGGCAGCCTGCTGGGCAGCCGCCTGATGGAAGCCGGTATTCCGATTGTGGTAGTGGAGAACAGCCGTCCACGCGTCGAGGCGTTGCGTGAGCAAGGGATCAAAGCGGTACTGGGCAATGCCGCGCGTGGCGATATTATGGAGCTGGCGCGTCTGGACTGTGCACGCTGGCTGTTGCTGACCATTCCTAACGGTTATGAAGCCGGAGAGATTGTCATTGCTGCTCGCGAAACGCGCCCGAATATTGAGATTATCGCCCGTGCGCATTATGACGACGAGGTGGATTATATTATGGAGCGTGGCGCAGACCGTGTGGTGATGGGCGAGCGGGAAATTG
Organism: Erwinia sp. JH02; assembly: GCF_013074405.1. Classification (NCBI taxonomy): domain Bacteria; kingdom Pseudomonadati; phylum Pseudomonadota; class Gammaproteobacteria; order Enterobacterales; family Erwiniaceae; genus Erwinia; species Erwinia sp. JH02. The sequence continues at coordinate 247,781 of NZ_JABANZ010000002.1, forward strand.
CCAACAGTATGCTGAATTTGCTGCTGTTGAGCCCGGTGGAAACCCCGGCTGAGTGCCCTATTTAAATACTACGGGCCGATCGATGTAGAAGATCGGCCCCTACAGAGTATTGTCGGGTGCGACCCTTTTTTCCGGTCGCCCCCTGCCGATGATTGGCACCCGACGAAATGCGTTTTCAGCCGTTTGGTTTTTCCCTGCCCTATCGTTCCCAGTATGACTCTTCCAGACTGTCTTCCCGCTCCGGCAACCCACGGGTTAAGCGCGGTGCATGCTGGTTCAGCACCTGATAGCTTACCCGGTTAGCGTATTTACATACCTGTGCCAGCGAGGAGTAGGTGAGGTAACTCCGTCCATGCTTGCTGGAGTTCGGCACATTCGAACGGTGGAAGTTGTTGGCGGTAATATCGTGCAGCAGCGCCGCCAGTGCGCCATCCCCGGCACCATTGGTATTCATGATCTTTTCCGGCCCGCCCATATAAGGTGCGATATGGGAAAAAATACGCAGCGGCTGGGTGCAGTCCTGATGGCGCATGGCGCGGCTGAACTCATACTGGTTAAACTCCGGGATCGCCCCCGGCAACAGCGGATGCTGCGTGGTACGCTTACCAGATTCCTCAGTAAAGGCCGCCATATACAGGCCGTTTGGTCCGGCAGTACACAGCACCAGATCCACCCAGTCGAGGGCACTATTCGCCGCCTGCAACGGATCGCGTTCACCGGTCAGCTCGAAAGCTTCATCTTCATTCATGGCCACCACAGAGACATGATCACGCAGGAAATCACGCCAGAACTGCGGATTATCGGCAATCACATACTTGGTTCCCAACGTCAGCACCACCGGGACGTTATGTTTCTTTGCCCAGTGGATGGCCTGCATGGTCGCTTCCGGCATCGGCTCGCCAGGCTTGCAGCGCACCAGATAAGAGGTCAGCACCAGTGCAGATGCTCCGGCAATCACCTCTTCGGGAATGCTTTGTGGGCGCAACTGGTTCATCATCCCCGGGCTGATGGCGAAGGTACGCTCACCGTTATCGCCGATAAGCGTGAAACAACGGCCGATCGCCCCGTCCACACCCTGCAAATAGTTCAAATCGGTTCGGCTGGAGGTATTACACAGATAACGGTAAGCGTAACCGCCAATCTGCACGTTATTACACATCACGCCCAGAAGCACCGAGCGGTCATCCGCCAGTACCGAATAGTTGTGCAGCGTATTGCCAATCGTGCCACCGGCAAACTGATGGGTGATCAGGTTATTATCAACCAACTCGGCATACAGCGCCTCGGCCACATCATCCTCAATCACCAGCGAATGCCCAAGGCTCAGGCCATAACGCGCCACAAAGCCATCATCCACTTTGGCTTCAATATCAACGAGAATCTGATCAATACCGACAATCCAGCTGTTGGCCGCATCGTTTTCCGGCTGAACCGGCTGTAGTAAGGGATCACGCGCACTGACGGGGAAATAATGTTTGGATTTACGTTTACCGGGGAATTTCATCATTGCAGGCTACAGAAGGGGCTCAGAGCGCAATCATAGCACAATTGCGCTCTGTGACGATCACAGAGGAGAACATGGCCTCCCCTGTTTTAGCGGTACTGGTTGACCAGCTCCAGCATCATGGTGATATGAGCTTCATCATCATTCAGCGCCGGAATGTATTCAAAACGCGTCCCCCCCGCATGGAGGAAGATCTCACGGTTCTCACCGTTAATCTCCTCCAGCGTCTCCAGGCAGTCAGATGAAAAGCCCGGGCTCATAATCTGCACATGCTTCACGCCTTTGGCGGGCAGGGATTTCATGGTTTCATCGGTATAAGGCATCAGCCACGGCTCACGTCCAAAACGTGACTGGAACGTCAGCATCGCTTCGCTGCTGCCCAGCCCCAGTGAGGCCGTAAGCGCGTTAAAGGTGTCATAGCAACGCTCGGGATAATCATCACCTTCATCGGCGAAGCGTTGCGGGATACCGTGGAACGAGGTGACCAGCAGGTCAGGCTTGCCGTGCTGGGCAAAAGAGCGTTCTACCGAGGCTTTCAAGGCAGCAATATAGGCCGGATGTTCCGCATAATCACGGATAAACTGCACGGTTGGCAGGCTGCGGTAACCGGCGAACACGTCGGTAATACCATCCCATACCGCCGCGACGGTCGAACAGGAGAACTGCGGATAGAGCGGAAGGACAATAAGGCGATTCACCCCTTGCTGCATCAGACTATCGATAGCACTTTTCAGGCTCGGATTGCCATAGCTCATCCCCAGCTCCACCGGCATATCCAACCGCGCGGCCAGCGCTGCTTTCTGACGCTGACTGTAAACCATCAGCGGAGAACCTTCGTCCATCCAGACGGAAGCATACAGTTTTGCTACTCGCGGAGAGCGCAGCGGCAGAATGCCAATATTCAGGATCGGCCACCACAACCAGCGCGGGGTATCGACCACTCGTCTATCGCTAAGGAACTGTTTAAGATAACGTTTTACGGCAGGTGTCGTTGGGGCATCAGGTGTGCCTAAGTTAACCAGTAATACGCCAGGCTTATCTTGCCTCATTGTTATTCCTTTTTACGGCATCGTCGGAGATGAAAACGAGACTTATTCTAGCGGAAAAAAGCGGGGGATAAACCAATTGCTGTCATTGAGCCAGGTTATCCCTGGCTCAAAAAGCACTAACCGAGGATTTTGGCCAGCTCTGCGCTAACTTCAGCCACTTTACGGGTGCCATCGATCTTGTGGTAAGCCGTGTTACCTTCGGCCGCTTCTTTGCTGTAGTAAGCAATCAGCGGAGCCGTCATCTCATGGTATTCCACCAGACGTTTACGTACGGTCGCTTCCTGGTCATCTTTACGGATGGTCAGTTCTTCGCCGGTCACATCGTCTTTACCTTCCACTTTTGGCGGATTGTAGGTGACGTGGTAGACACGACCAGACGGCGCATGGACACGGCGACCGACGATGCGATCAACGATCAGTTCGTCAGGGACGGCGAATTCCAGCACGTTGTCAACTTTAATGCCCGCTTCCTTCATGGCATCAGCCTGAGGAATGGTGCGTGGGAAGCCATCCAGCAGGAAACCATTACGGCAGTCTTCCTGAGCAATACGCTCTTTGACCAGCGCGATAACCAGTTCGTCAGTCACCAGTTTACCGTCGTCCATAATCTGTTTGGCTTTCTGACCCAACTCCGAGCCCGCTTTAACAGCGGCGCGTAGCATGTCACCCGTAGAGATCTGCGGAATACCGTATTTCTCCATAATGAACTGAGCCTGAGTCCCTTTACCTGCACCCGGAGCTCCGAGCAGAATAATACGCATTGCGTAAATCCCCTTGCGAATCGCTTAATTGATCACTTTATCTGAGGGCAAGAACATACCATTTTGGCCCGCTATCCACAAGGAAGGGCGCGGTTATCCTGCATCCGCGTAACGTTGTAGCGATACCTGTCGGCGGGCATACAGCGTTTGAGAAATCACCGCAACGATAATAATTGCACCACCAATAACTGCCTGAATTGTTGGGATTTCGTCCATAAATAGAAACATCCACAATGGCGCCAGCGCAGTTTCAAGCAGTAAAAACAGCCCGGCATTGGCCGGAGAGACAAAACGCGTGGATAACGTGATTAACCCCATCGCCAGCGGCATAATTAACGCCCCTTCCGCGATCACCCACCCATATTGCGCAGCCGACAACACTTTCAGACTATCGACCATGTTTGAGTCCGGCCACAGCACAATCAACACCGATGCCAGCACCGCCCCCAATGACGGTAAACCCGCCGAGCCACCACTAACGCGTGAGGTAAAGATAAACGCCAGTGCCATAGAGACTGCCGTGCCCAGCGCATAAACATTGGCGATGCCATTATGGCCCAGACCACGGCCTGACATCACAATCACCACGCCAACAATGCCCGCCAGTGATGCCAGCATCACGCTGCGATCGATAGCCACTTTGAAGAACAGCCGGGTAATCAGGGCCGAAATAAACGGCGTTGAAGAGATAATCACCAGTACCGTGGCCACATTGCCCCGGTTCAGTGCATTAACGAAGCAGGCGGAAGCGATGCAAAAAAACAGCGCCGACAGCACATTGTCTTTGGTCAGCCACGGCGTGCCAAGAGTGGAGCGGCTCTGGCGCCAAAAGGCCCACATCAGCAGGCAGACACCCCACATGCAAAGGCCGCGCAGGGCCACAATCAGCCAGGAATTTTCAATGCCCATCATGCGGATAAACACCGAATCCGTACTGAGAATCACACCGCCCATGATGCCAATCATATTGCCATTCACGGCAAAGGTACTTTTCATTTTGCCTCCCACAGGGTGCTCAGTTTGTTTTCTACCTGTTCCGTCATATCGACAGGCTCACTGCCGTCACCCCTTACCCAGCACGACAAACGCAGGGTTTTGGCATGAGGGAAATAGCTGGCCCCTGCTGCTTTCACCTGCTGTTGCAGACTCTCGCTGAGCGCAGGTACCGGGAAACAGCTAAAGGGCAAATCCGGTGCACTGATTGAGGTGAAATCCATACCTGCGACATCGTTCAGCTGCACAGGCCCAACCTGCGCCACGTTATACGGCTGCCATTGGGTGCTACGGATGTTTTGCAGTGCTTCTTCCAGTGGTTTTGCCGACGAGGTGGACTCTTCAAACAAACGCAACTCACTGCGCATCAGGGTACTAAAGTCCTCGGGACGCAGGGCAATAATCGCCAGACCGATAGTTAACGAGGCATGTTTATGGAGAGGGGCGACAAAAATGGAACTGTCCGCAATCAGCTCACCGTGGCGGTTGGTGGCAAAACTGTGCGAGGCATCCACTACGCCTTTACCTTTACTGTTTTTCAGACTGTTGAGTTCACCGGTATACGGATTGACGTGAGTAATGATACGCACGCTGCCAGGCTCGGTAAAATGTGAGGCCGGAGGGCTGAACAGCTCAGTGATGGGCTGATAGTGCGCATGTTTGGCCAGGCACAGCGTGGTTTCCTGCTTATGAAACAGATGCGATAAGATCACCAGTCCAACGCGAACCGACTGAACAAAAAACAGATCGTACTCTTGCAGCTGATATATGCGGGTTAACTCTTCCCGGAGTTCATCTTTCAGCATAGAAACTCGCTTATAAAACCGATCGCCATGGATCTGCTGTAACTGAGGGGAAAGTGAGGATGCGTCCATTAATTTATCAACTCTTGCTGGAAAAGCAGTGGCATAACGTTGTCACGGAAGATCGATCCGACCGCGATTTCACAGGGAGGCCTGCGATAATTCACCCAGGCAATCTCTTCGATTTCGCTGCCTGCGCGCGGCTGCCCGTCGATTTCAACGTGGTAGACATGGTTCTCTATCGCCATGGCTTCAAATTCGGCCTGACCATGAAACAGGCCAAAAGGCCGGAAGCCTTTAATCTGCACACCCAGCTCTTCCTGAAGCTCACGCTTCAGGCAACTCAGATGGTCTTCTCCCGCATGTGGCTTACCGCCGGGGGAGATAAAAATCTCGGTGCCGCGTTTACGGGTCAATAACAGCGAACGCTGATAAATAATAATGGCCGCGCATTTAACGATTATTTTCATCTCAGACTCCGGGTGACGTAACCCGCAGGCTACGCCACCTCTGACGTTCAGATTCAGGCAGCAGCGCTGGTTTTCAGCACAGGCGTCATCAGGGTTTCACCTGACAGGAAACGGACGATGTTGTGTGCCAGTGGCGCTTTGTCATGCAGATATGCGAGGATCACCTCATCATTCGGCGTCGAGAAGCTGTCGGCGAAAATGCTGATCCCTTCCAGCGATTTGGTCGAAATCCCCAGCTGCAGCAGGCGGTATTTCACGTCATCCGCTGACTGAGCAAACTCATAAATCGGCGACTGATAGTTGATGTCGTACTGCGCCATCATCTCCATCAGGAAGGTTTTCGCTACCTGACGCTGCTCCGGGAATTCCATCTGATAATGGGTGATGCCATCATTAATGGTGTTAATGTCGTTGCGGTGGCAGAAATCGACCAGATGGGCATGGATTGCCAGTTTCTCTCCCAGCAGCACCAGGTTTTTACGATATTTCAGAATGTCACTTTCCAGGTGTTCAATCGCAATTGAACGGAAAGCACCGCTGATATCGGCAATGGTATGGGCGACGACTAAGTCGCCAAACCGGCTTTTCAATTCATCAACACGGTGCGACAAAATGCCACGATGCAGTGAACATCCGCTGTTTCCTGACCAGAGGTGTACAGGGATACCCTGTAACATCAGATAACACGCTGCCAGGGTGCTATCACGACCGCCGGTAAACATGACGAGCTGTGTTTTTACAGAATGCTGATTTGTCATTTTCCTTTCCTTCGCATTGATGATGAATGTAATCGTGGGCTGACAAGGGGAAAATACGGCTGTGTAACGAGAGAAACCAGAAGGGGGCGTTTGCTGGTGGCTGACAGGACAGCACCCCGACCTGGAAGCCAGAGTAGGGAAATTATGCTGGACTTGAAAATGATATAAACAGACACTCCTTGTTAGTTTTTCTAACAAGGTATGATTATGTCTGGCCTTCCTTCACTGCGTGCCCTGCGCTACTTTCATCAGGCAGCACAGCATCAAAGCTTCAGCCTGGCGGCGCAATCGCTAAACGTGACGCACAGCGCTGTTAGCCACCAAATCAAACAGTTAGAAGAGTGGCTAGGCAAACCGTTATTTTTACGGGTGAACGGACGGGTGCAGTTGACCCCGGATGGCGAACGGCTAAAAGTGTGTTGCATACAGACCTTTCGCGAGATCGAATTGACCTGTGAGAAAATTCGCGCACGCAATTTGCACAGCCTGACCATCTCCTGTGCCCCCAGCTTTCTGGCACAGTGGCTGATCCCGCGTATCAGTCGTTTCTCAGAACGGCACAGCGATATTGCCCTCACCTTTCAGACCCATGTTGATATTGAGCGGGTGCGCAGCGAGCATACCGATGTGCTTATTGTCAGCCACGAGCAGCCGTTGCAGGAGGATATTACCGCCACGCTGATTACCGTCGACTATATTGGCCCGGTATGCGCCCCGAAGTTCAGTCATCGCTTTACCTACGAGACAGATTTTTCCACTCTGCCACTGCTACATGCCGATACCAAACTGCATGCCTGGGCGGAGTGGGCAAAGAAAACCGGGGCAAGAGGCGATTTTTGGGCGGGACGTCATTTCGATAATCTGACGCTGGCGATTCAGGCGGCACGTAACGGAATGGGAATTATTATGACCCCGCAGATTCTGGTCAAAAAAGAGATACGTGACGGGTCTTTGATTGCTCCGCTGGGGTTTGCAGAGGTGGATCGCGCGACATGGATGATGGTCAAAACCGCCCGTAAAGAAGAAGCTGAGATTGAGTTGTTTCGGCGGTGGTTGTTAGAAGAGGCGTCGATCGCGGGATAAAACGGGTCAGGCATGCCTGACCCCTACAAAAATCATCAACAACATCCGGCCGGGTCGGGCATGCCCGACCCCTACAGATTATTGCGGCTTAACGCACGCCTCGCCCGAGACAACATCGCAGCATAGCGTAGGGGTGAGGCACGCCTCGCCCGATACAGCATCGCGGTATATCGTAGGGGTGAGGCATGCCTCGCCCGATACAGCATCGCGGTATATCGTAGGGATGAGGCATGCCTCGCCCGTTTTTTTGCGAGCCGTGCTGACGATATTTACTCCGAAAATACGCAATATATCCGGTACTGATATGCTCCCAAAAAAGGAGGATGTCATGCAACAAAGGAAATCTCTGCGCCTTAAACACTACGATTATCGCCAGGCCGGATACTACTATCTGACACTGTGCTGTCAGCAAAGAAGGCCACTGTTCGGCCACTGCTTAGATTACCGCAGCTATCTCAATCCATACGGTATCATCGCCCGGGACTATCTTTACGCATTACCGCACCATTTTCCCGGTTGCCAGATCGACAGCAGTATCATTATGCCCGACCATCTGCACTGTATCTTAGTGATACCGGAAAGGTATCAGTTTTCGGTGGCGACACTCGTGGGCAGCTATAAATCGGCAGTGACGAATAGAGTACGTCGAATACATGTGGGGTTAACGGTATGGCAGCGAGGATATTGGGATCGGGTGATTCGCGACAAGGATGAGTTGTCTAACGTGCGGGAGTATATGTTGAATAACCCATTGCGTTGGTGTTTACGGGAATAGAACAGGGTCGGGCATACCCGACCCCTACAGATTATTGCGGCATAACGCAGGGGCGAGGCATGCCTCGCCCGTGGCTCGTTATCCCAGCAGCAGCTGATTCATACGGCGGATAAACTGGTTAGGATCCTCCAGCGATCCCTTCTCTGCCAGCAGTGCCTGCTCCAGCAGCAGCTCAATCCACTCGGCAAAGCGAGCTTCGTCCTGAGTATCGGCAGCACGTTTCACCAGCGCATGGTCTGGATTCAGCTCAAACAGATATTTCACCTCAGGCACGTCCTGACCCGCAGCAGCAAACAGTTTTGCCATCTGAGTGGTCATTTCGTTAGCTTCAGTGGTGACGATGGCCGGAGTATCGGTCAGACGGTGTGTCAGACGCACCTCCTTGACGCGCTCACCCAGCAGCGTTTTCACACGTTCTACGAACGGCTCCAGCGCTTTTTCCGCCTCTTTCTGCTCTTCGGTTTCTTCATCAGCCAGTTTGCTTAACGCGTCATCCGCTTTGCTCACTGACTGGAAGGTTTTCCCGTCAAACTCAGTCAGGTAGCTCATCATCCATTCGTCAATACGATCGGAGAGTAACAGAACCTCGATACCTTTCTTACGGAACAGCTCCAGGTGCGGGCTGCTTTTCGCGGCGGCATAGCTGTCGGCAGTGATGTAGTAAATCTTCTCCTGCCCTTCCACCATGCGGCTGACATAGTCTTCCAGCGACACGGTTTGCGCCGGGCCTTCGCTGCTGGTGCTGGCAAAACGCAGCAGTTTCGCGATGGTTTCAGCATTGCTGCTGTCTTCTGCCGGGCCTTCTTTCAGGACCAGACCAAACTGCTGCCAGAATGATTGGTATTTTTCCTCGTCATCTTTCGCCACTTTTTCCAGCATTTGCAGTGAACGCTTGGTCAGCGCACCGCGCAGGCTCTGAGTTATGCGGCTGTCCTGCAGGATTTCACGCGAGACGTTCAGCGGCAGATCGTTAGAGTCAATCAGCCCTTTGACGAAGCGCAGATAGTTCGGCATAAACTGTTCGGCATCGTCCATGATGAACACGCGCTGCACGTACAGTTTCAGCCCATGTTTGTGGTCACGGTTCCACATATCCCACGGCGCCTGGGCAGGGATATAGAGCAGGCTGGTGTACTCCTGCTTGCCTTCTACCCGGTTGTGGCTCCACGTCAGCGGATCGGTGAAGTCATGGGCGACATGTTTGTAGAACTCTTTGTATTCGTCAGCACTGATCTCAGACTTGTTGCGCGTCCACAGCGCCTGCGCCTTGTTGATTTTTTCCCACGTGGTGGTGTTGTCTTCTTCATTGTGGGTTTCGATCTCAACCGGCAGTGCAATGTGGTCTGAGTATTTGCTGATGATGCTGCGCACGCGCCAGGCATCGAGGAACTCATCTTCGCCTTCGCGCAGATGCAGAGTGATTTCGGTGCCGCGATCGGCTTTTTCAATGTCGGCGATGGTGTATTCACCTTCACCGGCTGACTCCCAGAACACACCTTCTGACGCGGCAGCGCCTGCGGCGCGAGTCCGTACGGAGACTTTATCGGCGACAATAAACGCAGAATAGAAGCCAACACCGAACTGACCGATCAACTGGCTGTCTTTCGCCTGGTCAGAACCCAGCGATTCAAGGAAAGATTTGGTGCCAGATTTCGCAATGGTACCGAGATTTTCAATGACTTCATCACGACGCATACCGATGCCGTTATCACTCAGCGTCAGCGTACGATTTTCCTTGTCGACAGAGACGCGTACACGCAGTTCGCCATCACCTTCATAGAGATCCGGGGTGGATAACGCGCGGAAGCGCAGCTTATCAGCAGCATCTGAAGCGTTAGAGATTAACTCACGCAGGAAGATTTCTTTGTTTGAATAGAGTGAATGGATCATCAGGTGCAGAAGCTGTTTTACCTCTGACTGGAAGCCACGTGTCTCTTGTCCTTTCATGGTCATTGCTACCCTCAACTAAAAAACAGATGATGAACGTTGAGGTATTAAATGGGGGTGACATAAAGGATTTCAAGACGGCACGAAGGACTCGTGCCGTTGATTGCTCAGAATTTAAACTTTTGACGCCCGGCCAGTGAGTGCGAAAGCGTCGTACCGTCAACCATTTCCAGCTCTCCGCCCACGGGAACACCGTGAGCAATACGGCTGGCTTCCACGCCATACTGTTCACACAGGCTGGCAATGTAGTTAGCGGTCGCCTCCCCTTCCACCGTTGGGTTGGTGGCGAGGATAACTTCAACAATCGTCTCTTTTTCCAGACGCTGTTCCAGGCGGTCGAGGCCAATATCATTCGGCCCGATGCCATCCAGCGGTGACAGATGCCCCATCAGCACAAAGTAACGCCCGGCAAACTGCCCGGTCTGTTCAATGGCATGGATATCCGCCGGGCTTTCCACCACGCAGATCAATCCATTCTGCTGCCGTCGTGGGTTGGCGCAGATGGTGCAGATTTCCTGCTCGGTGAAAGTACGGCAATCAGAACAATGGCCGATTTCCGACATCGCCCGCGTCAGCGCCTGTGCCAGACGCATGCCACCGCTGCGGTCACGCTGTAACAGCTGGAACGCCATGCGCTGCGCCGACTTCGGCCCAACGCCTGGCAGGCAACGCAGCGACTCCATTAATGTTTCAAGGAGTGGGCTGGTTTGCATCAGAATGGCATCTTGAAGCCAGGTGGCAACTGCATACCGCTTGATACCGCCGCCATTTTCTCTTTCTGGGTTTCAGCAACGCGGCGCGCCGCATCGTTGAAGGCCGCAGCCACCAGGTCTTCCAGCATGTCTTTGTCATCTTCCAGCAGGCTTGGGTCTACTTCCACACGACGGCAATTGTGAGCGCCGTTGATGGTGACTTTCACCAGGCCTGCGCCTGATTCACCGGTCACTTCCATGGCAGCAATCTCTTCCTGCACCTGGGCCATTTTATCCTGCATTTGCTGGGCCTGCTTCATCAGGTTGCCCAATCCGGCTTTACCAAACATAAGTTCTCTCTCTTCAGCTCAGGCCGCATCAACGTAACTGCGATGCGGCGGGTTAAACAGGTCGGATACTTTCTTCATCCACATCGGCATCGAAAAACCGACGCAGCGTCTGAATATGAGTATCAGTGATAATCGACTGACGCGCCTGCGCCAGCTTCTCTTCATAAATTTTTTGCCGCCATTCCAACGGTGTCAGCACCGAAGGATTATCATCTTCCACCACGGTTAATTCAATGGGGTGCCCGGCAGCAGCATTCAAGGCATCATTTAGCGCTTTTTGCGCAGAAGGGGAATTCAGGTGACGCTGGCTGGAACGCAAATGCAGGCAAATACCACTCTCGGTCTGCTCTTTCCAGGCATTTAACGCAAGCTGTTGAACCAGTTTTGGTATGACCAGCACCGCAATTTCGCCAGCCCACGGGTCGCGTTCTAGCGATTCCGCCACCAGCTTCACCATCAGCTCAGGATTCTTCTCATGTTCCAGTGCCGTACGAAGCGCCTTTGGCGTTGCAACCGCTTCTGCCTTCACTTCCGTTGGGTTTTGCGCTTTCCAGCGATACGCCTCTTCTTTTACAGGAACCGCTTCTGCCGCTGCCTGTTGCAGACGTTGCTGCCCGCGTTCGGTAACCGCAGCAAGACGCTCCAGTGCCGAACTTGCCGGCCGCGCACCCTGCGCTGCCGGCTCAGTCTTTTTTGGCTTACTCGCCCCCTGATGGCGCAGCAGTTGCGTTCGCGCCTGTAGGAGCTGGCTGGTAGAGTCAGATAATCCCTGGTGAGGTGGTGGCGCGTCCTGAATCGGGGACGCCGATGCCGTATGGGGTACAGGCTCTGCTGAGGGTGCTGCCGGGGTCTGTAATGCCATGGTTGGGCGTGCAACCGGGTCAGCGATCACGGCTTTGGGGTGAAAAGCCAGTGCGCGCAGCAGCGTCATTTCCACACCCATACGGCGGTCCGGTGCCAGCGGCAACTCTTTGCGGCCAACTAGCAGCGTCTGGTAATAAAGCTGAACATCTGCGGGCGGAAGTACCCGTGCCAGTTCACGCAACCGCTGTTCAATGGCGGCCATATCGTCGCCCAGCGCAGAAGGCAGTAGTTGAATCATTGCCACACGATGCAGCAGCGTAAGCATTTCTACCAGCAGCGCTTCCCACTCCACACCCCGCGCAGCGGCCTGGTTGAGCAAAGCCATGACTTCTGCACCATCGGCATGGACCAATGCTTCGATCAACGCCAGTGGCTGTTCATCGTCTAGCGTGCCCAGCATGTCATTAACCGTGGAGGTCGTTACCTGCCCCTGCCCCATCGCAATTGCCTGATCGGTCAGGCTCAGCGCATCACGCATACTGCCGTCAGCAGCGCGTGCCAGTAATTGCAATGCGCGGGTTTCAGCACTGATCTGCTCAGCTTGCAATACATGCTCAAGCTGACCACGGATCTGCTCCTGATCCAGCGCTTTCAAATGGAATTGCAGACAGCGCGATAAAATCGTTACCGGCAGTTTTTGCGGGTCGGTGGTCGCCAGCAAAAATTTTACATGTTCTGGTGGCTCTTCCAGCGTTTTCAACAGCGCGTTAAAGCTGTGACGCGAGAGCATGTGGACTTCATCGATCAGGTAAACTTTAAAGCGGCCACGTGCCGGAGCGTACTGCACGTTATCCAGCAGATCGCGCGTATCTTCCACTTTAGTTCGGGAAGCTGCGTCAATTTCAATCAAGTCGACAAAACGGCCCTGCTCAATTTCACGGCAGTTATCACACTTCCCACAAGGGGTAGCGGTAATGCCTGTTTCACAGTTCAGTCCTTTTGCCAGTAGACGGGCGATGGTGGTTTTTCCGACGCCACGGGTGCCAGAAAAAAGATAAGCGTGATGGATGCGGCCAAGGGACAAACCATTAGCCAGCGCGGTCAGAACATGTTGCTGACCGACAACCTCAGTAAACGCTTGCGGACGCCACTTGCGGGCCAGTACCTGATAGCTCATTAAGACTTCATCATTTTTTAAAAAATTACTTACCCAAACCGTGATAAACCGCAGTTTAGCCTGTTGACGAGTATCGGCAAGATCAACCGTGTTCACGGCCAATAAGCGGATTAAGGGAAGGTACTATAACAGAAGGTCTACCTGTCGCCATGCTGTTACACGCTTATTTTGCCACGCAGACTTGCTCTTTTTCGATGAAAACGGGTGAATAAAACCCATCAATTCATAAAATATCCAAAAATCGTTTTACCGCTACACGTAACACGAAATGCTAATTTCCCCCTCCGAAGTATGTGGCAAATTGCCCATGTTTTCCGCAAAAGCACAGGATGTGCTTTCTCCCAGCATTAAAGGAATAACAGTGCAAAAACGTTCACCACGCCTCTGATACGCAATCATCCGGGTTTCCATTTTCCGGCGAATTGGTGCCGCCTTTTTTTCAAAAAATTGCAGCGCCACAAGGATCTCCACTGATTAACGGATTAATTTATGAAACATACAACAGCTAAACAGCTCGTGGATCTTCCGCTTAAAAAGCACCGTCTGCGTTCTTCCATTTCTACACTGGCCTTGCTCTCACTGCCGATATTCAGCGCCGTCCCTCTTGCATCGGCTGCCGCTGCACCTGGCACGAACGAAACCCAGCCCCTCAGCGAGATGACAGGACGTCACACTATTACGCAAGGAGATAAAGGTGGTAACGGCAGTGATGGCGCCGATGCAGGCCAGAGCGGCAGTGCAGGTAATGGAAGTAACGGGGGCAACGGTGGTGATGGCTACGATGGCCAGAACGGTAGCTCCTCTGCCGGTGGCAATGGCAACCCGGGATCACCAGCCGGACTGGCAACGAATGGCACCAGTGGCACTCGCGGCCCCCAGGGAAGTGATGGTTCTTCGGGTCAGGCGGGGGGATCAGGAACACTGATCGTCGAGGGTGATGATGCCTCCTTGGGTTCAGTCACTCTGGGGGGGAATGGCGGAGATGGCGGTGTGGCGGGTCAGGCCTCCGCGGGAAGTGCTGGAGGAATGGGCGGCAAAGGGGGGAGCGGCGGCAACGCTGGCGATGGCGGACAGGGCGGCGCAGGGAGCAACACCGATATCGACGGCTATGGTGGTAACGGCGGCAGAGGTGGCGATGGAGCAGCGGGTGCTGCAGGCGGCCTCGGTGCCGCAGGTGCGTCAGGATCACTCGGTGGCCAAGGCGCTCAGGCTGCAAGCGGGGGGAACGCAGAACTCACGCTGACTAACGGTAATTTTTATGCTGACACGATCCTACTTGGCGGCACGGGTGGAAAGGCAGGCGCTGCCAGTAACGGGTCTGCGGGGGGCCGGGGTGGCGACGGTGGCAGCGCGGGCTCCCGGGGCCAGGATGGCATTCAAGGTGAGAACGGCTCTGACGGACTGGCCAGCAGCGGTGGCCTGGGTGGTCAGGGCGGCACCGGGGGGACCGCAGGTCGCGGTGGCAACGGCGGAGACGGGGGTGCCGGTGCCGCGGGAAGCAACGGCGGCAACGGAGCGCAAGGTGGCTATGCTGAACTGAGCCTGAACAATGCCGATTTAACAGTCAAAAACAACCTGCAGGCAGGGGGGGCTGGCGGCCAGGGTTCTCGCGGCGGTAATGGCGGAGAAACCGGCCTCAATGGCGCATCATTGTCCGGTATCGGTGGTATTGGCGGCGCAGGAGGGGATGGTGGTACAGGTGCCATTGGTGGTGATGGCGGAAACGCAACCATCAACATCGCTACCAGCCACCTTTCTATTCATTCGATAACGCTTGGGGCTGATGGAGAACGTGGTGGGGCTGGTGGTAATAGCGCATCCGATGCTATCGGTGGCCAGGGAGGTGCAGGCGGTCACGGGGGCAGCGGCACCTTGAATGTTGAGGATAGTCATATCACCAATAGCAGCTTCCTCCAGCTGGGGGGGAACGGCAGCCAGGCAGGAACTAGCGGCACCACTTCTGGCGGCACTGGTCCAGGTCTCGGTGGCAAGGGTGGCAATGGGGGCACCGGTTCTGCTCTGTTTAAAAACAGTAGTGGCCATATCGCTACTGATATCGTGCTCGGCGGCAACGATGGCGGACAGGAGAATGAATCAGGCCTGGCGGGCAATGGGCAGCTCACCATCGAAAGCGGTAACTACACCGCAGACAGCTTAACCATCGGCCAGGCAGACACCCGCTACGGTAGTGAAAACCAGTACCTGCAAACTGGCGGCATCTTCACGGCCGACAATACCGGGTTGCGCTCCGGTGCACTACGCGTTAACGGTGGAATGTTTGCCAGTACGCACCTTGATGCCTCACGAGGGCAGATGGATGTCATGGGCAAAGGCACCGCGATTATCGGAACACGTGAACTGAACGCTGAACTCTGGCAGCAAGGCGCCGGATGGATGGCACAGCAGCAGTCTGAACCGTTTGCCGGAACGCTGGCTATTGCAGCAGGTGAAACCGTCGATTTGTCCAGCCCGGATCTGCACTGGAGTATTGGCAGCGACAGACATCTCAATCGATTCGATGATGCATCACTGACGATCGTTTCCGCAAAAACCTACGTGGACCAGGGTTCATCCGCCCTGCTGATCGGGGACGGGAGCGTGGCCCTGACGGCGAAAATGCTGGTCATCACCGATGACAATCTCAAAACGGGGGAACGCTTCATCGCCAGCGAAGGAGGCAATACGACGGAGGGTTTCTGGCAGCAGCAGAATATTACCAGCAGTAGCCGTCTGTTTAAGATGGGCAGCAGCGTGGAGGGCAATGCCCATCATCTGACCGCTGCACAGACCAGCCAGCCGCTTTTGCCACCGGACACACAGGACCTGATGGCCAATATGGCTAAAACGCAGGGTGTTAATACTCACTCTGACGATGCAGGCCAGCGCTTTATTTCGCAGTCGATGGATATTCGTTATATCCGCGAAGAGGTTCTCGCCAGTAAAGTCGTGCAGTCAGCATTACATATCGCCTCTGTGGTGGGTGTCCAGCACAGCACCTTTATGGCGCTGTCAGCGGCTCGTCATGCGGTTGAGCATCATCTCTCTGGCATTGCATCAATGCCCGGGGCACAGGCTGCGACAGGCGTTAATCTATGGGCGACGCTGCTGTCTGATAACAGCCGTTCTCATGGGTTTTCTTCAGGACGTTGGCAGGCTCGCTCTTCTGCAAATCTCGGTGGACTGGCATTAGGGAGTGATTTCCGTTTTGATGCCGGCGACTTCGGCATGATGACTACCGGTATGGCGCTGAATACGGGCGGGGGCAAAAGTACCAGCCATGGAAACGTGAGCCCAACGCGTAATGACTTCAACTTTTGGGGAAGCTCACTCTACAGCAGTTGGCAACGGGGCGCGCTGAATGTGATGGCAGATGTCAGTTACACCGGCAGCCGTAACAGAATGAAACAGCAAAGCCCGGCTGAGATTGAGGGTGGGTCGCTGCGGGCCAGAATGAACAGCTGGGCGCTGAGCAGTGGTATCACGGCCAGTTACCAGTGGAATAACAAACTGGCCGATGTGACGCCACATGC
Organism: Erwinia sp. JH02; assembly: GCF_013074405.1. Taxonomy (NCBI): domain Bacteria; kingdom Pseudomonadati; phylum Pseudomonadota; class Gammaproteobacteria; order Enterobacterales; family Erwiniaceae; genus Erwinia; species Erwinia sp. JH02. The sequence continues at coordinate 264,477 of NZ_JABANZ010000002.1, forward strand.
AGGAATACATTATACGCGACTGAAAAGCGAGGCCTTTACTACGCATAACGAGCTGGGAACGATGTTTGAAACAGCGGGTGACTCACAGAAAATCTGGTCATTCCCGCTGGGCGTTTCGCTGTCCAGGACGTTCACAGCCAGTAAAGGCTACCAGGTTAAGCCTTTACTGGACCTGACGTGGACCGGCAACAGCGGGGACGTCAAAGCGAAAAGCCGTAGCTGGCTTCCGGGCGAGGAAGCCAGCTACTCAATGACCGATTCAAGTATTACCGATCATTCCGTGTTCACCAGTAACATTGGCATTGAGCTGTCGCACGACGCATTGTCTTACAGTCTTAACTATCAGTTGAATGCGTCATCGCACATCACCGACAACACCATTTATGCCGGGATCAGGTTCGCGTTCTAATGATTATCAGGGGCAGCTTCGCTGCCCTTTCTACTCTTCGTATCCCCATCAGAATCGATAACCTATCCCAACATTAAACCCGTTGCTGGACGTTTTCTGCACGTGCCCGGCCTGGTAGCCAACATCCACCGCTACGTTATCAATCAGGTTGAACTGCACCCCTGCTCCCCAGGCAAAACGCGCATCAAATATTTTATAGCGCCCGGTACTGTCCCCGCCTGGGTTATGGTAGTCAGTCTGGTTGCTGCTGCTTTCCCAGCCCGCCCCTCCCAGCAAGTAAAGGCTGGCCCAGCTCGTCGCCCGCCAGGCAGGCCCGACCATCAGGCTATAGTAACGCACGCGGTGGTGCTTCACTTCTCGGGCATCGCTTCCTCCGACACTCTGGCTACCCCTGCCGCTCATGCCGCTGAAAGAGACCATCGCGCTCAGAGGTAATTCCGGGATTTCATAGCGATACTTCGCATTGACCCCTTTCATGGCTTTGAAATGTGAGATGTGGCTTTCAGTGTAACCCAGCGTGAAAGTATGCCGCCCGCTAAAGCTTTCCGGCGGGTAGGCCTGCTGTAACGGCTTTTGTGCGGTGCTGGCAACAACGTCTTCAGCCCCGGCAAGCAGAGGAAAAAACAGCAATACAGTCATGGTTTTTTTCATTTCACTCTTCCCTGACGCCTGTGAAATCACAGCTTGATGTTGGCTGTCGTATTTTAGAGCAGAGAATCAACCGTTCGCCGCGAATCGTGCCGAACAGCGGGCGAGCGCATTTTTAGTATTGATAAAGGGGCGGGAAGCGAAAAGCGGGAAAAAGAAGAGAGTCGTAACAAGGCCGGGGTTAACCCGGCCTGATCAAGCTTAGTGACCGGGGAAGTTCACCAGGCTGTAGCTTTCAATACCCTGCGCTTTCAGGCGAGATTCGCCGGTCAAATCAAACAGGTTAATGATAAATGCAGCGTCTTTTACGCTGCCACCTGCACGGCGAATCAGCTTCACCGTTGCTTCAATAGTGCCACCGGTTGCCAGCAAGTCATCGATCACCAGAACAATATCACCCGGCTGAATCGCATCACAGTGCAGTTCCAGCGTGTCTGTGCCGTATTCCAGCTCATAGGTTTCAGCAAAGGTTTTACGTGGCAGTTTGCCTGGCTTACGTACCGGCACAAAACCTACTCCCAGTCCTAGCGCAACCGGTGCACCGAACAAAAACCCTCGCGCTTCAGTGCCCACTACTTTGGTGATGCCAGCGTCACGATAGCGTTCAACCAACAGTTCAATGCTCAATGCAAACGCTTTCGGATCTTCCAGCAGGCTGGTCACGTCACGAAAGAGAATACCCGGCTTTGGGTAATCCGGGATGCTTTTGATACTGTTTTTAATCAATTCAAGCTGCTGCGCAGTCGCGGTCATAATGTTATGCCTGGTAAATACAAATCTGACTCGCGCAGCTTCATTCCACTCTGCGGCAGGGTTGCCGGGTGAAATTCAGACGTTGAGGGGAAGCCGCGCACGAAAACGACCAAATCTATGCAAACCGCCGGACAATTGCAACCGTGTTAAGCAAAATCACCGCTTTTCTTGCCCTTCATCAACCACGGGTATACGAATCATAAAGACCAGCAGCGCGCAGAGGATCGCCAACAGTAACAGACGCACCCAAAGGATCTTGACCATCCACAGCGAAAAAGCAAAAGTGATCAGAATAAACAGGATCGCCCTGCCCTTAGCACCTGGAGGCATCGCCCGGTGTTGCTGCCAGTGACGCAAATATCGACCAAATACCGAGCGGTGCAGCAGCCAGTAATGAAAACGCGGTGAAGAACGGGCAAAACACCAGGCGGCCAGCAGTAAGAATGGCGTGGTGGGCAGCAACGGCAACACCACTCCCAACGTCGCTAACACCACAGCAAGCCAGCCTAAAACAATAAGAATATAACGTTGCATGGCACACCCGGAAAAATGTCTCAGAATCAGGGTATCATACAGAGCATTACCGCCACGGAGAATAAGATGAAAAGCGCAGGTTTACTGCAACAACTCGATATGCAACTCGAACAACTTGCGCACGCCGTGGAACCTCATGCCAATAATCGCACTGCACAGGCACGCTTCGATATTAAATTGTTTCACTGCCACACCACCCGACTGGGCGATTATTTACTGGAAGTTCGCCAGACGATGGCACAGCTGAAACAAAGCGTACGTGATAACCGTATGGAGAGCGTGGCCTGGATGGCTGAACGGGTAGTGATGCAGATGAGCGCCCTGCAACGTGAGCTGGCAACGCAGAAAATGCGTCGCAGTGAGTCTCGCCCTGTTCCGGTCAAAGAGAATTTATATGAGAAACTGGCCGAGCATCAGGATTTCGAACGTCGCTTACGTGCCATGATTATCGACCGGGAGAGTTTGCTGGCCGTTCAGGAAACCCTGGCACAACAGCAACAGTTGCAACGGGAAGTCGCTGCTCTGGAAGGACGGTTACAGCGATGTTTGCAAGCCCTCAAGCGAATTGAACGCGCCATTGAAAATCGCGAACGTAGCAGCTAGCCTCGTCTCATCCCCTGCCGAATCGGGGACTATAATAGTCACATTGTCCTGTAACTGGAGAGCGAAAATGGGTCTGATTTCCTGGATAATCATCGGTCTTCTGGTGGGTTTTATTGCACGCTATTTTTTTCCTGGCCGCCCGGGCGGGCTGGTGCCCACATTAGTACTTGCCGCCGTGGGAGCGTTGATTGGCGGCTATATCAGTACCTATATGAATAACGGCACGCTGGCCACCCTCGACCCACATACGATGCTGACTTCACTTATAGGTGCACTGGTGATGACGGGTATCGTCAAAATTTTACGTATCTGACCGCTGATTGTCTGCATTCAGAAATAAGGAGCAAGTATGTCACTGGAAACCGCGCCGGAAGAAATCAAACTCGCCGTCGATTTGATTATGCTGTTGGAAGAAAATCATGTTGCACCAGAAACCGTTCTGGCTGCGCTGGCGATCGTACAGCGGGATTTTGAACAGAAAGTCGCCAGCCAGTCATAATCGGCGGTTAAACTGACTGACGTAACGTCGGACAGAGCGCCAGCATATCAATGAGCGTTTCCACTAATTGCGGCGCATCACCGGCTAAATCAAAACTGCCCGGCATAAATAACCAGTTTTCCATGATGCCACTGATGTAGCCACGCATCACAACGGCAGCACGCCGGGTATCCAGATTTTCGGGGAGTTGTTTTGCATCAATGCACTGCGATAAAACCTCTTCTATCTTTTCATAACATTCAAGATAGAGATTTTGTTGCATCAGTTGTAGGGTAGTCATTTCTCCAACAAACTCACATTTGTGGTAAATAATTTCCATAAGTGCACGCCTTCTTGGGTCACTGGCTGCTGCGTCAAGGACATACAACAACATTGCGCGCATTACAGATAGTGGATCAGAAGGATATTTTGATTGATACTCAAGCTCCAGGTCCGCCATTCCGGATTCGGATTGCGCCCAGATTTCATTCAGCAAATCAGTTTTATTTTTGAAATGCCAGTAAATAGCACCCCGCGTCACGCCAGCACTTGAGGCAATATCCGCCAGTGACGTTTTGGATACGCCATGTTCAGAGAAGCGCTTAATTGCGGCATCAATGATGTGATTGCGCGTTTCCTGCGCCTGTTGTTTGGTATTTCGTGCCATGAGGGTGTGATTTACAAAGAGTTAGACTTACATACATTTCCGAATGTATGTACCATATCACGACCATAATTTAAACGCAGCAATGGGTTTATGGGTTTGTAATCCATTGAACAATCGATATCGGACACTCGAGGTTTATTTATGAACAAAAACAGAGGGTTAACGCCTCTGGCGGCCGTTCTGATGCTCTCAGGCAGCTTAGTGCTAACGGGTTGTGACAACAAAGAATCTCAGCAAGCCGGACAGCAACAGCAGGCACCTGAAGTGGGTATCACAACGTTGAAAAGCGCCCCGCTTAAAATTACTACCGACCTGCCAGGTCGAACCTCATCGTTCCGTATTGCAGAAGTTCGCCCACAGGTATCTGGCATTATTCTGAAACGCAACTTCGTTGAGGGTAGCGATATCAAGGCTGGCGAGTCTTTATATCAAATTGACCCCGCCACATATCAAGCTGCTTATAGCAGTGCGAAAGGTGATCTGGCACAGGCACAAGCCAATGCACAGATTGCCGCATTGACGGTAAAACGCTACAAGCCCCTGTTGGGTACTAAGTACATCAGCCAGCAGGACTACGACCAGGCAATGGCAACGCAAAGCCAGACCGCCGCTGCCGTTCAGGCTGCTCAGGCCACTGTAGAAACAGCACGCATCAACCTCGCCTATACTCGAGTGACCTCACCTATCAGCGGTCGCATCGGTAAATCGTCGGTGACGGAAGGCGCTTTAGTTGCCAGTGCGCAAACCACTGCGTTGGCAACCGTACAGCAACTTGACCCTATCTATGTTGATGTGACCCAATCCAGCGAAGATTTCATGCGCCTGCGTGATGAACTTAATTCCGGCAAACTTCAGCAGACCAATGGTAAAGCTGAAGTCAAACTACTGATGCAAAATGGTAGCGAATACGCGCAGAGCGGAACATTAGAATTCTCTGATGTCACTGTGGATGAAACCACAGGTTCGATCACATTACGTGCCGTGTTCCCTAACCCTGATCATAGTCTGCTGCCGGGTATGTTTGTGCGTGCCCGTCTGGATGAAGGCACCAACCCGAATGCACTGTTGGTTCCTCAACAGGGTGTGACCCGTACGCCAACCGGTCAGGCAACTGCCATGGTTGTGGGCGCGGACAATAAGGTTGAAGTCCGTAATCTGACTGCCGACCAGGCATTTGGTGATAAGTGGCTGGTGTCTGCCGGTCTGAAAGATGGCGATCGTGTGATTGTGACCGGTCTGCAACGCGTGAAACCTGGTGCAGCGGTAACGCCTCAGGAAGTCAGCGATGACAGCGCCAAAGCAGGTTCCGAGTCTCAGGCGAAGTCTGAACAACCGAAGTCTTAACAGGAGCCACTGAGACATGGCTAAGTTTTTTATCGATCGCCCCATCTTTGCCTGGGTAATCGCCATCATTATTATGTTGGCGGGTGCGCTGTCGATTCTTAAACTACCGATCGAGCAATATCCAAACGTTGCTCCAACGGCAATTGAGATCACAGCAACCTACCCTGGCGCTGATGCGAAAACACTGCAAGACTCCGTCACGCAGGTTATCGAACAAAACATGAACGGCATCGACGGCCTGATGTATATGGGCTCCAGCAGTGACTCCTCCGGGACGCTGCAGCTGACGCTGACCTTTGAATCAGGGACTAATGCTGACATCGCTCAGGTACAGGTGCAGAACAAACTGCAACTGGCGATGCCGCTACTGCCGCAGGAAGTGCAACAACAGGGGATTAAGGTTCAGAAATCCTCGAGCAGCTTCCTGATGGTCGCCGGTTTCATCAATGACAACGGCACCATGACCCAGAACGATCTCTCCGACTATGTCGGGTCGAACATTAAAGACCCTATCAGTCGAGTGTCAGGCGTGGGTGATACACAGCTGTTCGGTGCACAGTACGCCATGCGCATCTGGATGGACCCTCACAAGCTCAATAACTACTCGCTCACGCCCGTTGATGTCATTAGTGCCATCAATACCCAGAACGCCCAGGTGGCAGCGGGTCAGCTCGGCGGTTCTCCGCCTGTTGCCGGCCAGCAGCTTAACGCGTCTATTATTGCGCAGACACGCCTGACCTCGGCGGAAGAGTTCGGCAAAATTCTGCTGAAGGTGAATACCGACGGTTCGCGTGTTCGTCTGAGTGATGTCGCGCATATTGAGCTGGGTGGTGAAAACTACGAGATTATTGCGCGTTATAATGGACAACCGGCTTCCGGTCTGGGGATTAAGCTGGCAACCGGCGCTAACGCACTGGACACCGCCGCAGCAGTGAAAGCGGAATTGACTAAGCTGGAGCCTTTCTTCCCTGCCGGGATGAAGGTGGTTTATCCGTATGACACCACGCCATTCGTTAAGATTTCGATTAACGAAGTGGTGAAGACGCTGGTCGAAGCTATCGTGCTGGTGTTCCTGGTCATGTATCTGTTCCTGCAAAACTTCCGCGCAACGCTGATCCCAACGATCGCCGTGCCAGTCGTACTGCTGGGAACGTTTGCCATTATCAGCGCCTTCGGATACTCGATAAACACGCTAACGATGTTCGGGATGGTGCTGGCCATCGGCCTGCTGGTGGATGACGCCATTGTGGTGGTGGAAAACGTCGAGCGCGTCATGGCCGAAGAGGGCCTGCCACCGAAAGAAGCCACACGTAAGTCAATGGATCAGATCCAGGGGGCGTTGGTTGGTATTGCCCTTGTACTGTCGGCTGTATTTATCCCGATGGCATTCTTCGGCGGCTCTACCGGCGTTATCTACCGTCAGTTCTCAATTACCATTGTTTCTGCGATGGTGTTGTCGGTAGTGGTGGCGTTGATCCTGACCCCGGCACTCTGTGCAACGATGCTGAAACCGATTGCGAAAGGCGATCACGGTAAGACGACTGGATTCTTCGGCTGGTTTAACCGCCTGTTCGACAAGAGTACCAATCATTATACCGAAAGTGTTGGCCACATCGTTCGCAGTACCGGTCGTTATCTGGTGATTTACCTGCTGATTTTCGTGGGCATGGCTTTCCTGTTCCTGCGTCTGCCGACCTCCTTCCTACCGGAAGAAGATCAGGGTGTGTTCCTGACGATGGCCCAGCTCCCTGCTGGTGCGACTCAGGAGCGTACTCAGAAAGTGCTGGACCAGGTGACGGATTACTACCTGAATAAAGAAAAAGCTACGGTTAACTCTGTGTTTACTGTTAACGGCTTTGGCTTTGCAGGTCGTGGTCAGAACACCGGCCTCGCCTTTGTCAGTCTGAAGCCGTGGGATGAACGTCCAGGTGCCGACAATAAGGTTCCTGCAATTGCCGGGCGGGCAATGGGCGCACTTTCCGTCATTAAAGATGCGATGGTGATTCCTTTCAACCTGCCAGCCATTGTTGAACTGGGTCAGGCAACAGGCTTCGACTTCCAGCTAATCGATCAGGGCGGTTTAGGCCATGAAAAACTGACTGCCGCACGTAACCAGCTGCTGGGTATGATTGCCCAACATCCGGATGTACTGGTGGGTGTGCGTCCTAACGGACTGGAAGACACTCCGCAGTACAAACTGACTATCGACCAGGAAAAAGCACAGGCGCTGGGGGTATCGCTGTCTGATATCAACACCACACTGGCAGCCGCCTGGGGTGGCTCCTATGTCAATGACTTCATTGACCGTGGTCGTGTTAAGAAAGTCTACGTGATGGGTGAAGCACCTTACCGTATGTTGCCTGGTGATATCGGCAACTGGTATGTGCGTTCTACCAGCGGCGAAATGGTGTCATTTAATGCCTTTGCGTCAGCCAACTGGGTTTATGGTTCGCCACGTCTGGAGCGTTATAACGGCCTTCCATCCATGGAGCTGTTAGGGCAACCAGCACCGGGTAAAAGCTCCGGTGAAGCCATGGACCTGATGCAGGATCTGGCCTCTAAGCTGCCAACCGGTATCGGCTATGACTGGACGGGCATGTCTTACCAGGAGCGTTTATCTGGTAACCAGGCTCCAGCGCTGTACGCCATCTCACTGATTGTGGTGTTCCTGTGTCTGGCAGCGCTGTATGAGAGCTGGTCAATTCCGTTCTCTGTCATGCTGGTGGTGCCATTGGGTGTGGTCGGTGCGCTGATCTTCACCACCCTGCGCGGGTTAAGTAATGACGTTTACTTTGTTGTGGGGCTGCTAACAACCATAGGGTTGTCGGCGAAGAACGCCATCCTGATAGTCGAGTTTGCTAAAGACCTGATGGAAAAAGAAGGCAAAGGGCTGGTTGAGGCCACGCTGGAAGCGGTGCGCATGCGTTTACGTCCGATTCTGATGACCTCTCTAGCCTTTATCCTGGGTGTTCTCCCGCTGGCTATCAGTAGCGGTGCAGGCTCCGGTGCTCAGAACGCCGTTGGTACGGGCGTAATGGGCGGTATGGTCACTGCAACCGTCCTGGCAATCTTCTTCGTTCCTGTGTTCTTCGTGGTGGTCCGCCGCCGCTTCAGTAAGAACAAAGAGGAGCTGGAACACAGCCATCCGGTTGATTCACAGCATCACTAATCAACGCTGAGTTGATGTGAATAAGAGGCTGCCTTCGGGCGGCCTTTTTTTTTGCTATTTCCCTGCCCTTTCTGCGGTTGCAATTTAAAAAGCGGCAGCGCATAATATTGTTATAGTATAACATTACATTAAGGGTAGAAAATGAAACAGGGTATTCATCCTGCTTACCGCCAGGTGGTATTCCATGACACCACGGCTGATGCTTACTTTGTGGTGGGTTCCACCATCAAAACTGACCGTACAATCGAACACGAAGGCAAAGAGATGCCATACGTCCTGCTGGACGTCTCTTCTGCCTCACACGTTTATTACACCGGTAAACAGAAAGATTTTGCTAAAGAAGGCAGTGCAGCACGCTTCAGCCAGCGTTTTGGCGGTTTTCTTGGCGCGATGAAAAAATAAGGAGCCATCATGCAGGTATTAAGTTCTCTGGCTTCGGCCAAAAAGCGTCACAAAGATTGCAAAATTGTTCGCCGTCACGGCCGTGTATTTGTCATTTGTAAGAGTAACCCCCGCTTCAAAGCCGTACAGGGCCGGGGCGGAAAGAAACGCTGATTGCTGTAGCCATGTCGTCATGCCAAAGGGGATAGCTTGCGCTATCCCTTTTTTTATCTTTTCGACCAACAGTATCAGCCAAACTACCGTGGCCGGGCGTACCCGGCACACGGTTTACTTCATACTGTTGACCATCGCATTCACATTGTGTTTGAACGCTGCGACATAACTGTCAGCAGCACCGCCCTGAGCAGTCAACGCCTCAGGATAAAGCTCTCCGCCTGATGTGGCGCCACCCGAGGCCGCAATCTGCTTCACCAGGCGCGGGTCGGTCTGGTTTTCAATAAAGTACACGTGGATTTTTTCGTGCTTCAGCTGGGTAATCAATCCGGCAACGTCAGAGGCGCTGGCTTCTGACTCCGTGGAGAAACCCACCGGCGACAGGAACTTCACGCCATAACGCTGGCCGAAATAACCAAACGCATCATGGCTGGTCAGCACCTTACGCTTCTCTTGAGGGATCGTACTGAACGCCTTCTGCGCCCAACTATCCAGCTGTTTCAGCTGCTCAATATACGCGCTCCCCTGTTGACGGAAATAATCCGCATCCTCCGGATCAGCGGCAATCAGCGCATTCATCACATTGGTGGCATAGGTCACACCATTCTGCATACTGTTCCATGCATGCGGATCGGTAATAGTCTGTCCATCCTCTTCCATTTTACGGGTATTGATGCCACTGGATGCCACCACAGTCTGGCCTTTATAGCCAGATGCCGTGATCAGGCGGTCCATCCACCCTTCCATCCCCAGGCCACTCACAAAAACCACATCAGCATGGGCAAGCGCCTGGCTGTCTTTCGGCGTTGGTTCAAAGCTGTGCGGATCGCCATTTGGCCCTACCAGGCTTTTGACGACAACATGCTCACCGCCAACATTTTTCACAATATCAGCCAGCACGGTAAAGCTGGCTACCGCCTCAACTGTTTTTGCCATCGCCAGTGGGGTGGCCATTAATGCTGATAATGCCAGCGCTACAGGTAACTTCTTCATGCTTACTCCTTCACCATAGACAATGTTTTGCGTGAGGAAAAAATTCCGCCGCAAGGTCCGATTAAAATAGAAATAAAGAATAAAATTGCCGCACTGAGCACCACAGCAGGCCCGGCGGGTAATGAGAGATAAAATGAGGCGTACAGACCGCCAAAGCTGGCGAGGGTCGCCAGTAGCATTGCAGCTGCCAGCGTGCCGGAAAGATGCCGACTCCAGAAACGGGCGCTGGCAGCGGGCAGCATCATCAGCCCGACACTCATCAGCGTGCCGAGGACCTGAAAACCTGCCACCAGATTGACTACAACCAGTACAAGGAAAATACCGTGAACCAGTGGTGAGGCCCAACGGTTCTGAGCGCGCAAAAAAGTGGGGTCAAATGCGTCAATCACCAGCGGCCGATAGATCAGGGAAAAAATGAGCAGAGAAACGCCACTGATGGTACTGACCAGCACGATAGAGGGAACATCCACCGCCAGCAGCGAGCCAAACAGCACGTGCAGCAGATCCACGCTGGAACCGCGTAATGACACCAGCGTAACGCCCAGCGCCAGTGAGCCGAGATAGAAACCGGCAAAGCTGGCATCCTCGCGCAAAGGGGTATAACGACTCACTGCACCTGATAAAAGCGCCACCGTCAGTCCGGCAATGGCACCACCAATGCCCATCGCCACCAGTGAGAGACCGGAAAGCAAATAGCCAATCGCCGCACCGGGAAGAACCGCGTGGGACAACGCATCCCCGACCAAGCTCATGCGGCGTAGTAAAAGAAAGACTCCCAGCGGAGTGGCACTGAGAGACAACGCCACACAGGCAACCAGCGCACGACGCATAAAACCAAATTCAATAAACGGGTGTAGCAACATCATGCGCTGGCTCCTCCGCTGCGTCCGAAGTTCAGCCCGGTCACCCCACAGTCGCGGCATGACCACTCGCTGTGCTGTTCTTTCAGGCGTAATACCTGAGGAAAATGCTGTGCCACCGTCGCCATATCATGCAGAACGACGATGAGTGTGCAGCCCGCGTGATGGCGCTCTGCTAACAATGCCAGTAGTAGCGCAATGGTGTCGCTATCAACGCCGCTAAAGGGTTCGTCAAGTAACAGCAATTCCGCATCCTGCACCAGCAGTCGGGCAAACAGTACACGCTGGAGTTGCCCCCCTGATAGGGTCCCAGGTGCCGCTTCCGCAAAGGGAAGCATGTTGACACGATCCAGCGCCGACAGAGCCTGTTGACGCTGCTGACGGGAGATCCCTCTGAACCAGCCGCAGTGCCGCCAGAACCCCATCACCACCAGATCAAACACCGTAAGCGGAAAACTTTTTTCAATGTCAGAATGCTGTGGCAGCCAGGCTATGGAAGGGCGTGGCGTGGTAAAACTGACCGAGCCACTGACAGCAGGCAGCATCCCACATAAGGTTTTCAATAGTGTTGACTTGCCACAGCCGTTTGCGCCGACCAGCGCCGTCATACTGCCACGGGCAAATTCACCGCCCAGCACGGGGCTCACTGCACGGTGCTGATAGCCAACAACGAGTTGATTGAGTACGATCATCAGATAATGGCCCACCAGGTTAGCAGAACCAGCAGACTCACCAGCAGCGCGGTGAGGACCATGCGCAGCCACGCCGGGCAACTCAACAATGTGCCAAGACGTAAAAACACGGGGGAGGAATTCATGGAAATGACACTTTAATGTTATAACATAACAACAAAATAGCGCGAATCGAGCGGTAACGGTAAAGCAAAAATGTATCTAAGTATTTCACTTTACGATAAGGAATATGTCCCTATATATATTAAAAAAACTCAACAAGTCTTTACGCTAGTGACAACCAGAGCATTTAGCGACAAAATAATTAACTGACAAATCATCACCATAGACTACACTTCATTTATACAGCGGTCTATTTTACCATCAGAAGCAATTACCCTGATTAGTAAACATTAACTCTGTGGAGAAAAAATGCGCAAAACCTTACTGTTAAAATATCGTCAAGACGAGCTTAATCCACTAGAATTAATGCAAGAGATACAACAGATAATTCCCAAAATAGAAGATGACCTTGTGGGATCTCTTCAATGGTATTCATCAAATGCGCGATATGTTCCCGACAGTATCAGAATTATTTCCCTGGAACATTTGGAGCAATCGCGTTATAAACTTAACTATAGTTTTCACTGGAACGTGTTCAATGCCTGCCTGGATATTGATACGTTTGAAACAACCAACCAGTCAGTCAATTTTAGCTGGAACGCAGATGCGCTGGTGTTTGATTTCATTGATAACGATCGTAATGCAATGTCAGATGAATTGTAATAATGAGTCAAACATCTAACGTTTATTTTAATTTTAGTTATATTTTGTATAGATAAATTTAGTTGAGATGTATTTATCACTTCCTGGCACACCATGTTTAAAAGTGCAGTCAAATAGCATGTTTCGCAAGCTTAGGAGGGGAAAAAGATGGACGAATACTCGCCGAGAAGGCATGATATTGCCCAGCTTAAATTCTTGAGTGAAAGCCTGTACGATGAAAGCCTTGCAACGTTAGGCGACAGCCATCACGGCTGGGTTAATGATCCTACCTCTGCTGCCAATCTACAGCTTAACGATCTGATTGAGCATATTGCGGCATTCACGATGAATTACAAAATTAAGCACATTGAGGATAGTGATCTGATAACTCAGGTTGATGAATATCTTGATGACACCTTCATGTTGTTCAGTAATTACGGCATTAATGCTCAGGACTTACAGCGCTGGCAGAAATCAGCAAAGAGACTGTTCAATATTTTTGCAGAAGAATGTGCAACAAGTCGGACCCAGGCCAGCCATTCCTTTTAGCAACCCATTACTTTTTCTACGGTTTAATAATGACAGACAAACTTTTAACGAAAACTGATTATCTTATGCGCCTCAGACGTTGTCGTTCTATCGACACGCTTGAGCGCGTGATTGAAAAGAACAAGTACGAATTATCTGATGACGAATTAGCCATATTTTATTCTGCTGCCGATCACCGTTTGGCGGAACTCACAATGAATAAGCTTTATGACAAGATACCGGTAGCGGTCTGGAAGTTTGTGCGTTAATGAGTGTGGCTGGTTTGAGTAAGGCGGGAAAAGCTGGTAAGGGCAGAATTGGGTGGGGGCCCTGCCAGCTACATCCCGGCACACGCGTCATCTGTTACGGCTGCTTCCTTCCGGATCTGACCGAGTTCACAAATTAGCATTGCGGGAGAACCAACCGGGCCCCCATTGAGTGCCCTGGGTAACCAGAGCGCAGGCATTATCAATGATGCCCCTGCCAATTGCAAGCAACCCCGGGATGACCGTTGGTTTCTTGCACGATCTGCAGTTTATTTCCCCGGTACGGAACACCATGACCTTCGAAGACGATAGCTTTCAACAACGCATCTACACTATTGTCGCCGCCATTCCTTTTGGCTATGTGACCACTTACGGTGAAATCGCTCAGCTAGCCGGTTCTCCTCGTGCCGCACGTCAGGTTGGAGGCGTACTGAAACGCCTGCCTGCGGGGAGTAAACTTCCCTGGTATCGCGTGATTAACCGTAAAGGAGAAATCTCGCTGGTGGGGGACGATCTCGGTCGACAGCGCAGAGCACTAATAGACGAAGGGATTGAAGTCTCCCAGGAAGGAAAGGTCGATCTTAAACGTTATCGCTGGCAACCATGATAACGCCCCTTTCGGGGCGTAAAACTACGTTACAGTGAGGTGGGTGCCGGTACGGCAGAAGAAGGGGAAACCTGCGTTGGCGATGTTAATGGCACCGTCGTGGCAGCTCCGCTCTGCGTTGGCACGGCAACGGAAGGTACTGGCACCAATGTCAGATCCTGATGTGTTCCACCCGTGGTCACTACCTGCTTCACCGTATCAGTAATAAACAGCATTTTACCGTCGACCGTCACGGCGGCACTCAGCAGAATGCGTGCATTGGGTTGAATGTCTGCCGGATTAAACGGCAAGGTAAACTTGAAAGGCGCCTGCTTACCTTCAGTACGAACAGCACGCTGGGATAGCACCTTCGATGGTGCATCCGCCAGCGAAGCATCCGACAGTGTCACTGTCAGTACCGCATCCGGCGGCAGAGCCACCTTTTGGCGGATCCATACTGTACCGCTCACGTTAGGCTGTTTCATCGTCGTCTGCTGGCCCGCCACCTGGGAGCCGAGCGTCGGCGTCGGCACATCTTTGCTTTTATCAGCACAGCCTGAAATTGCTACAACCAGCGCCGCACCACTTAATACATGCCAAAATTTCATTGATAGTTTCTCCTTCCGATCAATGCTTACGGCAGTCACTTCGCCGCACAAAGACAGTTTTTACTGTCTGCGTAGCTTTAATTCTGGCACAAGTTGCTGATTTTTTCCTGGAAGCACCGCAAGTCTGGCTTTATCAGCTTCCCACACAGATCGCATAAACAGTCGTTGACGCTAACTGGTCGGATCTCGCAAACTGGTGGCGATAAAACTATTGAGGAACAGAATATGGGCCAGGCGTTACAAAACTTGTTAAATCTTCTGGACCTGGAGACGCTGGAAGAGGGTCTGTTTCGTGGGCAGAGCGAAGATCTGGGTTTGCGCCAGGTGTTTGGTGGACAGGTGGTCGGCCAGGCGTTGTATGCGGCCAAACAAACCGTTCCACAGGATCGCATTATTCACTCCTTCCATAGCTATTTCCTGCGCCCGGGCGATAGCCAGAAAGCGATCATTTATGATGTGGAAAATCTGCGCGATGGCCAGAGCTTTAGCGCCCGCCGGGTAAAAGCCGTGCAGAACGGCAAGCCCATTTTTTATATGACGGCCTCATTCCAGGGGCCAGAAAGCGGCTTTGAACATCAGAAAACAATGCCTGAGGTTCCAGGGCCGGATAACTTGCCCTCTGAGACAGACATTGCTCGCCAACTGGCGCAATACATTCCAGAGAAGGCTCGTGATAAGTTTTTATCCGAAAAACCCTTTGAGATCCGCCCGGTGGAGTTCCATAACCCACTCAAAGGACATGTCAGTAAACCCGCCCGCTATACCTGGCTACGCGCCAACGGCAGCATGCCGGAGGATAAACGCATTCATCAGTATCTGCTGGGCTATGCGTCTGACTTCAACTTCCTGCCTGTTTCATTGCAGCCTCACGGAAAAGGTTTTCTGGAGCCAGGTATGCAAGTCGCCACCATTGACCACTCGATGTGGTTCCACCGTCCCTTTGACCTCAACGAATGGCTGCTGTACAGCGTAGAGAGCACTTCTGCCTCCAGTGCCCGTGGTTTTGTGCGCGGTGAGTTCTGGAACCAGCAGGGTGTGCTGGTGGCATCGACGGTGCAGGAAGGGGTGATCCGCCAGCGTTCATAATCAGAGGCATAAAAAAGCGGGCCATGATGGCCCGCTTCGTCTTTTATTATTTTTTAGCGCACTACTTTTCTTCAGCCTTCAGCACAGCAATCACTTACTGGTTGTAAGCATTCTCGCCATGGCTATTGACGTCCAGACCTTCACGCTCCTGATCTTCCGGAACACGCAGGCCCACAATCATATCGGCAACTTTGAAACCGATGAAGGCAACAACCGCAGTCCAGACGATGGTCAGACCGACGCTGAACAGCTGTACCCAGACCTGATGGCCCATGGTGACGCCTTCTGCATAACCCACGCCGCCCAGTGAAGAGGAGGCAAATACGCCGGTCAGGATGCAGCCTACGATACCGCACACACCGTGAACACCGAACACATCACAAGGGTCATCAACACGCAGCCATTTCTTCAGGATGGTCACACCCCAGAGACCGGCTAATCCACCAACCAAACCAATAATCAGTGCACCGCCCACACCCACATAGCCGCAGGCTGGGGTGATAGCCACCAGGCCGGCAATCACGCCAGAGCTGACGCCCAGCAGAGATGGCTTACCGCGCAGCGCCCACTCACCGAAGGTCCAGCTCAGCATCGCACCTGCTGTAGCAATCACGGTGTTGAGGAAGGCCAGACCCGCGATTTCGTTAGCAGCGCTGGCAGAACCTGCATTGAAGCCGAACCAGCCAAAGTACAGAATAGCCGTACCGGTGAACACCATCGGCAGGTTATGGGGTTTGAAAGCTTCTTTACCGAAACCAGCACGTTTACCCACCAGGTAAGCACCCACCAGGCCTGCTACCGCGGCGTTAATGTGAACAACAGTACCGCCCGCAAAGTCCAGCGCGCCGTCAGCCGCCAGGAAGCCGCCTGCCCATACCATGTGTGCAATTGGCAGGTAAGCGAAGGTCAGCCAGATTACAACGAAGATCAACAATGCAGAGAAACGAATACGTTCTGCGATGGAACCGACAATCAGACCCACGGTGATACAGGCGAAGGATGCCTGGAACGCCACGTGGATGTACTGATAGTAAGACCCCATCACCGCAGTAGGGGTGATATTTTTCAGCATTGCCCAGTTGAAGCTACCGAAGAAGGCGTTGCCCTCGCTGAACGCCAGTGAGTAGCCGTAAACCATCCACAGCACACAGACCATCGCGAAGGTCATGGCAACCTGAGTCAGCATCGACAGCACGTTCTTGGCGCGAATCAGGCCGCCGTAGAACAATGCAATACCAGGGATTGTCATAAACAGCACCAGCGCGGTGCAGATCATCATAAAGGCGTTATCAGCTTTGTCGGCTACTGCAGGAGCAGCGGCCATTGCCAGCGACGGTAAAAGAGCAACACCGGCGAGGCCTAACTTAGCGAGTTTTTTCATTTTGTCCCATCCCATCACAATTCTGAGCCCCGAATTACAGTGCTGCTTCGTCAGTTTCGCCGGTGCGAATACGGATGACACGTTGCAGTTCTGCAACGAAGATCTTCCCGTCACCAATTTTGCCTGTGTAGGCCGCTTTACTAATCACATCAACCACTTCATCAAGCTGGTCGTCAGCAATAGCAATATCAATTTTTACTTTTGGCAGGAAGTTCACGCTGTATTCAGCACCGCGATACAGTTCTGCATGCCCTTTCTGGCGGCCGAAGCCTTTGACTTCAGTGACGGTCAGACCCTGAATGCCGATTGACGACAGTGCTTCACGCACGTCTTCCAGTTTGAACGGTTTGATTACCACGGTAACCAGCTTCATACGATCCCCTCCAGGTAAAAAAATAGGTTGTTTCAGCGACACGAAATGATTAAAGCAAAGGCTGTGCCAGAGTTTAAAAATCTGAATTTTTCAGACGATTAGTCAGAGCTGGTCTGAGTCGTAGCTGAGACGCAGATCACAGAGAAAAGAAAGGCACAGAAAGGAGTATAGAAAAAACGCACCAGAAAGGTGCGCTATGCGTTAGAGCGGTGCATTTGTAGGGTTATTGAGTGTTTATTCGCCTGAATTTGGTGCAGCGCAACGGCAGCGATTTAGCTGCTCTCTGCCACTGCCAGCTCCTCACCCGCAAGTTGTAGTTGGTACATCTGCCAGTAGCGCCCTTGTGCAGCCAGCAGTTGCTGATGGCTGCCACGCTCCACTGCCTGCCCACGGTGCAATACCATAATGGTATCGGCTTCGGTGATGGTTGACAGTCGGTGAGCAATCACCACCAGCGTAGTACGCTGACGCACGATCTGCAGGGCTTTCTGGATAGCCTGTTCCGTACCGGAATCGATATTCGCGGTCGCTTCATCCAGGATCAGGATCTGAGGTGTGGCCACCAGCACCCTCGCCATTGCCAACAGCTGTTTCTGTCCAACGGAGAGATTATTGCCCTGCTCCCCTAAGCGCGTATGGATCCCTTCAGGTAACTCACGTGCCAGTGCCGCCAGCTGTACCGTTTCCAGCGCCTGCCAGACGGCATCCTCGCTAATATCCCGTCCCAGCGTGACATTGGCAAAGAAAGTATCGGCCAGCACCACCGGATCCTGTTGTACCATCGCCACACTCCCCCGCAACGCGGCATGGCTGAGGGAGGCGAGTGGACGTCCGTCCAGTTTGATTTCGCCCTGGCTGAGCGGGTAATACCCCATTAGCAGGTTAGCGAGCGTACTTTTTCCACTGCCGGTGTGCCCGACCAGCGCGACAAAATGGCGCGATGGCACAGACAGGTTAATATCCGTTAACACCGGGCGGCCAGTGCGATAAGCAAAGGTCACATCACGAATATCGATACTGCCGCTGGCAAGTGGCGTGTTGTCATCGCCATATGGCTGACGTGGTGCATCCATCAGTTCAAAGATACGCTCACCCGCCACCACCGCCTGTTGCAGCATCGATTGCTGGGTCGTCAGTTCGATTAGCGGCTCATTCAGGCGCCCGAGGTAGTTGATAAAGGCATATAACACGCCGACCTCAATCGACCCTACAGAAGAAAAACCGAACAGCATCATCAATCCGCACAGGATCATGGCAGAAAACAGGCTGAGCAGCGGTCGCAGGAGAAAACCATCCAGCCTTAGCGTCTGCATACGCGCCATATAATGAGAGCGGCTGGCCTCCCCCATACGTTCACCGAAACGAGCCTGCTGGCGAAACTGCTGGATCACACTCATGCCATTGATGACTTCATTGAAGCCGTTATTGATTTCTGCCAGATAGCTGCGCACCCGGCGCACAATCGGCGTGCTGTAACGCTGGTAAATCAGCATAACGATCAGTACCGCCGGGAAAATGGTGATGGCAACCAGCGCCATGCGCCAGTCAAGACTGAACATCGCCACCAGCATCGCCCCCACCAGCGCTGCACTGCGCAATACAGTGGCAACAACGGTCACGTAGAGATCACGTACCACCTCGGTATCATTGGTAACACGCGAAATAATCTGCCCGACCGGCTGGGTATCAAATGCGCCCAAAGGCTGGCGAAGTGCAGCATCCATCACATCAGTACGCAGGCGCTGTACCACGCCAACGGCGGCCTGATTAAATAACAGTGCCTGACAATAATGCAGCGCCGCCGCCAACAGTTGCAACAGCAGAAAACTGACCACAAGGCCAGCGGCCAGTCCAACAGGCATACGGTGTTTTGCCACCATATTGTCGATAAAGTAGCTGACTAAAACAGGTCCCAGCACTTCGGCGGCAGCGGCCACCCACAGCATCAGCACGGCCAGGCTCAGGGACTTACGCCACGGCGCACCGTAGGAGAGCAGCCGTTTAATGGTTGGCCACAATTGAGTGACATTAGCCATGCGCAGCTCCCTGTTCTGTTTCATCGTCGTCCAGTGCCGCTTCCAGCTGTTGGTAACGGTACATATCGCGATACCAGCCTGAAGCGGCGGCCAGTTGCTCATGATCGCCACGCTGCGCAACCTGCCCGTGTTGCAGGACCAGAATTTCACTGGCCTCGGTCAGGGCAGAGAGACGATGAGCGCTGATAATAATCGTACGTCCTTCGCCCCAACTGCGCAGGTTATGCAGGATTTGGTGTTCAGTGCGGCCATCTACCGCAGAGAGGGCATCATCCAGCACCAGAATCTCGGCATTCAGCAGCAATGCCCGGGCAATGGAGATACGTTGTTTCTGCCCACCCGACAGCATCACACCACGTTCGCCCACTTCAGTTTGATAGCCCTCAGGGAGCCGTAAAATGTCGTCATGAACAAAGGCAAGCTGTGCAGCGTGCTCAATCTCACTTTGCGTTGCACCAGGACACCCCAGCGCAATATTGTTAGCGACGCTGTCGGAGAACAGGAATGGCGTCTGACTGACTACCGCCAGTCGGCTACGCCAGCCATCGAGCTGCAACTGCGGCAGAGGGATATCGTGGTAACGAATATCGCCCTGATCAATATCGAAGTGACGCTGGATCAAACTGAGTAAAGTGCTTTTACCCGATCCCGTTGGGCCACAAAGCCCCAGCATTTGCCCTGGATTAACCTGAACCTTCAGATTACGCAACGCAGGTTGCTGCGCCCCGGGGTAACAAAACTCCCGCACCGAAATCTGCAACAGGCCGCGCCCCTCTGGCAACGGTTTGTCTCCATCAACCACTGCAGGCGCTTCTGCTAACAATGCCTGGATTCGTGTCCAGGCGGCGCTGCCACGCTCGACAATATTAAACATCCACGCCAGCGCCAGCATGGGCCAGATCATCAGCCCCAGATACATGACAAAGCTGGTGAGCTGCCCGAGGGTCATTGTGCCGTGCCAGACCATCCAGCTGCCGCCGCCAATCGCCAGCAGATTTGACATGCCAATAGCGATGTAGATCGTCGGATCGAAGCGTGCATCCACCCGCGCCACGCGCAGATTCTTCTCTCCGGTGTCTTTAGCAATCGCCGCAAACTGGCCTGACTGATGATCTTCCAGCCCGAAGGCTTTAATCATACGGATGCTGCTCAGGCTTTCCTGCGTCTGGTCGTTTAGCGAGGAGAAAGCAGCCTGGGCTAGCTTAAAGCGATGATGTAACTGGTCGCCGTAACGTTTGATCACCAGCGCCATGATCGGCATCGGTAACAGGGCAAGCAGGGTTAAGGTACCGCTAATCTGGGTACTCATCACAATCAGTACGGCCATGCCCATCACCAGTGAATCCACCAGCGTCAGTACGCCTTCGCCTGCCGCGAACACCACCCGGTCAACATCGTTAGTGGCACGGGCAATCAGATCACCGGTACGATGGCGTAAATAGAATCCGGGGTGCTGACGGCTGAGCTGGCGATAAAAATCTTCACGCAGTTCTACCGCCAACTGATAGGAGGCACCGAACAACAGCACGCGCCAGACATAACGCAATAAATAGACGATGATTGCCGTAGCCAGCATCACGCCAACCCACATCATCAGTTGGCCGTTGCTCATCCCATCGCGACTGACGCCATCGACGATCTTTCCCACCACATGTGGTGGCAGGAGTTGCAGCAAGGCAATCACGATTAACAGCAAAACCGCACCGAGATAGCGGCGCCATTCGCGCAAAAAATACCAGCTTAGTTGGCTAAAAAGTCGCAAAAAAATGTCCTGATTATCGGCTGGTTAAAGGGCAACCGGCAAAGCGGTGGTGTATTTTATCTCTTCCATCGCAAAACTCGAAGTGACATCGATCAGACCCGGTACGCCGTTCACCAACCGTTTGTAAAAACCATCGTAGCTTTTCATATCTGCAACCTGCACGCGCAGCAGATAGTCATACTCTCCGGCCATCCGGTAGAAACCCATGACTTCCGGCATCGCCTGTACCACATCAACAAATTGCTGATACCACAGGCTGCTGTGCTGCTGAGTTTTGATTAGAACAAAGGCGGTAAGGCTCAGTCCAAGCTTTTCACCATCGAGTAAAGCAACCCGGCCGCGAATATAGCCTTCATCCTCCAGTCTTTTCAAGCGCTTCCAGCAGGGAGTGGTGGTCAGGCTGACGGCATCAGCCAGCGCCTGCAGAGAGAGCGTGCAATCCTGCTGGAGCAGGTTTAACAGCAAGCGATCTTTTTTATCCAGCGGTATTGGTAGCAAAATTTTCTCCTACAAGCCAAAAATGCAGCACTATTATAGCAACCTTTTCCCCTGCCGTTTGGTTAATCTGGTGACTCACCATTAGCTCATTCAGGGATGACCATGATGCATACCAACACTTACCGTAACCTGTTGATCATAGCTTTATTCAGCGCCGTAGCTCTCACATGGGGGACCACATGGATGGCGATGAAAATAACCGTTGCTACCGTTCCCCCTGTCTTTGCCACCGGTCTGCGCTTTCTCTGCGCCGCCCCGCTGCTCCTGCTGCTGGCGCGTTATAAAAAAGCCCCGCTATTGTTTCCGGCAGGCCAGCGAAGTTTTCAACTCTGCGTTATGCTGTTCTATTTCGCCATTCCATTTACGCTGATGATCTATGGCGAACGCTATACCTCTTCCAGCCTGGCGGCGATTATCTTTGCTACCATGCCCGCCGCCGTCCTCGCGGCTTCCCTGCTGTTTCTGCGCGAACGAACCTCGCGTCAACAGTTGCTCGGGCTGGCCATCAGTCTTGGCGCATTAAGCACGATCCTGTGGCATGAAACCCGCGACAGCGGCGAAAGCCAGATACGTGGAATTCTGGCCCTGGTCGCTGCCGTGCTTATTCACGCAGTGATGTACGTTCAGTGTAAAAAGCGCTGTGGCGGAATTTCAGTGCTGAGCTACAACGCGCTGCCCTGCCTCGGTGCGGGATTAATACTGACGCTGGCAGGGCTGACGGAAGCTCCCGATGTCACTACCTTTGCTCCGCAGGCGCTGCTGGCTATCGCTTATTTGGGTGTCGTCGCTGGCGTGGGCGGTATTCTGGCCTACTTTGCTTTGCAGCAGGTCGCCCGGCCGTTTCAGGCATCACTGGTTTTTCTGGTGTTCCCGCTGATCGCCATCACGCTGGAAAGTGAAATCAATGGCAGTAGTATCAGCCGCGAATCGTTACTACTGCTGTTGCCATTTTTACTGGGGATTTTACTCACACTGTATCGTGGTGCGCGAAGCCACCCGCCTTCACGGGTGGCAAATCCCGTCTTGCGCCGTTAAAAACGAAAAAGCCGGACATCCTTGTCCGGCACACTGACCAATGAACTGATTATTCGGGGGAATAGACCAGGTGTGGTGTGGTAAGCCAGTGGTTGAGGTAATGAGACACGCCCTGTGTCGCACAATCGCCAATAACCGGTAAATGGGGCAGTTGTGATTTCAGTTCATGCATCGCATTGCGCATAACGAAACCGTGACCCACGCGCCCCAGCATCTCCAGATCGTTCATTGCATCACCAAACGCCATGCACTCCGCCATCGACACGCCGAGCCTCGCAGTCAGATGTGCCAGCGCCGCCCCTTTGTTACAGTCCAGAGGCAGTACTTCGAGACAATCCTGCGCGGAAAAACAGAGGTGAGCGCTGTTTCCCAGAGCCTCGCGCAGCTGAATTTTTAGCGCGCACAGCTCCTGATAATCAGCGATAAAGCAGACTTTAGTCACCTGGTGTTCGGGAAGAGTACGCAGATCAATGACCTGATAACAGAAATCAGACAGCTGATGGGCTTGTAAAATCTCCGGGAGCTCGTCGTGAGTAAACCAGCCGCTGTCGTTAAAAACGTGAAGGCTGGCACGCGTATCCCAGTGGCTATGGATCACCCGCCTTGCCACCGCCGGTGGCAAATCGCTGGCATAAAGCAGCTCACCGAACGGATCATGAATACGTGTGCCGTTACCGCTGATAAGAAAAGCCGGCAGATCGTAATTCCGCATGAGCGGCTGCATCTCCATAAAGTGACGCCCGGTGGCAAAAGTGAGCTGTACCGGGTGCGCCTGGAGCGCGCGCAGACTGAGCAGGGTTTGTTGCCCCAACTGATGGTCAGGCATCAGCAACGTACCATCCATATCAAATGCAGCAAGACGCACCATTTTCTCTCCGGTTGATGGGTTTTTCATCTGCACTGAGTATCCACTGGCATTTACGGAACTAATAGTGAATACTTTTTTTAAACTGTTCCGGGTTTAAGGTGAGATGAGACAACTCAATCGTTTGAACCAGTATCAGCGTTTGTGGCAACACAGCGCCGGGCAACCTCAGTCAACCAGTGTCGCTGATATCGCTCAGTGCTGTTTTTGCAGTGAGCGGCATATACGCACCCTGCTGCGCCAGTGGCAGTCATGCGGCTGGCTGACGTGGCATGCCTCATCCGGGCGTGGAAAACGTGGCCTTCTGACCTTTCTGCAATCTCCCGCCACGCTGCGCAGTGAACTGATGTTGCAGCAGCTCGATAACGGCCATCCACAACACGCTCTGCAACTTGTGCCTCTGGCCCCGGAGCAACTCAGTCAGCTCCTCCAGCCTTTTATGGGCGGACAATGGCAGAACAACCAGCCAACGTTACGTATTCCCTATTACCGCTCGCTTGACCCCCTGCGCCCGCTTATGCAGCCCGGCCGTGCTGAACAGCATCTGGCCCAGCAGGTCTTTGCCGGATTAAGCCGCCTGTCAGGAGATGACGCCGTGCCGGATCTGGCCCATCACTGGCAAGTCAGTGATGATGGCCTGAGTTGGTTCTTTTTTTTGCGCCCGCAGTTGCGCTGGCATCATGGCGAAGCGGTCACCACCGGGCAACTGCAACAACGGCTACTCATGATCCTGGACAGCCCGGTCGGTCAGCGTCTGCTGTCCAGCGTCAAAACGGTTATCCAGGCCCATGCACTGTGCGTGCGCATCGATCTGCATACGCAGGACAACTGGCTGGCACATCGTCTGGCAAGTGTCCCCTGCCTGCTGCCGCACCCGGATAATCCGGATATTGGCACCGGGCCGTGGCGGTTGATGGTCAATTCGCCTGCTTTGCTGCGTCTGGAAAGTCACGGCTGGTATCACGCTACACATCCACTAATGCAGGCGATTGAATACTGGATTGCACCACAGCTTTTCGACCCCGGACTGGGCACCAGCTGCCGCCATCCTGTTCAGATCGCCATTGGTGCGCAGCAGGATTTAAAAGCCCTTCAACCGGTTAGCCAGCGTATCAGCCTCGGATTCTGTTATCTGGCGATAGGTGAACGCGCGGGGCTCTCGCCCGCTCAGGCCCGGCACATTATGTCGCTGGTACATCAGTCCGGCATTATTGAACAGCTGCCATTAGAAGAAGGACTCATCACGCCCAGCAGTGAAATGCTGCCGGGCTGGCACATACCTGACTGGCAACCCGAACCCGATATCATCCTGCCTGCACAACTTAGCTTGCACTACCACCTGCCGGTGGAGCTGCACGCTATGGCGGCAAAGCTTCAGCAACTGCTTGCCACTCAGGGATGTCAGTTGACGCTGCATTTTCATCCACAAAAAAACTGGCAAGATTATCCGTTACTTGCACAGGCTGACCTGATTATGGGCGACAGGCTAATTGGCGAAGCGCCGATGTTTACGCTGGAGAGCTGGCTGCGGCTCGACCCGATGTGGCCGATATTATCCGGTGCCGCAGGTTGGAAAATGCTGCTGACACAGTTAGATGACCTGCAGCGTTACCCGGATCTGGAGCAACGCCACCAGCGGTTAAAAACGTTGTACCAGCAACTGATGTTGGATGCGGTGATCACCCCGCTGTTTAACTATCGTTATCAGGTCAGTGCACCGCCGGATGTTGAAGGCATACGATTAAACGCCTGGGGCTGGTTTGATTTCTCCCGTGCGTGGATACCGCCGCCCGTCGACATCGTCTGAAGAGGGGATACCTTTCTGTGTGGCAAGGTATTACCATAGCTGGCAGAAACTAACCGGGAAAGATTAAGTATGAAACGTGCAGTGGTGGTATTCAGCGGTGGACAGGATTCAACAACCTGTCTGATTCAGGCCTTACAGCAGTACGACGAAGTACACTGCGTGACTTTTGATTACGGCCAACGTCACCGTGCGGAAATCGACGTTGCCCGGACACTGTCACTATCGCTGGGCGCCCGCGCGCACAAAGTGCTGGATGTGACCATGCTCAACGAGCTGGCTGTCAGTAGCCTGACACGCGATAACATCCCGGTCCCGGCTTACGACCCGACAGCCAGTGGCCTGCCAAGCACCTTTGTACCAGGCCGTAATATCCTGTTTTTAACCTTCGCAGCAATCTATGCTTACCAGATTGAGGCCGAAGCGGTGATCACTGGCGTCTGTGAGACAGACTTCTCCGGCTATCCCGACTGCCGTGACGAATTTGTTAAAGCACTGAACCATGCGGTTAACCTCGGTATGGCGCGGGATATCCGTTTCGAAACGCCGCTGATGTGGCTGAATAAAGCGGAAACCTGGGCACTGGCAGATTACTGGCAGCAACTCCCTCTGATTCGTCACCAGACACTGACCTGTTATAACGGCATTCAGGGTGATGGTTGTGGTGAATGTGCCGCCTGTCATCTGCGTGCCAATGGCCTGCATGACTACCAGCAAAACACGGCTGCCGTTATGCAGGCAATGAAAACCAAAACCGGACTGGTTTGATTTCTTCCAGGAGCGACGTATCTCTCGCTCCTACTGATTAATGGTTTCCAGCTGCAACCGAAGTTCGCCCTCCAGCGGCAGGGCTTTCTTCGAGTTCAGATCGATGCAGACAAAGGTGAGCAATGCATCGGCGATGGCACTGCCATCAGATTGCAGGGAAACCCGCTGATCAATGACGCCACTCTTCCCCCCCAGTGTCATCAGTTGACTGTCGATAACCAGTACATCCCCCATGACCGCCGGGCGGCGATAATTGATATTGATATTCACCACCACAAACGCCATGCCGAGCTTATTCATCCAGTGAAACGCCTCGCTCTCTTCCAGCCAGGCCCAGCGGGCTTCTTCAAGGAACTCAAGGTAGCGGGCATTGTTCACATGCTGATAAACATCCAGATGGTAGCCGCGTACTTTAATGGTGGTCTGCATCGTGCTGCGTCCTCTGTCATAAAAAAAGGCCACACCAACTGGTATGACCTCATCAATATTAGCAGTCAGACGGATCGACTTGCAGTAAGACTTGCCGACCCTGGATGCAGATCACAATTTAAGATTCGCAATATTCCGTTCCACCAACGTGTTACCCATGCCAGGCACTTCCTTTAATTGCTCGAGATCGGTGAAGGGGCCATATTTCTCACGATAACTGACAATAGACTCCGCCTTTTTTATCCCAACGCCGTTCATCACCGCCATTAATTCCTGGGCGCTGGCGCTATTGATACTGACCTGCGCTGCATTTTCAGCCGGCACTTTCGCAGGCGCCATTTTAGTGGCAGGTGCAGCAGTGGGAGCGGCACTGACACTGATGGGCAACGTCAGTCCGATGGCCAGAGCGAGCGAGAGAGCCTGTAAGGTACGATTAATCATGCTGTTTTCCTCCATGTGTTTGACAGCAACGCTACCCTAACGCCCCACCGCCACACCGGCAAACGGCAGTTTTCAAAAATGGAAAAGGCCGCATAAGCGGCCTTTTGTGTTGCAAGCAGTTGCAGTAGAACTGCGAGGCTTACTGTGCTTGAGCGGCGGCACCGTATTTGATTTTGGCGTCCTTACGCAGGTTGCTCAACATGGCTGCGAAAGCCAGCTGTGCATTGTTCTGCGTAATGCCCTGAACCAGAGCCTGCTTCTGCGCTTCAGGCATGGTGCCCTGCTGCACTTTATCAAGTGCCATCACGACGACGTTGCCCTGCGCATCTTCACTGACACCGAATGAAGGTTTACCTTCTGATGGCAGAGGAAGGGTAAAGGCTGCCTGAGACAGCGCATCCTGACCGGTACGTGACAGCGTCTGCTGTGCACCAAAGGTCAGGCCTGCCGCTTTCAGAGCTTCATCACCTTTGCCTGCTTTCAGTTCAGCCAGCAGTTTGTCAGCCTGTGCTTTCGCTTCCTGCTGTGCTTTCTGCTGCTTCAGGGTATCGGTAATCTGTGCAGTCACTTCATTCAGTGCTTTCACGGCTTCCGGCTTGTGTTCGCTGATGCGCAGCACAAAGGCACGGTCACCATCAACGGTGATGATGTCTGAATTACTTCCCGGCGTACCGTTTCCACCCACCAGATTACCGCTGAAGATCGCATCCTGTACGGCTTTAAAGTTCAGCTCGGCAGGCAGGCTGTCATGACCAAACCAACCTGTTTCAACAGCTTTAACACCGGCAACCTGCTCAGCACTGGCCAGAGACTCGTTATCGTTACTTGCGGCATCGCTCACTTTCTGCTGCAGTTTGTAGTAAGCGTCGACCGCTTTTTCCTGCTTCACTTTTGCGGCAATATCATCATGCACTTCTGCCAGCGCTTTGATTTTTTCAGGCTGAATGTCATCCAGACGAGCCACGATAAAGCCAACCGATGACGAGATCACACCCGATAACTGACCTTTCTCTTTCAGGCCTGCATTCGTCAGCTCATCCGGCGTGGTGGCCGGTTCAAGCCAGCCCATATCACCACCGTTGCGGGCAGAAATAGGATCAGATGATTTCTCTTTCGCCAGAGCAGCAAAATCACCGCCCTTCTTCAGTGCATCCAGTACTGACTGCGCTTCGGCTTCAGTTTTGGTCTGAATGATGCTGTAGCGATTGCGCTGCGGCTGGGTGTAATCCTGCTGATGTTGATCGTACCAGCTCTGGATGTCGCTCTCGCTCACCGGTTGCTGCATGCTCGCCGCATCCAGTTTGATGTAGCTAACGCGGAACTGCTCAGGCGTCATAAAGCTATTTTTGTTCTGCTGGTAGTAGTTGTTGATCTCTTCCGGGGTCACGGTTTGCTTTGCCACCAGCGCGTTGACGTTAATCGTCACTTCACGCACCAGACGCTGCTGAGAAACCAGTGCCGCCAGAGAATCGGTTTCATTAGCCAGCACAAAATCTGTTCCGGTAACGGACTGGATAAGCTGCTGAGTGGTCAGTTGCTTACGCAGGGCTTCAGCATACTGATCGGCAGAGAAGCCCATGTTATTAATGATGCCCATGTACTTGGCATTATCAAATTTACCCTCAGTCTGAAACGCAGGCTGAGTAAAGATGGCCTGTTTGATTTGCTCGTCACTGATGGCCAGGCCGATATCTTTGGCATACTGGTCCAGTAACAGTTCATCAATCAGCTGTGAGAGCGCCTGTTGACGGATCTGCTGCATGTAACCTTCGTTACCTGCCAGAGCCGAGAACTGTTCGCCCAGCATCTGCTGCTGACGCGCACGTTCGCTGCTGAAAGCACGTTCAAGCTGTGCACGACTGATTTCCTGGCCGTTGACTTTGGCTGCGTAATCACCGGAACCGCCTGTCAGATACCCGCCTACGCCGGTAAGGACAAAAGACAGGATGATCAGGCCCAGTATAATTTTGAGCACGACATGGTTCGACGCCGCGCGTAAATTGTCCATCATGGTGTGACAACACTCCGCTGTAGTGTGAATGTAAAACCTTGCGCTGCCGTCCCGCGTTCCCGAGGACGCACTTAGCCATTTTAGACAACCGCAGCACGCGTTTGTCATTGAAACATAAAAAAAGGCACATCAAGTCTCTGATGTGCCCCGTATGTTACATGAGAACGCGTTGGCGATCCTCAATACGCCGAAGAAATCTGCTCCTGCGGCGGCTTAATGCACTTAATTTACAGAGTCTTTCAGCGCTTTACCGGCACGGAAGCCAGGTACTTTACCCGCTGCGATAGTAATTTCTTTGCCGGTTTGCGGGTTACGGCCGGTACGCTCGGCGCGTTCACGCACGGAGAAAGTACCGAAGCCGACCAGCGCAACTTCATCGCCAGCCTGCAGAGATTCAGTAACTGAACCGATAAAAGCATCTAATACACGTCCCGCTGCAGCTTTAGAAATATCGGCGTTTGCAGCAATTTTGTCGATCAACTGTGACTTATTCACTCACTCATCCCCTCTTTTATTTTTACACCGTGAACAGGCTTTCTGCCGGACACGTACGTGCGTGATTTGTTATGGCTGTTTAGCCCGAGCTTGTTGAGCCTCAGCAACCCGCAACCTTTGCCGTCACTGGCTTAACAGCATCCTAACTTAGCGGCACAAAAAAAAGCTGGCAAGCACCAATTCACTTACCAGCCTTAGTTTTACAGTGAGTTTGCCTTAAATCACTATTTTGCCGTAACAACCTGCATGCCATACGGGGCATTTTGCAGGGCCAGGGCTAATACTTCTTCAATGCGTTTCACCGGATGAATGTCCAGGTCGGCAATCACGTTATCCGGAATTTCTTCCAGATCGCGCTTGTTCTCGTCCGGGATTAAGACCGTCTTGATGCCACCACGGTGTGCGGCAAGCAGTTTTTCTTTCAAACCACCAATCGGCAGAACCTGACCACGCAGCGTAATTTCGCCCGTCATCGCCACGTCTGCACGCACCGGGTTACCGGTCAGACACGAAACCAGCGCGGTGCACATTGCAATACCGGCACTTGGACCATCTTTCGGCGTTGCCCCTTCAGGCACGTGAACGTGGATATCACGCTTCTCATAGAAGTCAGCGTTGATGCCCAGTTTCTCTGCACGAGCACGCACCACCGTCAGCGCCGCCTGGATGGATTCCTGCATCACTTCGCCCAGTGACCCCGTATAGGTCAGCTTGCCTTTACCCGGCACACAGGCGGTTTCAATGGTCAGCAGATCGCCCCCAACTTCCGTCCATGCCAGACCAGTCACCTGGCCTACGCGGTTTTCGCTATCGGCACGGCCATAATCGAAGCGCTGCACGCCGAGATAATCTTTGAGGTTATCGCCGTTAATTTCGATGTGTTTAATGGATTTGTCCATCAGCAGCGTTTTGACGGCTTTGCGGCACAGCTTGGACAATTCGCGTTCAAGGCTACGCACGCCCGCTTCACGAGTGTAATAGCGAATAATGCCAACAATGGCGCTATCGTCCACGGTCAGTTCATTTTTCTTCAGTGCATTACGCTCAATCTGCTTCGACAGCAGGTGCTGTTTGGCGATATTGAGTTTTTCATCTTCGGTGTAACCCGACAGGCGAATCACTTCCATACGGTCCAGCAAGGGGGCTGGAATGTTCATCGAGTTAGACGTTGCGACAAACATCACATCGGAGAGATCGTAATCTACTTCCAGATAGTGATCGTTAAAGGCAATATTCTGTTCTGGATCAAGTACTTCTAACAGAGCAGATGCCGGATCACCGCGCATATCCGAAGACATTTTGTCAATTTCATCCAGCAGGAAAAGTGGGTTTTTAACGCCAACTTTTGCCATCTTCTGGATCAGTTTGCCCGGCATGGAACCGATATAGGTACGACGGTGACCACGGATTTCTGCTTCATCACGTACCCCACCCAATGCCATACGCACATATTTACGGCCAGTGGCTTTGGCGATGGACTGCCCCAGCGAGGTTTTACCCACGCCAGGAGGCCCTACCAGGCACAGGATTGGGCCTTTGATTTTGCTGACGCGGCTCTGTACTGCCAAATATTCCAGGATGCGGTCTTTGACGCGCTCAAGGCCGAAGTGGTCCATATCCAGCGTTTCTTGCGCCTTCAGCAGATCTTTCTTCACCTTGCTACGTGCATTCCATGGCACCTGAACCATCCAGTCAATATAACCACGTACAACGGTGGCTTCGGCAGACATCGGCGACATCATTTTCAGCTTCTGCAGCTCAGCTTCCGTTTTATCACGCGCTTCTTTCGGCATTTTTGCCGCATCGATTTTGCGTTTCAGCGCTTCGTTTTCATCCGGCGCATCGTCCATTTCGCCCAGTTCTTTCTGAATGGCCTTCATCTGCTCATTCAGATAGTACTCACGCTGGCTTTTTTCCATCTGCTTTTTGACACGATTACGGATGCGTTTCTCAACCTGTAACAGGTCAATCTCCGACTCCATCATCGCCATCAGGTATTCCAGACGCTCGTTGATATCTGACATTTCCAGAACAGACTGTTTATCAGCCAGTTTCAGCGGCATATGGGCAGCAACAGTATCGGCCAGACGGGCAGCATCATCGATGTTGTTCAGTGAGGTCAGGACTTCTGGGGGGATCTTTTTGTTCAGCTTGATATAGCCTTCAAACTGATTGATCGCCGTACGCACCAGCACTTCCTGCTCACGCTCTTCAATTTCAGGCGACTCCAGGTACTCTGCCTGGGCAGTAAAGTGGTCGCCGTTATCGGATAAGGTGGTGATGTGTGCACGCTGTAAACCTTCAACCAGCACTTTAACGGTGCCGTCGGGGAGTTTCAGCATTTGCAAAATAGAGGCAACAGTCCCGACTGAGAAGAGATCGTTGATGCCAGGTTCATCCGTTGAAGCTTCTTTCTGAGCGACCAGCATGATCTTTTTGTCATGATCCATGGCGGCTTCAAGGCAGCGAATTGATTTTTCACGACCAACAAACAACGGAATGACCATGTGCGGATAAACCACTACGTCACGCAACGGTAACACAGGGATTTCAATGCGTTCAGAACGCTCAGGATTCATAGAGCTCTCTCTTAGTTTAATTTCCGCCAGGGTAAGGGGAACCGCATCATCCAGAAAAAGTGCAGTTTGACCCACAGGTATCTGAGTATATGGGGATGAACGGAATAGATTCAATGTTGGGGTAACGAGAAAAGTAAAAGGGGGAACATTTTCCCCCTTTTCGATAACTGACTGGAATGATTTGGTTATTTATTCGCCAGACGCCTGCTGTGCTTCGGGCTTGCCATAAATCAGCATCGGCTCGCTCTCACCACCAATGACCGATTCATCGATCACCACTTTCTCGACGTCATCCATCGACGGCAGGTCGTACATGGTGTTCAGCAGTGCGCCTTCCACGATAGAACGCAGCCCGCGGGCACCCGTTTTGCGTGACATTGCCTTTTTGGCAATCGCCGTCAATGCTTCCTCACGGAACTCCAGCTCCACGCCTTCCAGATTGAACAGCGCCTGATACTGCTTGGTCAGCGCATTTTTCGGCTCACGCAGGATCTGAATTAACGCATCTTCACTCAGCTCCGTCAGCGTCGCCACCACCGGCAGACGGCCGATGAACTCCGGGATCAGACCAAACTTGATCAGATCTTCCGGCTCCACCTGTGCCAGCAGCTCGCCTTCTGTCGCTTTCTCAGACTTGCCCTTCACCGATGCGCCAAAACCGATACCGGTGCCGGTATCCACGCGCTGTGACACCACTTTATCCAGGCCGGCAAACGCACCGCCGCAGATAAACAGAATTTTCGAGGTATCCACCTGCAAAAACTCCTGCTGCGGATGCTTGCGCCCGCCCTGCGGAGGAACTGCCGCCACCGTGCCTTCGATCAGCTTCAGCAGCGCCTGCTGCACGCCTTCACCGGAGACATCTCGGGTGATAGACGGGTTGTCTGACTTGCGTGAAATCTTGTCGATCTCATCGATGTAGACAATCCCGCGCTGCGCTTTCTGCACGTCGTAGTCACACTTCTGCAGCAGCTTCTGAATGATGTTTTCCACATCCTCGCCCACGTAACCGGCTTCGGTCAGCGTGGTGGCATCGGCCATGGTGAACGGGACGTCCAGCAGGCGGGCCAGCGTTTCGGCCAGCAGGGTTTTACCGCTACCGGTCGGGCCAATCAGCAGAATGTTACTTTTCCCCAGCTCAATACCGTTGCTGGTGTCGCCGTTGCGCAGGCGCTTGTAGTGGTTATACACCGCCACTGCCAGCACCTTCTTCGCCCGCTCCTGGCCGATAACGTAGTCATCGAGGTGGTGGCGGATTTCGTGCGGCGTGGGCAGTGAGCTACGCTCACGGTGTGGCGCAACTTCTTTGATCTCTTCGCGAATGATGTCATTGCACAAATCAACACATTCATCGCAGACATACACAGACGGGCCGGCGATCAGCTTGCGCACTTCATGCTGGCTTTTGCCGCAAAAAGAGCAGTACAGCAGTTTACCTGAACCGTCTTTGCGTTTATCAGTCATTTACTTCCCCCTCATTGTCACACTCACCTTCCCACCAGGGGTTAGTTACGCGGCCGCCACCAGAGCTATCCGCGGAGGCAACGGCACCATGTCACAACATGTTTAATCAGTTACGCTGGGACAGCACAGAATCCACTAAGCCGTACTCTACGGATTCGCTGGCCGACAAGAAACGGTCGCGGTTGGTATCGCGCTCAATGGTTTCGATCGTCTGCCCGGTATGTTTTGCCATCAGTTCGTTCATCATCTGCTTAGTCTTGATGATTTCACGGGCATGGATGTCAATATCTGACGCCTGCCCCTGGAAACCGCCCAGCGGTTGGTGAATCATCACGCGTGAATTCGGCAGGCAGTAACGCTTGCCTTTCGCTCCCGCGGTCAGCAGGAAAGCGCCCATCGAACAGGCCTGGCCCATACAGATGGTGCTAACGTCAGGTTTGATAAACTGCATGGTGTCATAAATTGACATCCCTGCGGTGATGACGCCACCAGGAGAGTTAATGTACAGGTGGATATCCTTTTCTGGATTCTCCGCTTCCAGAAACAGCATCTGCGCAACGATCAGGTTGGCCATGTGGTCTTCGACCTGGCCGGTCAGAAAAATAATGCGCTCTTTCAGCAGGCGCGAGTAGATGTCGTAAGAACGCTCTCCACGAGAGGTTTGTTCGACCACCATTGGCACCAGAGCCATATGAGGTGCAGTTAGTTCACGTTCGCCGCTGTATGACATTATCGTCTCCTGGATAAATTTCATTTGGCAACACTCTGTAGCGATTCTACTTGAGAGCGATCAGGAACACTATGATTCCAGGCCTTACACCCGATGCCGTCCGGACAGTTATCGGGCCTGATGACTTCGTTGTACCAATTTGGGGATGATCCCCTGCTGTTTCAAGCATAACAACGTTTTTATCAACTGCTAACCAGGAAAAGTAGCTTAGTCGATAATTTGCAGATTAAATGCGCAAATAGCCTATAAAAGCAGTGGGATTTTACCCCATAAACGACAAAAGCCCGCTGCCAGAAGGCAGCGGGCTTAACGTCAACTAACAGAGTTCAGAATCAGGCCGTAGCAGTCTGGTTCATCAGTTCCTGGAAGTTAGTGGCTTTTTCAGTCACTTTCGCTTTTTCCAGCACGGCTTCAACAGCCTGCTCTTCCAGCGCAACGTTACGCATGTTGTTCATCAGCTCGTTATTTTTGCTGTAGAACTCGATCACTTCTGTTGGATCTTCGTATGCAGAAGCCATCTCTTCGATCAGCGCTTTAACACGGTCTTCGTCAGCTTTCAGCTCGTGAGTACGAATCACTTCGCCCAACAGCAGACCGACAACTACGCGGCGTTTAGCCTGCTCTTCGAACAGTTCACGAGGCAGCTCCAGAGCTTGCTTTTCGTTACCACCAAAGCGCTGTGCAGCCTGACGCTTCAGCACGTCAATCTCACCGTCAATCAAAGCAGCAGGAACATCGATGTCATTGGCTTTCACCAGACCGTCGATTGCCTGAGATTTCACGCGGTTACGCACGGCACCTTTCAGCTCACGCTGCATGTTCTTGCGCACTTCTGCACGCAGACCCGCGACAGAACCATCTTCAACGCCGAAACGCTTGATGAACTCTTCAGTGAACTCTGGCAGCTCGCGCTCTTCAACTTTCTTCAGTACGATTTCAAACTTCGCTGCTTTACCTTTCAGGTTCTCAGCGTGGTAATCGTCCGGGAAGTTAACGTCGATAGTAAAGGTCTCGCCCGCTTTGTGGCCAACAACACCTTCTTCGAAACCAGGGATCATACGACCCTGGCCCATTGCCAATACGAAGTCAGACGCTTTGCCGCCTTCGAACTCTTCACCATCTACAGAACCGGAGAAATCGATGGTTGCACGATCTTCAGCAGTCGCTGCAGCGTCGGTTTCTTTCCAGGTGGCCTGCTGCTTGCGCAGAGTGTCCAGCATGGTATCAACGTCAGCATCAGTCACTTCAACAACCGGTTTTTCAACTTCGATTGCTTCCAGACCCTTCAGCTCAACTTCCGGGTACACTTCAAATTCAGCTGAGAATGTGAAGTCTTCACCGGTTTTGTATTCGCCTGGTACGTACTGCGGTGCGCCAGCCGGATTAATTTTTTCTTTGATGATCGCATCGACAAAGCCGCGCTGCATCAGATCGCCCAGGACGTCCTGGCGAACAGAAGCACCGTAACGCTGTTCAACAACAGTCATCGGTACTTTTCCTTTGCGGAAACCGTCGATGCGCACTTTCTTAGCTACGCTGACCAGCTCACTTTTCACCGCGTTTTCGATCACATCTTTATCTACGGTAATCGTTACGCGACGGCCCAGGCCCTGAGTTGTTTCTACTGAAACTTGCATCTTATTACCTCAAAAAATCACGTGCTCGGTCAACTTCAGACAAACACCACTGGATGACCAGGGTGTATCTAAGAACCGGGACGGCTTCTGATGTCAGAACCACATTCCCTGTTTCACAGAAGCATCCCGAAGACATTCCGGAAAAAAATAGACGCAGCATTATAGCGGCAACGTCTTAATGAGTCGAGGCTACACTCTCGCCCGGACCCCGCTACTTTTTACATTTTTGCTGCCAAATCGCAAGAATTTGCTGACTGCCACATTTTTCTGGCTCTATAAATGAAAAAACGGCCAACAGGCCGTTTTCAGTTTTTTGCGTCGGGTCAGGCCAGCGTACCGGCACCACGGCAGTTAGGTGAGGATGGAACGGTATCTTGTAAACCCTCCCACTCTTTCAAGGTATAACTGTGAAGTGCCAGTGCGTGCACACTGCCGGCCAGCTCATCCGCCAGCACCCCGTAAATAGCCCGGTGGCGGGTTAGAAAACGCTGATCGTTAAAGCTGTCACTGACAATCACCACCTTGAAGTGACTCTCAGCGCCCGCAGGCACATTATGGCGATAGCTTTCATCATGCACCTCAAGATGCACAGGAGAAAACGCCGTTCGTAACTTTTCTTCTATTTGTTCACGGATCATACCTGGACTCCTTTGATGCAGAGAACTGCGCCCCATCCCTTTAAATCGTAGTCGGTTTTTGTGTAAAACCGACGCACTTTAGCGTTTTTTTCCTGATGGCATTTACTTTTCAATCACCGCCATGCAACACATCGCCTATCACGAGGTCGAATGCCTGAGTCTCATTAAGTCTGAAAATTCCGCAACGCGATGAATTTACGCTCGATCGGGGCTTCCCCTGCCGACAGGCAATGATATGATGACCGCAGTTTTGTCAGCAATACTACTCACGTAATCGAGAAAATAAGCATGTTAAAAAAATTATTTTTCCCTCTGCTGGCCGTGTTAATTCTGGCTGGCTGCGCAGGGAGCAGCAATACGCTCGACATTTCACCAAAAATTCAGCTGCCACAGCGTGATCCAAGCCTGATGGGCATCACTATCAGCATCACGGGTGCCGATCAGCGTAGCGATCAGGCGCTGGCGAAAGTTAACCGCGACGGCCAGCTGATCACCCTGACCCCGTCTCGCGATCTGCGTTTCCTGTTACAGGAAACACTGGAGAAGCAGATGACCGCACGCGGTTATATGGTCGGCCCAAGCGGCGCTGTTGATCTGCAAATCGTGGTGAATGGCCTGTACGCTGACGTTACCCAGGGTAATGTGCGTTACAGCATCACCACTAAAGCGGATATTTCTATCATCGCTACGGCTAAAAATGGCAGTAAGCAGGTGAAAAACTACCGCCAGACCAGCAGTGTTGAAGGTGCGTTCGCCGCGAATAATCAGAAAATCACGAATGTCGTCAACAGCACCCTCGGTGACGTGATTGCCGATATGGCGCAGGACACCAGCGTTAACGACTTCATCAAGCAAAACGCGCGTTAATCCCTCTGGCCCGGCAGGACGCCGGGCCTGATGTAAGGTCCGTATGCCTAACCACTATCTGCACATCTTTACCCGACGCAACTCTGCCCTTCTTTTATTCCTCGGCTTCGCTTCTGGTCTGCCGCTCGCGCTCACATCGGGTACGCTTCAGGCGTGGATGGCCGTTGAGAATATCGATATTAAAACCATCGGATTCTTTTCCCTCGTCGGACAGGCTTACGTCTTTAAGTTCCTCTGGTCACCGCTGATGGACCGTTACACGCCGCCATTTCTTGGGCGCAGACGTGGCTGGTTGTTAGTCACTCAGTTGTTGCTGATCGTCGGGATCGCACTGATGGGCTTTATGCAACCTTCACGCGATTTGACTCTGCTGGCAGCGCTGGCGGTGCTGGTCGCATTTTGTTCGGCCTCTCAGGATATTGTGTTTGATGCCTGGAAGACGGATGTGCTGTCCGCCACTGAGCGCGGTAGCGGTGCGGCAATTAGCGTACTGGGCTATCGGCTGGCAATGCTGGTCTCCGGCGGGCTGGCACTGTGGCTGGCAGATCGTTTTCTCGGCTGGCAGGCGATCTGGTGGCTGATGGCCGCAATGATGCTGCCGGGTGTGATAGCCACCTTACTGGCTAAAGAGCCAGATGCTACCGTTGATCGCCCACAGACACTGGAAGAAGCCGTTATTGCCCCACTGCGCGATTTCTTCAACCGCAATAATGCCTGGCTGATTCTGTCACTGATTGTCCTTTATAAGCTGGGCGATGCTTTTGCTGCCAGCCTGACCACCATTTTTTTGATCCGTGGCGTCGGATTTGATGCAGGTGATGTTGGATTGGTCAACAAAACACTCGGCCTGGTCGCCACCATCATCGGTGCACTGGCAGGCGGTGTGCTGATGCAACGTCTTAACCTGTTTCGCGCCCTGATGCTGTTCGGTATTTTACAAGCGGTGTCCAATCTGGGTTACTGGATCCTGTCAGTCACTGACAAGCACCTTTACAGCATGGCAGCCGCAGTGACCGTGGAAAATCTGTGC
Source organism: Erwinia sp. JH02 (assembly GCF_013074405.1). Taxonomy (NCBI): domain Bacteria; kingdom Pseudomonadati; phylum Pseudomonadota; class Gammaproteobacteria; order Enterobacterales; family Erwiniaceae; genus Erwinia; species Erwinia sp. JH02. The sequence continues at coordinate 302,843 of NZ_JABANZ010000002.1, forward strand.
GGTGGGATGGGTACTGCTGCCTTCGTGGCGCTATTGATGACGTTGTGTAACCGTTCGTTTTCGGCGACTCAATTTGCCCTGCTCTCTGCGCTCTCAGCGGTGGGTCGCGTCTATGTGGGACCTGTGGCGGGATGGTTTGTTGAGTCCTGGGGCTGGCCGACGTTTTATGCCTTCTCTGTGGTGGCAGCACTGCCCGGACTGCTATTACTGCTCGGATGCCGTTCGACGCTGGAATATGCACAAACTCATCCTGACTTTCTGCCGCGAACCGCCTATCGCTCCGGCTATCGCTGGGCAGTGCGCGGACTGATTGCTGGCTGTGCACTGCTGGCTGTCTGGCTGCTGGTGCTGGCGATGGATGCGCTGGACTGGTTCTCCTACCCCGAGTTGAGTACCCGTCTGTTTGAAGCAGGTATTCTGCTGGTACTGGGCGGGATTGTGACGGGAACACTGCTGGACTTCCTGGCGCTGCGGAAATCCCATGCAAACATCGTAAATCAGCGATAATGTCTTTGCATTCGAGAAATGTTAAGAAAATTATTTAACCAACAATGGGTTAACAATTCGAGTGACTTTTGCCGCACAGGGAGTGCGGCACGCAGGTAACACATCAGAAAAGTTGATGGCTTGACGAGAAATATTATTTTTATCCTTTATTAAGTCGTTTAAAAAAAATCCTGACGAATCTTCCCCCTCATTTTCAGGTATTAAAACCCGGTGCGTAATTAAATTTAGTTAATCAATATCACACAATTGATAATGAGATGTTAAATAAATGGTGCATTAAATGCCTGGTTATAGCAGATACAATTTTTGTACGGTTTTTTCTATTGGATTTTGTTATATTGATGCCAACCCTTTGCCAGCATTCATATTTTGTCACTTACGGCAACATATGTGACAGTCTTTGCAAAAGGTGTCAACACCCCGCTGACACAACCTGTTGCAGGTTTACAGTACTGAAACCTTCCCGTAAAATGCCGCCACACTTAAACGACAATAGAGCCCTTGTCATTGAGGTCGTTAAATGAGACTCAGGAAATACAATAAAAGTTTGGGGATTTTGTCATTAATCGCAAGCATGATTTTGTTAAGTGGTTGTGATAGTGCGTTATTAAATCCCAAAGGACAGATTGCAATGGAGCAACGTTCGCTGATTTTGACGGCCTTCGGCCTGATGATGATCGTCGTGATCCCCGCAGTCTTGATGGCCGTGGTGTTCGCCTGGAAATATCGGGCATCTAACACCAATGCGAAGTACAGCCCAAACTGGTCCCACTCGAACAAAGTGGAAGCCGTAGTATGGACTGTGCCGATCTTGATCATTGTCTTCCTTGGCATTCTGACGTGGAAATCAACCCATGCACTGGAACCAAGCAAGCCACTGGCATCTGACGCGAAACCTGTCGTGATCGAAGTTGTCTCTCTTGACTGGAAATGGATGTTCATTTACCCGGAACAGGGTATTGCCACCGTTAATCAGATTGCTTTCCCGGCTAACCGCCCTGTGAGCTTCAAGATTACCTCGAACACCGTCATGAACTCCTTCTTCATCCCTACCCTCGGTAGCCAGATTTACGCTATGGCGGGCATGCAGACAAGATTGAACTTGATTGCTAATGAAGCCGGCACCTTTGACGGTATTTCCTCGAACTTCAGTGGTCGTGGTTTCTCTGGTATGAAGTTTAAAGCGATTGCTACTCCTGACGAAGCGTCTTTCGAGCAGTGGGTTGCTAAAGCAAAACAGTCACCAGACACCCTCATGACAATGGATGATTTTAATAAGCTGGCTGCGCCTAGCGAAAATCACCCGGTTGAATTCTTCTCAAGTGTGAAACCTGGACTGTTTAAAGACATTATCGGTCAGTTCAAGATGAACCACGGTGGAAGCATGGACATGTCCCACGGCGAAGGCCATGAAGGCATGGATATGAGCAATGCCGCTCACGCGGGAGCCGAGGAATAATACGATGCTTGGAAAATTAACACTGGATGCAGTGCCGTATCATGAACCGATTATCATGGTTACGGTTGCCGCCATTATTCTTGGCGGTCTGGCGCTGGTCGCCGCACTGACTTACTTCGGTAAGTGGAAATATCTGTGGACCGAGTGGCTGACCTCAGTTGACCACAAAAAACTCGGTATCATGTACATCATTCTGGCATTTGTCATGTTGCTACGTGGCTTTGCCGATGCGGTAATGATGCGTACTCAGCAGGTGCTTGCCTCCGCGGGTGAAGCCGGCATTTTGCCACCACACCACTACGATCAGATTTTCACCGCCCACGGCGTGATCATGATCTTCTTCGTAGCGATGCCGTTTGTTGTTGGTCTGATGAACATTGCTGTTCCATTACAGATCGGCGCACGCGATGTGGCCTTCCCGTTCCTCAACAACCTGAGCTTCTGGTTCACCATGGTTGGTGTGGTTCTGGTTAACCTGTCACTGGGTGTGGGCGAATTCGCACAGACCGGCTGGCTGGCATACCCACCACTTTCGGGGGCGGAATACAGTCCGGGGGTCGGTGTTGACTACTGGATATGGAGTCTACAGCTTTCCGGTATCGGTACGACCCTGACAGGTATCAACTTCTTCGTGACCATCATGAAGATGCGTGCACCTGGCATGACCATGTTTAAAATGCCGGTGTTCACCTGGGCTTCCCTGTGCACCAACGTGCTGATCATCGCCGCGTTCCCGGTTCTGACCGTGACCCTGGCTCTGCTGACCCTTGACCGTTATCTTGGTTTCCATTTCTTTACCAATGATATGGGCGGCAACATGATGATGTACGTCAACCTGATTTGGGTTTGGGGTCATCCGGAAGTTTACATCCTTGTGCTGCCGGTCTTCGGTGTGTTCTCGGAAGTTGTTGCTACCTTCTCGAAAAAACGTCTGTTTGGCTATACCTCACTGGTTTGGGCTACGGTAGTTATTACCATCCTGTCCTTTATCGTGTGGCTGCACCACTTCTTCACCATGGGTGCAGGTGCCAACGTTAACGCCTTCTTCGGTATTATGACGATGATCATCGCCATTCCGACCGGTGTTAAAATCTTCAACTGGCTGTTCACCATGTACCAGGGCCGCATTGAAATGCACTCCTGTATGCTGTGGACCGTTGGCTTCCTGGTCACCTTCTCTGTAGGTGGTATGACCGGGGTACTGCTGGCCGTGCCAGGTGCAGACTTCGTGCTGCACAACAGTCTGTTCCTGATTGCCCACTTCCATAACGTGATTATCGGTGGTGTGGTGTTCGGTTGCTTTGCTGGTGTGACTTACTGGTTCCCGAAAGCATTCGGCTTCAAACTGAATGAAACCTGGGGTATCCGCGCGTTCTGGTTCTGGATTATTGGCTTCTTCGTTGCCTTTATGCCGCTGTACGTGCTGGGCTTCATGGGCATGACCCGTCGTATTAGCCAGGACATCGATCCTCAGTTCCACTCAATGTTGGTTATTGCCGCATGTGGTGCTGGTCTGATTGCTTGTGGTGTTATTTGCCAGATCACTCAGTTCTATGTTTCGGTCCGTGACCGTGAGCAGCTGCGTGATGTGACCGGTGACCCGTGGGGCGGACGTACTCTGGAGTGGGCAACCTCTTCACCACCACCGTTCTATAACTTTGCTGTTGTTCCTGAAATTCACGAGCGTGATGCGTTCTGGGAAATGAAGGAAAAAGGCGAAGCCTATAAGCAGCCGGCTCACTATGAAGAAATTCATATGCCGAAAAACAGCGGTGCTGGTGTCGTCATTGGTTTCTTCTGTGCGGTCTTTGGTTTTGCAGCAATCTGGCACATCTGGTGGCTGGTAGGCCTGTCATTCCTGGGCATGATCGTGTCCTGGATCGTCAAGAGCTTTGACGAAGACGTGGATTACTACGTTCCTGTTGCTGAAGTTCAGAAAATCGAAAATCAGCACTTTGACGAAATTAGCAAAGCAGGTCTGAAAAATGTCGACTGAAACTGTGACTAAACACCACGACGCCCATGCGGAGCATGGGCATCATCACCACGATACAGGCGCCAACAAAGTCTTCGGCTTCTGGATCTACCTGATGAGTGACTGCATCATCTTCGCAACGCTGTTTGCGACGTATGGTGTGATGGTTAATAACACTGCGGGCGGTCCGGCAGGCAAAGACATCTTTGAACTGCCCTTCGTCCTGGTGGAAACCGCCCTGCTTCTGTTGAGCTCCATTACCTATGGTATGGCTGTTATCAACATGAACAACAAGCAGAAAGGTGCAGTTATCGGCTGGCTTGCGATGACCTTCCTGTTTGGTCTGGGCTTCATCGGTATGGAAATCTATGAATTCCATCACCTGATTAAAGAAGGCTTCGGTCCGGATCGTAGTGGCTTCCTCTCCGCGTTCTTCACGCTGGTGGGCACCCACGGTCTGCACGTGACTTCAGGCCTGATCTGGATGCTGGTGTTGATGTATCAGATTGCTAAACGTGGTCTGACTGATAGCAACCGCACCCGTATTATGTGTCTGAGCTTGTTCTGGCACTTCCTGGATGTGGTGTGGATCTGCGTATTCACCATTGTTTACCTGATGGGGGTTATGTAATGAGCCATTCAGCAACTGAGCATGGCGCTTCTCATGGTAGCGTGAAGTCTTATATGATCGGCTTTATCCTGTCGATCATTCTGACGGGTATCCCATTCTGGATGGTCATGGACGGCGGCGCTTCTAAAGCGACCATCCTCGCCGTTGTTCTGGTGTGTGCGGTAGTCCAGGTGCTGGTGCACCTGGTCTATTTCCTCCACCTGGACAGCAAGTCTGAGGGCGGCTGGAACCTGATTGCTATCGTGTTTGCAGCACTTATCATCCTGATTGTTGTTGTCGGCTCGCTATGGATTATGTGGAACCTCAACTACAACATGATGAGCCACTAACAGAGCTACTGTGATGATTAAGCAATACCTGCAAGTAACAAAACCAGGAATTATTTTCGGAAATTTAATTTCTGTCATCGGGGGGTTTCTGCTGGCTTCTAAAGGCAGCATTGACTATTCCCTGTTTCTCTTCACCTTAGTCGGCGTCTCGCTGGTGGTTGCATCAGGTTGTGTTTATAACAACTTTATCGACCGTGATATCGACAAAAAAATGGAGAGAACCAAGAATCGGGTGCTGGTTAAAGGCCTTATCTCTCCGAAATTAAGCCTGGTTTATGCAACCGTTTTGGGTATTGCTGGCTTCGCAATGCTGTATTTCGGAGCAAATCCGTTGGCCATGTGGCTGGCGGTGATGGGTTTTGTGGTTTATGTCGGCGTTTACAGCCTGTACATGAAGCGCAACTCCGTATACGGCACTCTGATTGGCAGTCTTTCCGGAGCTGCGCCTCCAGTGATTGGCTACTGCGCCGTCACCAACCAGTTTGATGCTGGTGCATTGATTCTGCTGGCTATCTTTAGCCTGTGGCAGATGCCGCATTCTTATGCGATTGCTATCTTCCGCTTTAAAGATTATCAGGCGGCCAATATCCCGGTTCTGCCGGTGGTGAAAGGTATCTCTGTGGCGAAGAACCATATCACGCTGTATATCATCGCGTTTATGGTTGCCACACTGATGCTGACGCTGGTGGGCTATGCCGGGTATAAATACCTGGTTGTGGCAGCTGCGGTCAGCGTCTGGTGGCTGGGTATGGCACTGTCAGGTTACAAAACTCAGAACGATCGTGTCTGGGCGCGTAAGCTGTTTGTGTTCTCGATTGTTGCCATCACCGCGTTAAGCGTGATGATGTCTGTCGACTTCATGACCCCCGCCTCCAAAGACCTGCTGACGTACATCAGGTAACAGTAAGCACATCACTACTAAGGGCGCGATTTCGCGCCCTTTCTTTTTGTTACGACTGAATAAAAAGTAATGTTTTACCCGCCCTCCCCTCACACATAAACTATGTGCATACGACAGACTGAGGTAGTAATGAACGATAATAAAATGACTCCGATCGAGCTGCGCGCGACCTGGGGTTTGGGGACGGTTTTTTCCCTGCGGATGCTGGGAATGTTTATGGTATTACCCGTTCTTACCACTTATGGCATGGCATTACAGGGAGCCAGTGAGGCATTAATTGGATTCGCCATTGGCATCTACGGTTTAGCACAGGCTATATTTCAAATTCCCTTTGGACTTCTATCTGACCGCATTGGCCGTAAACCGCTGATTGTGGGTGGGTTATTGATTTTTGTTTTGGGTAGCGTGATCGCTGCCATGACTACGTCAATCTGGGGGGTTATCCTCGGGCGTGCCTTACAGGGCTCCGGCGCCATTGCTGCTGCGGTAATGGCTCTGCTGTCGGACCTGACGCGTGAACAGAACCGCACCAAAGCGATGGCGTTTATCGGTATCAGCTTCGGCGTTACCTTTGCCATTGCGATGGTACTCGGCCCAGTGATTACTCACGCTTTTGGCCTGCACGCATTGTTCTGGATGATTGCATTGCTGGCTAGCGCTGGGATCGTTATCACCCTTCTGGTGGTGCCATCGACGTCAAACCACATGCTTAATCGTGAGTCCGGCATCGTTAAGGGCAGCATCCGTGATGTATTGACCAACAGCCGCCTGGTGAAGCTGAATATCGGTATTCTGTGCCTGCACGTTCTGCTGATGTCGAGCTTCGTTGCTCTACCCGGGCAATTTGAGCAAGCAGGGCTTCCTCCTGCCGAGCACTGGAAAGTATATCTGGTCACCATGCTGATCGCCTTTGCCAGTGTGCTACCGTTCATTATCTATGCTGAAGTCAAACGCCGTATGAAGCGCGTCTTTGTCGGCTGCGTAGTATTGATGCTGATAGCCGAGGTGGTGCTGTGGGGTGCCGGTAATCATTTCTGGACGTTAGTGATTGGTGTACAGCTGTTCTTCATCGGCTTTAACCTGATGGAAGCGATTCTGCCTTCTCTGGTAAGCAAAGAGTCCCCTCCTGGTTACAGAGGGACAGCGATGGGGCTTTACTCCACCAGCCAGTTCCTCGGTGTGGCGATTGGTGGCAGCATGGGCGGCTGGGTGTATGGTCACATTGACGCACAAAGCGTCTTTCTGATTGGCGCGTTGATAGCCGTCTTCTGGTTGCTGGTCAGCCTGAGTATGCAGGAGCCGCCTTACGTCAGCAGCCTGCGCATCACTCTGGAAGCGAGTCATGAAGACAAAGAGGTTCTGGAGCAACGTTTGAAAGCCCAGCCGGGCGTGGCCGCAGTGTTTATCGTGCCGGAAGAGCGCAGTGCTTACGTGAAAATTGACAGCAAGGTGACCAGCCGCGCCGAAATAGAAAAGCTGATTGCCACCGCGGCATAATACGCAAACGGGCGGACCGAAAGAGAAGGCCCGCCCCTTATATCGACAATGATCAGGTAAAAAAGACCCGTTGTGGTCGACCCTTTTTCCGGTCTACCTCTCTGGATAATCGTTTTTCCCGACCGGTCAGATCACTAGTCTCGGAAGTTTTTGAACTGGAACGGCTGCCCCAAATCCGCTTTACGCACTAATGCCATCGCGCCCTGCAAATCGTCACGAGATTTACCGGTTACGCGCAGTTCATCACCCTGGATCTGCGTCTGTACTTTGATTTTGCTGTCTTTGATCTGCTTAACCAGTTTCTTAGCGATGTCGCTTTCGATGCCTTTTTTCATTTTGGCCTCGACGCTCCAGCTCTTACCGCTGTGTACAATCTGCTCAGGAACGTCCAGTGCAGCCCCTTCAATCCCGCGCTTCAACAGCTTTTCACGCAGAATATCCACCAGCTGCTTCACCTGGAAGTCAGACTCACTTAATACTTTGATGGATTCGTTCTTCTCAATCAGCTCAAAGCTGGCTTCTACACCGCGAAAATCGAAACGGGTAGCGATTTCACGGTTAGCAGTATCTACTGCGTTACGCACTTCCTGCATATCAATTTCAGAAACGATATCGAAAGATGGCATGATCTATTCTCCTGATACTAAAGTGACAGGCATAATACCTGCTTGCAGCAGGTAAATAAAACCGCTGGCGCTGAAAGCTATAATAATGAGCAGGACGGTTAACTCAACCCGCACGCGGGGAGGAACAATGAAAATTACCGTACTTGGATGCGGAGCTTTGGGGCAGATCTGGCTGGCTGCACTTGAACAACAGGGACATGACGTTCAGGGCTGGTTGCGGGTTCCGCAGCCTTATTGCTCGGTGAACGTAGTCGGCCTGAATGGCGAGACAGCGAATAAAACATTCATTGCTAATGACCCCACCTTTCTCGCTGACAGCGAATTACTGATTGTCACGCTAAAGGCCTGGCAGGTTTCAGAATCGGTAAAGAATATGCAGTCTGTCCTGCCCGCGCACTGTCCGGTGCTGCTGTTGCATAACGGCATGGGTACGCTGGACGAGTTGAAAGGCCTGCCGCAACCCCTTTTACGAGGTGTCACCACCCATGCCGCCAGACGCGATGGCACTGTCATCGTGCATGTTGCTTCCGGCATTACCCATATTGGCCCCGTCACGACTGCGGGAGCCGACATGAGCGAACTGGCAGAAGTGCTACATCGCGCATTGCCTGACGTTGCCTGGCACAATAACGTTGCCTCCGCCGCCTGGCAAAAACTGGCAGTTAACTGTGTGATCAACCCACTGACTGTCTTCTACGACTGCACAAATGGTGAACTGGCCGAACATCGCCCAGAGATCGAAGCCTTAAGCAATGAGGTTGCCGCCGTCATGGAGCGCGAAGGCCAGCACACCTCACGTGAGTGGTTGATCGACTATGTGCTGGAAGTGATTCGCAGTACGGCGGGTAACACATCGTCTATGTTGCAGGATATTCGCGCACAACGGCGCACCGAAATTGACTACATCAATGGCTATGTTATCCGTCGTGCGCGCGCACAGGGGATCACTACCCCGGAAAATAGCCGTCTTTACGAATTTATTAAGCGAAAGGAACAAGATTATGACCGCGAATCCATCGGTTCTGGTTTGCCTGGCACCTGGGAGTGAAGAGACCGAAGCCGTCACCACCATAGATTTACTGGTGCGTGCCGGGATCAAGGTGGTCACTGCCAGCGTCGCTGACGATGGCAACTGCGAAATCGTCTGTTCGCGCGGCGTCAGACTGCTGGCCGATGCACCGCTGGTGGAAGTGGCCGACGATGACTATGCCGCCATTGTGCTGCCCGGTGGCTTGAAAGGCGCGGAATGCTTCCGCGATAGCCCACTGCTGGTAGAGACCGTACGTCATTTTAATCAGGCGGGAAGAATTGTGGCCGCGATCTGCGCCGCCGCAGGCACCGTGCTGATACCGCACGATCTGTTTCCCGTCGGCAATATGACGGGGTATCCGGGTCTGAAAGAGACCATTCCGGAAGAGAAATGGATGGATCGTCGCGTGGTGTGGGACAGGCGCGTTAATCTGCTGACCAGCCAGGGGCCAGGCACCGCGATTGATTTTGCACTGAAGCTGATCGATTTAGTGGCAGGAAAAGAGAAAGCGCGGGAAGTGGCAGAGCAGATGGTGCTGGCTGCCGGGATTTACGATTACCGCGATTAATATTTTGTAAGTGTGCGACCGGACACACCAGACGTCGGCGGCGCAGCCAGTTCGCGTCCGGCCAGCGCACAGCCACCGCAGCGTACATCAGTACGTGAGGATGGCGAGCACTGCCCGGACGCGAAATGGCAAGTAAGCCAGGATGGAACAAACTTAAGGACGATACACTTTAACGTTTTTAAAGCCCTGCTCATGCAGGTAGAGTGCCTGCAAGCGGCTCATCACGCCACGTTCACAGTACAGCAACCAGGTTTTACTCTGATCGAGGTCGCCAAACTGCGTCCCCAGTTTATAGAACGGCAACGGTTTCACTTCCACGCCATCCAGCGCCAGCGGTCGTGCATCCTGCTCATCGTTAGAGCGGATATCCAGAATCACATCGTTGTCAGAGAAAGAAGCCACAGTTTCGACTTCAACCACTTCTTCTTCTGCCTTCTCCGCGATCTGGCGAATATCGACGTTGGTCGCTTCATCCACCATACGATCCAAAATACTGAAGTCAAAATTCTGCTCTTCAGCTTCGATCTTCGCTTTAACGGCTTTCACTGTCGGGCTTTTAGAGATCACACCGCAATATTCCGGCATCGTCCGGGCGAAATCTTCCGTTCCGATTTCACGAGCAATCTTGATGATGTGTTCTTTGTCATGTGAGATCAGCGGACGCAGGATCAGCGTATCGCTGGCGTTATCGATCAGACGCAGGTTGGTCAGCGTCTGACTGGATACCTGACCTAAGGCCTCACCCGTTACCAGCGCCTGAACACCGTAGCGCTCTGCGACTTTCGATGCCGCACGAACCATCATACGTTTCAGCACCACGCCCATCTGACCATCATCGACTTTTTCGAGGATCTCGCCTACCACCGGCTCGAAGTTAATCGCGACAAAACGCACGCGGTGCGAGCTGCCGTAACGCTTCCACAGGTAGTGCGCCACCTGGCGAACACCAATTTCATGGGCAGCGCCACCGAGGTTAAAGAAGCAATAATGCACGCGACACCCACGGCGCATCAGCATATAGCTGGACACGCCGGAGTCAAAACCACCGGAAATCAGCGATAACACATCTTCCTGGGTGCCGATTGGATAACCACCGATCCCTTCATAGCGAGCAGTCACCAGAATCAGGCGATCGTCTTCAATTTCCAGATTCACGGTCACTTCAGGCCGGTTAAGCTGGACCTGAGCCGTTGCGACATGCTGATTCAGACCACCGCCGACGTAGCGTTCCACATCTTGCGAGCTGAACTCATGCTTTCCACGGCGTTTCACACGCACGCTGAATGTCTTGCCTTCAATGCGCTCGCGGTTCATTTCCAGAACCTGCTCAAAAATATGATGCACATCGGTGTATGAACGGTCTTCCACCGCCAGCACATGATGAATGCCGGGGATGCGCGTCAGTTCAGCGACAATCGCCGCTCGCTGGTTTTCATCTTTGGCACGGACTTCAATGTTGTCCCAGTGGCGAACCACGGCGAGGGTTTCATCGTAATGTTTGAGAACGTTGCGGATGTTACCGGTGAGGATTTTGATAAAGCGCAGGCGTACAGACTGACTTTTGATCGTAATTTCAGGGAATAACTTAATGATAAACTTCATGGCGGCATGTATTCGTCAGGTAATTAAGTGCTGAAAAGGAGGGCACTTAACTGATAAAATCAGAGTCTTGCAAATTGGCTTACGCCCTTTGCATCCAGGCGCAGTAGTATATCATCTTTGTACAGTGGCTGCTTCTTCATCTGCGGCCCTGATTCCCCTTCCCGGCAACACGAAAAATGCAGGGATATTTTGCTAATCATTTAGAGTCAGCTACCATGAGCGCTCACTGATGAAAATGATAAGTCAGGACCCAAAATGCCGAAAAAAGCCGAACAGCCCGTCAGTTTCGAAACCTCACTGCAACAGCTTGAGCAGATTGTCACCCGCCTCGAAAGCGGTAACCTGCCGCTGGAAGATGCGCTGAATGAATTTGAGCGGGGCGTACAGTTGGCCCGTACCGGGCAACAGACGCTGCAACAGGCTGAACAGCGCGTACAGATTTTACTGAGCGATGACAAGAACGCCGACCTGACGCCTTTCACGCCGGAAAATGACTGATGGATTTCAACGTGTTACTCACCGCGCACTATCAGCGGGTGAATGCCGCACTGCAACGATTTATTGCGCAACTTCCCTTTCAGAGTACTCCTCTGGTGAATGCCATGGAATATGGTGCATTATTGGGGGGTAAGCGGTTGCGCCCATTCCTGGTGTATGCCACGGGTGAAATGCTACATGCTGACGATGCTGCGCTTGATGCGCCAGCCGCTGCCGTTGAATGTATTCACGCGTATTCCCTGATCCACGACGACCTGCCCGCGATGGATGATGACAGTCTGCGACGTGGCCAGCCCACCTGCCATATTAAGTTTGGCGAAGATTCTGCCATTCTTGCAGGGGATGCGTTACAGACTCTGGCCTTTTCTATCCTTGCCGATACACCGATGCCCGGTGTGGCGGCTGAAGCGCGTATTGCTATGCTGTCGGAGCTGGCTCAGGCCAGTGGTGTGGCAGGCATGTGCGGGGGCCAGGCGCTGGATCTCGCCGCCGAAGGCAAGCAGGTCAATTTACAGGAGTTGGAGCAGATTCATCGCCATAAGACGGGCGCGCTGATCCGCTCTGCCGTTCGCCTGGGTGCACTGGCTGCTGGCGAACCCGGGCGTGCAGCACTGCCCGCGCTTGATCGCTATGCTAATGCGATCGGCCTCGCCTTCCAGGTGCAGGATGATATTCTCGATGTTATTGGCGATACTGCCGTACTCGGCAAACGGCAGGGAGCCGATCAGCAATTAGGTAAGAGCACCTACCCGGCACTGATGGGACTTGACAGTGCGCGGGCAAAAGCATGGGATCTCTATCAGGAGTCCCTCAGCGCATTAGAAACGCTTGCCGCACAGTCTTACAACACGGCCCCACTGCGGGCGTTGGCAGGCTTTATAATTGAACGCGATAAATAACTTCAAATGAGTCACTGATGAGTTTTGAACCTGCAAAATACCCGACGCTTGCTCTGGCAAGCACGGTGCAAGAATTACGTTTGCTACCGAAAGAGAGCCTGCCAAAACTCTGTGACGAGCTGCGCCAGTATCTGCTCGACAGCGTCAGCCGCTCCAGCGGTCATTTTGCGTCTGGTCTTGGCGTGGTGGAACTTACTGTGGCACTGCATTATGTCTATAACACGCCGTTCGATCATCTGGTGTGGGATGTGGGCCATCAGGCCTACCCGCATAAGATCCTGACCGGACGACGCGACCGTATCGGTACTATTCGCCAGAAAAATGGCCTGCACCCGTTCCCATGGCGCGATGAAAGTGAGTTCGACGTTCTCAATGTCGGCCACTCATCCACCTCGATCAGTGCCGGGCTGGGAATGGCGGTGGCAGCAGGTAAAGAAGGTAAAGATCGCCGTACCGCCTGTGTTATCGGCGACGGTGCCATCACCGCAGGTATGGCTTTCGAAGCCATGAACCATGCGGGCGATATCAAAGCTGATTTGCTGGTGGTACTGAACGACAACGAAATGTCGATCTCAGAAAACGTCGGCGCGTTAAACAATCGCCTGGCGCAGATCCTCTCCGGGAAAACCTATTCACGCCTGCGTGAAGGGGGCAAAAAGGTGCTGGGCGGTCTGCCACCCATCAAAGAGCTGGTCAAGCGCACGGAAGAACACCTGAAAGGGATGGTGGTGCCAGGCACGTTATTTGAGGAGCTGGGCTTCAATTATATTGGCCCGGTCGATGGTCACGACGTACTGGCCTTGGTGCATACATTGCGTAATATGCGTGCCCTGAAAGGCCCGCAGTTCCTGCATGTGATGACCAAAAAAGGCAAAGGCTACGCTCCGGCAGAGAAAGATCCCATCAGCTGGCATGCCGTACCAAAATTCGACCCGGCCAGTGGCCTGCTACCAAAAAGTGCCGAAGGCCTGCCAAGCTATTCGAAAATTTTTGGCCAGTGGCTGAGTGAAACCGCCGCTGAAGACAGCAAACTGATGGCGGTAACGCCTGCCATGCGTGAAGGCTCCGGTATGGTCAGCTTCTCGCGTGACTATCCACAGCAGTATTTTGACGTGGCGATTGCCGAGCAGCACGCGGTAACCTTTGCCGCCGGGCTGGCGATTGGTGGTTACAAGCCGGTGGTGGCGATTTATTCCACCTTCCTGCAGCGAGCCTACGATCAGCTGATTCATGATGTCGCCATCCAGAAGCTGCCCGTGCTGTTTGCTATCGACCGTGGCGGCATTGTCGGTGCCGATGGCCAGACCCACCAGGGGGCATTTGATATTGCCTTCCTGCGATGCATTCCCAATATGGTCATCATGACCCCAAGCGACGAGAACGAATGTCGCCTGATGCTTTACACCGGCTATCACCACAACAGCGGTCCAAGCGCAGTACGTTACCCGCGTGGTAACGGCACGGGAGCAACCATTGAACCACTGGCGGCTCTGCCTCTGGGCAAAGCTCGTAAGCTGCGTCAGGGTAGCTCACTGGCTATCCTCAACTTCGGGACATTACTGCCAGAAGCGGCGGCAGCGGCGGAAGCCCTGGATGCCACGCTGGTGGATATGCGCTTTGTAAAACCGCTGGATGACGCGTTAATCCTCGAACTGGCGGCCAGCCATGATGCACTGATTACTCTTGAAGAGGGCGCAATCAAAGGCGGTGCTGGTAGCGGCGTCAACGAATTACTGATGGCAAAACGTACGCTGGTGCCGGTGCTGAATATTGGTCTGCCGGATGAATTTATTCCGCAGGGGACTCAGGACGAGGTCCGCACGGATTACCTGTTGGACGCTGCCGGGATCCGTCAGCAAATCGACGCCTGGCTGGCACAGTAACTCGCCCCCTGTGATACAAAATGCTCCTTTTACCGGGAGCTTTTTTTTGCCTGCTATGATTACCACAGGACAAATAGCAGGAGCCAATATGAAAACCCTACAGTTAGCCAATACGGATTTGACCGTTTCCCGCCTTTGCCTGGGCTGCATGACCTATGGTGAACCCGATCGGGGCAAGCACGCCTGGACACTACCCGAAGAGAGCAGCCGCCCGCTGATTAAGCAGGCCCTGGATGCGGGAATCAACTTTTTTGACACTGCCAACAGCTACTCTGACGGCAGCAGCGAAGAGATCGTGGGCCGTGCACTGCGAGATTTTGCCCGCCGTGACGAAGTGGTGGTAGCCACCAAGGTCTATTTCCCAATGAGCAACCTGTCTGGTGGTCTGTCGCGTGCCAATATACTGCAATCCATTGATGACAGTCTGCAACGCCTGGGCATGGAGTACGTCGACCTGCTGCAAATCCACCGCTGGGATTACGACACGCCGCTGGAAGAGACGCTGGAAGCCTTGCACGACGTGGTGAAGGCCGGTAAAGCGCGTTATATCGGGGCCTCCTCCATGCATGCCAGCCAGTTTGCCACGGCGCTGAGTACCGCCGATCGCCACGGCTGGACTCGCTTCGTCAGCATGCAGGATCAGTACAACCTGATCCAGCGAGAGGAAGAGCGGGAAATGCACCCCCTGTGCCTGAAAGAGAACATTGCTGTTCTGCCGTGGAGCCCACTGGCACGTGGCCGCCTGACACGCCCGTGGGGCGAAACGACCGCCCGTTCCGTCTCCGATGAGTACGGTCAGACGCTCTATAGCCAGAGCGAGGAAAATGACGGTGAGATCGCCCAGCGCGTGGAGAATATTGCCAAAGATAAAGGCGTGAGTCGTGCGCAAGTTGCTCTGGCCTGGTTGCTGAGCAAACCCGCGGTCACCGCACCGATTATTGGCGCATCGCGCAGCGAACAACTGGAGGATCTGGTGAAAGCGGTAGAGGTGGAGTTAAGTCAGGAAGAGATTATTGAACTGGAAAGTGTTTATAAGCCGCATCCGGTGGTGGGATTCGAATAACGGATAACGGCTCGTAGGGGTCGGCATGCCCGACCCGATACATTCACATCAGCCAGTAGTGCGCGCCGGCAAACAAAATTCCGGCGGAGATAACCCCGGCGATAATATCGTCGACCATTATGCCCATGCCGCCGTGGACGTTGCGGTCAAACCAGCGTATAGGCCAGGGTTTCCAGATATCCAGCACTCGAAACACCAGGAAGCCCGCCAGTACCCACTGCCAGCTGTTCACCGGGATCGCCATCAGCGTGATCCACATCCCGATAAACTCATCCCAGACAATGCTGCCATGGTCATGTACGCCCATATCCTTCGCCGTGCGATGGCAAAGATAGACGCCAATGCTGATACCCAGCAACAGCGCCAGGGAATAGAGATCCTGCGGCAGTAAATTGAGCAGATACCAGAAGGGGATGGCCGCCAGTGAACCTGCTGTTCCTGGCATCCACGGGCTCAGGCCACTACCAAAACCGGTCGCCAGCAGATGCCACGGATTACTCATCTTCAGGCGACTTTTCGCCACATCTTTAGCGCGAGCCAAAATGGTCAAATCCTTTCAGGTTCATCTCTACCGGCTTATCACCCTGCAACAGCGTTAGCCCTTCCGATTGCGGAGCAATCTGTCCGATACAGGTAAACGGCACGCCCAGATAGCCCAGCGCCACGTCCAGCGCACCACGGTTAATCTCAGGAACGGTAAAGCACAGCTCATAATCTTCGCCGCCGCTCAGCGCCCAGTGCAACGCCTGCTGAGGTTCAAAATGCTGTTTCAGCACGGTCGACAGCGGTAGTGCATCAAGATTCAGACGTGCCCCACAGTCGCTGGCTTTGAGAATATGGCCCAGATCGGAGATCAGTCCATCGGAGAGGTCGATCGCGGAACTTGCCAGATCGCGCAGCGCCTGCCCCTGAAGGATGCGCGGCATCGGCCGCAGATGGCGTTTGATCAACACTTCATGAGCAGCCGGATCGTTAATCTTGACATGATGCTGCAACAGCTCAAGACCCGCAGCGCTGTCGCCCAGCGTACCGGTCACATAGATCCAGTCACCGACGCGTGCACCACTGCGTTTCAATGCCCTGCCCTGCGGCACCAGACCGTGAATGCCCAGCGTCATACTGAGGGGACCGCGCGTGGTATCACCGCCAATCAATTGCATATCGTAGTAATCGAGCAGTTCAAACAGGCTGTCGCTAAAGTCTTTCAGCCAGTCTTCATTAATGTCTGGTAACGTCAGAGCCAGCGTCAGCCATGCAGGATCGGCGCCCATGGCAGCCAGGTCACTCAGGTTTACGGCAAGCGCTTTGTATCCGAGGTCGGCGGGATGAATATCACGCAGAAAATGCACACCTTCTACCAGTGTGTCAGTGCTAATAGCCAGCGTCTGTTTTTCCGGTACGCTGAGTAATGCGCAGTCGTCACCGATGCCTTTTTCAACATCACGACGGGAACTGGTCACACGGTCAAAATAACGCGCGATCAGTTCAAATTCGCCACAGGCCATAATGCATTCCGGGAGTAAAAAAACAGGCCGTGATTAGCGGCCTTAGAGAATTATTTGCGGTTTGGGCGGATGAACGGGCCAGCTTTATCCAGCACGCCGTTGACAAACTTATGGCTGTCTTCAGCGCCGAACACTTTAGCCAGTTCAATCCCTTCATTAATCGCAACTTTGTAGGGAACGTCTGAACGCTTGCTGAGCTCAAACAGAGAGATACGCAGGATAGCCTTCTCAACCTGCCCCAGCTCTTCCAGCTGACGTGACAGGTAAGGTTGCATCAGGCCGTCGAGGTATGCACTGTTAGTTGCAACGCCGCCGACCAGCTCACGGAAGTAAGTAATATCGACGTCTTTAACGTCCTGTTCCGCCAGAAACTGGTATTCGACATCAGCGATGTCGTTTTTGGAGATTTGCCAAGAGTAAAGTGCCTGAACAGCACATTCACGGGCGCGGCGACGAGCAGCAGGTTTCACGAAATTCCCCTTAAAATCAGGCTTTGATGGCTTTCAATACGTTAATCATTTCCAGAGCGGTCAGGGCTGCTTCAGCACCTTTATTACCCGCTTTGGTACCGGCGCGTTCAATGGCCTGCTCGATGTTTTCGGTGGTCAGTACGCCAAAAGCAACCGGGATATCGCTGTTCATGGCAACGCTGGCCAGGCCAGAGCTGGCCTCACCTGCCACATATTCGAAATGGGCTGTACCACCACGGATTACGGTGCCAAGTGCAACAATCGCATCATGTTTGCCAGCGTTAGCTAGCGCACGTGCAGTCATTGGCAGCTCATAGGCACCTGGAACCCAGACAACGGTGATGTTTTCATCTTTGACCTGACCAATACGCTTCAGGGCATCGATTGCACCGCTCAGCAGGCTGTCGTTGATAAAGTTGTTGAAACGCGCAATAACCAGAGCAACGCGCGCATCAGGGGTAGCAACAGCAGCTTCAATAACGTTCATAATCTTCCTTTCAGGGTTCTGTTTGGCCCCGCAGGGGGGCGGATTCTATCACACTCTTTACCGGTCTGCTTGTTTTTGCGCAAACCGCTATAACGGGGTCAGCGTCAGGCGTAAGTCCGGCCCAACCTGACGAACATCACTAAAGGCAAAGGCAGGCGCATCGGTAAGATGCTCAAGGCCCGGCAGTTGACAAAGGCCGCGCCCATTATCGCCCAGAAGTTTGGGGGCGAGATACACAATCAGCTCATCCACCACACCGGCCTGCAACAATGCACCTGCAAACTGCGCTCCGGCTTCCACCCAAACGCTATTAATGTGTTTTCTTCCCAGCAGCATCATCATCGCCACCAGATCAAGCCGCCCGTTATGACGGGGCACGCTGAATTGAGTGACGTTATCAGGCCACGTCTGTTCATCGCAGTCGGTACGCGCCAGCCAGGTTTCCCCGGATTGTGCAATAAGTTGATGCTGCGGTGTGACGCGATTCTGGCTGTCGACAATAATTCTTACTGGCTGACGCAACAGGTCTACTGGGTAATCGGCCTGGGTTGCGCTATCCAGCTCGTGGTAGCGCACCGTCAGCGACGGATTATCAGCCAGCACCGTTGCGCTGGTGCTGAGAATGGCAGAACTTTGCGCACGCAGACGCTGAACATCGCGTCGCGCCTGTGGCGACGTGATCCACTGGCTTTCACCACTGGCCAATGCGGTGCGGCCATCCAGCGATGCGCCCAGCTTCAGCTGTACCCAGGGGAATCCGGTACGCATACGCTTCAGGAAACCACGATTAAGCGCTTCCGCTTCCTGCATCATCAGACCGTGGCTGACGTCAATTCCTGCCTGCTGTAAACGGTACAGACCGCGACCCGCCACTTCCGGGTTCGGATCCTGCATTGCCGCCACGACCCGGGTCACACCGGCGCCGATCAACGCATCGCAGCAGGGCGGCGTGCGCCCGTGATGGCTGCACGGCTCCAGCGTGACGTACGCGGTCGCTCCCTGCGCTTTATCACCCGCCATACGTAGCGCATGCACTTCCGCGTGGGGCTCACCGGCACGCAAATGATAGCCTTCACCCACTATCTCGCCGTCGCGCACAATGACACAGCCGACATTCGGGTTGGGGGTCGTAGTAAAACGGCCACGGCTCGCAAGGGATAGCGCACGTGACATAAACACTTCATCACGCATCGCGTCAGTCCTGTAAACGGGCGATTTCTTCGCCAAATTCGCGGATATCTTCAAAGCTGCGGTAGACCGAAGCAAAGCGGATGTATGCCACTTTATCCAGTTTTTTCAGCTCATCCATCACCAGACTACCGATCAGTTTACTAGCCACTTCACGCTCGCCCGTAGCGCGTAACTGACTTTTGATATGGCTGAGGGCTGTTTCCACCGCGTCTGAATTCACCGGGCGTTTCTCCAGTGCTTTCATCAGACCGCTGCGCAGTTTGTCCTCATTGAAAGGTTCACGCACGTCATTGCTTTTCACTACGCGCGGCATCACCAGTTCCGCGACCTCAAACGTGGTAAAACGCTCATGGCACATCAGACACTGACGACGACGGCGTACCGAGGTGCCCTCCCCGACCAGGCGGGAGTCGATCACTTTCGTATCCACGGCAGAACAGAATGGGCAATACATGACGCGTCCTGATTATCCTTAATAGTGTCAGCTAGTGTACCGCGAACCCGGCGATGTGCCAAAGGTGCGTCAGAAAAACTGTCCTGATTTTATGGGGCTTACGCAACAAAATGCCGTATTTCTTTGCAGGCGATCAAGACCCGTTTGCTCTAAGATAAAGTCATTCGCGTTAATCAGAAGGAAATGAACAATGACAAGCGCTTATCTCAAATTGTCACTGGGATCACTGTTACTGCTGGCGGGCTGTGCCAGTACGCCACCGCAACCGAAACTCAATCAGTTGCATAACGAAGTCGGGAAACTGACCCAGGAAATGCGCCAACTGACCAATCAGGCCGCCGCGCTGGAGCAGCAGGGGAATCTTAACAGCGGGTCGGCACAGGGTGCATGGTTACTGCCAGCGGCGAATACCGGGGTGATACTGAAAAGCCAGGCGGGTGAACTGAAGCTGTCATTGAGTCATGTCCAGGCGGAAGCCAACGGCACGCGCGCCCTTCTACATATACGCGCAACAGGCGATGCGCCGCTACCCGCGTTTACCGCTCAGGTCGAATGGGGTGAGTTGGATAGCACGACCAGCAAGCCACTGACGGTAAACAGTCAGGTGCAACGTATTGAGGTCACCCGCGCGCTGCTGGCGAAAAGTGAAGCCACGGTGCCATTACGTTTAAGCAACCTGCCGCCGGAACAATTGGGATATGTGCGGGTACATGATGTAGTGCTCAGCACTGAGCCGCCAGCGACCAGCACACCATAAAAAAAGGGCCACGCAATGCGTGGCCCTTCCAATCGGCTCCAGGGGGACACCTGTTTTGGTCCGCCCGGGATTAAGGCAGAATCGAAGGCTGATCTGCGCCCTCTTTTTCCACTTTCTGCTGCAGCATATGCTCGCGTTTCATGCCCAGCTTCAGCGCCAGCGCGGAAGAGACATAAATCGACGAGATGGTACCGATAGTGATACCGATCAGCATGGTCAACGAGAAGCCTTTCAGCAACGCGCCACCGAACACAAACAGAATCGCGACCATCGCCAGGGTGGTTACCGAGGTGATAATGGTACGGCTCAGCGTCTGCGTCAGGGAGACGTTGGTGATATCGTAAGACGAACCGCGACGGATCTTGCGGAAGTTCTCACGAATACGGTCCGAGACCACGATTTTATCGTTCAGCGAGTAACCGATAACCGACATCAGTGAGGCGATGATCGTCAGGTCGATTTCAACCTGGAACAGCGCCAAAATGCCGGCGGTTATGATCACGTCATGGGCCAGTGCCAACACAGTACCCAGTGCCAGACGCCACTCAAAACGGAAACCAATGTAGATCAGGATGGCAATCAGCGCAGATAATAGCGCCATACCGCCAGCCTGAGCCAGATCGCTACCCACGCTTGGGCCGACGAACTCAATACGTTTTACCGTTGCATGCTGCTGGGTTGCCTCGTTGATCGTTGCCAGCACTTTCGTGCCCAGCTCCTGACCGGCATTCCCTTCGCGCGGTGACATACGAACGATCACGTCACGGCTGCTGCCAAAGTTCTGTACCTGCGGCTCATCAAAACCTGATTTTTCCAGGCTGGTGCGCAGCATATCCAGTTCTACGGGTTGCTCAAGGTTAATTTCAATCACCGTACCACCGGTGAAATCCAGACCCCAGTTAAAACCACGCACGCCCATAATGGCAACGGATGCAATCAGCAGCAGTACCGAGATGGCAAACGCCAGCGTGTCCCAGCGCATAAAGTCATAGACTTTACGGCCGTGGTTCAATTGTTCAACACTATGTTCCTGTGACACAACGCACTCCTCAGATAGACAGCTTGTTGATGCGTTTGCCGCCGTACAACAGATTGGCAATGGCGCGAGTACCAATAATTGCGGTAAACATCGAGGTCGCAATACCGATTCCCGTGGTGATCGCAAAGCCTTTGATTGAGCCAGTACCGACTGCGTACAGGATCAACACTTTAATCAGCGTCGTGACGTTAGCATCAACGATACTGGAGAACGCGCCTTTATAGCCTTCATGGATCGCCTGCTGAACGGAACGTCCGTTGCGCAGCTCTTCCTTGATACGTTCGTTAATCAGTACGTTAGCATCCACCGCAACCGCCAGCGTCAGCACAATACCGGCAATTCCCGGCATGGTCAGCGTAGCACCCGGCAGCAGCGACATGATACCGACAATCAGCACCAGGTTAGCCAGCAGCGCACTGGTCGCAATCAGACCAAATTTCTTGTACCACACCACCATAAAGATGATGGAAGCGATAAGGCCCCACAGGCAGGCTTCCAGACCCTGAGTGATGTTCTGCTGACCCATTGTCGGGCCAATAGTACGCTCTTCAACAATCTGGATCGGTGCAATCAGCGCCCCGGCACGCAGCAGCAGAGACAGCTGGCGCGCTTCGTTCGGGTTATTGATGCCGGTGATACGGAAGCTGTTACCCAGACGAGACTGGATATTCGCCACGTTAATCACTTCTTCCTGCTTCTCAAGGATTGAGCGACCGTTGGCGTCTTTCTTCCCGCTGTCTTTGTACTCAACAAACAGGGTTGCCATCGCTTTACCGACGCTGTCCTTGGTGAAGTTGGACATGATGTTACCGCCAGCGCTGTCCAGGGAGATATTAACCTGAGGCTGATTGTATTCATCGGTGCTTGAGGTGGAGTCGGTGATGTGGTCGCCGGTGAGGATCACACGCTTGTACAGCACAACAGGCTGGCCATCACGGGTGTCTTTCACTTCAGAGTCGCCCGGAACGCGGCCGTTCGCAGCGGCAGTGGCATCCACAGAGGTATTCACCAGACGGAATTCCAGCGTTGCGGTTGCGCCGAGGATCTCTTTCGCGCGTGCAGTATCCTGAATACCCGGCAATTCCACGACGATACGGTCAGAACCCTGACGCTGTACCAGTGGTTCTGCAACACCCAGCTGATTCACACGGTTACGCAGAATATTAATGTTCTGCTGTACCGCGTATTCACGGGCTTCACGCAGTCGCTCATCAGACATGACAGCCGACAGGGCATTGCTGCCACTGCTGTTGATGACCATATCGCGGTGACGGCCTGCCAGATAGCTGACGGCTTGATCACGTGCTGCGGCATCACGGAAACGAATTTCCAGACCGTAATTATTGATTTTGCGAACGTTAACGTAAGGGATGCTTTTATCACGAAGGTCACTTCGCAGGTTATCGATGTTCTGTTCCTGGAGTTTACTCAGAGCAGTATCCATATCGACTTCCATCAGGAAGTGAACGCCACCGCGCAGATCGAGACCGAGTTTCATCGGTTCCGCATTGAGCATGGCTAACCAGGACGGTGTTGCGGGAGCGAGGTTAAGCGCCACGACGTAGTTATCGCCCAGCGTTTTAGTAATCGCTTCACGCGCGCGCATCTGCACGTCCGTGTTGGCGAAACGCGCCATAATAGCGCCATTTTCCAGCGCGAGTGATTTGCTCTGGATATTATCTTGTTTTAATGCGGTCTGGATCTGAACCAGCGTTTGCTCACTGGCGGCGCTTCCGCGCGCACCAGTGATCTGAACGGCCGGATCCTCACCATACAGGTTAGGAAGTGCATACAGCAGACCGACGAGTAACACGACGATCAGCATGATGTACTTCCACAAAGGATAACGGTTTAACACGGCAGTTCCCTTAGGGAAATCGAAAATTAAAGCGCTTTCATTGTACCTTTCGGCAGAACGGCAGCGACGAAGTCACGTTTGACCACAACTTCAGTGGTTTCGTTCAGTGCGATAGCAACATAGCCGGTTTCAGCAACTTTAGTCACACGGCCCACCAGGCCACCGGTGGTCAGCACTTCATCACCTTTAGAAATTGAGTCCATCAGTTTCTTGTGCTCTTTCGCACGTTTCTGCTGAGGGCGCAGGATCATAAAGTAGAAAATCAGACCAAACACAACCAACATAATCACCAGAGAGTAAGGACTTCCCTGAGATGGTGCTGCGGCTGCTACGGCATCAGAAGTGAAAAAGCTCATTAAATTTCCCTCATTGTTTAATTATCAGACGGTAAAGGCGGAACCGCCAATCCTGTCCGTTGGTAGAATTCGGTCACGAAGAGCGCTAATTTACCCTCTTCGATTGCCTGGCGTAAACCAGCCATCAGGCGCTGATAGTAACGCAGATTGTGGATGGTGTTCAGACGCGCACCCAAAATTTCGTTACAGCGATCAAGATGATACAGGTAAGCACGGCTGTAGTTGCGGCACGTGTAGCAGTCGCATTCAGCATCGAGCGGAGACGTGTCATCTTTATACTTCGCATTGCGGATTTTTACCACGCCGTCGGTCACGAAAAGATGTCCGTTACGTGCGTTGCGGGTGGGCATCACACAGTCAAACATATCAATACCACGGCGCACGCCTTCCACCAGATCCTGCGGCTTACCGACGCCCATCAGGTAGCGCGGTTTATCCTCAGGTAACTGTGGGCAAACATGCTCCAGAATACGATGCATATCTTCTTTCGGTTCACCGACCGCCAGGCCGCCCACAGCGTACCCATCAAAGCCAATATCTACCAGTCCTTTAACGGAGACATCACGTAAATCTTCGTAAACCCCGCCCTGGATAATACCGAACAATGCGTTCTTATTTCCCAGAGAATCAAAGCGATCGCGGCTACGTTGTGCCCAGCGTAGAGACATCTCCATTGAACGCTTCGCGTAATCCCAGTCAGCCGGATACGGTGTACATTCATCAAAGATCATCACGATATCAGAACCGAGATCGTACTGAATCTCCATTGATTTTTCGGGATCGAGGAAGATCGCATCACCGTTGATTGGGTTACGGAAATGGACGCCCTTCTCGGTGATCTTACGGATGTCACCCAGGCTGAACACCTGGAAACCGCCGGAGTCCGTCAAGATCGGGCCTTTCCACTGCATAAAGTCATGCAGATCGCCGTGCAATTTCATGATCTCCTGGCCCGGACGCAACCATAAATGGAAGGTATTGCCGAGGATGATCTGTGCACCGGTATCGATCACTTCTTCCGGGGTCATGCCTTTTACCGTGCCGTAGGTCCCCACTGGCATAAATGCCGGGGTTTCTACCACGCCGCGCTCAAAAACCAGACGGCCACGGCGTGCGCGACCATCAGTAGTGTCTAATTCAAACTTCACATTGCCTCCACCAGAGAAACAGTCTGATGTAATGGTTAAAAGAGGGTCAGGCATGCCTGCCCCCTGCGGGAAAATTACTGGCCCGGGATCTCGGCGTACGCCTCAGGATTACGGGTAATAAACATCGCATCACCATAACTGAAGAAACGATATT
This sequence comes from Erwinia sp. JH02, assembly GCF_013074405.1. Taxonomy (NCBI): domain Bacteria; kingdom Pseudomonadati; phylum Pseudomonadota; class Gammaproteobacteria; order Enterobacterales; family Erwiniaceae; genus Erwinia; species Erwinia sp. JH02. The sequence continues at coordinate 327,730 of NZ_JABANZ010000002.1, forward strand.
TTTCAGCCACGGCCTGCTGGTAAGCCTGCATCGTGTGTTGATATCCGGCAAACGCCGACACCAGCATAATCAGCGTCGATTCTGGCAGGTGGAAATTGGTCACCAGCACATCAATGACTTGATAGTGATATCCAGGGTAGATAAAGATTTTCGTATCGCCGAAGAACGGGGCAATCAGCGCATCCTGCGCCGCCTGCGCGGCGCTTTCCAGCGAACGCACCGAGGTGGTGCCGACCGCGATCACCCGGTTGCCGCGTGCTTTACAGGCGAGCACTGCATCCACCACATCCTGCGGCACTTCGGCGTATTCCGCGTGCATAATATGATCTTCGATGGTGTCAACGCGCACCGGCTGGAAGGTCCCCGCGCCAACATGCAGGGTGACAAACGCTGTCTCAATACCTTTCTCACGCAGCGCAGCCAGCAAAGGCTCATCAAAATGCAGGCCCGCTGTTGGGGCAGCTACCGCCCCTGGTTTCTGGCTGTACACCGTCTGATAAAGTTCGCGGTCGGCGTCTTCATCCGGGCGATCAATATACGGCGGCAGCGGCATATGGCCAATGGCGTTCAGAATATCGAGAACCGGCCGCTCATCATGAAACTCAATTTCAAACAACGCATCATGACGTGCCACCATGGTGGCCTGCACATTTTCATCATCACCCAGCAGCAATTCAGTGCCTGGCTTAGGGGCTTTCGAGGAACGTACATGTGCCAGCACGCGTTTATCATCGAGCATGCGCTCAATCAGCACCTCGATTTTTCCACCGCTGGCCTTACGGCCAAAAATACGTGCCGGGATCACCCGGGTATTATTAAACACCAGAAGATCGCCGGGATTGAGCTTATCCAGCAAATCGGTGAATACCCCATGCGTCAGTTCGCCATCCGGGCCATTCAGCGATAGCAGGCGGCACCCGCTGCGCTGGGCTTGCGGATAGTGGGCAATCAAAGATTCGGGCAACTCAAAAGTAAAATCGGCAACGCGCATGGTCATTCACAGTCTGGGAAATCAGGGCGCACATTCTAGCTGAAAACTGCTCATAGCTAAACAATCTGCTTAATATCGACAGAAACTACGCTAGAATCGCGCCATGAACTATCTTGCTCACCTCCATATGGCCACCCTTGCCAACAGCTCGCTGCTGGGCAATATGATGGCAGACTATGTGCGCGGCAACCCGCATCAGCAATGGCCTGAAGCTATCGCTGACGGTATTGCACTTCACCGCCGGATTGATGCACTGACCGATTCCTTGCCGGAAGTGCGCAGCGCCCGCCAGCTTTTTCGCAGCAATACTCGCCGGGTGGCACCGATTACGCTTGACGTCATCTGGGATCATTTTCTGTCATCTCACTGGGATAAGCTGGTGCCGGAAATTTCTTTGCCAGCTTTTTTGTCACAGGTGAAAAGTGTGATCGAACCGCAACTTGGGACAACCCCGGAGCGATTCCAGAATCTTAATCACTACTTATGGACCGGACGCTGGATGGAGCGTTATGCCGATGCTCCTTTTCTGCAAGAGGTGCTGCGCGGAATGGCGAGCCGCCGTCCTAAACTGGCGGCACTGGAAGACAGTTATCAAGATTTCGTTGATAACTATCAACAGCTTGAAGTGTTATTCTGGCAGCTTTACCCGCGTATGATGGCGCAAGCTGTTCAGCGAAAGTTGTGAAACATCTTGCCCAGTTTTACACCTTGCCCTTTTTTTAAAAAAGGTTATTGTATGAAACTGCTTGATAATTACTACGATTTTGATAGGTATAGCCTATCTTAATAATCGGTACAGCACGCTGGTCCCTGACAGGGCACGCCCCGTATACTGCCCGCGTATTGTCACCTTATTTCAACTTACTTTTACAGGAGTGAACATGGTCCTGGTAACTCGTCCAGCCCCTGATTTTACCGCCGCAGCCGTACTGGGCAACGGTGAGATCGTAGAAAACTTCAACTTTAAAAAACACACCGCTGGTAAAGCCACCGTTGTGTTCTTTTGGCCAATGGACTTCACCTTCGTATGCCCTTCTGAGCTGATCGCTTTCGACAAGCGCTATGCAGAATTCCAGAAACGCGGCGTGGAAGTGGTTGGTGTTTCCTTCGATTCAGAGTTCGTGCACAACGCATGGCGTAAAACTCCGGTTGATAAAGGCGGCATCGGCGAAGTTCAGTACGCAATGGTTGCTGATATCAAACGTGAAATTCAGAAAGCCTACGGCATCGAGCACCCGGATGCGGGCGTGGCTCTGCGTGGTTCTTTCCTGATCGACAAAGCCGGTGTGGTTCGCCACCAGGTGGTTAACGATCTGCCACTGGGCCGTAACGTTGACGAAATGCTGCGCATGGTTGACGCGCTGCAATTCCACGAAGAGCACGGCGAAGTGTGCCCGGCTCAGTGGGAAAAAGGAAAAGAAGGTATGGGCGCATCTCCAGAAGGTGTTGCTAAGTACCTGACTGAGAACGCCTCTAAGCTGTAATTGCTTGTGCGTTTTCCAGGAAAGCTCGCTTCGGCGGGCTTTTTTTTCACCTCAATTTCCCGCCCCCCATCTTTCGTCACACCTTTAGACGAAATTTTGTCATGATGCCCACTGACCTGTCCCCCATCACAAGGATGATCCCGATGAAAAAGAGTGCTCTGCGTTTTTCCCTCGCCACCCTGTTCAGTTCACTGAGCCTGATGGCCCAGGCCGCGCCTCACTATGTGCTGGAAAAAGTGGTGGAAATCAGCCGCCACGGCGTTCGCCCGCCAACGGTGGATAACCGTAAAGAGATGGAGACCGGCAGTGATCGCCCCTGGATAAGCTGGTTAACCGCCGACGGTCAGCTCACTGGTCACGGCTACAGCGCGGCATGGCTTAAAGGCCAATATGAGGGAAACCAGTATCGTCAGCTTGGCCTGCTTGGCGCAGGCTGCCCGACAGAGAAAGATATTTTTGTCTGGGCCAGTCCGTTACAGCGAACCCGTGCCACTGCTGAAGCCCTGACTGACGGGGCCTTCCCCGGCTGTGGCATCACTATTCATCACTCCCCGGAAAAAAACGATCCGCTGTTTCAAAACCAGGGTCCGGGATATGCCACCCTCGACCAGGAGCAACAGCGTCAGGGGGCACTGACCGCCCTGGGCGGCACGCCAGCCGATGCACAAAAACGGCTGCAACCAGAGATCTCCCTGCTGAAAAAGGCCGTCTGCCAGCCAGATAAGCCCTGCCCAATCTTTGATAAAATGTGGGAAATAAAATTCGCCTCCGATGGCCGTATTATGATCACCGGTCTGGATACCCTGGCGGCTATGGCAGAAACCCTTCGTCTGGAGTGGAGCGATAATAAACCGCTGAGTCAGGTGGCGTTTGGTCACGCCGACAGTGCCGCACAGATCGGCAAGCTCATGGCATTACTGACACCGAAATACGATGCCACCAACGATCAACCCTACGTCGCCCGGCGTGGCGGTTCCTTATTGATGGAGCAGATTGCCAAAGCATTGCAACAGGGCGTGACGCCGCAACAGGATGCACCGCCGGAGGCTCGCTGGCTGCTGTACGTCGCTCATGACGTCAATATCGCCTATCTGCGTACGTTGCTGGATTTCAGCTGGCAACAGGGTGACTATCCTCGTGGCACTGTCCAGCCAGCAGGAAGCCTGGTATTTGAACGCTGGAAAGAGACACAAAGCGGGAAACGTTTTATCCGCATTCTGTTCCAGGGGCAGAGTCTTGATCAGATTCGTCAACTGACACCCATCGACCGCCACCACCCGCTACTGATCACCGAGTTAAAATTTGCCGGCTGTGAGAAAACCGAAGCAGGTACTCTGTGCCCTTACGACAGCGTACTGCAACACCTTAACCAGAATATAGACCGGTCACTGATTCGCCCGGTAAGCTATCAGAATCAACCCGCATCACACTGAGAAACGCCATGACTTTCCGCAGTATTGCGGTAATACTCAGCGGCACATACAGAGGGAGTGCCGATGGCGTCTGAAAACAAAAGTTGGGTTACTGCGGCCGATGTTGCACGCCTTGCCGGTGTATCACGTTCTGCCGTCTCGCGTACCTTCACCCCTGGCGCTTCCGTTTCTGAACCGACGCGCCAGAAGGTGATGGCCGCCGCCAGTGAGCTGGGCTACCAGGTGAATATCATTGCGCGCACCATGATCACCGGTAACAGTAATTTTGTCGGGATCATCACCGCCGGCTTCGATAATCCTTTTCGCAGTAAACTGCTGGCCCCGCTGGTACATCATCTGGCGTTACAGGGGTTTATTCCTCTGCTGATGAATGCCGACGATCCCCAACAGTTAGAACCCTCACTTCGCCAGCTGCTCAGCTACCATGTGACGGGAGTAATCATCACCTCCGGCGCGCCTCCACTGTCGCTGGCCGAAGAGTATCTGGCAAAAAAGATCCCCGTGATGTTAATCAATCGTCACGCCGACCTGCCCGGTGCCGATCGCATTTGCAGTGATAATGCGCAGGGTGCAAAGCTGGTAGCCGCCCTGTTCAGGGAACAGGGCCTGCAACGGCTGGCCTTTATCGGGGAAGAGGCGGAAAACTTCAGCACTGACCAACGCTGGCAGGCCTTTCGTGAACAGGCGCCGCAGGCCATTGCCCTTTTCTGCCCACGAGGCGGTTATCAGGCGGGTTGGGACGCCGCAGCTAAACTGCTTGCTGATTATCCCAATTTACAGGCGATCTTTTGTGCCACCGATATGCTGGCGATGGGCACCCTGGATTATTTGCACCAGCATCCTGCTTTCTCTGCGATTAAAGTCGCAGGATTTGATGACATCCCACAGGCCGCATTCGCTGCGTATCAACTGACGACGATCCAGCAAGATACCGACAAACTGGCGCAACTTGCCGTTCATTCTCTACTGGAAAGGCTGAAAAACTTCACCCAGCCTTCGCAGCAAAAATCTGTTCCTGTCACACTTATCCGCCGTCACTCCGCCTGATTTGGACAATTTGTTTTATGTTATAACGATCACGGAATCATTTTTTCATTCTGGTCATTATTCTGTCACAACGTTGTAACACGCCTTTTTTACACTTGTAATTGCACACGTGTGCATAGAGGATCATTATGTTAACGATACAGACGGTATTGCCACGCCTGGTGTTTGCCCTGGCCATGGTGCCGGTATTCAGTAGCCAGATAGTGCAGGCAGAAACATTTCACCTGGAAAAAGTCGTGGAGATCAGTCGCCATGGGGTCCGCCCGCCCACGCCGGATAACACCAAAGCAATGGAGGCAGGGACAGATCGCTCCTGGCCACAGTGGCTGACCGCCGATGGCGAACTGACCGGGCACGGTTATGCCGCTGCGGTATTGAAAGGCGGATATGAGGCAAACGGCTGGCGTCAGGCCGGGTTGCTGACGTCGGGATGCCCTGACAGCAAGACACTGTATGTCTGGGCAAGCCCGCTACAGCGCACAAAAGCGACGGCGAAAGCATTAACCGATGGTGCATTCCCGGGGTGTGATGTGACGGTGCACAGCGTCAGCGGTGACAGCGATCCCTTGTTCCAGAGCGATAAGATGGGGCTGGCACCACTGGACGAAGCACAAGCCCGGGCGGGAATTGAAAAGGCTATGGGCGGGAGCGTTCAGCAGGCAGAGCAGCGTGCAGCCCCGGAGATCGCCCGTTTGAAAGCAACCGTGTGTCAGGCGGACCATCCCTGCCCTATCTTCGATCACCCATGGAGTATCAAGCGTAGCAAGGACGGGCGTTTTGAGGTCGAGGGACTCGCGACGCTGGCGAATATGGCAGAGACTTTCCGCCTGGCATGGAGCGAAAATCAACCTTCTGCCAACGTGGCTTTTGGCCACGTTCACTCCGCCGCTGACGTGGCAAAACTGATGCCGCTGCTAACCACAAAATATGATTATATCAACGATGTGCCTTATATCGCGCAGCGTGGCGGATCGATATTAATGGATCAAATCGCCAAAGCGCTGGCAACCCAACCGGTAAAAGGAGGGCCGCCCGACGTGCGATGGCTGCTGTATGTCGCGCACGACACCAACATTTCCTGGCTGCGTACCATGCTGAACTTTAGCTGGCAGCAGGCCAGTTATCCGCGAGGCAACATTCCTCCGGCGGGCAGTCTGGTGTTTGAACGCTGGCGCGAGACGCAGACCGGAAAACGTTATATCCGTCTCTATTTCCAGGCGCAGACACTCGATCAAATTCGTTATCTGACACCGCTCAACGCCACTCAGCCACCGCTGATCAGCGAGCTGGGATTCGACGGCTGTAAAATCACCAAGGTCGGTACGCTTTGCCCTTATGAATCAACGCTAAACCGTATCAGGAAAAATATCGATCACGAGGTGCTGGCACCGGTCAGCTACGAACAGTAAGAGATAGCGACAATCATCAGGGTGAACGTATATCGTTGCGTTCAGCGTTTCCGATTACACCAGCCTGACTCCTGACACCGGAATAAATACGTTAACTTTTTATTTATTCCGGTTGAATGGAAAAGCCAGGGAATTATTCGTCCTGATACGGTTTCACACTATAAGCACAGCGCCGTGACTGGCTGAGAATATGTTCCACGCGGACCACCTCGGCCTCCAGCACCTCAGTGAAAATGGCCTGTTCTGCACGACAAAAGCCCTGACAGGTCGCCGCGGCAGCGCAGATGGGACAGTGGTTTTCAATCAGCAGCAGGCTGCCATCATCCATTGTTTCGTATTCCGCCATATAGCCTTCAGCGGAGCGTATCTCTGCCAGTCGTGCAACCCGTGCGGTTAAACCTTTCAGATGACCAAGCTCCTGCCAGTAAAGCTCCCGGGATTTCTGCTCACGTTTCGCAATCAATATCTCAATGGCCTGTTCACCAAAAGAATCGCGAACCACTTCCAGCAGTTGTACGGTCAGTTCAGGGTGTGTATCAGGAAATTGCTTTTCCCCTTCTGCGGTAAGCTGCCAAAACTGCGAAGGCCGCCCAACACCTTGTGACCGGGAAACAGCGGTCACCAGTCCCTCTGTTGCCAGTTTGGTGAACTGTTGGCGCGCGGCTTCTGCTGTCATTCCCAGCGCCTTTCCCGCCCCGGAAGACTGCTGAGGCCCACGAGTTTTCAGCATGTACAACAGACGCTTTGATGACGATAAGTGCTCTTCAGACGTGGCAGGCAAGTGATTTATTGACAAGTTTTTCTTTCCCCCCCTTAATATTCAAAGCATTTACTTGTTTTATTATTTTACCTCAGGGCTGTGCGGCCGACAACCCCAGGGTGACTCACTGCAGGGTTTAAAGGAGCCATTATGTCATCACATGAAGGAAACTGGGGAGATCTTCTCTCCGGAAAGAATGCCGCACGCTCGATTGCGCTGTCGGGAGGAGTGGCACTGCATGCCATTAATATTTACATCGCGACCACCGTGCTACCTTCGGTCGTCAAAGAGATTGGCGGGCTACATCTTTACGCATGGAATACTACGCTGTTTGTGGTGGCCTCCATACTTGGCTCGGCGCTCACCAGTCGGACGTTGAGCCGGACCGGGTCTCGCGGCACCTATGCTATTGCTATTCTGTTGTTTATCGCGGGTTCTCTGCTGTGTGCCCTGGCACCGAGTATGCTGATGATGTTGCTGGGACGCACCGTTCAGGGGCTAGGTGGAGGGTACCTGTTTGCACTTGGCTACAGCATGATTTATTCAGTATTTGAACGTTCGCTCTGGACACGTGCCTTCGCGCTCATTTCTGGTATGTGGGGAGTGGCGACCCTGGTCGGTCCGGCTATTGGCGGAATTTTTGCCGATATCGATGCATGGAGGCTGGCTTTTGGTTTTCTGCTACCGGTGACATTCATCTACGCATGGGTCGTCTGGCGGGCTTTACCCGATGATAGCGAGGAGCGCAGGCCCGCCACTCGCCTGCCGTGGGTACAGCTGATGCTGCTTACCGCTGCGGTGCTGGCAATCAGCATTGGCAGCACCAGCTCAGCACTCACTGACAATCTGATCGGTGTCGGGCTGGCAGTCCTGATGATGGCACTATTAATCCGCCAGGAGTTGCGCAGTGATGCCTGCCTGCTGCCACGTAACGCACTGCGCCTGAGTTCCCCTCTGCTACCACTTTATCTGACTATCGGCCTGCTGGTTGTCGGCATGACCAGTGAAACCTTTGTGCCCTACTTTCTACAAAATCTGCACGGGCAGACTCCGCTGATGTCCGGCTATCTGGCGGCACTGATGGCGGCGGGCTGGACGCTGGCCGAAATCTGGAGCTCCGGTTGGCGCGCCAGGCGTGTTTCGCTGGCGATCATTACCGGACCCATACTGGTTCTGGCCGGAATGGCGATACTGTCATTCTCCCTGCCGGTACAAAGCGACTATGGGCGAACGCTGGTGGTCATCATTTCGCTGGGATTACTGCTGGTTGGCTTTGGTATCGGGCTGGGCTGGCCCCATCTGCTGGCACGGGTGCTGGATGTCACACCGGAAGAGGATCAGGATGCCGCAGCGACCTCAATCTCCACGGTACAACTGTTTGCCACTGCGCTGGGCGCCGCACTGGCCGGGATGTTGGCGAATCTGGGAGGGCTGAATATACCCGGTGGAATAGAAGGTGCCAGCAATGCAGCATGGGTGATGTTTATCGTACTGGCTGTTGCTCCGCTGTTGGCGATCTTTAGCGCAAGACGATCAACACCAGCTTAAAAAGAGACAGAAGATAATGCTGGCCATCTTACTGGCCAGCATTAACAAACGTCGCTCACATGCTGTCTAACGATTCTTACGTTTCACCCATTGCCAGCTCACCAGCAGCAACAGGATCCACCCCATCCCGACGTAAAGTGAAATACGGGTATCCGGGAAATAACCAATCAGCCCAATCACAAACATCAGAAACAGAATCCCCACTACGGCAGTGGCCGTGCCACCCGGCAGCGAAAACTTCAGCGCTTTCTGTTGCTCAGGCGTCAACGTACGACGGAAGCCGATCTGCGAGAAGAGGATCATAATCCACACCCAGACGGTAGCAAACGTGGCCAATGAGGCAATCACCAGGAACACTTTCTCTGGCATCAGGTAGTTGAGGTATACCGCCACCAGCATCGCCATCATCATCGCCAGCACCGTGACCCACGGCACGCCTCTGCGTGATACGGAAGCAAACACTTTCGGCGCATGTCCCTGCTCTGCCATACCGTGGAGCATACGCCCCACGCCAAACACATCGCTGTTAATCGCAGACAGGGAGGCGGTAATCACCACAAAATTAAGAATTGTTGCGGCGGCGGCTATGCCCAAATTCTGGAAAGTCAGTACAAACGGACTACCGTTCGTCCCCACCAGGTTCCAGGGGTAAATGGACATAATCACAAACAGCGTACCGACATAGAACACCAGAATACGCAGCGGTACCGTATTAATCGCCAGAGGAATCGACACCTGCGGATCTTTCGCTTCACCGGCTGTGATGCCGATAATTTCAATACCACCGAAGGCAAACATCACTACTTGCAATGACAGCACCACGCCTATCCAGCCATTGGGGACAAAACCGCCGTGGGTCCACAGATTACTGATCCCCGTTGCCTGGCCACCGTTGCCAATGCCCCAAAAAATAATGCCAAAACCGGCCACGATCATCACGATAATGGTGGCCACTTTAAACAGTGACAGCCAGAATTCGACCTCACCAAACACCTTTACCGTCGCGAGGTTAAGCGCGCCGATAATCAGCACCACGCTCAATACCCAAATCCAGTGCTGAACGTCCGGGAACCACACGCCCATATAAATGCCGAAAGCGGTGACATCGGCAATGGCAACAATCAGGATTTCAAAACAGTAGGTCCAGCCGGTGATATAGCCTGCGAGCGGGCCGAGGTAATCACGTGCGTAGCGGGAGAAAGAGCTGGCCTGTGGGTTGTTAACGGACATTTCACCCAGGGCGCGCATAATAATATAGGCCGCGAGCCCACCCACCATATAGGCAATCAAAACGCCAGGACCAGCCATTCTGATGGCGTCAGCCGAACCATAAAACAGTCCGGTGCCAATGGCAGAACCCAGAGCCATAAACCGGATATGGCGGGTACTCAGTCCCTTTTTGAGTGTTGTACTTGTCATATTTACACCTGTCGGCCCCTTACCGGCAAGGAGGTAAGGGGGAGTTTTTACAACGCTATTGCTGATGCGCAGTAACCGACTGGCGGCCTGTAACGCGATCGTACACGGCTACCAATACCAGCATCACCAGTGAAGGTGGCAACCATGCCAAACCTTGGTCTGCCAGTGGCAGATTCTGGGTTACTGCTGGCAGAAGTGCCTTTAAGTTCGTACTTTTGATTGCATCAACAATGCCGAAAACCAGGCTAACCAGCATCGTTGGCGCAATAATCCTTGAGCTTTTTTTCCACCATTTTAAAGTGAAGCTCAACAGTACCAGTACGATGCAAGGTGGGTAAATCGCAGTTAACACTGGAATTGAAATTTGAATCAAATGACTCAGACCCAGGTTAGACACCACCATCGAGAACAGACCAAGAATAAACACCAGCTGACGATAGCTAAGAGGCAAGTAGTGCTCAAAGAACTCCGCGCAGGCACAGGTCAGGCCGACAGCGGTCACCATGCAGGCAACAAAAATCAGCGCCGCCAGGAAGAAGCTGCCCATACCGCCAAAGGTATGCTGTACGTAGGCATGCAGAATGGCCGCACCGTTAGCGTTCTGGTCAACAATGGATGCACTGTCGGAACCCAGTTTAAACAGTGCCAGGTATACCAACGTCAGACCCACACCCGCAATCAAGCCGGCTATCACGGTGTAACGCGTGAGTAACTTCGCTTCTGTGATGCCGCGTGAGCGTGCTGCATTGACGATAACAATACCGAACACCAGCGCGCCGAGGGTATCCATGGTCAGATAACCGTTCACAAAGCCGCTCGAGAACGCCGCACGCTGATAATCAGCCGTTGCCGGTGCAAGACCGCCCGCAGGCCACAGCAGCGCGGCCAGGCCCAGAACAGCCAGTGCGAAAATTTTCAGTGGTGCCAGTACGTGCCCCACGGTATCCAGCAGTTTGCCAGGATAGAGGGAAATGCCAATCACCAGGGCGAAGTAGACGACGCTGTAGATCATCAGCGGCAACGCACCATCACCGGTCAGTGGGGCAATCCCCACTTCAAACGACACGGTCGCCGTACGCGGTGTGGCAAACAGCGGGCCAACGGCCAGATAGCAGACGGTGGCCAGCACGATGCCAGCCGCCTTGCCAATCGGTGAGCTGAGGGCATCAATGCCACCACCCACGCGCGCCAGCGCAATCACCGTAATCACCGGCAGACCCACAGCCGTGATCAGAAAACCGATAGCGGCCATCCAGACATGTTCGCCAGACTGAATCCCCACCATAGGGGGGAAAATGATGTTTCCCGCACCGACGAACAGGGCAAATGTCATAAAGCCCAGCGCCAGGATATCTTTCGAAGTTAAACGATGTGTCATAAGAAATTGTGTTGCCCGTGATGGTGTGAAAAGTCGTAATGTCAGGCTCAAATTGAAAACCTGTCCCCCTGCTCGCTCTAAAAACGCCGCCGAATCAAACCAATACAGTGGAATGCACTTTGTAATACCGGGTTGACAGCGAATGTGAGCTGATTATTTTCTGTATGCAGGGGGATGACGAAAAAACGGGGGTAAGTAGAACGTTTATAGCGAAGAAAGGCAATACGGGATCGGAAAAGCAGGATGATATAGCGCAAAAGACTGCATAACCAGTGCATATATTTAGATCTGATGAAGAATGCCTTACATGATTTGTATCTTTTTCGTCCGACACAACGTTAATTTCTGCAATAAACCCTCGTCATATGCACAAAAGGCGCGGAAAACCGCGCCCTGTACACAAAATGATGCAGTCATTACCAGATGCGGCTGGCGACATCCACCACCAGGCGCAGCTTAGCCCACTGCTGCTCTTCCGTCAGGCTATTGCCCTCTTCCGTTGAAGCAAAGCCGCACTGAGGGCTCAGGCAAATTTGATCCAGGGGGACAAACTGTGATGCCTCGCGAATGCGTTTTTCCACCGTTTCAGCGGCTTCCAGCTCCCCTATTTTCGTGGTGATCAGGCCCAGAACCACCTGCTGTTTGCCCGGTTTGATAAAGCGTAATGGCTCAAATCCACCAGAACGCTCGTTATCGTACTCCAGGAAAAAAGCATCAATGTTGACGCCGCCAAACAGGATTTCGGCCACCGGCTCATAGCCACCTTCGGAGATCCAGGTGGATCGGAAGTTGCCACGACAGACATGCAGGCCAATGACCAGGTCATCCGGCTTCCCTTCGATGGCTTTATTCAGTACACGGGCATAGGTGCGGGCCAGCTCTTCCGGGTTATCGCCACGTTCGCGGATCTGCTGTTTCTGATCGTCAGAACACAGATAGGCCCAGACAGTATCATCCAGTTGCAGATAACGGCAGCCAGCATCATAGAAGGCTTTAATGGCGTCACGATACGTCTGCGCCAGATCGTCAAAATAGACATCCAGATCAGGATAAACCTCAGCATCAATCACTTTACGCCCACCGCGGAAGTGCAACACACTGGGGCTTGGAATGGTCATCTTAGCCACGGCATCGCCACTGATGCTTTGCAGGAAACGGAAATCTTCCAGCATCGGATGATTGCTAAAGCCCAGCTTACCGGTCACTTTCACACCCCGTGCTTTTGTCTGCACACCGTTAAACTGAATACCCTGCTCGGCCTCATAACGCTCCACGCCATCCAGACCATCGAAGAAGTCGAAATGCCACCAGGCGCGGCGGAATTCGCCATCAGTCACCACCTGCAAACCGTTTTCACGCTGATGGGCTACCACCTTACGGATCGCTTCATCTTCCACCGCACGCAGTGCCGCAGCATCTATCTCACCAGCCTCAAACTGCTTACGAGCCTGTTTAATCTCAGCCGGACGCAGGTAGCTGCCAACCACTTCGGCACGGTATGGGGTAAATGTTGTCATGATGAAAACTCCTGGCCTGCACGCGGCGCATAATTTAGTGACGTAATAATTACATCAGGTTATTTTTAGACATCTGGATGTCTATATGTCTGTTGAGCTAAAGGTCTCATGAGAAACCTTCAGCGGCAACCGAAGAAATTTCACGGCAGATGAATAATTTTCATGATGACTGAGTGAGGGTCAGGCGTGCCTGACCCCTACAAGGTGGGAGCAATATATTGTAGGGGCGAGGCACAGTGACAGGGTCAGGCGTGCCTGACCCCTACGAGATGGGAGCAATATATTGTAGGGGCGAGGCACGGGTACAGGGGGCAGGCGTGCCTGACCCCTACGAGACGGGGACCCATGTATTGTAGGGGCGAGGCACGCCTCGCCCGAAGGCACGGTTACTCGGCCAGCATCGCACGGGCGCGCTGCATCTGCTGCTCAGACAGGGGCAGATACCCAGCCTGGCTGACCAGCGCCTGGCCCTGTGGAGAGAGCGCTAAACGCAAAAAGGCAGCCGTCAGAGGCTCCAGTGGTTTATCGGGCGCTTTATTGACATAGATATAAAGAGGACGGGCATAAGGATAGCGGCCGCTGCGAATATTCTCGGCGCTTGGCGCGATCCAGTCATTGCCATCACGCGCCACCGGCACGGTTTTGACGCCGCTGATATGAAACCCGGCACTGGCATAACCAATGCCATTCAACGTTCCCGCAACGGCCTGCACCACAGCGGCAGAGCCGGGATATTCTCCGACATCATTACGGAAGTCACCGTTACACAGCGCCTGCTGTTTGAAGAATCCCCAAGTCCCGGAGGCCGAGTTACGGCCAAAGCGCTGTAATCCCCGCGTCGCCCAACCGGGCTGAGTTAACTGTAAATCCCCCCAGGTTTTGGGCACGGATAACCCGCCACAGCGACGCGTCACCGAGAAAATGGCGTCCAGTTGCTGGGCATTCAGGCCGGTTAACGGGTTATCCTGATTGACCACCACCACCAGCGCATCCATCGCCACCGGTACAGCCAGCGGCTGATAACCGTAACTGTCTTCAAATAACTGGCGTTCTACCGCCTGCATCGGGCGGCTCATCGCACCTAGCTGAGCAGCCCCCGCGGCAAGCGCAGTCGGCGCAGTCGACGAACCGGCCGCCTGGATCTGCACATTCACACCGGGATACTGACGATTAAAACTCTCACCCCACAGCGCCATCAGGTTACCCAGCGTATCCGAGCCAACGCTGGTGAGATTCCCCGCCAACATGCCCTGCTTCGCCGGGACCTGCGAACTGACCAGCACCAGCGCCAGCGCGATTAACATTTTCATTGCATGGGTTCCGTGAGACTTAATGCAACGCATTCTCGACCAGTTCGGCACTGACAATCAACCTTGGTGGCAATTGAAAGCTGAAACAGGTTTCAGCGCCGGGCGTACTGCTGATATCCAGGCGCGTATTGTGGTGGCTGAGCGCATGCTTCACGATAGCCAGCCCTAATCCGCTACCGCCCGTCTGTCGGGAACGCGCTTTATCAACCCGATAGAAACGCTCGGTCAGACGAGGCAGGTGTTCCGGTGCAATCCCGGGTCCATTATCTTTAACCTTAAACTGTGCCCCCTGCGGGCTGCGCAGCCAGCTGATATCAATACGCGTGCCATCCGGCGTATGGTTAACCGCGTTATACACCAGATTGGAGATCGCACTGCGCAGCTGCTCGTCGTTGCCAAACACGCGCAAATGCGGGTCGGTATGGAAATAAATATCATGGCGGCCGTTACTGAGCGTTTCCGCTTCACGCTGCAACACCCGCAGCATCATCGGCACATCCACGGTTTCCTGCAAATCGATTGCCGGGGCAGCTTCAATGCGTGACAAGGTCAGCAACTGTTTCACCAGGCTGTCCATGCGTTTAGTCTGCTCCTGCATGGTGTGCAGCGCCTTATCGCGCAGACTGCCCTCCAGCACGGAATCGTTCATCATCTCCAGATACCCCTGCAATACGGTGAGCGGCGTACGCAGTTCATGGCTGACATTAGCAAAGAAGTTACGCCGGGCCCCTTCCAGCTGATGCATCTGGGTGACATCACGCGCCACCAGCAACCATTGCCCTTCACTGTAAGGCATCACACGAAATTCAAGATGGCGATGGCTGTTCAGCACCAGCGTAAGCGGGCGAGAAAAATCACGCTGACGCAGATAGCGGGTAAACTCGGGGTAACGCAGCAGATTGAGGATATTCTGCCCGTTATCTTCCGGCCAGCGCAGCCCCAGCATCTGCTGTGCGAGGCCGTTGCACCAAAAAATCGTCCCCTCTTCGGTGGTCAGTACCACCGCATCAGGCAGAGATTCTGCACCGCTACGAAAACGTTTGATCAGATGACCGAGTTCACGGCGGCGGCGGCGGTTACGCGCCTGCATTTGATACAGGCCGTAAAACAGCGGTTCCCAGCTGCCACGGCCGCTGGGAGGTGTCATGCTGCGGTCAACCCACAGCCAGTGAGAGAGTCGAAGTAAGTTGTTGAAATGAAAGCCCAGCACACAGAGTACTGAGATTAACAGCAGCCAGGGGAGCCAACCCACCAGCAGCCCGAGCAGTAACGCGGGCAAACCGGCAAGCAGCAGCTCAAACAATAATCTCTTCCAGGAGAGGCGTTCCAACACGGTTCAGACTCCAGCGCGAACAATCAATAGCGTGCAGAGAAACGATAACCTGTTCCGCGAACCGTCTGCACCATACGATCGTGCCCGGTCAGTTCCAGCGCCTTACGTAAGCGACGAATGTGCACATCAACGGTACGATCTTCGACGTAAACGTTAGTTCCCCAGACATGGTTTAGCAACTGCTCACGGCTGTAAACACGCTCAGGATGCGTCATAAAGAAGTGCAGCAATTTATATTCGGTCGGCCCCATTTCCAGCGGTTGCGTGTCAGACATCACGCGATGCGATGACGGATCAAGACTCAGCCCCTGCATTTCAATCACCTCTTCCACCGCCATCGGTGAAATACGGCGCATCACCGCTTTAATACGGGCCACCAGCTCTTTGGGTGAGAAGGGTTTCGTAATGTAATCGTCGGCACCCACTTCCAGGCCACGGACGCGATCTTCTTCTTCGCCACGCGCGGTCAGCATCATAACCGGAATATCCCGGGTCATGGCTTCACGCTTCAGATGCTTAATAAACTGAATGCCGGAACCACCCGGGAGCATCCAGTCCAGCAGGATTAAATCCGGCCACGGCTCAATGAGCATACTTACTGCGCTGTCATAGTCCTCGGCTTCGATCGGTTGATAGTCATTTTGTTCCAGAACGAAACACAACATCTCACGGATTGGGGCTTCATCTTCAACCACCAGAATGCGCTTGGCCATTATTGCTCCTGCTACAGTGACAGGTTGTCACGGGGATATGCGGCGCCATTATGCGTCAGTTTTATGACACTTTTATGAAAAAAGCACCCCCTAAAAGCATTGATGGAATTAAATAAAATCCCCTCCTCATCAATATGTTTATCTGCTCTGAATAATTCGGGATGCAGGACAGGTATAATACTCCCCACGCTTTCTGCCATGAAAGGACCCCCATGCGCATCATTCATACTGCCGACTGGCATCTTGGCCAGTTTTTCTACACCAAAAGCCGGGCAGCCGAGCACCAGGCATTTCTTGACTGGCTGCTGGTGAACGCAGAAGCACAGCAGGCGGATGCGATTATTGTGGCAGGCGACATCTTTGATACCGGCTCTCCGCCGAGCTACGCGCGTGAGCTGTATAACCGCTTCGTGGTCAATCTGCAGCAGACCGGCTGTCAACTGGTGGTACTGGGCGGCAATCACGATTCAGTCGCCATGCTGAATGAATCCCGCGAGCTGCTGGCCTGCCTGAACACTCGGGTGATCGCCGCCGCCTGCGACGATGTTCGTCAACAGGTTCTGGTTCTTAATCGCCGCGATGGCCAGCCAGGAGCACTGCTGTGCGCCATTCCATTTTTGCGCCCGCGCGATATTCTGCGCAGCCAGAGCGGGCAGTCAGGGCGTGAAAAGCAGCAAAGCCTGCTGGAAGCCATAACTGAACACTATCAGCAGTGCTGGCAGGAAGCGCTGAAACAACGTGATGCGCTGGGCCTGCCGCTCCCGATTATTGCCACCGGCCATCTGACCACGATGGGCGTGACCAAAAGCGATGCCGTGCGTGATATCTATATCGGCACGCTGGATGCCTTCCCCGCCGATTGTTTTCCCCCTGCGGACTATATCGCCCTGGGGCATATCCATCGCGCTCAGCGCATTGCCGATAGCGATCATATTCGCTACAGCGGCTCGCCGATCCCGCTCAGTTTTGATGAGCTGGGTAAAGCCAAAAGCGTGTTTCAGGTCGACTTCAGCGACGGCAAACTCAGCGCGGTCGAAGCCTTACCGATCCCGTTATTCCAGCCAATGCAGATGATCAAAGGCTCTCTGGAACAGATTGAGCAGCAGTTGGCGGCTCTCACGGCCGATCCACAGGGTGGCACCATCTGGCTGGACATTGAAATCGTCACCGATGCTTACCTCAGTGAGTTACAGCGCCGTATCCAGGAGCTGACCGAATCCCTGCCCGTAGAAGTGGTGCTGCTGCGTCGCAGCCGCGAACAGCGCGAACAGGTGATCGCCCGACAGAACAATGAAACGCTGAATGAATTGAGTGTTGAAGAGGTGTTTTCCCGCCGTCTGGCGCTGGAGGCCGAGGAACCTGAACGGCTGGAACGCGCCAGAGTGCTGTTTGCTCAAACGCTGGAAGCCGTTCGCCATGAGGAGCAGCCATCATGAAAATTCTGACGCTGCGCTTTAAAAACCTCAACTCGCTGAAGGGTGAGTGGAAAATCGACTTCACCGCAGAACCTTTTGCCAGCAACGGCCTGTTCGCTATTACCGGCCCGACGGGCGCAGGTAAAACCACCCTGCTGGATGCCATCTGCCTCGCGTTGTATCACGAAACACCGCGCCTGAAAGGCATCACTCAGTCGCAAAATGATCTGATGACCCGTGACACCGCCGAGTGCCTGGCTGAAGTGGAATTTGAGGTGAAAGGTGTTGCCTGGCGCGCTTTCTGGAGCCAGAGCCGCGCTCGCGGCGCCGCCGATGGCAACCTGCAGGCACCGCGGGTTGAGCTGGCACGCTGTAGCGATAATCACATCGTGGCCGACAAGGTCAAAGATAAGCTGGAGAGGGTAGCCAGTCTGACCGGGCTGGACTTCGAACGCTTCACCAAATCGATGATGCTGTCACAAGGGCAGTTTGCCGCGTTCCTCAATGCCGATGCCAATAAACGTGCCGAGCTACTGGAAGAGCTGACCGGCACCGAAATATACGGTCGACTGTCGGCGGCGGTGTTTGATCGCCATAAACAGGCGAAGGTGACGCTGGATACCCTGCGCGCCCAGTCCAGCGGTATGAGTTTGCTCACCGAAGAGCAGTGCGCCCTCCTTAACAGCCAGCTGGCACAAAGTGTGGAGCAGGAGCAGGTGCTTACTTCACAACAGCAGATCCAACTGAAAAAAAGTCAGGAACTGCAACAGATTGAACGCTTGCAACGGGAGCAGCAACAGCTGACCGTCAGCGCGCAGCAGCTGGATCAACAGCGGGAGCAGGCACAGCAGGCGCTGGTTCTGGCCACGCAGCAGCAAGAGCAGATCGTGCAGGCGCAGGCGCAACACCAGACGCTGCGTTTGCAACAGGAAACCCTGATCGCCGAACAGGTCCTGCCGCTTGATTTGCAACTGGCCACATTGCGCGAACAGCAACAGCAGCTGGAGCGTGAGCGAAGTGAACACCAACTTGCACTCACCACGCGCCAGCAGGAAAGCGCTAAAAACCAGCAGACTCAACAGGAAAAACAGGCGCAACAGCAGCAGTTAAGCACCTGGCGTGAGGCACATCCGTCGTATGCGCACTATGGCGAGCATCTGCCGCTGTGGCGTGAACGCTTTAGCCAGCAGCAGGATAGTGAGCAGTCACTGACCGCACAACGCTTGCGACTCCAGGCCCAGCAGCGCCAGGTACAGGAGTGTGAGCAGTCCAGCCAGCAGTTCCAGCAGCAGCAGGCCCCGTTACAGCAGCAGCTGGCCGCCGCACAGACCAGCCTCGATCAAGTGCAGCAACAGCTGGCCTCGCTACAACAGCTGCACCCCGAAGAGACGCTGCGCGCCGCCCTGGAGCAATTTGCCCGCCAGCGCCCGCAGCGGTTATTGCTGGCCACCCTGCTCCCGCAGTGGCAGCAGTTGAACATACGCCTCACGCGCTTACAGCAGGAGCGCCAAACGCTAACGCAACAGATCCAGCAAAACAGTGAGCAGTTACTTACCCTGCGGGCCAGCTGGAAAGAGAAATATCAACATCAGCAGGACCTGGAAAAGCGCTGTGAGCTGGAGCGGCGTATTGCCGATCTGGAACAGCACCGGGCACAGCTGGAAGCGGGCCAGCCCTGCCCGCTGTGCGGTTCAGAAAACCATCCGGCCGTACAGCAGTATCAGGCGTTACAGCTGTCGGAAAATCAGCAGCGGCTGGGCGCATTAAAGCGTGATGTTGAACAGCTTAAAGATCAGGGCAGTACCTGCGCCGCGCAGCTTAAACAGGCGCAACAGCAGGACGAGCGCCAGTTGCA
Organism: Erwinia sp. JH02; assembly: GCF_013074405.1. Classification (NCBI taxonomy): domain Bacteria; kingdom Pseudomonadati; phylum Pseudomonadota; class Gammaproteobacteria; order Enterobacterales; family Erwiniaceae; genus Erwinia; species Erwinia sp. JH02. The sequence goes on from NZ_JABANZ010000002.1 coordinate 347,342, forward strand.
GGAAGAGGCGGAACTGAACCGTCAGATGCAGCAACTGGAGCAGCAATGGCAGTCCGCCACCGCCGCCCTGGCGCTGTCACTCAGCCCGCAGCAGCATCAACAGACCAGCGACTGGCTGGCACAGCAGGATGAGCAGGAAACGGCAAAGCAGCAGCAGTTACAGCAGCTGGAGCAAGCGTTGCGCCACTGCCAGCAGCAAAAAGAGGCGCTGTATCAGCATCAGCAGGCCTGGCAGGTCCTGCAACAGCAGATCCAGCTTCAGCAGCAGCAGTTTACTGCCGCCACGCAGACGCAGAGCGAACAGCAGCAACAGCTCACCCTGGATGAACAGCGCGCACAACAGTTGCGCATCAAGCTGGCAGAAGGGGTTGCACCGCTGGGGCTGACACTGCCGCAGGATGGTGATTACCAGCGCTGGTTGCAGCTGCGCGAAACGGAGTGGCAACAGTGGCGCAGCAACAGCGAGGCGCTGGCTGCGCTGGTCCCTGAACTGGCGACACTCTCCAGCCGCCAACAGGCGCTGGAAGAAGAGTTACAACAACAACAGGCACGCCTGGCTCAGCTCGACCAGCGTCTGCAACAACAGCAGGAAACGCTGAAGCACTGCCAGCAGCAGCGCCAGGCATTGTTTGGCGATCGCGACGTTACGACTGCACAGCAGCAGCTGCGAACAGAGACGGAACAGCATGCGCAGGCCGTTCGCCAGGCGCAGACTGCGTGGCAACAGCAGCAGGACAGGATAAATACCCTGACCGGACAGCATAAATCACTAAATGAGCAGTTGATTAATCTACAATCGCAATTAGACGAAATGGTGAACCAATCAGGCCATTTTGATGACCTGCCTGCACAACGGATACTACTGGAAAGCCAGCTGAGTGAGTTAAATCAGCAACTGCGCGAGCTGGCCAGCCAGCAGGGTCAGCTACGTCAGCAACTGCGAGATGACAGCGAACGGCGCACACAACAGCAGACATTGCTGGCTGAGATCGCCGCTAACGAACAGCAGCTGGAAGACTGGAGCTACCTCAATCAGCTTATCGGTTCCAAAGAAGGGGATAAATTCCGCCGCTTTGCCCAGGGGCTGACGTTAGATCATCTGGTGTGGCTGGCCAACAATCAGCTTAACCGTCTGCACGGTCGCTATCTGTTGCAGCGCAAATCGCAGGAAGCGTTAGAGCTTCAGGTTGTTGATACCTGGCAGGCTGACGCACAGCGTGATACCCGCACGCTGTCCGGTGGCGAAAGCTTCCTTGTCAGTCTGGCGCTGGCGCTGGCCCTTTCCGATCTGGTCAGCCATAAAACCCGTATTGAGTCACTGTTCCTGGATGAAGGCTTTGGCACGCTGGATGCGGAGACACTCGACAGTGCGCTTGATGCGCTGGATGCGCTCAATGCCAGTGGCAAAACGATTGGGGTAATCAGCCACGTTGAGGCAATGAAGGAACGTATTCCGGTGCAGATAAAGGTGAAAAAGATTAACGGACTGGGTTACAGCAGACTGGAAACACCGGGGCAATAGCAGCAAACAGGGGCGATCCTCTGCGATCACCCCTGTTTGCATCAGCGTTATAACGCCGTTTTCACTTTGGCGCGCGGCCCTGGCAGGATACTGCCGTTGCGACCATCGGCAGAGAGCATCGTGCTCCCGGCAATAATCGCTATATCATGACTTTTGTCGGTCATATTGTTGGAGATTTGCTTCACCGCTGCCGTTATCAACATGCCCACCAGGCCGTTGTTACTGTTGTCCTGAGCATCGGACGCAAAGCCTTTACCCGCCCAGATCTGTTTACCGGTACGCAGGTCAACCAGACGTGCTACTGCGCTGACCTGAGTCGCACTGTCCACGACCCTATATTGGGTGCCGTAGCTGATCACTTCAACATACAGCGCCGCATCAGCATGGAAAATCTCGTGTAGTTTAGCGGTGCTGACACCCTGAGCATCATCGGCACTGGCCAGGCCGTTCTGCTCAAAGGTTTTATCTACCACCGCCACCGGGAACACATAATAACCGGACTCGGCCAGCGGCGCGGTTATCACCGACACCAGACTGTGGGCAGCCTGAATATCCGGGCTGCTGTTCTTCGCAGGCAACACCACAATCGAGGTAGGTTTGCTGGCACGAAAAGCCGTATAGTCATAAGGCGTCTGTTTAGCACAACCACTCAGTACCAGCGCCACAGCTGCGGCAATAAAGATCCGTAATTTCATTATTTCTTGTCCTTATTGCGCATCAGAAAATCCATATAAGCGGCTGATTCCGGGAACTGTGATTTTTCGGCATTGAACTGCTGAAAAGCCAGGTCTGGACGGCTGGTTTCCACATATAGCAATCCTATCTGGGCATGCAAGCCAGGAGGTACGGGTTTATTTTTTGCTTTCGCCTGCTCAACCACCGCGTTCAGCGATTCAATCTGTTGTTCAGGTGATTTGTCACGTTTGTAATAGCTATAAAGTGAGGACTGGTAATCCCCCCAGTAATAGACCGTTTCTTTTTTTTGGGCACAGGCCGTCATTAGCAGCGCGGCGGCAGCCACGCAGACAACGTTAATCATCTTCACTGTTAATTCCTTATTATTTTATTTAACCGGACGCCATGCGCCAGATTCGATTCCATTCACCAGATGATTCACTGCTTCGCGTACCGCTAAATCCATCACTTTACCATTCAGCGTGGAGTCATAGCTGGCGGTACCACCAAAGCCAATCACTTCGCGATTAGACAGAGTGTATTCACCTGCGCCCTGAACGGAATACACCACTTCTGAGGTGGTGACATCCACCACATTCAGGTTCACTTTGGCATAGGCGACCTGAGACTTACCGCGGCCAAGAATGCCCCACAGCTGCTGGTCGCCCACTTCTTTACGACCAAACTCGGTAATATCGCCGGTGATAACATAGTTGGCACCTGTAATGGACTGCTGGCTGCCTTTGTACTGCGCTTCGGCTTTCAGCTCATCAAGGTTAGCGCGGTCCAGCACATTAAAACGGCCAGTCTGCTGCAAATGGGTAATCAGGATGGTTTTCGACTGGTTACCTAACCGATCGACACCGTCAGAAAATATGCCATTCATATACGCAGAGCGGTTATCAAACTTACCGACAGCAATCGGGCTTTTTACGCCCTGATAGTGTGGCTGAGTCGCAGCTGCAACCTGAGGGGCTTCAATAGAACGTGAGGATTCCGTCGCGCAGCCGGTGATCACCGACGCGCTTAATAAGGTTAAAACAACAAGGCATTTGGATTTCATTTCATATCCCTGAATGAATTCATAACTCAAATAAAAACCCTGATCCGGAATGAATATCCAGAATATAATCAGCACGGGTTATTATAAAATAAAGGCAGGACGCCTTTGGCACGGAAGACTACCACAGAGAAATTATAAAAATAAACTGAAATGTTTAATTATTTTAATTTATCACGGTAACAAATCACATGGGGGATGTGAATCATAGTCATTTAACTAAAATAAGCCACGTCATCTTGATGCAAATATAAGGATTATCCGAGCCTTCAGTGATACCTTACTCGTGACCTCATACGATGGCTTATCCTGTCAGCTCATCCTGTCGCCACTGACGTGGGCTGATGCCAAACCAGCGACGAAAAGCACGGGAGAACGCACTGACCTCAGAATATCCCAACAACAGGGCCATTTCGGAAATCGGCAGCTGACGCTGCTGCAAATAGTGTTTCGCCATTTCGCAGCGTACGTTATCCACCAGCGTGGTAAAACTCAGCCCTTCCTCGCGCAGGCGTCGCTGTAATGACCAGCTCGACAACCCCATTTTTTCCGCCACATCATCCAGTACAGGTTCCCCTTGCAGGATCACCAGATGAACCTGCGCCCGCGCCTGATCGACGATATTCTGCTGCGGCGTACTGCTGTTCAGACGCTGGATAGCATCCTGCATTACGCTCAGTAATAAGGGATCGCTGTCCGGCATCGCACGGAGCAAATCGCGTTTCGGGATCAGTAAGGAGTTGAAAGGTTGATCGAAATAGACAGGGGCATCGAACACTTTACAGTGCTCATGCCATTGTGAGGGACGTGGGTGTTCGAAATGCACCTCACGCGGCGCCCAGTTTTTTCCTGCCACATGGCGGATCAGGTTAAGGAACATGCCGAGCGTGAGTTCCGCATCCTGGCGACGGCAGAGGATAGCACCGTGACGCACCTGATAATCCAGCCGCCAGCAGTCCCCCTTATCCACCAGCCGCGTCAGCGTATCGTGCTGGTGCCACGGAAACGCATTCGCCACATTGTGCAGTGCCTGTTCCAGCGTGGCGCTGCACAGACCGATGTAGCCAATCAGACCTAATGACTGCGGTTTAAACTGCCTGCCGTAATGTAAACCGAAATTATCACAACCTGAATACCGTGCCGCTTCTTCCATCACCCGGCAATAGTTGATTAAGCCCAGACTGAGCGTGGGCTGTGCCAGCAACTCCGGGTCGATACCGCTGACGCCAAAAATTCGATCAACATCACCGCCGCTGTGGCAGATAAACTCGCTCAGTCCACTGGCAGCAGCAGCCAGGACCCCACGATTGCAGGCGCTGGCACTGTGCAGAACATGGCTGGTTTCTGAACGGGCCAATGGGTTGGGTAACATGATTAATGCCTCCTGCTGCGGTGTGGGCTCTTTACTCCTCTTTACACAGCAAATTGCGTACCAACCACAACATCGGACAAAATCAGCGTGTTAGCCTACGGCTCAGTGCGAATAAGCACTGTGGAGGCGCAGCGTTGCCCGTCCACGGTGCAGTAACATGAGGGTTATACGCCAACAGGCAGATCGCGCGTCTCCAGGTAGCGGTGGCACAAACGCACAGAATGATCCGCCCACTGTGGCCCAAGACTTTGCGCCATCTCCGTTTCCGCATGCGATCCCGCCCAGGCCAGCAGCTGGATCCGGCGCTGGATCAGTAGCGCGGGTATCCTTTCCATCTCAGCATCGGTGATATGTGCAACCTGCTCGTAGCCCCGGATCCAGTGTTCAACCCATTCTGCGGCACGCGGATGGTGCTCGACAAAACTGATCGCCGCCGCCAGATCGTGCAGATACCAGCCGAAACCGCAGTCATCAAAATCGATCACCCGGGTTTCGCCTTTATACAGCAGCAGATTCGTCAGTCGCAGATCGGCGTGGATCAGCCCGTAGTTGCGGGGCTCCTTGCCGAACTCTGCCAGCGTCGCTCCCACTCGCGCGATCGTCTCCTCCACAATGCCGTGATCCTGGACGTGCAAATTCGGCGCATCGCGCCAGTCGCCCCAATGGCTTTGCGGGCTGACCATGGTGTGATGATCCCAGATGATACGCTGAAAACCCGCCGGGCGCTGCCATCTGCGGCTGTGCTGATGCAGGCGAGCGGTAATATTCCCCAGTTGCTGAAAGGCACGCGGATCAACATCGGTCCCCGGCATCTCCCCCTCGATCCAGTGGAACAGCACGGCATGACGTACCGAACCCTCCTCCAGCATCAGCGTTTGTACGCGTTGTCCTTCACGATCGACGACCGCCTGCGGCACATCAATGCCGGTTTCACGTAGGGCATCCAGCCACTGCAACTCACTTTCAATATCGGCACGCTGGTGATAATCCGCCCGGTGCAGGCGCAAGGCATAACGTTTGCCACCCGCTTCGAGTAAAAAGGTCGCGTTTTCTGAACGGCACAGCAGGCTAAGTTTGCCCTGTAACGCTGCCGGATAGCGCAACAGTGTCATTTCGGCGAGGCGCAGCAGTGCGGTATTGTTCAGGGTGTCATATTGTTTTGCGGTCATAGTCTGGCTCCGGAGTCAGTTTCAGGCAGTGCTTCTTTGCCTGACAGCATCCTATCGCTTGCCCTCTTCCGGCTTGACAGCAGACGACCCTGTTTTGACCGCAGCGTACACCTGGCACTTTTTTTGCGAGTGAGTTGACCCGCGAGCACAAAAATCATCATGCCCGCGTCAAGTTTCCCCCAACGGGCAACGGCATTATCGAATAACGCTCTCCAACCGCCTCTACGCCACAAACATCTGCGGCGTAGGGGATGAAGGGGAAACACACTCACGGGGATAACGACATGACAACGAAATTAAAGCCCACGCTGGGCACCATACATTTGTGGGGCATTGCAGTCGGTTTGGTCATTTCAGGGGAATATTTTGGCTGGAGCTACGGCTGGGGCGTGGCGGGAACACTCGGCTTTTTGCTGACAACGCTAATGATCGCCACCATGTATACCTGTTTTATCTTCAGCTTTACCGAGCTGACCACCGCGATTCCACATGCGGGTGGCCCGTTTGCCTACAGCCGTCGTGCATTTGGTGAGACCGGCGGCCTGATTGCCGGTATGGCCACGCTGATTGAATTCGTCTTTGCTCCTCCGGCGATTGCGATGGCCATCGGTGCCTATCTCAACGTTCAGTACCCGGAACTCAACCCGAAGTACGCAGCGGTGGGTGCCTATATTGTCTTTATGACGTTGAATATTCTGGGGGTGAAACTGGCGGCGATGTTTGAGTTAGTGGTCACCGTACTGGCGGTGTTCGAACTGCTGGTGTTTATGGGCGTGGTCGCACCGGGCTTCAGTATTGCCAACTTTGCCGCTAACGGCTGGGCAGGCGGTGAACACTTCGGCATGCCGGCACTGTCAGGTATCTTTGCCGCGATCCCATTTGCCATCTGGTTCTTCCTCGCCATTGAAGGCGCAGCGATGGCAGCAGAAGAAGCGAAAGATCCGAAACGTACGATCCCGCGTGCCTATATTGCCGGGATCCTGACGCTGGTGGTGCTGGCCCTCGGGGTGATGCTGATGGCCGGGGGGGCTGGAGACTGGCGCGTACTGTCTAACATTAACGATCCGCTACCGCAGGCAATGAAAATGATCGTGGGTGAGCACTCTAACTGGATGCACATGCTGGTGTGGATCGGTCTGTTCGGTCTGATTGCCAGTTTCCACGGTATTATCCTCGGCTACTCACGCCAGTTCTTCGCTCTGTCTCGCGCTGGCTATCTGCCTGCGGGCCTGGCGAAACTGTCACGTTTCCAGACCCCTCACCGCGCCATTATTGCGGGTGGTGTGATCGGTATCGCCGCTATTTTTAGCGACAGCTGGATCAACCTGCAGGGCATGTCACTGACCGCAGCGATGATCACCATGGCGGTATTTGGTGCCATCGTGATGTACATCATGAGTATGCTGAGCCTGTTCCGTCTGCGCCGCACTGCCCCGGAGCTGGATCGCACCTTCCGCGCACCAGGTTATCCGATCGTTCCCGCGATTGCGCTGGTACTGGCTGTGGTGTGTCTGATTGCGATGCTGTGGTTTAACGCCCTTATCGGTGTGCTGTTTGTGGCGCTGATGCTGGCAGGTTACCTGTGGTTCCTGATGACCAAAAGCCAGCGTGACAACGCACCACATGATGCGATGCTGCATGGCGAATAAGGTCAGATTGCATTAACTCGCCGTTGGGGCCGATCATTTTCCGATCGGCCCTTGTTTTACGCATTACAACGGCCACAACCAGGCCGCACCGCGCACGCCGCTGGAATCACCGTGAACAGCCTGCCGGATGGGCGTTTCAAACTCTCCGCCAAACACCCAGTTTTTCACCAGCAGTGGCACCGTCTGATACAACCGCTCGACGTTACTCATTCCCCCACCCAGCACAATCATGTCCGGATCAAGAATATTCACCACGTGGGCCAGCGACTTCGCCAGGCGCAGTTCATAGCGGCTCATCGCCAATTCGGCCACCGGGTCCTGTTGTGCCACCCGCTGCATAATCTCCGCGCCTTTTAATGACACGCCGCTCAGGCGCTGGTAATCCGTGGCAAACCCGGTTCCGGAGATAAAGGTTTCAATGCAGCCTGCCTTACCGCAGTAGCAGGGAACCTCTTCCCGGTAGCGCAGCTCATCTTCATCCATCCACGGCAGCGGGTTATGACCCCACTCCCCCGCATTGCCGTTGCCACCACTGTGTGCCTGGCCATTCAGCGCGACTCCCGCACCGCACCCGGTGCCAATAATCACCGCGAACACCGTTTGTTTGCCTGCGGCCGCACCGTCCACGGCTTCAGACACCGCCAGGCAGTTGGCATCATTGGCGATACGCACCTCACGGCCCAGTCGCTGCTGTAAATCTTTATCCAGCGGCTGACCGTTGAGCCAGGTGGAGTTAGCATTTTTTACTCGCCGGGTATAAGGCGATAGCGTACCGGGGATCCCCAGCCCCACTGTGCCCTGCTGGCCCGTCACTTCTTCTGCGCGGCGTACTAACCCGATAATGTTTTCCAGGGTTTTTTCATAGTCGTCACGCGGCGTGGGGACGCGATAGCGGAACAGTTCCTCCCCCTGGTCGGATAAGGCAATCACTTCTGTTTTCGTGCCACCTAAATCGATACCGATACGCACTTGTTATTCCTCATGATTTGACGGTGAGATTATTACCTTAGAAGGAGCGGTGCTGAAAGGCAATGAAACCCCGCCGCCGATTCGCTATCATGCGCGCTGACTTTGAACTCGCGCGCCTTTTGCGCGTCCGGAGAGGGAATGCAGCATGCTGTGGTTTAAAAATTTGATGGTTTATCGTCTTAATCGCGACATTCCGCTGGTAGCAGACGAGATGGAAAAACAGCTCGATGCCTTCTCTTTCACCCCCTGCGGTAGCCAGGATATGGCCAAGACCGGTTGGGTTTCTCCCATTGGTCCACGTAGCGACGATCTGACGCACGTCACCAACGGTCAGATTCTGATTTGTGCGCGTAAAGAAGAGAAAATGCTGCCATCGCCGGTGATCAAGCAAGCACTGGAAGCGAAAATAAGTAAACTGGAAGCTGAGCAATCGCGCAAGCTGAAAAAAACAGAAAAAGACTCTCTGAAAGATGAAGTGCTGCACAGCCTGTTGCCACGCGCCTTCAGCCGTTACAGCCAGACCTATGTGTGGATCGACACCGTTAACAACCTGATTATGGTCGACTGCGCCAGCGCGAAAAAAGCAGAAGATACGCTCGCCCTGCTGCGTAAAAGCCTCGGCTCACTGCCCGTGGTGCCGCTGACGCTGGAAAGCCCGATTGAACTGACGATGACAGAATGGGTGCGTTCCGGTGAACTGCCGGCAGGATTTGCACTGATGGATGAAGCTGAACTGAAAGCGATTCTGGAAGATGGCGGCGTGATCCGCTGCAAGAAACAGGATCTGGTGTGCGACGAGATCGCCAACCATATCGAAGCCGGAAAACTGGTGACGAAACTGGCTCTCGATTGGCAGGAACGTATTCAGATGATCTTGTCTGATGATGGTTCGATCAAGCGCCTCAAATTCTCAGACATCCTGCGCGAACAGAACGACGATATTGATCGGGAAGATGTGACAGGACGTTTTGATGCTGACTTTATTCTGATGACGGGCGAGCTGGCTGCGTTAATCAGCAATACTGTGGAAGCGTTAGGCGGCGAAGCAGAGCGTTAATGCTGTTGCGGGCGACGCATGCGTCGCCCCTACACGTAGGGGTCGGGCATGCCCGACCCTGCTTAAATCAATCTTTCAGATAACGGCACAGATACGCAGAAGGCTCAGCCACCTGCAAATGAAACTCACTGTGGCCCGGCACGTTAAAGATCTGGCCTGGCTGATAGAGTTTCCACTCAACTTCCCCTGGCAGTAACACTTTCAGGGAACCACTTACCACGGTCATCTCTTCTGCCTGAGCCGTACCAAAAGTGTACTCGCCTTCAGCCATCACACCCACACTGGCACGACCTGTGCTGGCGCTCTCATAACCAATCGACTTCACTTTACCGTCGAAATACTCACTAACATTGAGCATATAATTTCCTTAAAATCAGAGACAAAGGTAAGTTTGCAGTGTAGAGCCATAATTAACAGGCTGTCACGCACTATTGCGTACCACGCACTGCAATCGTGACTTATACCAACAGTTCTGCCGCCAAACGGGCAATCAGCATGTTAGACAACAGAACCGGAATACCGAGAAGTGCCTGTAAAAAATCGCGATGACGCGGGTGATAGCCCATGCAGTCCAGCACCACCACATCGGCACCTTGCTCCTGTAATGATAATGCGGCCTCAATAAGCGGCTCATCATTGGCATGATACGGGCTGGCAACGGCAAAACAGGGGGGATGCTTCAGGTTTTTCCATTTATTCTTCTGAGCATGAATTTGCCCGGCAACCGATACCACGATCCCGACCTGATGCCCGCCAACAATGGCCTTCACCAGCGGAGGGACCAGACGGTCAGGCTCCAGCAGCACAGCGGTACTGGCGTAAAGGGGGCCGCAGTCACCCGAACACAATAGTAGGATAGTGTCGTACCCGCACTCTTCTAACATCAGAATGCGCTGCTGCAATTCCGTTGTGATTTTCTCAGCCGACACGCAGACCTGGCTACCGTCATTCAGCCGGATAACCTGCATTTTGCCCCCTGTGTCGGGCGCATATTGCCGCTCAATTTGCGCATGCGTCAGGTCATCAAGCAGCCCGACATGAACGATTTGCTCTTCAGGAAGATGCTCCAGCAGCAGCGGCAGAATGTCGGTGCGTGGAGACTGCCCACAAGAGAGAGTAACCAGAGATGGCTTCATAGTGCATAGTTCCACTGACAACAGGCTATCATCCTGCTTAATCTTTGGCGGCTGCTTAACCTCTCCCCCTGGGGCGAGGGCGCAATGGCCTTTGGTATTCTCTACTGAATAATAGCAGTAACCCCCCGACACCCTTTGATTATCCTTGAACCTGATCTCATCAATGTGCGACCCCACACAGAAACAGGGGTTAGATCACATTGAGCAACGTCAGTTTCAGGCAAAAAAGAGAGATCCCCTGAGGTATCAGGGGACCCCTTCTGGGGATGATCATCCTGCCTCTGACGGGCTGTTTCAGATAATCATGTCACTACGTGGTACTGCAGGTGCCCTGGTGGAGGCGTACTTCATATCCGAAAAGGAGATGAGGTAATTACTGCAGGGCAGAGGTCATATTGCCTCCCTGCCCTGCGCGGTCACCGTATTTCCCCGCCAGCTCACGCGTCACAATCTGTAATGCGTCCAGCGCGGAGGAAGAATAAGGTGACGCATGATGCTCAGACGGAAACGACAGGCAAAGTGCGACCGTTTCCCCCCGATGTTTATTGGTAATCGTGGTGGATACCGCACTGATCCCCTGTAAGGTTTCATTGCGGGCCAGCGCCCATCCTTGTTGACGAATACTGGCCAGTTCAGTGAGCAATTCATCCAGCGTCTGCGGTGAATTCGGCGAGTTCACCTGCCAGCTTCCGGCATAAAGTTTTCGGACATAATCATCGCTATAACGGGAGAGGATCGCCCGACCAACCGACGTTTCTGCCGCCGGCAGACGGCTCCCTGGCGGAGTAACAACCTGAATGAACATTCGGCCCTGGAACATGCGCATCACCATAATCTCACGCCCTTCCAGCACGGAGATATAGCCCGTACAGCTGGATTCCGCAGCCAGCCTCGCCATCATTGATGACGCACCATCCACCAGCGGCGTGGAGAGATAGTTACTGGCCAGCGTCAGCAGCATATGCCCGACATGAAAGCAGCGGGTATCGGGATCGCGCTCCAGCAGACCTTCGCTTTCCATGGTAGATAGCAGCCGCGAAACGGTGCTTTTCGGCAGCCCCAACGCCTGGGCAATATCGGTAAACGTCAGGCCTGGCTGGCCCTGGCTCACTCCACTTCGATTAAAAAGTTTCAGTACCGCCGTCGCATTCTCTAAGGTGGTCATACCTTTTGTTCCACTATTAGGAACTCCTGTTCCTGTTTTACCGTTTTGATAAACCTACGGCCAGGGTGAATCAGGGTCAAGCATTAATTTGGGTGCAGGAGGAAGGTCACCGATGTGATCATTTTGTCAGGACTGAAGGTGATACTTCAATATGCCAGAGAGGGCGAAATAGTGAATATTTATGGCGATAAATCCCGTAGCAGCAGGCATTTATGCTGTGACGGCGCGAGGTTAAAAGTAAGATTATTCGTAAGAAATTGCGACAATAGTGCGGAGTAAAACGGATGTCGGCATCCTTGCCTGTACACACCATTTTTTATTCTTTCGACTGGTCTTCATAGCGTTTTTTAGCATCCAGCGCTTCCTGCTCGGTTTTGTGCTCGCTGATCAAAGAATCAGGTTTCGGATGGTCGGCACGGAGTTCATACCAGATCACCGATTTGCCGGGCGCGCCTTTCTCGACCGGTATGATGTTCGCTTCTCGTGGATATGGTGGTCTGCCTGGCATAGTGCCCCCTTTTGATGTCAGTAAACGTGCGCGGCCAGTATGATGACCTTACCTGAGTATAGACAATCGAAACGGTTTATCTGCGGGACAAGGGAGAAAGCAGGCAAGAGGGGTGCAGGCAACGCTGCACCAACAGAGAATTTAGCTGGCGCGGGCGAGAGAAAGCACGCTGAGGATCTGGCTGACGACGCCGTCAGGGGACTGCATAGCGTTAATAATATGGTGCGCAGTCTGGCGATATAACGCATCACGCGCCGCCAGCACTTCAACCATCTCTTCCGCAATCGGCCGCCCGGTCAGTGTCGGACGCTGTTCGGCTTCAGGATAGGCTTCAAGACGATCTGCCAGAACAGCGGCATCGGCATTCAGATAGATGACCTGCCCATGTTCACGCATAAACTGACGATTTTCTTCGGATAAGACCATGCCGCCACCCGTGGCGATCACCGTTGAGGGTGCAGTGACGGTTTTCAGCGATGCGGTTTCACGCAGGCGGAAGCCCGGCCATCCTTCACGAGTCACAATATCCGCAACGGTTTGCCCACTGGACTGCTGCAATGCGTGGTCGGTGTCAAAGAAGGCGTACCCTAATGCCAGCGCCAGTGCATGTCCAACGGTTGTTTTTCCGCAGCCACGTGCGCCGACCAGATAGATGGGTAATGACATAACAGGCACTTCCTTTAGCAAACGCCGACGCCGATAATTAGGCGCAGCAGGCCAACCAATGAATAACGTTGCAGCGCATAATACCCGACATTTTCCCGGCGGGCCAGCAGTAACGTTTTATTTACAGCAGTGCATGCACACCAACCCATTAAGCTTTTGTTTAATAATCAATTATTGGTGTAATAATTTATTTACACATAGTGAACACACGCCTTTCTTGCCGCAACATTTCCTTACGCCAGCATGATTTACTTTCCCTGCGGTCTTGCCACTATAAACGCTGTCGCCCGTTTCCGGAGAATCCTTATGCAGAACGAAGAACAGCAGTTAATTGACAGCCTGTTTACCCGATTGAAACAGGCGGAGTCACAGTCCGGCCCCCGTGACAGTGCGGCAGAGAAACTGATCCAACAGCAGGTGCAGCAGCAACCCGGAGCGCCCTACTACATGGCGCAAGCCCTTCTGATTCAGGAGGCGGCGATGAAACAGCTAAACGCACGCGTTACTCAGCTGGAAAGCGAGCTGACGCAGGCCCGGCAACAACCGCAACAACCGCAGCAGAGCAGCGGAGGTTTTCTCTCCGGTCTGTTTGGCGGGGGGAACCGTGCGCAACCCCTACAGCAGCCCCCCGCGCCCACACAGCCCTGGAATAATACGCCAGCCCAGCCACAGCAACCCGCTTATGCCGCAGCGCCTGCTGCGGGTCGGGGTTTCCTCGGCGGTGCATTACAGACCGCGGTTGGCGTCGCCGGGGGGGTCGTCATGGCCGAGATGCTGACCAGTATGTTCCATCACCAACAGCCGGAAGAGATCGTCAATATTATTAACGAACCGGCGCTACCAGACCCTGATCTCAGCAATAACCTCGACACGTTTAATAACGGCAGCGACAATTCGTCGTTCCTGGGGCAGGACAACGGTCTGCAACAGGATTATGCCAATGACGATTTCAGTAATGACAGTTTTGATGACAACGATTTTGATGATGACAGTTTTGTCTGACGACTGATTATGCCTCTCCTGCAATGCGGGAGAGGCTATCGATCATTTACGCTGTTGTTGTAACCATTTGTCCAGTTCATTGGCAAACTGCTGGCGGTCACGCTGGTTAAGCGTGGGCGGTCCCCCCGTCTGCACGCCACTGGCGCGCATCGTATCCATAAAGTCACGCATCGTCAGACGCTCACGAATAGTCGCTTCGCTGTAGCGTTCACCGCGTGGATTCAGCGCTATCGCGCCTTTCTCCATGACTTCCGCTGCCAGCGGGATATCCGCCGTGATCACCAGATCGCCTGCTTCCGCACGCTGCACAATTTCATTATCTGCCACGTCAAACCCTGCCGGAACGCGCAGAGTCCGCAGAAAACGCGACGGCGGCACGCTCAGTGACTGATTAGCGACCAGCGTTACCATCATCTGCTCGCGCTCTGCTGCACGGTACAGCACTTCTTTAATCACTTTCGGGCACGCATCGGCATCCACCCAGATTGGCATCGCCTTCTCCTTTTACTGAGAGTCGAGAATAATCACGATCTTCAACATTGTTTCCCACAATGGCAACCAAAAATTCAGGCATCCTTTGAGGTTTAAGCCAGACTGAAGCTGAGTTAAGGTGGAGGAATGGCATCAGCCAGATTCTGACAGACTGAATAACCAGGGAGATCGTCATGGATAAGAAAGTAGGCTTTATTGGCTGCGGTAATATGTCTAAAGCCATCATTGCGGGCCTGGTCGCTGCGGGTCAGGTCAAACCTGAAAATATTCTGGTTTTCGACCGTAAACCCGCCACCAACCAGGCGATGCAACAGCAGTACGGCATCACCCCGGCAGAGAGTGCCGAAGAGGTCGCCCGCCAGTGCGATATCCTGTTTGGCGCGGTGAAACCCAATGTGATCCTGTCTGTATTGAAGGATATCGCTGGCAGCCTGCACAAAGAGACGGTGATCGTCTCCATCGCTGCAGGTGTCACTTTGGACTCGCTGGCCACGGTGCTGGGGCATGATCGCAAAATTATACGTGTGATGCCAAATACCCCGGCGCTGGTCAACGAAGGCATGACCTCGGTAACACCCAACGTGCTGGTCACCGCCGAAGAAGCCGATGAAGTGGTGCAAATATTCAACGGCTTCGGTAAAGCCGCGCTGGTGCCGGAATATCTGATTCATGCAGTGGTCGGCGTCAGTGGCTCAGCGCCAGCCTACGTGTTTATGTTTATTGAAGCGATGGCGGATGCCGCCGTGCTGGGGGGAATGCCGCGTGCGCAGGCCTATCAATTTGCCGCGCAGGCGGTAAAAGGTGCGGCGCAGATGGTGCTTGAAACCGGTAAACACCCTGGCGAGCTGAAGGATATGGTGTGCTCTCCGGGCGGTACGACCATCGAAGCCGTAAAAGTGCTGGAACAGAAAGGTTTCCGTTCTGCAGTGATTGAAGCGATGCAACAATGTATGGCGAAATCTGAGCAGATGAGCAAACAGTAATTGACCTGGTGCCGTACCTGCGGCGGCACCGTTCCCTTTCTTAACTCATCACGCCAGGCAAAATAATCAGCAGAAAAATCACCACAATCAGCATGCGCTTCACCGCGTAATACAGTGTGCGATTGCGTTTTTTCAGGTTCTGCCCTGCATCCCGGGCACGGTTAACGTATTTAAAGATACGGTTGATGCCGCCAACACGATCCCCATCATCATTCGGTGAACTGGCCGCCGACATAATTTTTGCCCCAACCCAACGATTCACTGCCTGCGCCCAGGGCCATTTCATCGGGCGTTCCACGTCACAGAACAGAATAATGCGTGTCTCCTCACTCGCATTTTGCGCCCAGTGCACGTAGGTTTCATCGAAGAACACCGCTTCGCCATCACGCCAGCTGTGCCGTATTCCATCCACCTCAATAAAACAGCGGTTATCATTTGGCGTTATCAGCCCAAGGTGATAGCGCACCGATCCAGCGTAAGGATCGCGGTGTTTACCCAAATGGCTCCCCGCGGGAAGTTCGGCAAACATGGCCGCTTTAACACCGGGGATCTCACTCAGTAATGCACTCGTTAGCGGGCAAAGTTGTTGCGCCGAAGGATGCGCATCGCCGTACCATTTAAGATAGAAGCGTTTCCAGCCGCGCTTAAAGAAGGTATTGAATCCGGCGTCATTAGGCGACTGCGCGGCTTTAATATGATCCTGTAAACGCACCGCCTCCTCCCGAATAACCTGCCAGTTATCGGTCAGCTTTTTTAATTCGGGAAAAACGTCATGATCAAAATAAGGCTGCTTACGCGGCAGCAGGCACAGCCCGGTCATAAACATATTGATGGGTGCCATAAAGGTTGAGTGGTCGAATAACTGTCGTGAGAACTTCAGCTTTATCCGGCCACGCGAGTGGGCATAGATCACGCTAATAATAAAAATACCGATAATGATGAAAGCCACCATACAACACATCCTGTAGTTGTTAGTGAATAACGCACAACAAAGGCCCGGCAGACCGCTGAGGCGTTGGAGAGGAAATAGAGTTTAGGAAAAGAAAATGGCACTGACATTAACAATCAGTGCCACTGATAACCTGAGGCGATAAAAAAGGCTCAGGCGGCCCATCCACGGGACGGTAGCCCACGATGTATTAGCTTTTTTTCAGGCAATTGCTCATAAAGGTTTTGCGCTCGTCGCCTTTCAGGTTTTTTTCACCTGCCCCGGCATTACAGGTTTTCATCTTCATTTGCTGCGGCGTCATGCCATCCATCTTGCTGTCTTTCTTCAGACAGTTGCTCATAAAGGTTTTGCGCTCATCCCCTTTCAGGGCCTTATCTCCTGCCTGCTGATTACAGACGGTCATTTTTTGCTGCTGTGCGGTTTTCTCTGCGGCGCCAGCATAACTGGCAGCCGTCAGTGAGAACAGGGCAGCCGCTATCAGTAACTGAACTTTCATTCGCATACCATCCCATTATTGTTATAAGCACAATGATCAGTGTGGCACGGCTTTTGTTTTCAGCGAGTGGGTAAACAGGAATATTTTCAAAAAGTGATATGAAAGCGCCCATCACCACATACATGTGAGTTCGATGTGCGTTTAATTGAATCGTGGAACTACTGTCGGGGATGGTGTAACAGGCGATGAATATAACTTTCCAACAAAGAAGCGTCTTTCTTATAATCTGGAGCCATTGCGGTTGATGCCGTCTGCATCGCTTCAGAAATATGGGTATTAATTTGCTGAAGCTGTTCGCCATCCAGTTTACGCAGCAGTGCCGTCACGACGATTTCCAGCGCTTCGACCTGAGCCACCAGTTCTTTCGACTCTTCTTCTTTTTCCGCCAGCCTTACCAGTAATTCAGCAATGAGGTTTTTCATGCGACTGTCTCAGCGAGTTAAAGCAAGACGTTATCATCCACATCAAAAAAAGAAAACTGATATTCGCTTTATATTTTCGTGAGTTATGCCCCAAAACAGAGCAATTAAAGCGATGTTTTTTTCGAAACGTTTCGCTGGTGCTCTTCCTGTTTAAACGCTGGCACTCACTTTCGGGGACCTGTCGGCCCCCGAACTGTCAGGTTTTAGCGCCCCTGTTCCATAAAGCCACCGCGAGGCCCACCGCCACCGTGTCCTCCACCGCCGCCATGTCCTCCTCCCCAGCCACCGCCTGGAGGTGGGAACAGGCATCCGCTTAATGCTGCAACCAGCGCAATGATACTTACCGCTTTAATGACACGAATCATGTGAATCCCTCGTACAACTGTGAATGACAACTGGCGCTGATAGTAAGCGTCGCGTATGCCCCTCACAATGCAGAATTCTCTGGTTCCGGGGCCTTTTTACCCGGCGTAACGACGCTTAACGTTTTCCTGCTATTTCCCCGCTACAACCCTGCGAACGGCGGGCTATTTACAGATTTTCTTTACCCATAAATGTTGCGACCAGCATCGCATTCCCTACTCTTTTTGCTTTACTTCATTCCGTTTCAGCATCAATGTGAGCGCATAACATTTATAAGGAATCTGGCATGACCGACTCTGCACAACTCACTCTGCAACAGCGACTTTCTCAGCGTCACTGGGAAAACCCGGCGGTCACGCAGCTCAACCGTCTGCCCGCTCATCCGCCTTTTTCCAGCTGGCGCCAAAGCGATGCTGCACGGGACGATCGTGCCAGTGAGAGTATTCAGTCACTGAATGGAGAGTGGCGCTTTAGCTATTTCACTCGCCCGGAAGCGGTGCCTGATGAGTGGGTGGCTGCCGATCTGCCCCTGGCTGATTGCTTAGCCGTTCCGGCGAACTGGCAGCTGGCGGGATATGACGCCCCGATCTATACCAACGTGCAGTACCCCATCCCGGTTGATCCTCCCCGCGTTCCTGCCGATAACCCTACGGGATGTTACTCGCTCACATTCGAGTGTCAGCCTGAGTGGCTGGCGACGGGACAGACGCGAATCATTTTTGACGGCGTGAACTCTGCCTTTTATCTGTGGTGCAACGGCGAGTTTATCGGTTACTCGCAGGATAGCCGTCTGCCGGCAGAGTTTGACCTCAGTACCAGCCTGCATGAGGGTGAAAACCGCATTGCGGTGTTGGTGCTGCGCTGGTGTGACGGCAGCTATCTGGAAGATCAGGATATGTGGCGCATGAGCGGGATTTTCCGTGATGTCAGCCTGCTGCATAAACCGACCGTACAGCTATGTGATGTCCAAATTGAGACCGTTCTCAGCCCGGAATATCGTTCTGCACAGTTAAACATCCTGGCACTCACCTCACTGATGGACGCCAGCAATTATCAGCTCCAGGTAGCGCTGTGGCGTGAAGGTCAGGAAATCGCGCATCATCATCAGCCATTTGGCACGCCAGTCATCGACGAGCGCGGACGTTATCTCGACCGCACCCTACTGACATTGCATGTTGACCAGCCCCTGCTGTGGAGTGCCGAAACGCCCCATCTTTATCGCGTTGTCGTTTCCCTTCTGGACGCCAGCGGTACGCTGATTGAAGCAGAGGCGTATGACGTCGGCTTCCGCAAGGTCGAAGTGAGTGGCGGCCTGCTGAAACTCAACGGCAAAGCGCTACTGATCCGCGGGACTAACCGCCATGAACATCACCCGGACTTCGGCCAGGTGGTCGATGAAGCCACCATGATCAATGATATCCTGCTGATGAAGCAGCATAACTTTAATGCGGTGCGCTGCTCACATTATCCAAACCATCCATTGTGGTATCGCCTGTGCGACCGTTTTGGTCTGTATGTGGTGGATGAAGCGAATATTGAAACCCACGGAATGCAACCGATGAATCGACTGTCGGATGATCCAACATGGTTTAACGCCTTCAGCGAACGCGTCATCCGCATGGTGCAGCGCGATCGTAACCACGCCTGCATTATCATCTGGTCACTGGGCAACGAATCTGGCCATGGCAGCACCCATGATGCGCTCTATCGCTGGATCAAGAGCCAGGATCCGAGCCGTCCGGTGCAGTACGAAGGCGGAGGGGCCGATACCGCCGCGACCGATATTATCTGTCCGATGTATGCCCGCGTCGATCAGGATCAACCCTTCGATGCTGTGCCAAAATGGTCAATTAAAAAATGGATCGGGCTGCCGGAAGAAAACCGACCGCTGATCCTGTGTGAATATGCGCACGCCATGGGCAACAGTTTTGGCGGTTTTGATCGCTACTGGCAGGCTTTCCGCCAGTTCCCCCGTCTGCAGGGCGGTTTTGTCTGGGACTGGGTAGACCAGAGTCTGACGCGCCTGGACGAAAACGGTGAGCGCTTCCAGGCTTATGGCGGTGACTTTGGCGACACACCCAACGATCGTCAGTTCTGTATGAATGGGCTGGTGTTTGCGGACCGCACGCCTCATCCGGCACTGTTTGAAGCCCAGCGCGCCCAGCAGTTCTTCCAGTTTGAACTGACCTGCACTGCGCCATTAACCGTACGTATCGCCAGCGAATACCTGTTCCGCCACAGCGACAATGAACATTTGCACTGGCGTATTGAGCATCAGGGAAAAGCAGTAGCAGAGGGACAACATACGCTGGATGTCGCCCCGGAAGGCAGCATTGAATTAACGCTGGGCGCTCTGCCCTCGCTGACCGGCGAGCTGTGGCTGCGGGTTGAGGTGATTCAACCTCTCGCCACCGACTGGTCACCTGCCGGTCAGCGTGTAGCATGGGATGGCTGGCGCCTGCCTGCGGCCCTGGCTCTACCTGAACCGCAGACCGCGGGGGAAATGCCACAACTGAGCCAGGAGCCGCAGTGGATTGAAGTTCGTCGTGGCGAACAATGCTGGCAATTCTGCCGCCAAAGCGGTGAGCTGGTACAGTGGCTGAACGGCAGTGAACCCCAGTTACTCTCTCCACTGCGCGATCTCTTTGCCCGCGCCCCCATTGATAATGATATCGGCATCAGCGAAGTGACACGTATCGATCCGCACGCATGGGTAGAACGCTGGAAACGAGCAGGCCATTATCAGCTGGAAAGTCAGTTGCTGCGTTTGCAAGCCGATGCGCTGAGTGATGGGGTGCAGATCAGAACAGAGCACGCCTGGTTGTCTGCCGGAGAGTTACGTTTCCTCAGCCGTAAATGCTATCGGATTGATCCGCAGGGCGTAATGCATATTGAAGTTGAAGTGGACATTGCCGCCGGACAGCCGGAACCCGCACGCATTGGTCTGCGCTGTCAGCTGGCAGAAGTGGCCGGCAATGCAAGCTGGCTGGGCCTTGGCCCACATGAAAACTATCCTGACCGTCAACTGGCAGCCGAGTTCTCCCGCTGGCAGTTGCCGCTTGACCAATTGAGCACGCCGTATGTCTTCCCCGGTGAAAATGGCCTGCGCGGCGGCACTCAGCAGCTGGCCTACGGTCACTGGCGGCTCAACGGTGAGTTCCATTTCTCACTCAGCCGCCACAGCCTGGAACAGCTACGCGAGACTTCACACCGTCATCTGCTCCGTGACGAACCAGGGTGCTGGCTGATTGTTGATGGCTATCATATGGGCGTTGGTGGCGATGACTCCTGGAGCCCGAGCGTCAGCCCGGACTTCCTGTTGTCTGAACGCCAGTATCGTTACCAGATGAGTATGTCGCTCGCCCGCTAGACCTTCCCATCCCGGCGCAGCACTGCGGTGCGCCGGGACTGACGATAAACCCAAATCAGTTGCACGCTGTTCACCAGGACCACCACCGCCGTCGCGGCAAATACCCAGCGAAAACCGCCGACAGCGGAGATAGCCGACCCCATCAGTGGCCCGATGACGTTACCGAGGTACATGAAAGACTGGTTATAGCCAAAAATACGCCCGGTCACCTGGTCACTGGAATAGCGCAGCAGCAGCGTCTGCACCGCGGGCATCATCGCACCATCGGCGAAGCCGAGCAGGAAACGGAATATCCCTAACTCCACGGCACTGTCTGCCCACGACATCCCCACAAACAGCACCACGGAAAAAATCAGCGCTGCAAACAAAATACGTTCGGCACCTATTCGGTCACCGAGCTTGCCCAGCGTTGGCGCTGAGAGCAGCGCGGACACACCGGGGATAGCAGCAACCATTCCGCTGACAAAAGCAATATTCTGTACGTTCGGCTCCAGTTCACGCACAAACAGCGTCAAAATGGGGCTAATCGAACCATTACATAACTGGATCACCAGCGTGGTAACGAACAGGCTGATCACTAATCCCGGGCGACTGAGGGTATGAAATACCATGCTGCCAGTAAGCTTGTCCTCTTTCTTCACCCGTGGCGGGCCGCCCTCTTTAATCAGAAACAAGGTGATGAGGAAACTGATCAGCAGCAGCCCGGAGGTGATCAGGAAGACCGCCTGTAGCCCAACCCAATCCGCCAGCAGTCCCCCCATCAACGGCCCCATAATAACACCGCAGATTTGCGCGGTACTGACCATACTCAGTGCCCAGCCACTGCGTTCACGCGGTACCTGCGCGGCGACCAGCGCCATTGCATTGGGGATATAACCGGAAGTCAGCCCCATCAGCGCCCGCAGGGCCAGAAGCTGCCACACGTTGGTGACAAAAGCCTGCAACAGGATCACCACCCCCATTCCCAGAGAAGCACGCAGCAGCATCAGCTTGCGGCCTTTACGGTCGGCAAGGCTGCCCCACATGGGCGAGACAATGGCGGAAACGAGGAAGGTGATGCTGAAGATCAGACCTGACCATAATGTCAGTGCGCTGGGATCCGTAACGCCCAGTTGCTCAACGTACAGCGGGAGAAACGGGATAATCTGGCTGATGGCCAGCCCGGTAAATAAACAACCGAACCAGACGGAGATGAGGTTAACTTTCCAGGATTCCATCGTGCTGTGCGTATAACCTGTCGCGGAGAGCTGAGATTCGAGTGTAACAACACTCCCCTGAGTCGTCAGGTTATTCTCGGTATGTGTCTGATAAAAAGTGTGAGTAAAAAAAATCGGGCGGTATTTAAACGCAAAAAACCCGCCATAAGGCGGGTTTTTTGATTTCGTTTCGTATGATTCAGGTTTAACGCTGTGTCATACTAACGAACATTCACTATCTTACAGAGCAGTTACGTTAGCAGCTGCTGGGCCTTTCTGGCCATTTTCGATAGTGAAAGATACTTTCTGACCTTCTTCCAGCGTCTTGAAGCCGCCGTTCTGGATTGCAGAGAAATGTACGAATACATCTTTGCTGCCGTCAGTTGGGGAAATGAAGCCGAAACCTTTCTCAGCGTTGAACCATTTTACTAAACCAGTCATTGACATGGGTCTTTCCTTCAAAATTGTAGTAAGCCACAGTGGGCACAGGGTTTGTCAACAGGGGTTACTATGAGGCACTCAGAAGGAAGTCAGGAAGAAGCTTAGGCTAACGCTTGAACTGAAGACTGCTTTACTAAAATTGCTCGCATACGTGGGTCTGTATCAAAACCGACAGGAGCATTTACTCATAACCCAGGCCTGAGTACAAGTGCTGCTATAATAAAAACGAGATAAAAAACACAACAAATTGATTTTAAACAAAAAATAATTTTAACTTTTTGTTTACCTCAACAGGGCTCATACCTCTCATACTGATTTCCATCCGGCCTTATTACCACGCAGAGTCAATTCTGCCTGTTGTAATTCAGTTACGCTTCGCATCACGGTGGGTATAATGCATCATGGCCTACTCCCCCCTATTTAATTGCATGCAAGGATCCCAGCAATGTTAGAACTGATGAAAGCCATTAGCCTTGGCCTGGTGGTACTGCTGCCTTTGGCAAACCCACTCACGACGGTGGCGCTGTTCCTGGGACTAGCAGGCGACATGAATTATCAGGAACGCAACCGTCAGGCCGCGCAGGCCTCACTTTATGTATTTCTCATTATGGCCATCGCCTATTACGCCGGAAATGTGGTGATGGATACCTTTGGTATTTCCATCCCAGGGTTGCGTATTGCGGGTGGCCTGATTGTGGCATTTCTGGGTTTCCGCATGTTATTCCCGCAGCAACACATCGAGCACTCGGTGGAAGCTGAGCATAAAAAGGATGAGTTGAGCGAACATAAAGCGGTGAATATTGCGTTTGTCCCGCTGGCGATGCCCAGCACTGCGGGTCCTGGTACCATTGCCATGATTATCAGTAGCGCCTCAACAATTCATAATGGCACCACATTTTCCCCCTGGGTGGTTACTGCGGCGCCACCGCTGGTCTTTGCTGCCGTCAGCCTTATCCTCTGGGGATGTCTGCGCAGTTCTGGTGCGATCATGCGTCTTGTCGGTAAAGGCGGTATTGAAGCTATTTCTCGTCTGATGGGCTTTTTGCTGGTGTGCATGGGGGTGCAGTTTATGATTAATGGCATCCTGGAAGTCATCAGCACTTACCACAGCTTGCCGATTTCGTGATAACAGCAGTAAAAAAAAACTGTTTGTGACTGGCGTTCCAGCGCGCGCCATCTAGAGTAATTAATAATCTTATCTGTTTATTTTCCAGGCAACTGGCGGACTGTTGTTCTGACAGTCCGGTTCAATGTCGATGACGTCATTATCTCACCCTTCAGTGGCCATGTGGCCACAGACGGCGCGTTTGTGGAGGTTAGCCATGAGTCAGCCACTACCCGGCGCCGGACGCGCCATCACCGATTATTTTAATAGTCCGTCATTTCATGCACCGAAAGAGAGCGAATTGCTGGAAGCGATCATGCAGGAGTTGATGCAGTCAGGCAGGACGCCAAGTAATAAAGCCATTATTGCGAATGTCATTGACCGTCTGGAACGGGAAGTCGACGAATCCGTACTGGAAGGATATCGCAACCTGCTGGCACAGATTTTGGAAGGCACGGAATAGCATTATTCATGAATGGCATCGCAGGCAAAAAAAATCCCGCACAGGGCGGGAGAAGACGAACATTGCATATTTTCAGAGTGACGAGGAGATCACTTTTCAGCTGCCTTACCCTACCCCACTGAAATTGCAGCAAGATGACAGTCCACCGTCTCGACCCGTGATTCATTATTCCCTATACGAATGTTTACACGCCAGGCGATTGCCATTCGTCATGGCCTCGTTAAGATAAGCGCCGTACGCAGGCGGAGACGGGCAATGCGCAACTGGCACAACACACTGATAAACCAATTTAAGAAGGTCAGCTTTTATCTGCTGCTTCCCCTCTTATCCCTGATTCTATTTATTCGTCTGATAGATGGTATTCGTGCCCCGGATCTTCCCGCTGATATCGCCGGACAAATGCTGCATACCATTGACGGTCAAAACCTGACGCTTGCGGAGCTCAGTGAGAAAACCCCGTTACTGGTCTGGTTCTGGGACCGCTGGTGCGGAACCTGTCATGACACCCTCCCACTACTGATGAGTCTGAATGACAAACGGACACGTGTACTGACTATTGCCAATCGCTCAGGTGGCGACATCAACATTGTGCGTTACCTGAACGGACAACATCTGACGTTACCGGTCGTCAATGATCGAAACGGCGAGCTCGCCGCGAGCTGGGGAGTGACGACAACGCCAACACTGTTGATCGTGGCAAATGGGGACGTGGTGGGGACGACCAGCGGCTGGACCAGCTCAGTCGGCATTAGTTTACGACTCTGGTGGGTTAGAAAATGGCACTACTGACGCAGGGCGACCGTATCATCAGGCCGCCCGCACTGAACGGGATAGCGATTTCAACCACAGTTACCCGCAGTAAACCTTGCTGATCGCGCCCTGCTTATCACCCATGAAATTGATCCGATTAAGATTAAAGTCCATTGTCACTGCAGAGTTATAAGGGATGGCACGCACCGCGTGTTCAAAACGGAGAGATTCAATGGCTGACAGCGGTTTACCCACATACTGCTGATACTGCGATGCACCACACTGGTCCATCTCCGGATCGACCGGCGTTGCTGACACCGTTTTTTCACTGGCCGACTGACAACCCGACAACGCCATTAGTGCGGCAATCACGGTTATTTTCCCATAATGTTTCACGGTTATTTCTCCTTTCAAAGCATAGATAAAACGACAATGCCTTTGAAAGGTTAACAGATTATACCGTTATTGCGCAGCCAGATTTACCCAGGAGACAGTGTGCTTTACCCGTATCAGGCGCACACCCTGTTTATAAAGAAATTCATCATTAGCTATAATTTTAGGACTAATCCTTACAGAGGAGCGTCCTGTGGAACTCGTTATCTTTGTCGCCTTTGCAGTCTTCATGACTCTGGTTGCAGTCAGAGTCCGTTAACCCTCTGCCCGCGCTTCTGCCTCACTCAGGAGCGCGTCAAATCATCCCTCCCGCTGCCGTCACTCTCTGCTACAGGCTTATCCAGCAGCAAATTGAATGCCTCCAGCGGAACGGGCCGCCCGAGCAGATACCCTTGTCCTGCATAACAGGCGCTGCGTTTTAACTCTTCCAGTTGCTCCTGGGTTTCAATACCTTCGGCGGTGACCTCCAGAGAGAAAGCCCTACCCAGCCCGATAATTCCCTCCACGATAGCGTGCGCCTGCGCATCCTGTGGATACCCTTCCATGTAGGATCGATCCATTTTCATGCTGTCAAAAGGAAAACTCTTGAGATAGCTCAGTGAGGCAAAACCCGCGCCAAAATCATCCACGGCGATTTTCACCCCCATCGCTTTCAGCTCACCCATTATTGCCAGGGCGCTTTCCGGGTGATCCATCGTAATATTTTCGGTAATTTCCAGCTCCAGTCGGGAAGCCTCAAGCCCACTGTTTTCCAGCGCGGCGGCAACCCTCAACGCCAGGTTACCCGTGCGAAACTCAATCGGTGAAATATTCACCGAGACGGAGAGCGCCTGAGGCCAGGATGTGGCATCGTGGCAAGCGCGATGCAGCACCCAGTTGCTGATTTCGACAATCAAGCCGGTTTGCTCTGCCAGCGGAATAAAACTGTCCGGCATCACCAGAGCGGGCGGCTGCTGTGCCCAGCGAATCAAGGCTTCGGCACCTTCCAACTGGCCACTTTCCAGATGGTAACGCGGCTGATAGTGCAGCCGTAACTCACCGGCAGCTATGCCCCGACGCAGCTTACGCTCCAGATCGCTGCGACGTGCCAGCAGTTGCGACATCTCTCCGGTGTAAAACACCCAGCGGTCGCGGCCCTGGCGTTTCGACTTATACAGGGCGATATCAGCCAGACGCAGCAGTTCATCCGCCTCCATGGCATCCTGTGGCGCCCGCGCAATACCGAGGCTGGCACCGATATACAGCTCCTGATCCCCAATAAAGAAGGCGCGGTGCAAATCGTCCAGCAGCCGCTGACAGCATGCTTCAATATCTGCCGTTGTCCTGAGATCGGTCGCAATCAGAATAAATTCATCGCCACCGAGGCGTGCCACCAGATCGCCGGCAGTGAGGCAAGCGCGTAAGCGACGCGCGACGTCAATCAGCACGCTGTCACCTGCCGCATGTCCCCAGGTGTCGTTGATCGGTTTAAAACGGTCGAGATCGAGGCTGATCATCACCAAAGGATGCGAAAATGTGGGCTGTGAACGCAATTTTTCCTGAAGAAACTCCTGCATAAACAAGCGATTTGGCAGCCCGGTCAGTACATCATGTTGTGAAAGATAGTGAACCCGTGCCTGCGCCTCCACTTCATGCGAGATGTCCGACACCGTGCCGCGATACCCCAACAGCTTGCCACGCAGCATGATCGGCTTCGCGACAAGGCTACAAGTGCGCAGCCCGTGATGTACAGATTGCAGATAACAGCGTAGCTGGCTGCGTGGCCCTCCGCTGCGCTGCTGCGCCACCCACTCACTGATCGCCAGCGCGTCGTGACATAAAATTTCGTCAAGCAAGCGGCCTGTAGACATATTCAGACCAAAACCCGTCACAATGGAAAAGCGCCGGGAAAGATAGGTAATACGGCACGAGGCATCCGTTTCCCAAATCCAGTCGGACGTCGCTTCAGCCACATCACGAAAGCGCGCCTCACTGGCTGCCAGCTCACGCTGACTGTGCATCAATTGCAGGAAACGCGTATCCGATAACATCGCCGTATTCATGGCATGATTGATGACACGCCGCGTGACCACGCCAATAACCAGCGCCGCCAGTGCCAGCAGCGGCAGCAGGAATAACAACAAATTCCGCCCAGGCTGGCTCGGGTCCCAGCGCAGCACCAGCGGCTCTCCCTGACTGACATTTTCTTCAATAAAAGGTGAGGTGTAGCGATCGTGTGCATCGTCCGGCACGCGCGCATTTTCCACGCCGACCGCATTACCGAATGCACGCAGTTTGTCGGGGGTAAAACGATAAACGAAGACCATCACTGAAGGTGTGGCTGACAATGTCTCTTCATGGGGCATTTTCCCTCGGGTGATCGGTGCCGCTGCTACCAGCGCCGGGGTTTCACCCATCATGATATTTTCACTGATGACTTTTTGCCCACGCATCTGCTGGCGCGCCCGTTCGACCAGCAGCAACGCCCGATCGCCCAACCACGCTTCCAGAGTGAGAGAAGACAGCTTGCCATCGATCATGGCATAGCGCGTGCGGTTGTCGACATCAACGACAAACACGCCGTTGTAGTGATGCTCACTGAACAAACCGGGGCCCAGATTTTGCTGATGCCACGCCCAGTCAGGGTCAATGGTCAGGTACATATGCAGCCAGGCTTCCTGCCAGAAAGCATAGTCACGCAGTTCCGTCACCTGCGTACGCTGCTGCTCCTGCCAGGCATTGTGCAAGAGCTGGCTTTCCCGAGCGACAGATTCCTGATTCTGATTCCAGGCCACGCCCACGACCATCAGCATGGAAAGAAACAGGGCACTGATGAGCAGCAGCGCCAGTGCCATCAACGTTCTGCGGGCGGCTAGCGTGGCTTTTTGCCCATCGGCTAATTCATACGCCAGCACAGGAGGATGATTCATAATGAAAACCCCTTTATGAAACCACTCGAACCCTTCCTTGTTCGTTTGACGCGCTTATGGCGCTGTACGTTGAACGTCAGTGCCTGTCCCCAGAAAAAAGCTATTCATTAATATCGGCAACAATAGGAAACTATTTAGATATTTTGATGTAAACCGCCATAACTGGCGTATCTCGACAGCCTCTGTCGTGCTTGCTAACATCGCACTCCTTCAGACGCTAAAGAGCCTTACGACCATGACACCATCGACCGACCGGGTCAGCCACACTCTGCTTTGTGCAGGCGTATTTATGGTCTGGTATGCCATTACGGTGATGGTCAGCAGTTTTCCTCATTTCGAGATGCTGAAAAGTCGCGGCCTGCTGATGCCGATCCTCTGCCTGCTGGAGTTCGCCGCCCTCGTGCCGCTTTATCGCTGGTATCAGCAGCATCATAAGGATATTCCTCTGGGCAAGCTGAAACTGCGCCAGATGCTGTTATTTACGGGTCTGTTGCTGGCGGTGATTGCCAGCCAGTCACTCTATCTGCGCCAGGAGGGCTGGATCGGCGAGCAGCTCAGCCATAGCGATCTGACCCTGGTATGGTTTGCCTTTGCGGTGGTGATACTGGCTCCGGTATTTGAAGAGATCCTGTTTCGCGGTTTTATCCTGCAGGCATTCCTGCTGTGGGCGCCGCGCCAGCGCATCGCCTGTGCTCTGCTGGCCTCGATTATTTTCTCCGCAATGCACACCCAGTACGCCCATCTGCAAACCGTGATTGCCCTGATGGTGCTTTCGCTACTGCTGTGCGCCGCACGCATGGTATCCGGTGGTCTGAAACTGCCGATTTTTCTGCATATGCTTAACAATCTGCTGAGTATCGCTCCGTTGCTGTGGCAAATGTTCAGCCAGCCATGATGCCTGGTACACATTAGTTCTATAACCGTTTCCTTCAACTTATAACTTTCAGGCATAACGATAGCGAATAATCTACTATTGTTCTTATCCCCTGTTCCCTTACACTCGCGAAAAACGTCACTTCAGGAAACGTCATGAAAATTGCAGTCCCTTCTGTTATCGCCCTGGCACTGGCAGCATCGTTTGCTGCGTCGGCTGCGACCCCTGCTGACACACTGGTGATCGCCCAGTCTATTGATGATGCAAAAAGCTTCGATCCGGCCGACGGCTTTGAACTGACCTCCGTACAGGCTTTCACCAACCTTTATCAGCGCCTGGTGCAGTCTGACCCGCAAAACCCGATTGACCTGAAACCAACGCTGGCCAGCAGTTGGACACCGGGCAGCGATAACCGCAGCATGACCTTTACTTTGCGCGAAGGGGCAAAATTTGCCTCCGGCAACCCGCTGCGCCCTGAAGATGTGATCTTCTCACTGTCACGCGTTGTTAAACTGAACCTTGATCCGTCCTTTATTCTGACTCAGCTTGGCTGGACCAAAGAGAACGTTGACGCCCAGTTCAAGAAAATCGACGATACCCATGTGCAGATCAGCTGGAGCGCAGACGTCAGCCCGACCTACGTTCTGAGCCTGCTGGCAGCGCCAGTGTCGTCTATCGTTGACGAAAAAACCGTGATGGCCCACGAACAAAAAGGCGATTTTGGCAACAAATGGCTGGCACTGAATTCTGCAGGCAGCGGCCCGTATCAGATCCGTAAATATATTCCGCATGAAGTGGTGTTATTCAGCGCGAACCCGACCTCTCCGGCCGGCGCACCGAAGCTGAAGAATGTGTTAATCAAAAACGTACCGGAACCCGCGGCGCGGCGACTGCTGCTGGAACAGGGTGATGCCGATATCGCGCGTAACCTGGGCGCCGATCAAATGGCCTCTCTGAAAGATAAGCCGGGTGTAAAAACCCTCGCGGTGCCGATGGCTTCCCTGTATTACATTCAGTTCAATATTGATGCCAACCCGGTGCTGAAAAACCCGGCATTGTGGGAAGCATCGCGTTACCTGTTCGACTATAAAGGCATTGCCAACGACCTGCTGAAAGGCCAGTTCCAGGTACATCAGTCGTTCCTGCCGGAAGGTTTCCTCGGTGCGCTGAACGAAAACCCGTACAGCTACGACCCGGAAAAAGCCAAAGCAATTCTGAAGAAAGCAGGCCTGAACAACGTCAGCTTTAAGCTGGCCGTCAGCAACCAGCCACCGTACCTGGACATTGCCCAGGCCTTGCAGGCCAGCTTCGCTAAAGGTGGCGTGAAAGTTGAAGTCCAGCCTGGCATCAGCTCTGAAGTGGCTACCCGCGTGAAATCACACCAGTACGAATCCACGCTGAACGCCTGGGGTGCCGACTATTTCGATCCGAACACCAATGCCGCCGCCTTCGCCTATAACCCGGAAGACGGTAGCAAAACGCTGGCATGGCGCTCTAACTGGCACATTCCGGAACTCAGCAAGCAGACGCTGGCGGCCACGGCAGAAACCGACAAAGCGAAGCGCGTTGAACTGTATGAAAAAATGCAGCGTGAAGTGCAGAAAAATTCACCGTATGTCATCGGTATGCAGGCCCGTAATCTGGTGGCATTGCGCGATAATCTGAAAGGCTACGTGCAGGGGATTAATCCGGATATGGTTTACTACAGCCAGGTCACCAAGTAATGGCAGCAGCCGAAAACAATGCCGGGCCTTCTGCCCGGCTTTTCTGGCGTCGCAGCGGTGGGGCACTCGGTGCCCTGCTTTCGCTGGTGGTGACATTGCTCGGACTGCTGGTTTTCACCTTTGCGTTGTCCCATCTTTCCCCGGTTGATCCGGTGCTGCAAATTGCCGGCGATCACGCCAGCGAATCGACCTATGCCCAGGTGCGTGCCAGTCTTGGGCTGGACCAGCCAGTACCAGTGCAATTCTGGCACTATCTGGAACATTTAGTCCGTGGCGATCTCGGTATTTCCAGCATCACCAATCAGCCGGTGGCCAGCGATCTGCTGCGTACCTTCCCTGCCACTATTGAACTGGCCACCTGCGCGATGATCTTTGGCGCTGTGTTTGGCATCCTGCTGGCCCTGCTGGCCGCATGGAAACCCGGCAGCGTGCTGGATAACGTGGCGCGTATGATCTCCCTGCTCGGTTATTCGGTGCCAGTATTCTGGCTCGGCCTGCTGGGTCTGTTGCTGTTTTACGCCGTGCTGCACTGGTCTGCCGGGCCTGGTCGTCTGGATGATATCTGGATTTATACCCTTGAACCGAAAACCGGGCTGGTGCTGATTGACAGCTGGCTCTCCGGGGATATGGAGATGTTCCGCAACGCCATTGCCCACCTGTGGCTGCCCGTGGTGGTGCTTGGCCTGCTATCGATGGCGACCATTACTCGTCTGCTGCGCGCAGCATTGCTGGAAGAAAGCAGTAAAGAGTACGTCACTCTGGCCCGCGCTAAAGGTGCCAGCCGTGGACGCATTCTGCTGCTGCATATTTTTCCTAACGTACGTGGCACGCTGATCACTGTACTGGCGCTCTCTTACGCTACCCTGCTGGAAGGCTCAGTGCTGACGGAAACCGTCTTCGCCTGGCCTGGCGTCGGGCGCTACATGACCACGGCGCTGTTCGCCTCCGATACCCCGGCGATCCTCGGCTCCACCCTGCTGATT
Source organism: Erwinia sp. JH02 (assembly GCF_013074405.1). Taxonomy (NCBI): domain Bacteria; kingdom Pseudomonadati; phylum Pseudomonadota; class Gammaproteobacteria; order Enterobacterales; family Erwiniaceae; genus Erwinia; species Erwinia sp. JH02. The sequence goes on from NZ_JABANZ010000002.1 coordinate 379,205, forward strand.
GGTAGCTGCTTTATTGCCATCAATGCACTGGCCGATGCGTTAACCTATTTGACCGACCCGAGAACACGATGACGCAATCTCTCTCTGATGCTGAAAGCGTCAAACCGCGCACGCGGCGACCACGTCGTCATATCACATTGACCCTCGGGCTGAGCCTGGTGGGTCTGCTGATTTTTGCTGCGCTGTTTGCCCCGCTGCTGGCCCCGTTTGATCCTAACGCCCAGGAAATGGGCATACGTCTGATGCCGCCGTCCGCCAGCCACTGGCTGGGCACGGACGGTTTTGGCCGCGATCTGCTTTCCCGGGTGATTTATGGTGCCCGCCCTACGCTGCTGCTGGTCTCGCTGATCCTGGTGCTGACCATCCCCGTTGGCATGCTTATTGGTATCAGCGCCGGTTATCTTGGCGGCTGGAGTGAGCGTGTACTGATGCGCATCACTGATATTTTCCTGTCACTGCCCAATCTGGTCATTGCACTGGCACTGGTCGCCATGATGGGGCCTGGGCTGATGAACGGCGCGCTGGCGCTGGCGCTCACCAGCTGGCCGCCGTTTGCGCGCCAGGCGCGTGCTGAAACGCTGGCGCTGCGCCGCAGCGACTACCTTGCCGCTGCGCGCATGCAGGGAATTAATGGTCTGCGTCTGATGTTTGGTCATATTTTACCGCTCTGCCTGCCCACCGCCGTGGTGCGTGCAGCTCTCAGCCTCGGCGGGATTATTCTCTCGGCGGCGGGCCTGGGTTTCCTTGGCATGGGCATTCAGCCCCCGACCGCCGAGTGGGGTTCTATGGTCGCCGAAGGCAGTAAAGTGATTTTTGACCAGTGGTGGGTCGCCGCCGTTCCCGGTGGTGCGATTCTGTTTGCCAGCCTGGCATTTAACCTGACAGGCGATGGCCTGCGTGACCGACTGGATACCCGAAATGGCAACTGATTCTTCTGCACCCATCGTGGCAGACGGTTTGACGATCCGCAGCGCTGACGGTACGGCGCTGGTGAAAAATATCAGCTTTACGCTTGGCCGCGAGCGCGTGGCGCTGGTCGGGGAATCCGGTTCCGGCAAATCCCTGACCGCGCGTGCATTAATGGGGCTGCTGGCACCGTCTCTTCAGGTACAGGCGAATACCCTGAGCATCGCCGGAGAAAACGCCCTGACGCTGAACGAACGGCGCTGGAGCCAGCTGCGCGGAAGCCAGCTTGGCATGGTGATGCAGGACCCGAAATATGCCCTGAATCCACTGCGCACCATCGGCTGGCAGGTGGCAGAACCGCTTAAGCTACACGGCCATTTCAGCCGGGCGGAAATCAAAGAGAAAGTCTGCGACATGCTGGATGCTGTTGGCCTGCCACAGCCCGCAGAACAGATGAAGCGCTACCCACACCAGCTCTCGGGGGGGATGGGCCAGCGTGTGATGCTGGCAATGGCGCTGATTGCAGAACCGCGTTTTCTGATTGCTGATGAACCTACTTCCGCACTCGATCACGCCATGCGCGATCAGGTACTCAGCCTGATCCGCAACCTGGTGGAACAGCGTGACATGGGACTGCTGCTGATCAGCCACGATCTACAACAGGTTTCCGAACATTGTGAGCGTGTGATGGTGATGTATCAGGGTGAAGTGCTCGACCAGCTGGCAGCGGCCGAATTACCGCATGCTACGCATCCTTATACCCGTACGCTGTGGTCCTGCCGTCCAAATAAATCGACCCGGGGTAAACCCCTGCCGGTGCTGGATCGCGCGGCGCTGACACAAGGGCAACAGCATGATTGAGTTATCCCAACTGAGCGTGGCTCACAAACAGGGCTACGACCTGCGTACCGTCGTGCATGATGTCACGCTGTCGGTCAATCCGGGTGAATGCTTTGGCCTCGTGGGTCCCTCCGGCTGTGGCAAATCATCACTGCTTTGGGTCATGGCCGGTCTGAACCCACACTGGCAGGGTGAGATGCAGCTTGCAGGCCATCAGGCGCTGCCGGGTAAGCCGTTTACCGGACAACTTCGGCGCGACGTGCAGATGGTGTTTCAGGACCCTTACGCCTCCCTGCATCCGCGTCATCGCCTGCGCCGCACCCTGGCAGAGCCGCTGAAACTGATTAAAGCGGATAATATTAATGACCGTATCGATCAGGGTTTCCGTCACGTTGGGCTGGATCCGGCGCTGGCCGATCGCTACCCGCATCAGCTTTCGGGCGGCCAGCGTCAGCGCGTTGCGATTGTGCGTGCCCTGCTGCTTGAGCCGAAAATTCTGCTGCTGGATGAGCCCACCTCAGCGTTGGATATGTCGGTACAGGCGGAGATCCTCAACCTGCTGAATCAGCTCAAGCAGCAGGACAATCTGACGATGGTACTGGTCAGTCACGATCCTGACGTGATCGACCACATGTGTGACCGCGCCGTACAGATGGATCAGGGCCGCATCGTCGGTTAAAGCAGGTTGTGTTTTTAACAGCTAACCATAGTCAGATCCGGCATTTCTGATCCACAGTTATACGCCTATAGTCCTGATATCGCTCCCGATTCAGGACTCCATCATGCACAAGATTCTTCCTTTATTAATCGCCAGTACCCTGGCATTGACCCATGGCGCCCAGGCTGCCACTCCGGCCGATACGCTGGTGGTGGCCATCTCGCTCGACGGGATTATCAGCTTTGATCCGGCGGAAAGTTTTGAAACCGTCAGTAACAGCAGTCTGCGCAACGTCTACCAAACGCTGGTCTCCCCGGAGATCCGCCATGAACGTAATCTGGTCCCGGAACTCGCCAGCAAATGGGAAGCAGGTAGCACCGAACACAGTCTGCTGTTCACGCTCAACGCCGGGAAAAAATTTGCCAGCGGCAATCCGGTCACCAGCGACGATGTGATTTACTCGCTAACGCGTGCGGTGAAACTGAACAAAACGCCGGTCTTTATTCTGGGTGAGTTTGGCTGGACACCGGAAAATATTGATGCGCAGTTTACCAGGAAGAGCGATACGCAGTTTGAGCTCCGGTGGCAGTCAGCTATCGGCCGCGACCTGGCACTGAGACTGCTGACCTCTGCCGTCGCTTCAACAGTCGACAGCAAACTGGTGAAACAGCACGTCAGCCAGCAGGATTACGGTAATAACTGGCTGAGGACACATTCGGCAGGCAGTGGCCCTTATGCCATCAGCAAGTACGTGCCGCAGCAGGCGCTGGTGCTGGAACAGAATCCTAACGCACAGCCAGCCCCGCATCTGAAACGCGTGCTGCTGAAAAGCGTTGCCGATGCCGGTTCACGCAGACTGTTGCTGGAAAAGGGCGATGCAGATGTGGCATACGATCTGGGCGCAGACCAGTTCGCCACGCTGAAAAAACAAACCAACGTGCGTGTTGCCAGCTATCCCTCCGCACTGATTTACTACCTCGGTTTCAACACTCAGGATAAACAACAACCTGCGTTGGGTAACCCGGCGCTGTGGCAGGCCGCACGCTGGCTGGTCGATTACAACAGCCTGTCCACGCAGCTGTTAAAGGGCCAGTATCAAACACATCAGACCTTCCTCCCTGCTGGCTTTGACGGCGCGCTGGACAACCAACCTTTCTACTACGATGTGGCAAAAGCGAAAGCGATTCTGGCGAAAGGAGGGATCAAGCCCGGCACCCGCTTCTCTCTGACCATTATCAATCAGCCACCGTACAGTGACGTGGCGCAGGCGTTGCAGGCCAGCTTTGCCAAAGCGGATATCCAGATTGATATCCAGCCCGTGGCAGAGTCTGAGCTCTGGGGAAAAATGCGTGGACGTAACTTCCAGTCCATCTTTATCTACTGGGGCGCGGATTACGTCGATGCCAACAGCAACGCCAGCACCTTCGCCTACAACGTTGAGGGCGGGCCGAAAACACTGGCCTGGCGCGTCGGCTGGACTATTCCTGAGCTGAGTGCCAAAACACGTGCGGCCGCCGCAGAGAGCGATGTGAAAAAACGCACGGCGCTTTATCAGGAACTGCAAACCGACATCCAGCAAAACTCGCCGTATGTGGTGTCATTACAGGGGCAGAAACAGGTGGGGCTGGGCAACAATGTCCAGGGCGACTATCAGGGCGTGGGCAACAGCCTGCTCTATTTCGATCTGGTCAGTAAAAAGTAGTGCATTTCAGCTACGGGCCTTGCCCGTAGCTGAACGTCTGGTTATCTGAAACGAGTCTCAGGAAATCGCGGAGTCAGACGCGTGCTTATGTTTTTCAGCTTCAAAATGCGTCTTAAACTGCTCATAGATCGAGATCATATTGGCCGCATCGCCCTGCAACGGGCTCAATTTCCCGGCGCGAACCAGTTCAATCACCAATTGTAAGGCAGCCTGCTTCGGGCTGTTGGACGGGTGTGCAATTTCATTCGACATATCAAATTCCGCTAAACCAGTGAAAAAAAGCACTTTAGCAAGTTTGATCGTCCTCCGTCATCCTTTTTGCCTCTCCATACAAACCACCAAATCTATGCAAAAAAAATATTCTTGTACAAGTTTGGCGAGGCATGTACAGTAGCCCTGTAACGAATCATGCATTTGCATGGCCTCAGGAAGTGTTGCTGGGTTTCCCACTTCCCGAGGCTCATTTTTATCCGCTTCTCTCTGTCGCTCCCCGCCTCGCTTGTCTTAATGTGCCTAAACCTCAATGAATTTGATTCAGGACAAGATGAACTCGTGTTTATAGGTTAAATTTTAATCACGCGATTTGGTTCAGGAGGGGATATGAAACGACAAATTGTTGCCTCATCTGCAATTCACTCTGTCGGCTACGATGCTGACAAACGGATACTGGAAGTTGAATTACTCGGTCATGGGACGTCGACTTATCGCAATGTCCCTCTGACGACCTGGCATTTTTTTATGGCGGCTCCCTCTAAAGGCGCCTTCTTCTACAAACACATCAAGCATCAGTTTTTACAGCATTAATCGCTGTGTCTTCGCGCGGGAACGCAATTGTTTCCGCCTTTACTTCAGATCCAGATAAAATGAGAGTATTCTCATAGAGAAGCGCCCCCATTAACACCGATATTGCCTCCGGTTTATAACAGGTTACGGTCGTAGTGCGAAAAGGTCATGGTGACCTGCGCTTATTGGCTACGACCTAACACAGGCTAATGGAGGGCACGCTATGTCGCAATTTAGCGACAAAATAAAATTCACTGAACGCTACCCGCTATTTCTCTTGTTTGCGGGTTTGATCCTTTTGACGCCTTTTTCCATGGCAGAGAAAACCGTTATTTCTTTATCACAGGAGCAGGATGGCGGTGATGCGGGCCGGGCTTGTATCTATGTTCATAAGGGTAAAGCAGAGTTCCGCATCGTCAAACCGGGTGAATCCTGCGCCCCGGAAATTATCATCAATAATCAACGCAGTTAAAACTGCGGGCGTTTTTGCAGGTAAAACATCAGACTTGCCCCAAAATATGTTACCTTTAAGGCAGTGAATACCTGCAGATGCCATGCAGTGTAGCCCTCTGGCAAAGGAAACCGTTGTTTGAAAACCCTCAATATTAAACTGTTGACGATCATCGCTACTTATCTGGTCGTTCTGTTGCACACGGCGGCGGTACCGTTCAGCACATTTCATAGCGCCTGGTCAGTCGCGGTGATGTACGATGCGCTGGGACGAATTTCATTTCCCTTGTTTTTGCTGATCGCCGGTTATATCTCACTGAATAAAAATGAATCATTGTTAAGCACGCTGAAAACTCGCGTGTTGAATTTGTTGTTACCCCTGATTGCCTGGACAGGTATTTATTTTATTTACGACCGCTTAATCAACGACAGCACGACCCTTTTCAGCTTACTGGATCTGCTGAGCACCCCAGCCTACGAGCATTTGTGGTTTATCTATACCCTGATTCTGCTGTTCCTGGTGACGCCGCTGCTGAATACGTTTATTCAAAACGGAAGTCAGAAGAGAATTAACTACATTATTGCCGTCTGGTTTGCGCTGGCCTCCGTGTATATGTTATTTGATAACTTCAAAGAGACCGTACTGGAAAACCGGATAGCACCCACGCCCAGCAATATCGACATGGTGGTTTATCTCTCCGGATTTTATATTATTGGCGGGGTGGTTCGTCGTTATAAGCTGTCGCCCAAAGTCACCATTGCGGCGATTATATTTATCCTCAGCGCAGTATTAACGGCAGTGATGGGGTATTCGCTGTCGAAAAGCATTGGTCAACCTAATGAGATTTTCCTGTTTTATTCAGCACCCACGATTGTCACACTCGCATTAGCCTGCTTCTTTATGCTGCTGCATGCTCCTTTGCAGTTTTCACGGCGCGTGAATCTGATCATCCGCAATCTGGCCAGGCTTAGCGTAGGGGTTTACTTTGTGCACATGCTGGTACTGGAAACGCTAATGCGGTTGTATCCCATCAGCTTTGATAACTATTCTTCGGTACTGACGATCCCAGCCATAGCGCTGGTCAGCTATCTGCTGTCAGTACTGCTAATCTCGTTGATAGACCGCGTTCCGGGGCTGAAACGTCTTATCTGATGCAATGACCGTTCAGGTATTGCCTGAACGGCCGTTGTCGTCCGGTAGCAAATGTACCGTTTACAAGGCAAGTATCAGAACCTTGCCTCCGCAAATTTATGCGGTTGATTGATGGCCCTGCGGGCAATCCAGTAGAGTAAAATACGTTCGTCATCCTGATCCTGATCGGCCATCGCCAGCAGCTTTAAGCCCAGCGTGGATTTGTTAACCGGCTGACCCGTAATACTCAAGTCAACCACGGCTTTACCGATGATAGTACACACTTCTTCTTCACTCGAAATTGGTACTGCTTCTTCAGTGCTCATCTTGTCCTCCTCTTGGGTTAAAGATTAAGCATAGCAAAGCTGCACCAATAACAAGCCAGAGTCAGATCAATCTCATTTAACGTCCACGACTGGCCCAGGGTAACTGCGCCAGCGAATGGCCACGATAGACCCATGCCGGGGGCAGATTCGCCAGTACTCGCGTGCGATTCCAGGCGAAATACCCGGAGAGCAACGGCTCGCAAAGCGAGGTGTACTGGAACTGGATAAAGACACCATTGGCACTCAGCTGTGAGGCAGCCTGCTGCAAAATACGATGACGAACCTCATGCGGCAGCGATAACAGCGGCAGGCCGGAAAAAATCGCATCAAACTCTCCGCACAACGTCTCCGCTGATTCGCCACTCACCTGCAAACGCGCATCCTCAAGTGCCGCCAGCCGAGGATGAAAACGTGGGTTCGTTTCAAACGTCAGCAGGCTGGCATCCGGGCGCATTCGGGTCAGCAGGTGACGGGTTAACACACCGTCCCCTGCCCCCAATTCTGCAATTCGCAGGCAATGCTGCCAGTCGACGGCATCTGACATGGTTTTACACAATGCCTTAGACGAAGGGGCAATCGTGCCCGTTTTACGGGGGTCTGCAATAAACTCCTGGAGATACCCGGTTTTATTTTTGATATAGGACAGTGCAGATAGCAACATAAACCCTCGCTTCAATACGGCAATCTTCAGTAGGCCATAACTGGCTTAACAAGTTCTTAAAAGCTGGGCTATTTGGCAAAAACCAGGATTAATCGCACACTGCGCGGGCATCCAGGGAAGGAATAATGATGCTAAGAGGATATTCTGAAAATAAGTGCGGTTTTCCAGCCACAGGCGGCCACGTTTCACAGCCAGTATTAATCGTACTCAGCGCGAGAAAGTTCTCATCGCATTTTCGCCGCTGCGCTAATCCCCACTATGACAGTATTGTGACAAGAAGACAGAACAGTTATGACTGGATCTTTTTTCCTGCCACTGCGACTGGAGTCCCGCTGAAACCGCTGTGAGATGCCCATATCACAACACAATAAATCTCATTATCCTTCTCTGGCAGCACCTGCTGTCTCCAGACCTTAGGATAATAAAATGAAATATGTTAAATCAGTTTTTCTGCTGGTATTACTGGCAGGCAGCGCCAACACCTGGGCCGTTACTGGGGCAGGTGAGGCAGCAGGTAGTAGCGCATCATCCATGTCAGATGGCACTTCAGATGCCGTCGGCGTGGGCGCAGTCGCTGCTCTGTTAGGCGTGGCTCTCGCGACTTCCGGCGGCGGTGATGGCTCCAATACCGGAACAACGACCACCACAACCTCTACCGTTTCACGTTAATTATTCTTTCACACAGCAAGTAGAAAGCCGGTCTCATAAAGCTTTCAATGGCCCTGCGAACCCGCAGGGCCATTTCTGCTACATCACTCCACATCCGGTAATGCATGCAACACCTGCTCAACCTGTCGACACTCGGCACTGTTCAGCCCCAATAACGGCCGTGGCAATACGGGCTGGCAAATCCCCAGAATATCTGCGGCGGCATACATCACTCGCAGGCTACTCAGCGTCTGAAACAATTGCCACAACGGCGCCAGCTGCTGGTTGAGTTCTGCAACGCGATCCACCTCTCCTCCCTGCGCAGCACGGGTTAGCGCCAGAGCCTGTTGCGGTAATAATCCTCCCAGCACGCTAAACCACACATCGCCCCCGGCCAGCAATGCCCCTGCCGCATGCCAGTCACCGCTGTAGCCGACGGCAAACGTTGTTGGAAACAACGCTCGCAGCTCCGCTACATCGCTCTGACGCATATCGGCCTGTCCGGGCTGCTTCAGCGCCTGTATCTGCGGCAATGTTGCCAGCCGCTGTAGTAAGCCCTGCGTGAAGGTAAAGTGCGTCGTGCCAGGATTGTTATAGATACAAATGGGCAGATGACTGGACTGCGCCACGGCAGAATAGTGCTGGAAAACTTCCTCTTCACGCAGTGGCGTATAGGAAACCGGCGCCAGTAAAATTCCCTGAGCGCCGGCGCGTTCAGCATCCTCAGCCAACAGGCAAGCCTCATCAGTACGCAGCGCTCCCGCGCTGGGAATCACCGGGATGTCCGGGCCAAGACAGGCCACTGCAGCCTCAATGGATCGCTGCTTCTGTTCACGACTGAGATAGGCATACAACCCGGTACTGCCGTGTAACCCCACTGAATCGACCCCCGCTCGTTTCAGCCTGAGCAGCAGTTTTTCCAGAGCAGGAATATCAACCACGCCAGACGTATTTAGAGGCGTTATGGGGAAAGCAGAAAGTCCGCGAAACAGCATGACAAAAGCTCCTGAAGTTGCAGAAATGGTGCAATAACAGTAACCCAAACAGCTCAGCACAAGCGGATTACACGCACCTTAACTTGTCGCCTATACTGAATATCAGTCCCTGATCGGTCAAAGGAGTGAGTGATGTTAATCGGCTTCGTATTACTCGTCAGTGCCTGTGGATATGATGCTTGTGACGCACTTCCGGTTTCCGAGCATATTTATCCCACCCGATACGCCTGTGAAGAGATGGCCGAACGGATCTTAAAGCGGCGCCCCAATGTGGTGCTGCTGTGTGGGGAGGTTTATCGTTAGCTGTCTTCTGTTGATGCAGCATCATCCACATAACGGGTCACCGCCAGCAGGCGGTTGACATGGGTCAACAGCAAATCCACATCAGTTTGTAGAAAGCCATCGCCACTGCGTGACGCAGTGAGTACTGCATTCTGAATATTTTCAGAGATCGAGGATGATCCCTCTTTGCCTGCGGTCAACAACAGCGCGGCAATCAGCAGGGATTGTGCTTCAACCTGGGCTGTCAGCTCTTTCGTATCCACATCCATTTTGGCGAGCTTCATTAAAATATCGATGACCAGTTGCTTCATGTCGCTATTATCCTTATCAGATTATCCGTATGAAATTACCACTCTCCCCAATCCGGGTAAACAGGACAGACCGCAAGATAAGGCAAATGATCGCGATTTCCAGATAATCCCTCAGTGTGTTTTCGCCTTCATCTGATAGCGGAAATGCCACTCTGCTGCCAGGCTTCCCCGACACCCGTTGAGGAGAAACTATGTTCCGCTTTATTTGCTCTTTGTTTTCCAGCCCCGAGTCCCTGTTGCAGGTGATGAGTCAACGCGATATTGCTGAGTCGATCGAAGAGGGTGAACGTATTCTGATTGATGAAGATGGCAGCGCGATGGTCAATTTTTCCAGCCCGGAAGTCCATGAAGACTTTGCCCGGCACGTTAATGCACTGAAGAGGGCCTGAGATGGGAACGGCGATCTTTATGGTGTTAATGGTCTGCGGCTACTGGTACACCAGCCGCGACCTCTCTACACGTTTCAAAATCAAACGTTCATTTGGCTGGGATGTTTACTTCCTGGTGGCGCTGTATGGCTGCATTTTTGTCCTGCAGGGTGTTTTGGCCACCGGACTGATCTGGTTAGTGCTGCTGGCCGTATCGGCAACCTTTAACGCCATTCCGTCACTGGCAGATGGCCTGCATCATCAGTGGCAAATCGAATTTATGACCTGGAGCTTTTTAGGCATTCAGGCACCCGTGGTCATCATGCTCACCTTTGCTGTGGCCTTTTGCATTTACCGTTCAAGCTGGTCAGGCAGCGCCCGACTGGATAGCTCTGGCCGCAAAAAGCTGTACAAGAAGCTCTCCCGCGCCAATGGCGTTGAGGGATTACTGTTTCAGTGCATGGAAGAAGGTGAGCTTGCCTGGATCACGCTGAAATCGCGGCGTATTTATATCGGTATGATCCACGCCGCCTCTTATGACAATGTCGCGACAGCCAATGTCGTGCTGATCCCGATGCTGAGTGGTTACCGCGATGGCAAAAGCCTGAATTTATGCATTGAGCATAATTACAGCCGCTGGTATGCCGAACATGGCATCACGCTTGATTCAGAACCGAAATCGGCCATGGCTTTTCGCAAAGTGATCATGCTGGAGCAGATAGAAAGCCTGTCATTATTTGATGAGGCCAGCGCCAGTGCGCTGGCACGCTAAATCAGAACAAAAGAGACATCAGCCAGAACCCGGCGAAGGTCATCAACAGCGATCCGAGCACATGCACCAGAATCGAGGTCATCGCCCACAGATAATTTCCTGCCTGCAATAGCGTCACCACCTCCAGCGAGAAGGTGGAAAATGTCGTCATGCCGCCGCACAGCCCGGTGGTGATCAGCAGCTTCCAGGCCGGATCAATCCCCGGGTGGCGCACAAACCAGGCCACCGTTGCGCCAATAATAAAGCCGCCCACCAGATTCACCAGCAGCGTGCCCGGTGGCAGGTTGGGGAACAGGCTATTCAGACGCACGGCCAGCAACCAGCGGATCACGCAGCCCGCACAGCCGCCAATCATGACAGCCAGTAATGGTTTCAACATAAAATCCTCAGAAATGGAGAGGAAGGTGCCAACAGGCAAATAATACACGGCCTGATACACCGACCTCTGGTTAAACAGAGTCAGGGTTATCAGGCGTCATCAGCCCTTACAGTCAGGGCGGTTGGGAAAGGTGGAACACCATCACCTTATGGCATTTAAGATAAGCAGCGCCTACAGGTTTTGCAAGTGGCCTGTTAAACGATATCCTCGCTTAAAATCAACAAAATGTTGATAGCTAAACATCCTGTTGATAACCTACTGCATTCTGTTCTCTTACCCTCGTTGAGTCATTATGACAGCACATTCCCCAGATATTGCCCGCGAACGCGCACTGATCCTGCAAACCCTGAACGCCGCAATCACAGCCCTGGGCAGTGTGGTTGGGCGTAATACTGAAATCGTTCTGCATGACCTGGAACACCCGGAAAAATCAGTGCTGGCCATCACTCACGGTCATATCACCGGCCGCGTGCCAGGCAGCCCGGTACTGGCTGTTCCCTTAGAGGATCAGGGGCTGCGCGCGCTGCTCAACGATAACGCACAGGTGAGCAATACGACGCCGACAGTGATCCCTGACTATCCCACCCGGGGTAAAAACGGCCAGACCCTGCGCAGCGCGACCGCACTTTATCGTGACAGCAATGGTCAGCCGTTTGCCGCACTCTGCATCAATACTGATAACAGCGAACTGTTGGCGGCGAAACGCTGCCTTGATAGCCTGCTCAACGCAGACGCGCCGCCCCCTCAAACAGAAGAGAGCGTGGATATGGGGCAGCTAATGGCGGATATCATTGCTGACTCGCTGAGTGAACTGAATGGCAACCTGCGCGTGTCGCGTAAGCAGGCCAAACTGGCGGCGGTTCGAAAAATGCAGGATCGCGGTATGTTTATCGTCAAGGGCGGGATTGAGAAAGCCGCAGCAGCGCTGGGCGTCACCCGCTACACCATTTACAACTATCTGGATGAAATCCGCGACGAACAGTCAGGGAGCACCTTATGAGCCTGCATATCACCACCCCGCTTCTCTCTTCACGCCCGTTAAGCCTGCTGGCAGGCCGCGAAGTGATGCTGAAAATGGAGGCGTTACAGCCGCCCGGTTCCTTTAAAATCCGTGGTATTGGCCTTGCCTGCGAAACCTGGCAGCGCCGGGGGGCACAGCGTTTTGTCTCTTCGTCAGGGGGCAATGCCGGTTTGGCCGTGGCCTGGGCCGGGCGCCATCTCGGTGTGCCCGTCACCGTTGTGGTGCCGGAAACCACCCCGTTGCGGGCACAGGAGCTGTTGCGGCAGGAGCACGCTGAGGTGATTGTACACGGCAGCTCCTGGCAGGAAGCGAATCAATATGCACAGTCACTGACGGGCAAACAGGATGCGTTTCTGCATCCGTTCGACGATCCGCTGCTGTGGCAGGGGCACGCAACGATGATTGATGAAGTGGCGCAGAGCGGGATGAAACCTGACGCCGTGCTGCTGTCGGTGGGCGGTGGCGGCTTGCTGGCGGGCGTGGTGGCCGGGCTACAGCGTAATGGCTGGCAGGACGTTCCTGTGCTGGCCGTTGAAACAACAGGCGCCGCATCTTTCCATGCGGCGCAGGCCGCCGGGAAGAGCGTCGAACTGGCGGAGATCCGCAGTATTGCCTCTTCGCTGGGCGCAAAGCGGGTGTGCGACCAGGCGCTACGCTGCGCCGGTGAACATCCGATACACAGCCTGCTGGTGTCAGATCTTGCCGCCGTCACCGCCTGCGAACGCTTTCTTGACGATCACCGGGTGCTGGTAGAACCGGCCTGCGGGGCCAGCCTTGCCGTGGTTTATGACCAGCATCCGCAGATCGCCGCTTATCAAAACCTGCTGGTCATTGTCTGCGGCGGTGCCACCAGCAGCCTTGAACACCTGCAAAAAATGGCCGCCGCACTGCGCGGCTGACCCTCAGTCCAGTTCGTACTGAACGGATAACTGCCCTTTCTTCTCTTTGGCACTGGTGATGCGCACCAGGCCAACCTGCGCGGTCGACAATACGTGCGTACCGCCGCAGGCGTAAGCAGGCAGCGCTCCCCAGGTGACTTTACGCATCCCTTCCTGCTCACTCAGCACGCGTGGCAAATCTGCCGCCACCAGCGCCTGGGTCAGGCGCTCCAGTTCTGCCACGTCCACGGCTTTCACAGGCTGTTCTCCCGGTGCAAAAACAATGCGCCCGGCACCGGGGCGATGATCACCTTTGGTGGCATACCAGCCAAACTGCTCGCCGACGACACCGATCAGATGCCCGGCCGAGTGCATGCGGGTATGGTGCACGCGCACCTGCCCATCAACCTTGATCGCCACCGGCCCGAGCGGCACGCTGGTTGCCAACAGATGGATCACCTGCCCCTCTTCCTGGCTGGCTTTCACCACCTCAATCCCCCCGAGCGTTCCCTGGTCAGAGGGCTGCCCACCGCCCTGCGGATGAAACAGCGTTGAAGAGAGGATCACCCGGTACTGACCATTGTCATCCGGCTGGCAGCTGATCACTTCGCTGGTCATTTCGAGGCTGTCGTTGTGGTAATACGCTCTGTCCGTCATCAATCAGGTTCTCAACAGTGAGGAGATTATCGCCCAGCAGGTTAGCATTCCACTCCAGAAAACTAAACGAAATGTTGAAATTTAATCTCTGAAATCTTGATTAATCAACAAAATAGATAAATAGCGTCTTTGACGCTCTGCTCTGCTTAAAAGGGGAAATTTGTCAGCGAATTCAGCAGTTTTTTATCTCGTGATTTTAGTCCATGCTGGATGCCACTCCCTTCACAGAGACAACCCGATGACCAAAAATCTGAATAAAGACACCCAGGTCTGCATGTCACTGGCGGCACGGCCCGGCAATTTTGGCACCCGTTTCCATAACTATCTCTATGACGCCCTCGATCTCGATTACCTCTACAAAGCGTTCACCACCAAAGACTTAAGCGCGGCGATTGGCGGCGTGCGGGCGCTGGGTATCCGTGGCTGTGCCATTTCAATGCCATTTAAAGAGGCCTGCATTCCCCTGCTGGATGAGCTGGACGCCTCCGCCAAAGCCATCAATTCGGTGAATACCATTGTCAATACCGAGGGTTACCTGAAGGCTTATAACACCGACTATATTGCCATCCATAACCTGTTGAAACAGTATCAGGTCCCCACCGGACTGACCTTCGCTCTGCGTGGCAGCGGTGGCATGGCAAAAGCGGTGGCCTGCGCCTTAAAAGACAGCGGTTTCCATCAGGGCTATATTATTGCACGCAACGAAACCAGTGGGCGCGAACTGGCGGAGCTGTACGGTTTTGAATGGCGTGCTGACCTGGAAGGGCTACAGCCTGGGCTGCTGATCAATGCCACGCCTACCGGAATGGCGGGCGGTGCAGATGCCGATGCATTGTCATTTGATCGTGCGACTATTGACGCTGCCAGCGTGATTTTTGAAGTGGTGGCGTTACCGGAACTGACACCGCTGGTACAGTACGCGCGCAGCCAGAAGAAGACTGTCATTACCGGTTCTGAAGTGTTTGCTATTCAGGCAGTGGAACAGTTTGCGCTGTATACCGGCGTTCGGCCCGATGATGCCCTGTTCCGCAAAGCGGCGGCGCATGCACGACAGGGATAGATGACGTGTGGGCTGCCCTGCCGGGCGGCCCGTTCAGCGTTTATCCATCACCATTTTGACCGCCAGCCCCGCCAGTACCGTTCCCATCAGCCAGCGCTGGGCTTTCTGCCAGCCGGGGCGGCCGGCAAGGAAGGTAGCAATAGTGCCAGCGGCAAAAACAATCAGGCTGTTCACCAGCATACTGGTGACGATCTGCGTGAAGCCCAGCGTCAGGGATTGCGCCAGAACATTGCCCTGCTCCGGGTGGATAAACTGTGGCAACAGGGTGAGATAGATCACCGCCGTTTTGGGATTCAGCAGATTGGTCAGCAGCCCCATAGTAAACAGCTTACGCGAGCTGTCCGGCGGCAGATCGCGCAGTTGAAACGGGGATTTCCCCCCGAACAGTGCCTGCCATGCCATCCACAGTAAATAGGCCGCACCGGCTAAGCGCAGTGCGTCATAAGCCATCGGCACCGCCATCACCAATGCCGTAATCCCCAGCGCAGCGCAGCGCAGACCATGTAAAACATAAAGCCCAGCGCCACACCGCACAGAGAGATGTACCCGGCCCTGCGTCCCTGGCAAAGAGAGCGCGAGATCAGGTAAATCATATTGGGGCCGGGGGTTAACACCATCCCAAGGGCGATGGCGGCAAAGGGTAAAAGCTGGGAAAGCGTAACCATTTCAACCGCCTCTTTTTATCCGTTAAACACGCACCGTATCGTCGCCATACGCCACCCACTTATAGGTGGTCAGTGCTTCCAGGCCCATCGGGCCGCGGGCATGCAACTTCTGGGTACTGACCGCCACTTCAGCGCCAAGACCAAACTGGCCGCCATCGGTAAAACGGGTGCTGGCGTTGACGTAGACGGCCGATGAATCCACTTCGTTAACGAAGCGGTCAGCATTCTGAATGGTGCGCGTCAGAATTGCATCAGAGTGCTGCGTGCCGTACTCACGGATATGGGCAATGCCCTCATCCAGTGAGTCCACCAGCTTGACGTTCAAATCCAGCGCCAGCCACTCATCGCGATATTGCGCTTCAGTGACCGCACTGACGCTGGCCAGACCGTTGCTTAACAGCGGCAGCGAGCGCGGATCCGCATGCAGGCTGATGCCTTCCTGCGCCATCCGGGCGCTCAGGGCAGGCAGGAACGTGTCGGCAATCGCCGCATCAATCAGCAGGGTTTCCACCGAGTTACAGGCGCTTGGACGCTGTTTTTTGGCGTTAACGATCACCTTCAGTGCCGCATCCTGTTCAATGCTGCGATCAACATAGATATGGCAAACGCCGATACCGCCGGTGATCACCGGAATGGTGGACTGCTCACGGCACAGCTTATGCAGCCCGGCACCGCCGCGTGGGATCAGCATATCCACGTAACGGTCGAGCTTCAGCAGTTGATTCACCAGCTCACGGTCCGGGCTTTCAATCGCCTGCACCGCACCTGCTGGCAGACCATGCTGTTTCAGGGCATCCTGAATCACCCGCACGGTGGCACCGTTGGTGCGATACGTCTCTTTGCCACCGCGCAGGATCACCGCATTACCGGTTTTCAGGCACAGGCTGGCAACGTCCACGGTCACGTTCGGACGCGCTTCATAAATCACGCCGACCACACCCAGCGGCACGCGGCGGCGCTCAATACGCAGCCCACTGTCGAGCTTACCGCCGTCGATCACCACACCCACCGGATCGGCCAGACGGCACACCTGACGCACATCATCGGCAATCCCTTTCAGGCGCGTCTGATCCAGCATCAGGCGGTCCAGCAGTGCGGCACTCATGCCGTTATGGCGTGCATCTGCCAGGTCGAGTTCGTTGGCGGCCAGTATGGATGCGCTCTGCGCTTCCAGATGGTCAGCAATCGTCATCAGCACCTGATTTTTCTGTGCGGTCGACAGCACCGACAGCTGATACGAAGCGGCCTTGGCGGCCTTACCCATTTGTTCAAGCATGCGTATTCCTTAAGAAACAATCATATCGTCACGATGTATCGCCACCGGACCATATTCATAACCTAAAATTTCGCTGATCTGCTGGGAGTGATGTCCGGCAATCATACGCATGGCATCGCTGTTATAGCGCGATACGCCGTGGGCAACATCGCGCCCCTGCAAACTGCGAATACGGATCACTTCACCACGGGAAAAGTTACCGCTAATTTCACGAATACCTTTTGGCAACAAGGAGCTACCGCGTTCCAGAATGGCTGACAGCGCCCCATCATCCACCACCAGCTCACCGGCCGGAGGCGCACCGAAGATCCAGCGCTTGCGATTTTCCAGCGGGGTTTCAAAGGCGTGGAAGCGAGTGCCAACCGGGTTGGAGGCAATCACATCACCAATCACACCAGGACGGTTACCGGCCGCAATAATGGTATCAATACCGGCGCGACAGGCCACATCCGCCGCCTGGAGTTTAGTCGCCATACCGCCCGTTCCCAGGCCTGAAACACTGTCACCCGCCAGCGCACGCAGCGCATCGTCGATACCGTGAACATCGCGGATCAGTTCGGCTTCCGGATTATTACGCGGATCGGCAGTAAACAATCCCTGCTGATCGGTGAGCAGCAGCAGCTTATCGGCACCAGCAAGGATAGCCGCCAGCGCAGAGAGGTTGTCGTTATCACCCACTTTGATTTCAGCGGTGGCGACCGCGTCATTTTCGTTGATGACAGGCACGATATGGTTATCGAGCAGCGCGCGCATGGTGTCACGGGCGTTAAGGAAACGCTCGCGATCTTCAAGGTCTGCGCGGGTCAGCAGCATCTGGCCGATATGAATACCGTAGATCGAGAACAGCTGTTCCCACAGCTGGATCAGACGGCTCTGCCCCACCGCAGCCAGCAGCTGCTTAGAGGCGATGGTCGGGGGCAGTTCAGGATAGCCAAGGTGCTCACGTCCTGCCGCCATCGCGCCAGAGGTCACAATCACAATCCGATGGCCCGCGGCATGTTGCTGTGCGCACTGACGCACCAGCTCCACAATATGGGCCCGATTCAGCCGACGCGATCCGCCGGTCAGTACGCTGGTCCCCAGTTTCACCACCAGGGTCTGGCTGCTGCTCATTATTTCCTGCCATTTCGTAAAAAAGAGTACAAAGAAACGTTTTAGCAGGTGTGGTGCCCGAAGCCAACAGCCAGCGCGGGAAAAGGGCGAAAAAGCCCTGACCACTTGCTAGTCCAAAAGTTCGCAATTAACAAGAAGTGTTGAAAACTGTAATAAAACTTTAATGGAGAAAGGGTAAAAAGTCCGTGCTTCGAACAGAGCCTTCGGGCCGTTTATTACTTTTACTCTTTCGGGATTGATAGCAAAATGATGAAGAAAAGCGCACTGGCAATCTTAACCGCAGCTCTGGCCCTGTCCACCGCTGCACAAGCCGCAGAAGTCTATAACAAAGACGGCAACAAACTGGATTTCTACGGTAAAGTTAAAGCAATGCGTTACATGAGTGAAGCGGACACCAATGCCAGCAACAACGCTGACAAGTCCTACGTCCGTATCGGCTTCAAGGGCCAGACCCAGATTAACGACCAACTGACCGGTTACGGCCAGTGGGAATACAACTTCAGCGCCAGCAACTCAGAAGGCGGTGCTGATGCGCAAGCCGGTAACAAAACCCGTCTGGGCTTCGCCGGTCTGAAACTGAACGATTTTGGTTCTATCGACTACGGCCGTAACTACGGTGTGATCTACGACGTGGAAGCCTGGACCGATATGATGCCTGAGTTCGGCGGCACCGGTTACACCCGCGCTGACACCTATATGCTGACCCGTGGTAACAGCATGCTGACCTACCGTAACAACGACTTCTTCGGTCTGGTCGATGGTCTGAAATTTGCCTTGCAGTATCAGGGTAAAAACGACGCTTCATCAACACGTGCGGGTAACGTGAGTAACGGCGATGGTTACGGCGCATCTCTTTCTTATAAAATCATTGATGGTCTGAGTGTCAATGGGGCGTTTTCTTCTTCTAACCGCCTGATCGCCAATGAGACTACACCAGGCCTTGGCCAGAAAAATGCGGCATTCGGTTCTGGTGACAAAGCGGAAGCCTGGGCAACCGGTCTGAAATATGACAACAACGGTGTATACCTGGCAACGACCTACGCTGAAACGCGTAACATGAACCCAATCAACAGCGGTGCAACCTTCACTCAGGCTAACGGCACAACAACCGCCGTGTCAGGTTATGTGAATAAACTGTCGAATTTTGAAGTTGTGGCACAGTACCAGTTCGACTGGGGCCTGCGTCCATCACTGGCCTATGTGCAGACGAAAGGCAAAGATATGGAAAATGGCGTTGGTGATGCTGATCTGTACAAATTTGTTGATATCGGTGCGACGTACTACTTCAACAAAAACATGTCTACCTTTGTCGATTACAAAGTTAACCTGTTGAGCGATGACAACAAATTGAACCTGAACACCGACGATATCGTTGCTGTAGGTGTGATGTACCAGTTCTAATCCCTTTGACGCTGTGACACGCCACTGCCACAGCGATAAATGATTTACCCCTCGTTATGTGTCTAAAACAAAGGCTGGAGCAATCCAGCCTTTTCTTATGGGGGGTCAGGAATGAACAGGCAGGACTACGCGGTCAGTTTAACCGGCTTGTCAGCAAAACCGGCTGCCGGGACCAGGCCCAGCTCGATCTCTGCTAACTGCGCCTTTAAACGCTCATGGAAGTTACGTAACGTCTCTTCAAGACGGGCATTATTATCCTTACCCTTTACCGTGCTCGGCTTCCAGTTGCCTTCTTTATCAAACAGACCAAAGTGATACTCATAGGTGAAATGGTCAGTCTGGGCTTCCAGCTCCATCCACCAGCCCCAGAACTCACGCAGTTCCGGTTCAGGTTTCACATTGACGCAAACGGCCAGGCAATCAAAGAAGAAGCGGTCGCCTTCACATTTGCCTTCACGGATGTAAGGACCCAAAGAGTGAAAGCGCTTGATCAGCCGACTCTTAGGATGTCCACTCGGTAACGTCATCGTTAAAACCTCCATAATTGAGTCTATAGTTGTAGCAAACTATTGAATATTAGCAACTCATACGTCTAAGCGCTGCGCCAGCCAGTCACAAATGTCACGCAGGCCTTTATCAAAATTCGCCATCGCCGGGGAGGTGTTAATCTTTAACAAACGCCCGGCGCTGGAGGAATTGGTGATCAGCCGTGATTCTTCTTCCGGGCTAAACGGGTCATGAGCCCAGTAACCGGACAGCATCGGCGTCGGGCAACGGCGGCCCAGCAGTCCCTGAATTTTCAGTGAGAAACGGCTCAGTTCAGTGCGTAATGCACTGTCGGATGTCCCTGACATGCCAAGGCGACTGGCCAGCATATCCATATACATTTCAGGTACGCGATCCTGTAAGTTGGTATCGCTAAGCAGGCTGTGTACCACTGGCCCAAGGCAGGCTACGCCGCGCAGGCGCTGGCTTTCCAGATAGGCCAGTCTGACCGCCACGTTAGCCCCAAAACGGAAACCAAAGGCGGCGACGCGCGTGTGATCAACCCAGGCCACATTTTCCAGCTGACGCAGTACCTGTTGGTGCAGGAAGCTGGAATCCTGGGTCAGTTTCCATTTAGAGGAAAAGCCCACCGATGGCATATCCAGCGTCAGCATCGCAATGCCACGCGGGGCAAGGTAGTCATGAAAAAGACGGTAATGGTCGCTTTGCAGCGCATCCAGGCTACCACACAGCAGCACCGTCGGATAAGGGGCTTTCACGTCCGGCGGCATATGCAGGAAACCGGTCACCGGGCTGCCACCAGCAATAGCAAACTCCAGTGCTTTCAGTTCGCCAGGCAGACGGTGGGTGGCTTCTTCATAAGCGCGGCTGGCCAGCACCTGCGCCTGCTCTGCCAGTTCATCCTCTTTCAGATGCGGATAGCCCGCCACGCTGTAAAGGTGTGCCGCATGGAGCCAGTACTGGCCCGCTTGCGCGTCATCGTCACATTCGGTGGCCTTCTGCTGCCAAAGCGCCGCCTGCTTTGACCACTCATAGATCCAGTTGCCGCCGCGATAGCCAATCACCGTATCCAGCAGTTGATCATCGGTATGTTCAACGGTGCTGACGGCGATACGTGCCAGCACTTCACTCACTTCCTGCGGCGTCAGTCCACGCCAGGTCCACAGCAGGCGGTTAATCATCCGATACCAGCCGGCATGGGTTTCGCCATCCAGCGCAGACTGGATGCTCAACGGGCGATGATGATGCAGACGTCGCACCAGCGATGAGGTTTCCGGGTGTTTAAAACGCGGCTTGAAGAGTTCTTCGCTGAGGTTTTTCGGCGACATAACAGGGCGTTCCTCTGGCGTACGGGTAGGATTTGAGTCTACCGTAGCAGGGAGTTTCACGCGAAGGGTAAAAACAAACACGCCCGACAGAATCGGGCGTGTTTTGATCTAACACACTAAATGTCTCTGATGACAGAGTGAATCAATCAGCTTTTTACCAGCGGGGGAAGGTAGGCAATGCCCATGTCCCACGGCTGTTCAATCCAGGTGTTTTGCGGGATGTCGATAACATAATCATCCACCAGCGGGCGTCCGGCTGGTTTAGCGAAAATCGTCACGAAATGCGCTTTCGGGTACATCTCACGGATAGCCTGTGCAGTGCCGCCGGTGTCCACCAGGTCATCGATCACGATGAAACCTTCACCATCCCCTTCTGCACGCTTCAGCACGGTCATTTCGCGCTGGTTATCGTGGTCGTAGCTGGAGATGCAAACCGTGTCGACGTGGCGGATACACAGCTCACGCGCCAGTAAGGCGGCAGGTACCAGACCACCACGGCTGACGGCAATAATGCCTTTCCACTGTTCAGCGGGCAGAAGGCGCTCGGCCAGTTTACGGGCATGGATTTGCAGCATGTCCCAGGTGACGATGTATTTTTCACTCATTAAAAGAATCCCGGCCAATGAAATTGGCTTAAAAATTGTGCAAGGGGAGCGGTTGCGCGAAATTATAGTGATCTGAGGCACTAAAAACCAGCCCGCTGCACCTTGTATCCCCCTTTTTTCCTGGGGCATCGTGAGCATGTGTCAGAAATCGGTGATATTCTTTTGCCATCGCGTCAGATTCGCTGACGGGAATTTTCCAACCGATATCAGCGCATGCTTCCTGCCTGCACGGCAGAAAGGGAGTGCTGACACAGGAGAGTTATCGTGTCTGAATTGTCTCAATTATCCCCACAACCCTTGTGGGATATTTTTGCCAAAATTTGCTCCATTCCCCATCCTTCTTATCATGAAGAACAACTGGCTGCCCATGTGATCGCCTGGGCGACGGAGCAGGGTTTCTGGAATGAGCGCGACCAGGTGGGTAACATCCTGATCCGTAAACCTGCCACGCCGGGTTATGAAAATCGTAAACCCGTGGCGCTTCAGGCGCACCTTGATATGGTGCCGCAGAAAAACAACGACACGGTGCATGACTTTACCCAAGACCCGATTCAGCCCTGGATCGATGGCGAATGGGTAAAAGCACGCGGCACCACGCTGGGTGCCGATAACGGTATTGGTATGGCTTCAGCTCTGGCCGTGCTGGCTGATAACAGCCTGGAACATGGTCCGCTGGAAGTGCTGCTGACCATGACCGAAGAGACCGGCATGGTCGGTGCCTTCGGATTGAAAGCAGGCTGGTTGCAGGCCGATATTTTGATTAACACCGATTCCGAAGAGGAAGGTGAGATCTATATGGGTTGTGCTGGCGGTATCGACTTTACCAGCACACTGCCGCTGACCCGTGAAGCGGTTCCGGCCGGTTATCAGACGGTGAAACTGACGCTGAAAGGCCTGAAAGGCGGTCACTCCGGTTGTGATATTCACGTGGGTCTGGGGAATGCCAACAAACTGCTGGCGCGCTTCCTGTTCTCCCATGCGGCGGATCTTGACCTGCGTCTGGTGGATTTCAGCGGCGGTACGCTGCGCAATGCGATCCCACGTGAAGCCTTCGCCACGCTGGCGGTTCCTGTTGCCAGCCTCGATAAGCTGAAGTCACTGGCAGCCGGCTATCTGCTGACGCTGCAAAATGAGCTGAGCCTGAAAGAGAAAAACATTGCCGTGGTGGTCGAGGATCTGGCCCATGCGGAGCAGGCTCTGAGCACCACCAGCCGTGATGCGTTTATCGCCCTGCTGAACAGCACACCGAATGGCGTGATCCGTCAGTCAGACGTGATGAAAGGCGTGGTGGAAACCTCACTGAACGTCGGTGTGGTGACGTTTGAAGGCAATGAAGCGAAGATCAACTCACTGATCCGTTCACTGATCGACAGCGGCAAAGAGTACGTGGTGGAAATGCTCACTGCGCTCGGCCAACTGGCCGGGGCGAAAACCCTCGCCAAAGGCAGCTATCCAGGCTGGCAGCCGGATGCCACCTCACCGGTGATGGCGCTGGTGCGTGAAACCTATGAAAAACTGTTCGATAAAACCCCGAATATCCAGGTTATCCACGCCGGTCTGGAGTGCGGTCTGTTTAAAGAACCGTACCCACAGATGGACATGGTATCGATTGGGCCGACCATCACCGGGCCACACTCCCCGGATGAGCAGGTGCATATTGGAAGCGTTGACCTGTACTGGCAGCTGCTGACTGCGCTGTTGAAGGCGATCCCGGTTAAGTAATGCTGCGCATATGATACGGGCGAGGCCTGCCTCGCCCCTACGACAGCCTCTATACAGGCATGCCCCGCGCCCTGTCACAATCGCGACACTCGCAGGGGTCAGGTATGCCTGACACGCTCTTACAATCCCAATAACAATTGCCTTTCCAGCTGCGGGTCCAGCAGCGTCACATGCAATCCCACCAGCCTCACGCCGCGCCCTGCACGCCGTTCATCCCAGCTTTTTCGCGCAATCTCAATCAGATCGGCCTTATTCAGTACCTGCCAGACATGCTCCTGCGTGGTCTGCTGGAAATCATTAAACTTCAGTTTTACGCCCTGACGGGCAATCTGGCGATCCGGCTTAATGTTATCCAGCCGTCGTGCCAGCTCATCGTACAGCAGGTCGAT
This sequence comes from Erwinia sp. JH02, assembly GCF_013074405.1. Lineage (NCBI taxonomy): Bacteria > Pseudomonadati > Pseudomonadota > Gammaproteobacteria > Enterobacterales > Erwiniaceae > Erwinia > Erwinia sp. JH02. The sequence goes on from NZ_JABANZ010000002.1 coordinate 403,040, forward strand.
AATTTCCAGGCAGGCTTCCCAGCTATGAATATCCTCCGACAGCGTCCGCTCCACGCCAAGAGATTTACGCTCACGGGTAGTGATGACTTCCCGGTCATCAATGCCATTACTGCGCTCCCACAGCACGCGGCCAAACTTACCAAACCGCCTCAGCAAGGTGACCAAATCGGTTTTTTGCACATCGGCACAGGTGTTCAGCCCCATCTCTTCTAACTTACGCGCCGTGACTTTTCCCACGCCGGGAATTTTCGCCAGCGGCAGGGCCAGCAGGAAGTCAGGCATCTGCTGCGGCGTAATGACAAACTGGCCGTTAGGTTTATTCATATCGGAGGCGATTTTTGCCAGGAATTTAATCGGCGCTATCCCGGCTGATGCGGTGAGATTCAGCTCCTGCTGGATCGTATCGCGGATCTCACGCGCGATCAGCGTGGCCGATCCATGGCAATGCTGGCTGTCAGTGACATCCAGGTAAGCTTCATCAAGCGACAGGGGTTCAATCAGGGCAGTATAGCGGGAAAAGATGTCACGAATATGGACGCTGGCTTCTTTATAAGCGTCATAGCGGCCCCGAATCACCGTCAGGTGCGGGCAGAGCTTAAGCGCCATCGCCGTTGACATCGCACTGTGCACACCAAATTTCCGCGCAGGATAATTCGCCGTGCTGATGACGCCGCGCTGTTTTTCGCTGCCGCCAATCGCGATGGGGATATCACGCAGGCTGGGGTTATCGCGCATTTCCACTGCGGCAAAAAAGCAGTCCATATCCACGTGAATGATTTTACGCATAGCCCCCTCCGATAATACTGTATAAGTATACAGTCAAAAAGCCAGAGTTCAATACGCAACGGAACGCACATAAATTAAGGTTTTTATTCTTCGCTATCTTGATAAAAAAATAGACAATGCTAAGGTGACGCAGCGATAGCGGAATTATCCGATATTGTCAGTACAGACGCCTTCCGGCGTTGCTTTCAACCCCTACATTTCAAGGGAACCAGAATGGGCAAAATCGCACTGCTGTTTGCGATGATTTTTCTGCCAGCCGTTGTCTTCGCCAGCGTACCGGATTCGGTTACCCCACTGGCCCCGGTAAGCAAAGAGTTAAAGAAACAACTGATTGGTACCCCCGTGTACCTGCAAATCTTCAAAGAAGAACGCACGCTGGAACTGTACGGCAAAATCGGCAACGAATTCCGCCTGCTTAACAGCTACCGCATCTGTAATTTTTCGGGTGGATTGGGGCCAAAACGCGTACAGGGCGACTTCAAAAGTCCGGAAGGTTTTTACAGCGTGGGACTTTCCCAGTTAAAACCAGACAGCCGCTTTTATCGTGCGATTAACGTCGGCTTTCCGAACGAATACGATCGCCAGCAGGGTTATCAGGGGAAATATCTGATGATCCACGGCAACTGCGTGTCAATTGGCTGCTATGCCATGACCGATGCCTATATGGATGAAATTTATCACTATGTAGAAGCCGCGCTGCGCAATGGCCAGCCGCGTGTTGAAGTCAGTATTTATCCGTTCCGCATGACCGACAGCAACATGCAGCGCCATCGCTACTCCACTTACATCAATTTCTGGAAGCAATTGCAGCCGGGTTACACGCAGTTCGTGCAGACCAAACAGCCTCCGGCGGTCAACGTTAGCGATGGCAAGTACGTACTGAGCCGCCCGATGACAGGCAACTCAGCCGTACAGGAATCAGCGCTCGCGCTCACCCAGGCAAAATAACGCCCATTCACCTGGCTCAATCTTGTGCCAGGTTTCATTCGCCGTCAGCGGCTGAGTGGCCACCACTGTGACCACGTCATTTGGCGTGGTCTGCTTCTGAAAATCAATTTCCACATCCTGATCCAGCAATTTGGCTTTGCCGAACGGGGCACGTCGGGTGATCCAGAACAGATTGGTCGAACAGAACGCCATCAGATAGCGGCCATCTGACAGCAGCATGTTAAACACCCCTTTCTCACGCATCTCTGCCGCCAGTTCCGCAATATAGCGGAAGACGGCTGGCCAGTTGCCCGGCGTACGCGGATAGCGAGTGGTCAGCTTATGCAACAACCAGCAGAAGGCAATCTCACTGTCGGTTTCACCCACGGGGCGATAAGGGCCGGTATCCAGGTTTTTATAGCCTTTAAGCTGCCCGTTGTGCGCGTAAGTCCAGTTACGTCCCCACAGTTCGCGGGTAAACGGGTGCGTATTTTCCAGCGATACTTCACCCCGGTTCGCCTGGCGAATATGCGCCACCACCGAACAGGACTTAATCGGATATTCCTGCACCAGTCGGGCAATCGGCGATTGAAAACTGGGTTGCGGATCTTTAAATGTGCGGCAGCCTTTCCCTTCATAAAAGGTAATGCCCCAGCCATCTTTATGCGGGCCCGTTCCGCCACCGCGCTGCACCAGCCCGGTAAAACTAAAACAGATGTCCGTCGGGACGTTCGCGCTCATCCCAAGTAGTTCGCACACAGGATTACCTCGTGAAAATAGATTCTATCCCCAATGGATTTCACGTTGCAGGAAGGCGGCAAACGAGTGAATCCCCGGGAGCTTACACGAGTAAGTGACCGGGGTTCACGAGAGCAGCTAACGCACCTGCGGCGTGAAAGATGAAGGGGATTATTTGACCATTTCTTTTTCGATGAGCAGCATCAAGATATGAATCACTTTGATGTGAATCTCCTGAATACGGTCAGCATAACCGAAGTGCGGCACACGAATTTCTACGTCGGCCACGCCATCCATTTTGCCGCCGTCTTTACCGGTCAGGGTGATTACTTTCATCCCTTTGGCACGCGCAGCTTCAACCGCTTTAATAATATTACCGGAGTTACCCGATGTGGAGATCCCTAACAGCACATCCCCTGCTTTCCCCACCGCTTCAATGTAGCGTGAGAAAACAAAATCATAGCCAAAGTCATTACTGACGCAGGACAGGTGGCTGACATCAGAAATCGCGATCGCCGGATAGCCAGGGCGGTTTTCACGGTAGCGCCCCGTCAACTCCTCAGCAAAATGCATCGCATCGCAGTGGGAACCGCCATTACCACAGGAGAGAACCTTACCACCTGCTTTAAATGAATCAGCCAGCAGCACGGCCGCACGCTGGATCGCCTCGATGTTTGCATCTTCACTAAGAAATTTATTCAGCGTCTCTGCCGCTTCGTTCAGCTCGGCGCGAATGATGTCCTGATACATAGGGATGTCCTTTTAGGAAAGAGTTACTGTAGGAGTTTATCAAGTTGCCAGAGAGCCGGGAAGCGATCTCCCCGCCCCCCAGAGGGATTAACGCTTCGTGCCACCGCTTTGTGAGCCAGGTTGTAATTATTATGTAAACAGATTGCACCTGACGCCGTGGTAATCTAAACATATACCCAACAGGTCGGACCTCTTACTACTTACGGAGCACATGTTATGATGGTTCTCAGTATTGTGGCGACGATCGTGCTGATTGGCGCCCTGTTTTATCACCGTATTAATCTGCTGGCTGCCAGTGCTGCGTTGCTGCTCTGGACCGCTGTGCTCGGACTGGCAGGGCTGTGGACACTTTGGCTGCTGGTCCCGCTGGTGCTTATTCTGCTGCCGTTTAATCTCCTGCCCATGCGCCAGGCACTGTTCAGCAAACCCACGCTGAACACCTTCCAGAAAGTGATGCCGCCGATGTCACGCACCGAAAAAGAAGCCATCGATGCCGGTACCACCTGGTGGGAAGGCGATCTGTTCCGTGGTACACCGGACTGGAAAAAACTTCATGCCTATCCGCAGCCGCGACTGACGCCGGAAGAGCAGGCGTTTATTGACGGTCCGGTAGAAGAAGCCTGCCGTATGGCAAATGACTTCCAGATCACCCATGAAATGGCCGATCTGCCGCCTGAGCTGTGGGCGTATCTCAAACAGCACCGCTTCTTCGCCATGATTATCAAGAAAGAGTACGGCGGCCTTGAATTTTCGGCCTACGCTCAGGCGCGCGTGCTGCAAAAATTGTCAGGGGTTTCCGGGATTCTGGCGATCACGGTGGGTGTGCCTAACTCCCTTGGCCCGGGCGAACTGCTCCAGCATTACGGGACCGAAGCGCAGAAAGATCACTACCTGCCTCGTCTGGCACGCGGCCAGGAGATCCCCTGCTTTGCCCTGACCAGCCCGGAAGCGGGTTCCGATGCCGGTGCCATCCCGGATGTTGGCGTGGTATGCATGGGTGAATGGGAAGGTCAGCAGGTGTTGGGTATGCGCCTCACCTGGAACAAACGCTATATCACCCTCGCCCCTATCGCCACTGTGCTCGGCCTGGCGTTTAAGCTTTCTGACCCCGACCATTTGCTGGGCGAAACGGAAGAGTTAGGGATCACCTGTGCGCTGATCCCCACGCAGACACCGGGCGTGGAAATTGGTCAACGGCATTTCCCGCTCAACGTACCGTTCCAGAACGGCCCGACACGCGGCCAGGATATCTTTGTGCCGATTGATTTTATTATCGGTGGCCCGGAAATGGCCGGACAGGGCTGGCGAATGCTGGTTGAGTGTCTGTCAGTGGGCCGTGGCATTACTCTGCCGTCCAACTCCACCGGCAGCCTGAAAAGCATTGCTCTGGCGATCGGGGCCTATGCGCATATTCGTCGTCAGTTCCGCCTGCCGATTGGCAAGATGGAGGGGATTGAAGAACCGCTGGCACGCATCGCCGGGAACACCTATGTGATGGATGCCGCCGCCACGCTGATCACCAGTGGCATTATGCTTGGTGAAAAACCGGCGGTGCTGTCCGCCATCGTGAAATACCACTGTACTCATCGCGGTCAGCGGGCAATTGTTGACGCCATGGATATTGCGGGCGGTAAAGGCATTATGCTCGGCAGCAGCAACTTCCTTGCCCGCGCTTATCAGGGGGCGCCGATTGCCATTACGGTGGAAGGCGCCAACATTCTGACCCGCAGTATGATTATCTTCGGCCAGGGTGCTATTCGTTGCCACCCTTACGTGCTGGAAGAGATGGCGGCAGCGCAGAATAATGATGTGACAGCCTTTGATAAGGCGCTGTTCAGCCATATCGGCCACGTGGGCAGCAATACGCTGCGCACCCTGTGGCTGGGACTCACGGGTGGCCGCACCAGCGCCTCGCCGACTCGCGATGCCACCCGTCGTTACTATCAGCATCTGAACCGCGTCAGTGCCAACCTTGCACTGCTGTCGGATGTCTCAATGTCCGTGCTGGGCGGCAGCCTGAAACGCCGCGAGCGCATTTCGGCGCGCCTTGGCGATATCCTGAGCCAGCTCTATCTGGCCTCGGCAGCGCTGAAGCGTTATGAGGATGAAGGACGTAACGAAGCCGATTTACCGCTGCTGCACTGGGGCGTTCAGGATGCGCTGAATCAGGCAGACACGGCTATCGACGACCTGCTGCGCAACTTCCCGAACCGCCTGGTGGCGGGCCTGGTGCGCGCCGTGGTGTTCCCGACCGGCCGTCACAGCCGGGCGCCGTCCGACCGCCTGGATCATCAACTGGCGCTTATTTTGCAGGTGCCATCCGCCACCCGCAACCGCCTGGGGCGCGGTCAGTATCTCGCACCGAGTGAACACAACCCGGCAGGCCAGCTGGAAGAAGCGCTGCACGATGTGATGGCCGCAGAAGCGATTCATGACCGCCTGTGTAAACAGCAGAAAAAACATCTGTCGTTTACCCGTCTGGATGCACTGGCAGCACAAGGGCTGGAGGCGGGATGGGTCACCCAGGAAGAAGCCGATATTCTGATCCGTGCTGAAGTCAGCCGCCTGCGCTCAATTAACGTGGATGAATTTGACGCCGATGCGCTGGCAACTCAACCGGTAAAAGAGGTAAAGCCACCACGTAAAATCGAAGCGGCATAAAGTAACAAGGCCGATCGACGTTATCGATCGGCCTTTATTCACTGAGAGGCAATAAAACGTTAACCGTTCTGGCGGATACGTGCAATCAGTGCTTCCACATCCGGCACATGATCAGCCAGCAGGATCAGGCTGCGCCCCAAGATTATCGCCTGGCGCACGCATTCGATGCGCATCGCTTCATCTTCAATCTTCTTGATATCTGCGACCTGCGACATCCCCACGGTACGGCGGATAAGTTCAGTGCCGCAATAGCCGATGGTATCGCTCCACACCTTACGCAGGAATTCACGGGAGTAGCCCGGCACGGCCAGCGCACGATCGCGGCTCTTCTCTGCCGCCAGCGCCAGGAAACCCTCGGTGAAACTCAGCCATACTTCACGCACATCGTTAAGACGATTTTCACGCGCGGCGGCCGCTTCACGCGGTGGCAGCAGGCCCGGTGCTGCGCAGTAGCTGATCAACAAATTGCCCAGTGCGCTGCCGATATCAAAGCCCATCGGGCCGTAGAAACCGAACTCCGCATCAATCACTTTCAAGCGGCCTTCTTTCACAAAAATCGAACCGCTGTGAACATCCCCATGCAGTAAGGCTTCTGCGTGGCAGTAGAAGCGATGCTTCAGGCCGCCAACGGCGAGCCTTAAGGCCTGATCATCACGCAGGGATTCAGCCAGCGGCTCCAGCGCACGCGGATAAGCATTTCGCTCATGAACCTCGTAGGGTTCATTGAAGAATAACTCTTCGGTGATATCGCACAGCTCCGGATTGGTAAAACGGATCACGTCCGCTTTTTTCTGGTACGGATGCTGGAAAAAATCAGAGGTATGGAACAGGGTTTGCGCGAGATACTCACCCAACTGCCCTGCCGCCTGCGGATATTCAACACCGTTCACCAGCTCGGTACGCCAGATCGCATGGTCAGAGAGATCTTCCATCACCATCACCGCCAGTTCCGGATCGTAGTGAAGGATGTTGACCGTATGCTGCGGGCAGAATTTTCCGTGCTCAATCAGCACTTCAGCTTCCAGACGCGCACGGTCAAGGGTGAGAGGCCAGGATTCGCCCACGCAGCGCACATAAGGTAGTGCCTGCTTGACGATCACCCGGCTGACGCCTGCCGTATCAAAAATCTTGAACACCAGGTTGAGATTACCATCGCCGACTTCCTGCGAATCAACCAGCGTTTCGGGGTTCGCCACGCCGCCAAACTGGCGAGCATATTCCACGGCATCCGCTGCGGTGAACGTACGGTATTGCGACATTGATCTGCCCCTCAAAAATAACCCATGTTTCGTTGTAATAAGCCGTTCAGACGTCTATACATCCGTTAACCATGTTGGCACAATATGATGCATTAAAGCAACCAGGATTTAACTCATGCAAACACTCAGTACCACCAGCTTACAGGTTCGTGATAATCAGCTCTGGATCCTCGACCAGCAGGCCCTGCCGCAGCAGAAAATCTGGTGCCCGACGCCGGACGTTGCCGGGCTGGTGGGTCATATTAAAGCCCTGCGTGTGCGCGGCGCTCCGCTGATCGGGCTGTCTGCCAGCCTGTTGCTGGCCCTGCTGGCCGAAAATGGCATGGCAAAACCGCAGCTGGCTGAGGCGCTGGAGGTGTTGCGTGCTTCGCGCCCGACGGCGGTGAATCTGATGAATAACCTTGATCGCATGAAGCTGGCCCTGGCGCAGGATGATTTCGTTAGCGCGCTGGGCACAGAAGCACTGCGTCTGATCGATGAAGATAAAGCACTGTGCGACAGCATTGCTGTTGCCGGTAGCGCACTGATTACGCCCGGTAGCCGTTTGCTGACCCACTGCAATACCGGCGGGCTGGCCACCGCAGGCGTTGGCACGGCGTTAGGAGTGATTGCACGTGGCTGGCAGGAAGGCACGGTCGCCAGTGTCTGGGTGGATGAAACCCGCCCCCTGTTGCAGGGTGGCCGACTGACCGCCTGGGAGCTGGGTGAGCTGGGTATCCCTTACCGCCTGATTTGTGACTCGATGGCCGCCAGTCTGATGGCTCAGGGACAGGTTGATGCTATCTGGGTAGGCGCTGACCGCATTGCTGCCAACGGTGACGTGGCCAACAAGATTGGCACTTACAGCCTGGCGGTACTGGCGAAGTATCACAACATTCCGTTCTACGTTGCGGCACCGCATACCACCCTGGACCGTGAATGCCCGAACGGAGAGGCCATCCCGATTGAACAGCGCGCTGCCCGCGAAGTGACCGGTGTAGCCGGAAGCTTTGGTGATGTGCAGTGGGCGCCAGACGATGCGCAGGTGTATAACCCGGCGTTTGATGTGACGCCTGCCTCACTGATTAGCGGCTGGGTGCTGGATACCGGGGTCGTCACCCCTGTGCAGGTAGAAGCGGGTGAGTTTCAGCCACGGCTTTAAGAACGATGAATTCCCTAAATTATTCGAGTTGCAGCAAGGCGGCAAAGCTGTGAGTCCCTGGGAGCATAGGTAGCTATGTGACCAGGGTGAGCAGCTGCAGTCAACGCAGCTGCAGCTGGAAGAATGACGGGGATTACGGTAAACGCGGATACGCATCGGCGATGGTGTCACCGGTAAACTTCGCGACCCAGCCTTCCTGGTTATCGAAAATACGGATAGCAGTGAAGTTGGGTGACGATCCCATATCAAACCAGTGCGGCGTTCCGGCGGGTACCGAAATCAGATCATTCTTCTCACACAGGATCTGGTAGATGTGCCCGTCAAGGTGCAGACAGAAAAGCCCCGCCCCTTCCACAAAGAAACGCACTTCATCTTCACCGTGGGTGTGCTCAGAAAGAAACTTGGTGCGCAGCACCTCTTTCTGCGGGTTATCTGCACGCATGCTGATGACATCCCAGCTCTGATAGCCTTTTTCTGCCACCAGACGATCAATGGCATGCTGATAGGCGTTGATCACCGTTGCGGCATCCGGATTTTCACCCAGGTCACGGTCCGCTTCCCAACGCTCAAAGCGCACCTCTTTACTGTGCAACTTGTCGGCAATCTCTGCCGCATCGGTGCTGTGCCAGACCGGTGTGGTCGCTTCGCTATCGGTAAAAATAGTCAGTGCACTCATGAGTTCAACAGCTCCTGGTTAATCTGATCAAAACCTGCAACCTGACGATGACGGCTCTCAGTGTCCGCGTCGCCGCGTATTAACTGCACGGTGTTCCAGCCTGCATCCTGTGCGGCGTCCAGCTCCTGATGAATATCGGATAAGAACAGCAAATTCTCTGCGGGCAACCCAATCTGGCTGGCAATGTTGCGATAAGCATCGACTTCACGTTTGGCACCCACATGGGTATCAAAGTATCCGCTAAACAGGCCAGTGATATCACCGGCGTCGCTGTAGCCAAATAACAATTTCTGCGCAGCTACGGAGCCAGATGAATAAACATACAGCGCCACGCCCTGCTGCTGCCACTGTTTTAATGCAGGCAGCACGTCGGCATACAGATGGCCGGTAAAACTGCCATTCTCATAGCCCGCACGCCAGATCATGCCCTGTAAGGCTTTCAGCGCGGTGGATTTACGATCCTGATCCATATAACCGAACAGCACCTGCACCAGTTCATCCGGTGTCGCCTGCGGATTGCCGGCCTCCACACGCAGATCGTCAAGCGCCTGGGCCACCGCCGGTTGCTGCTGATGTTCAGTAATAAAAGCGGGAAGATGCTGACGCGCATAAGGGAACAGGACGTTATGCACAAAGCGAATATCGCTGGTGGTGCCTTCAATATCAGTGATGATGGCGCGGATCATGATTTCTCCAGAACGCGACGTTGTAATTCACACTGGAATAAAAACTCCAGCCCTTCAAGATGACGGCGCGCTTCATTGACGTCTTTGCCCCAACAGGTCAGCCCGTGACCGCGCAGCAGAAAACCATAACGCAGCGGGGTATGGGTCGCAAACTGTTCAATACGCTGTGCCAGCGCGTCAATATCCTGGTCGTTATCGAACAGGGCAATCGGCACCGCATCAAGATGCGAGTGTTGTCCGGCCAGCGTCTTCTGCATCTCATAGCCCTGCAACGTCAGCGCCGCACTTTTCTCCACACGCGACAGCACGGTGGAATTCACCGTGTGGGTATGCAGCACCGCTCCCGCATCAGGAAACAGGCGGTAGATCAGCGTATGCAGACCCGTTTCCGCCGATGGCTTACGCCCGGAGGGGACAAGATTGGTAGCAATATCGACCTGGATAAAGTCGTCACGCGTCAGGCTGCCTTTGTCTTTGCCGGACTCACTCAGCAGGCAGAACTGCGCATCCTGGCGCACGGACATATTACCGCCCGTGGCCGGGGCCCAGCCGCGAGCACCAATCCAGTGACAGGCAGCAACTAATTGATCTAACTGAGAGCTTTGCGTCATCTCTTTCCTTAGTGTGAAAGATGATAAAGGTAGATATAGACGTCTAAGCGTCTTGATTGCCAAATAGTAACATCGTGTTATATTGGCAGCAATACAGGACTCCAACATCACATTTCTGCGTTGCAAAAGGGTTATTACTGATGAGCCAGACGCCGTTCACCCCAGAGAGCAAACTGCCTGCGCTGGGCACCACCATTTTCACTCAGATGAGCGCGCTCGCGCAGCAGTACAACGCCATCAATCTGTCCCAGGGTTTTCCCGACTTTGACGGCCCGCAGTATCTGCAACAGCGTCTGGCACATCATGTCAGCCAGGGCGCAAATCAGTATGCCCCGATGACAGGAGTCGCCCCGTTACGTGAAGCGATTGCGAAGAAAACCGCCGGGTTGTACGGCTACGCGCCGGATGTAAACACCGAAATTACTGTGACCGCTGGCGCTACCGAAGCACTTTATGCTGCAATTACCGCGCTGGTCCGTCCGGGCGATGAAGTGATCTGCTTTGACCCGAGCTACGACAGCTATGCGCCCGCCGTTACGCTGGCTGGCGGCGTGATGAAACGCATCGCCTTGCAGCCACCTGGCTTCCGCCCTGACTGGCAGACGTTTACCGCACTGCTGTCGCCAAAAACGCGGCTGGTGATCCTCAATACCCCACATAACCCGTCAGCCACCGTGTGGCAGAAGAGCGACTTCGCCCAGCTGTGGCAAGCCATTCGCCAGCAGGAAATCTACGTTCTCAGCGACGAAGTGTATGAACACATCTGTTTCGATGCGAACGGTCACGCCAGCGTGCTGGCACATCCTGAGCTGCGTGCCCGTGCTATTGCGGTGTCTTCATTTGGTAAAACCTTCCATATGACCGGCTGGAAAGTGGGTTACTGCGTGGCCCCGGCGGCAATCAGTGCTGAAGTACGCAAAGTCCACCAATACCTGACCTTCTCCGTCAATACGCCTGCGCAGCTGGCTATCGCGGATATGCTGGAAGTTGAACCGCAACACTATCGCGAACTGCCGGACTTCTACCGTGCGCGCCGTGACCGCTTTGTGAAAGCTCTGTCGGGCAGTCGTTTCGAACTGCTGCCGTGCGAAGGCACCTATTTCCTGCTGGCCGATTACAGCGCCATCTCCGATCTGGATGATGTGGCATTCTGCCAGTGGCTGACCAAAGAAGTGGGCGTGGCCGCCATACCGCTGTCGGTATTCTGCGCTGATGCCTTCCCCCATAAACTGATCCGCCTGTGCTTCGCCAAACAGGAAGCCACGCTGGACGCTGCCGCGGAGCGCCTGTGTCAACTTTAAACATTACCGTCCTTCAGCAGCCGCTGGTATGGATGGATGGCCCGGCTAACCTGGCCTTTTTCGACGGTCTGCTCGCCGATATTCAGGATCGTGACCTGATTATCCTGCCGGAAATGTTCACCACCGGATTTGCCATGGAGGCGGCGGCGAGCTCACTGCCCGAAAACGAGGTGATTGCCTGGCTGCAGGCGAAAGCCGCCGCGGCCCATGCGATGGTGGCTGGCAGCGCCGCGATTCAGGTGGAGAAAGGCGCGGTGAACCGCTTCTTCCTCGTGGAACCTGAGGGCAAGGTGCATTTCTATGACAAGCGCCATCTGTTCCGTATGGCCGGGGAACATGAACACTATCTGGCGGGCGATCGCCGTGAGGTGATCGAGTGGCGTGGCTGGCGTATTTTGCCGCAGGTCTGTTACGACCTGCGCTTCCCGGTGTTTTCCCGCAATCAGAACGATTACGACCTGGCGCTGTATGTCGCCAACTGGCCAGCGCCGCGTACGCTGCACTGGCAGACGCTGTTACAGGCGCGCGCCATTGAAAACCAGGCGTATATCGCCGGATGTAACCGCGTGGGCACCGATGGCAACGGCCACGCCTACAGCGGTGACAGCCGGATCATCAGCCCGCAGGGAGAAATCTTAGCCCAGGGTGAACCGCATCAACCTGCCCGTCTGGATGCCACGCTGTCGCTGGAGAACCTGCGCGAGTACCGCGAGAAATTCCCGGCATGGCGTGATGCGGACAGTTTTCGTTTGTGATTGTCACGGGCCGATGAAAACAGAGTGGGCGACCCTTTTTTCCAGTCGCCCCAATTTATGAACCGCGATAGGTGGACCACGACCACGGGGTGATCAAAAAGGGTAAGTGGTAGTGGCCGGTGGTGGCAATCACGAAATCAATCTGCGCGTTGACGTACAGGGTTTCACGCCCGTCGGCAGCAAAATAGTCGCCGATTTCGGCCGTCAGACGATAGTGGCCCGGTGCCAGCGGCTGCGGCGTCAGATCGCCAATACGGCCGTCAGCATTGGTGACACCAGAGGCCAGGAGCTGCCAGCCTGTCGGGCTGTTTTGTTCAAGGGCAATCGTCACACCTGCCGCCGGTTTCCCCAGGGCAGTATCAAGAATATGCGTGGTTACTGTGCTCAACGGAACGTTTCCTCTAAGCGTAATAACGTGATGTCGCGTAGCTGTTGCAGCGCTTCGTGCTGTTCCTGCTGCGCATCGTTTTGCAGGCGGCGTTGCAGCTCCGTAAGGATCTGCTCACCGCTGCGGCCTTTGGCGCGGATCAGAAAGACCTGGCTAAAGCGCTGTTCATAGATGGCGTTACCTGCCTGTAATGCCTGCGCCAGTGGAAGGTCCGCAGCATTGACCTGCCCCTGTTCACCGCGGGACAGTGCAGCCTCTTTGCCAGATCCGCTCGCCCGTTCGCCAATACGCGGATGAGCAGTGAGTGCCTGGGCTAGCGCAACGCTATCCCAGGTCTGCGACAGTGATTCAGCCTGCGCCAGTAGCGCCGCCAGCGAAGCATAAGGCCGGGCATCTACCACTGCCGCAGCCCACTCAGGTAGCGCGACACAATGTTCAATACTATGCTGCGCATCGGCAGCGCTGACCTGGTTGAACTGCGTCAGGTTCATAGTCATCACTCCACCAAGCCGGGTCGGGCATGCCCGACCCCTACGAAAGCCTGCCCCCTTACGAAGACCAGGCCGTATGTCCGACCCCTACGAAAGCCTGCCCCCTTACGAAGGCCAGGCCGTATGTCCGACCCCTACGAAAGCCTGCCCCCTTACGAAGGCCAGGCCGTATGTCCGACCCCTACGAAAGCCTGCCCCTTACGAAGGCCAGGCCGTATGTCCGACCCCTACGACAACCTCTACGTAGGCCTGCACCGCCAGCGCCACGTCTTCCGTCATCACGGATTCCGCCGGATGGTGGCTGATACCCCGATCGCAACGCACAAACAGCATCCCTACTGGCCAGCGTTCGGCAATGGCAATCGCATCATGCCCGGCACCGCTCGGCAGCGACAGACTACGCCCCTGGACGGTGGTCACCGCACGGCTCAGCGCCGCCTGCAAACCGTCATCACAGCGTGTGGCCGGGATCTGATAATACTCTTCAGCGCTAAAGCTCAGTCCGCGACGCAGCGCAATGGCTTCGCCCTGAACAAGCAGTTCAGACAGCAATTCGGCCAGCGGCCGATCTTCCGGTCCACGCACGTCCAGCGTCAGGATCACCTCTCCCGGGATCACATTGACCGCACCCGGATGGCACTGGAGTGTCCCGACGGTCGCCACCAGCTGCGGGTTATGCTCCGGGGTGCGTTGCTCAATAAACACCATCCATTCGGCGGCGGCGGCCAGTGCATCTTTCCGGTGGCTCATCGGCACCGTGCCGGCATGTCCGGCTTCGCCGGTAAAACGACAGTTCAGGCGGCGGGCACCGTTAATGGCCGTAACCACCCCCAGCGCCAGCTGCTCCTGCTCCAGGCAAGGCCCCTGTTCGATATGCAGTTCCAGGTAGGCAACGAAATCTTCGACGTCACGCGCAGCCTGCCACAGCAGATCCGGGTTAAAGCCGATATCCCTCATCGCCTGCCCCACGGTAATGCTGTTGCCGTCCGGGTGCGTCAGCCAGCTGTCGGGCCAGGTGCCTGTCAGACCACGGCTGCCGAGCAACGTGATGCCGAAGCGTGTCCCTTCTTCGTCGGCAAAACCGATGATCTCAATCGCCAGCGGCAGGCGTTCGCCGCGATCGTGCAGATACTGCACGGTTTCAATCGCCGCCAGCACGCCGAGCATACCGTCGTAGCGCCCGGCATTACGCACGGTATCCAGATGCGAACCCAACAACAGCGCTTTCGCATCCTGCCGCTCGCCTTCATAACGCCCGCAGATATTACCCACGCTGTCTTGCCACACCTGCATTCCGGCGGCTTTCATCCACTTGCCCACCATGGCATTGGCACGCAGATGCTCCGGCGAAAGGTAAACGCGGGTCAGGTATCCCGGGGTTTCACTGATTTCTGCCAGCGCATCACAGCGTGCCATCACGCGCGCAGCGGCGGCGGCGGCGGCAGTGGCATTCATCAGGCTCTCACTCATCCGCGGCTCCCGTTGTAGTGATCCCAGGCCGCCTGCATCGCTGCACCCTGAGTACTGCGGAAACCGAGGTAGTTCAGCACCGATTCCAGTGCGCTCAGGGTCTGCATCACGCAGTCTTTACGCGCGTTGTACCCCATGGTGCCGATGCGCCAGACCTTGCCGATCAGTGGGCCAAATGAGGTGCCGATCTCGATGCCGAAATCTTCCAGCATCAGCTTACGGACCTGATCGCCGTTGACACCCGGCGGTATCATCACGCCGAGCACGTTATTCATTTTGTGTTCGAGGTTACCGAAGGTGTCCAGCCCCATTCCCTGGATGCCCTTAAGCAGCGCATCGCCGTGCAGCTTGTGGCGGGCAATGCCGTTATCCAGCCCCTCTTCAAGGATCAGACGCGCACATTCACGGGCGCCAAACAGCGCCGAGGTGGCTTCCGTATGGTGATTCAATCGCTCAGGGCCCCAGTAGTCCATGATCATGCCGAGATCGAAATAGTTGGAGTAGATCATCTCGTCATCGCCGTCCTGATGCGCATCAGTGCGGATCCCGGCTTCCACGCATTTGCGTTGGCGGATCACCGCTTCCATTGCCGGACTCAGCGTGATCGGCGAGGTGCCGGACGGGCCACCGAGGCATTTCTGCATCCCGGCGGAGACAGCATCTAATCCCCAGGCATCGGTTTCCAGCACATTTCCGGCGAACGAAGCGGTAGCATCGGTATAGAACAGCACGCCATATTTTCGGCAGATGGCACCCAGTTCTTCCAGCGGTTGCAGCATCGTGGTGGAGGTGTCGCCCTGCACTGTCAGCAGCAGGCGCGGCTTCACTTTTTTAATGGCATCTTCGATCTGATCCGGGGTGAACACTTCGCCCCACGGCACGTCAATGGTGTGGACTTCAGCGCGGCAACGGCGGGCGATTTCACACAGCAGATGGCCGAAACGACCAAATACCGGCACCAGCACTTTATCGCCAGGGCGGATCGCCGACAGCAGGATGGCTTCGATCCCGGCGCGTGACGTGCCGTCGATCAGCATCGTCCAGCGATTTTCAGTGCGAAACACGCCGCGATACAGCGCCATCACTTCGTTCATGTATTGCGTCATCGCCGGATCGTACTGGCCCAACAGCTGGCTGGACATGGCACGCAGCACGCGCGGATCGGCATTGATCGGTCCCGGCCCCATCAGCAGGCGCTGCGGCGGGTTAATTTGGGTAAATGTAGAGAGATCCATCATCGATTCCTGTATTGAAATAACCCCTTAGGCGTTACTGGTGCAGGCAGTTTGAACACGGACAGCGCGCAAGAACCGGAGCGTACACGTAGTACGTGAGGATTCTGAGCACTGCCCAGGTTCAAAATGACAAACAAAGTAGCCTAAAGCCCACGCACCGAGGAGATAAACTGTTTTAATTCATTTGTTTGTGGGTCAGAGAAGACTGTTTTACTGTCGCCCTGCTCCCATACCCGCCCCTGGTGCATAAACACCACGCGGTCACCGACTTCACGGGCAAAATTCATTTCGTGCGTCACGAGGATCAGCGTCATGCCCTCTTTGGCCAGCTGCTCAAGCACTTTCAACACTTCACCCACCAGCTCCGGGTCCAGCGCGGAGGTGATTTCATCACACAACAGCACCTTGGGTGACATCGCCAGGGCACGGGCGATCGCCACGCGCTGCTGCTGGCCACCGGACAGATTGGCAGGATAGTAATCCATTCGGTCGCCCAGACCGACTTTTTCCAGCATCCGGGCCGCCAGCTCGCGGCACTCGGCGTCTTTTTTCTTCAGTACCCGGCGCGGTGCCAGCATCACATTTTCCAGCGCAGTCATGTGCGGGAACAGGTTGAAGTTCTGAAACACCATGCCGACGGAGCGGCTGATATCGCGGGCCTGGGTATCCCGATCGGTGATGGTCATCCCGCCCAGCTTGATACTGCCTTCCTGGTAACCTTCCAGCCCGTTGATGCAGCGCAGCAGGGTACTTTTACCCGAGCCACTGCGACCAATGATGGAGATCACTTCACCCATTTCGATGTCGAGATCCACGCCTTTCAGTACGTGGTTGTCGCCATAATATTTCTGCACCTGATTAATGGTGATGAGCGGCATTGAATTTCTTCTCCAGATACTGGCTGTAGCGTGACAGCGGGTAACACATCAGGAAGTAGCCGAGGGCGACTAATCCGAACACTTTGAAAGGTTGATAGGTGACGTTATTCAGAATGGTGCCCGCCTTGGTCAACTCGATAAAACCGATAATCGAGGCCAGCGCCGTTCCTTTCACCACCTGTACGGCAAAGCCCACCGTGGGGGCAATGCCAATGCGCAGCGCCTGCGGCAGCACCACGCGGTAAAGCGTCTGGCCAACACTCAGACCGAGGCAGCGGCAGGCTTCCCACTGGCCTTTTGGCAGGGCTTTGATGCTGCCGTGCCAGATATCAACTAAAAAGGCACTGGTGTAAAACGTCAGGGCCAGCGAGGCCGCCGTCCAAGGCGACACATCTATGCCGAACAGCGCCACGCCGAAGAAGGCAAGGAACAGCTGCATCAGCAACGGCGTCCCCTGGAACAGTTCGATATAGCAGCGGATAATGCGGTTCGGCCATTTACGCCCGCTGAGGCGCACCATCACCAGCGGCATCGCCACCAGCGTGCCACCGAAAAAGGCGGTCAGAGAGAGCGCAATCGTCCAGCGCGCCGCCAGCAGCAGATTGCGCAGGATGTCCCAGTCGGTAAAGGTTGTCATCATGGCTGCTCTCCAAACCACTTACGGCCCGCCGCCAGTAGTAACTGGCGCATGGCAATCGACAGCGCCAGATACATCAGCGTGGTCACCAGGTAGACTTCAAAACTCAAAAAGGTGCGCGACTGGATCAGGTTGGCAGCAAAGGTCAGCTCTTCATAAGAGACCTGCGACACCACCGATGAACCGAGCATCACGATAATGCACTGGCTGACCAGCGCCGGATAAATACGCTTCATTGACGGTGGCAACACCACCCGAATAAAGGTCTGCGTGCGCGTCAGGCCCAGCACCCGCCCTGCTTCCCACTGCCCTTTTGGCGTCACCTGTATTCCGGCGCGGATAATTTCCGTGCTGTAAGCGCCCAGGTTAATCAGCATCGCCAGCAGCGCCGCTTCCCCTGCCGTGAGTTTCAACCCCAGATTGGGCAAGCCAAAGACGATAAAAAACAGCTGGACCACAAACGGCGTATTGCGGATCAGCTCGACATATACACCCCAGATACGGCTCAACGTCGACGGTTTACCGCTGCGCAGCGCCGCGCCGAAGATACCCAGCGCTACCCCGCCCACCGTTGCCATCACCGTTAGCTGGATCGTCACCCACAGGCCGGAGAGAAGCTCCGGCCAGAAGGGCCACAGTGCAGGAAAATTCAGTTGCCCCATCATCAGTCAGCCCCAACTAGCCCAGATCGGCTGGCAGTGGTGCTTTCAGCCACTGCTCAGAGAGACCGTTCAGGGTTTTGTCCTGAATCGCCTGCTCAATCAGCGCATCGACTTTGGCCTTCAGTGCCGGTTCATTCTTCTTCATGCCGATAAAGCACGGTGAATCCTTCAGCATAAATTTCGCCACGGGCGCTTTATCCGCGTTCTGACGAGCAATGGCTGCTACCACCAGGTTGCCGGTGGCCACATATTCCACCTGACCCGACAGATAAGCCGACAGCGTGGTGTTGTTATCTTCATAACGTTTCACCTGTGCCTCTTTCGGCGCGATGCCGGTCAGCACCATATCTTCCACCGCCCCACGGGTGACGCCGATCGATTTGCCGCTCAGTGCAGCCGCATCTTTCAGCGTGCCGTCTTTCGGGCCAAACACACCGAGGAAGAACGGCGCGTAGGCACGGCTGAAGTCGATCACTTTCTCACGTTCCGGGTTTTTGCCCAGGCTGGAGATCACCAGATCCACTTTATCGGTTTGCAGATAAGGGACGCGGTTGGCGCTGGTCACGGGCACCAGCTGCAACTTAAGTTTCATCTGTTTCGCCAGGTACTTCGCCATATCGATGTCATAGCCCTGCGGCTGTAAATCGGTACCGACGGAACCAAACGGCGGGAAGTCCTGAGGGACCGCGATGCGGATAACGCCACGTTTTTCAATGTCCTGTAACTGATCGGCATGCGCCGTGATGGCCTGAGAAAACAGCACGGCACCTGCCAGTAATGCGATTAAACCTTTTTTCATCTTCACTTCCCCGGTTAATACATCATGAAACGAAAGATTCTTAAAGAATTTAATTGCAACTAATGTGCCAGCGCGTTATCTGCCTCACATTTTTTACGCGATGGTAAAACCGCAGAAAACAAAAAGTGTGTTAAATCCAAACATTAAGCGTTATTACAGGCCAAAAAACTGATATTCAGTACAGAAAAACCGGGCAAAAGAGGGAAACACTGGCGGGAAAAAGGGTCCGAAAAAGGGCGCCTTGCGGCGCCCCAAAACCATGCAATGCACCAGAATAGCGCCCCATTAGCGCTGTTCCAGCTCATCCAGCTGGGTGTAGAGGTCAGCAATCTGATGAATACGCTGACGACCGTCACTGAGCAATTCGTGCAGTAATGCGTTGGCCAGCAGGTTGATCAGGCTGTTGGCCGCTGCATAGCTGTCGAAGGCAGAGACACTGTCCAGCGGCGCGCACAGCTGCCAGCGCGCCAGGGCAATCACCGCCTGCGCCTGGGGTTCACACAGTGCCAGCACAGGAATGCCGTTGTGCTGTAGCTGCTGTAACAACGGGCGGATAATGCGTGGGCGGCGCCGGAACGCCATCACCACCACCATATCCTCCGGTGTCAGATCCACCAGCTCTTCAGAGAGCGTCTGCCCCGGCTGTGGCAGCACCTGCACCTGTGTTCTGGCCTGCAATAACTGCTGGCGCAGGTGCAGCGCCACCGGGTATGCATTACGCATCCCAATGATAAAAATACGTTTACTGTTTGCCAGCGCCTGAACGACCTCGCCAAAGTGCGCCGCATCAATCCCGTTCACCCACTGGGTGAGGTTGGCCATCTCCTGCTTATAGTGACGGGCCAGCAACGTGTTGCCCTGCACCGCATCACGGTGGTCAGTGAGCGGCATCCCGCTCTGGCGCAGGGTGCGCAGTTCGTCGCGCATATCTTTATATTTTTCATAGCCCAGGCGCTTAAACAGACGGCTTACCGTGGCCTTGGACACCCCGCTGAGACGTGCCAGATCGGCACTGTTGTAGCTGATCAGGTCATCGAAATGATCGAAGGCAAAATCAGCGATACGTTGTTCCTGCGGCGAAAGCTGCGCGTAGTGGCTGCGCAGGCGTTCATCAAGCTGCATCATGTGATTAACCCTGTAACGTTTGTTTCATCCTCAGAATGATATACAAATAACGTGCCTGTCTGTAGCTCACACCGTTGCGGGCTGAAAATCGGCCGGTTTTGAATCAAAAACCGGAGCCATACGACAGATATTCAATTGTTAACATTCTGCCGCTCGACAAACTGGAACGGCTATTGCTTTAGTCAACCTATCAGCTATCTGAACGACGGGAATGGAATGAATCAAAGTAATATGGCCCCGCTGGGCATGGCGGTGACGCCGCACCATCTGGCCAGTGAAAGCGCACTGGGTATTTTACGCGAAGGGGGGAATGCCATTGAGGCGATGGTGGCTGCTGCCGCGACGGTTGCCGTTGCCTATCCTCATATGAATGGCCTGGGAGGCGATGGCTTCTGGCTGATTGTCCCGCCGAAGGGTGACCCGGTGGCGATCGATGCCAGCGGTGCGGCAGGTTCGCTGGCGACAATCGACTTTTATCAGGGCAGCAGCAGCATTCCCCATCGCGGCCCGAAATCGGCCCTGACGGTGGCGGGTACGGTCAGCGGCTGGTCAGAAGCGCTGGACATCTCCCGCGAACTGGGCGGTCAGCAACTGCCATTGCCGCGCCTGTTGGCGGATGCGATCCGCTATGCCGCCGATGGCATTCCGGTCACCGCCTCCCAGGCGGCCGCCACCGCCAGTAAACAAGCCGAACTGGTGAATCAACCGGGATTTGCCGCCACCTTCTTACCCGATGGCGAAGTGCCGTCGTGTGGCAGCCGTTTTACCCAGCCCGATCTGGCAAACACCCTCATTCATCTGGCCGAAGCCGGGCTGGACAGCTTCTATCGCGGCCCGCTTGCCCGTCAGCTCGCCAGTGAGATGTCACGGCTGGGAATGCCGGTCACGCTGGAAGACCTGAACCGTCAGCAGGCTAAACGCCGGACGCCACTGCGTATCCACCATCAGTACGGCGATGTCTTTAATATGACACCGCCCACGCAGGGCCTGGTATCACTGGCGATCCTGGGGATCACCGACCATCTGAATATGGCCGATGCCGATGAGGCACAAACCATTCACCGCATTGTGGAAGCCACCAAGCTGGCCTTTGGCCTGCGCGACCGTTACATCACCGACCCGCAGCATATGCGTGAACAGATGCAAACACTGCTCGACAGCGATCGTCTGCAACAGATGGCGGCGCAGATCGATGTCAATCAGGCGGCGCCGTGGGGCACGGGTAAAGGGCCGGGCGACACCGTGTGGATGGGCGTGATGGACAGCAGCGGGCTGGCCGTCTCCTTTATTCAGAGCATTTATCACGAATTTGGTAGCGGTGTGGTGATCCCCGGCACGGGTATTACCTGGCAAAATCGCGGCGCGGCTTTCAGCCTCGATCCCGATCACCTGCTGGCGCTGATGCCGGGTAAACAGCCATTCCACACGCTGAACCCAGCGGCAGCACGGTTGAACGATGGCAGGACGATGGTATACGGATCGATGGGCGGCGATGGCCAGCCACAGACTCAGGCGGCCATTTTTACCCGCCATGTGGTACAGGGCATGGGATTGCAGCAGGCGGTGAGTGCGCCACGCTGGCTGCTGGGGCGCACCTGGGGTCAGGCCTCCGATTCACTCAAACTGGAAGGTCGCTTCCCGCCAGAAACCATTGCCACGCTGCGGGCGCTGGGCCATGAAGTTGAGCTGTTGCCTGATTTCAGCGAAGCCGTGGGCCATGCGGGCGCGATTGTGCGTCACAACAACGGGATGCTCGAAGGGGCATTCGATCCGCGTAGCAACGGCAGCGCGGCCGGGTTTTAAAAAAGAGGGAAACTGAGATGAGTATCAAGCAAACGGCGCCCGACTGGGCAGCCTATGTCACACAGATGGAGCAGGTGCTGGCACTGGAACTCGACGACGCACGCCGTGCCGAGCTGCTGACCCAGTTCAACCGCATTGCCGGCATGGCCGCGCCGCTGATGGCCTTCCCGCTGGACGATCGCCTGGAAGTGGCTGGAGTGTATAAAGCATGAATCTGGCCGCACTGTCGATTGCCGAACTGACCCAACTGCTGGCTAAAGGTGAGTTGAGTGCACGCGAGATCGCCCTGCATACGCTGTCGGCGATCTCGCAGCATAACCCTGAGCTGAATGCCTGGACCCAGATTACCCAGGAGCGCATGTTGCAGGAGGCGGACCGGGTTGATCGCCTGAAACAGGGCAACCTGCCGCTCCCCCCACTGGCAGCGGTGCCTTACGCAGTCAAAAATCTGTTTGATGTGGCCGGACACGCGACGCTGGCCGGGGCCAGTTTATTCAGCGATCGTCCGGTGGCATGTCAGGATGCCTGGGCCGTGCAGAAGCTGGCAGCCGGCGGCGGACTGCTGTCCGGGATGCTGAACATGGATGCGTATGCCTACGGTTTCACCACCGAAAACAGCCATTATGGTGCCACGCGTAATCCACACGATCTGGCGCGGATTGCCGGGGGATCGTCGGGGGGGTCGGCCGCCGCCGTGGCCGCCGGGCTGGTCCATTTCTCCCTCGGTTCGGATACCAACGGCTCGATCCGCGTTCCGGCCTCACTGTGCGGAATCTTTGGTCTGAAGCCGACCTACGGTCGCCTGTCGCGCAGCGGCAGTCATCCGTTTGTCGCCAGCCTTGACCATATTGGTCCGTTTGCCCGCCGCGTCAGCGATCTCACCCACGTCTACGATGTATTACAGGGCAGCGATCCTGCCGATAGCTTCCAGGCTGATAAAGCCATGCAGGCGGTCAGCCCTCTGCTGGAGCGCGGTAGTGAAGGGCTGCGCTTTGGCGTGCTGGGCGGTTACTTTCAGCAGTGGTGCGATGACGACGCCCGCGCTGCGGTGGCGGTTGCAGCCAGCGCACTGAATGCCAGCGAAGAGGTCGTGCTGCCGGAGGCCGAACTGGCACGTACGTCGGCGTTTATTATCAGCGCATCTGAGGGCGGGAATCATTACCTCCCCGCCCTGCGCCGTGCACCTGAGCGCTTTGAGCCTTTGTCGCGTGAGCGCCTGCTGGCCGGGGCGATGATCCCCGCCGCCTGGTACATTCAGGCCCAGCGCTTCCGCCGCCACTTCCAGCAGCAGGTGCTGCCGCTGTTCGATCATGTGGATGTGTTGATTGCACCGGCTACCCCCACCAGCGCCACGTTGATTGGCCAGGAGACCATGCACATTAACGGCAGTGACCTGCCGATCCGCGCCAGCATGGGCATGTTAACCCAGCCCATTTCGTTCCTCGGCCTGCCGGTGACCACGGTGCCATTACGTACCCGTAGCGGGTTACCCATCGGTCTGCAACTGATTGCCGCCCCGTTTAATGAAGCCGCCTGCCTGCGTGCCGCCAGCGCGCTGGAGCAAATGGGCATTACGCACGCGGCCCCTGCGGATAGGGAGCATTGATCATGAAAAGTGAACATATTGACCGCCCGGCGATCCTCGCCGAAGTTACCGCCGCGTTTTATCGTTACGAAGAGGCGTTAATCAGTAATGACATTGCGGTGCTGGATGAACTTTTCTGGCACGACGAACGCACAGTGCGCCTGGGTGCGGGAGAGAACTTGTACGGTATCGATGCGATTCGCGAATTTCGGGCTGCACGTCCTTCAGCCGGGTTATTCCGTCAGTTACAGAATACGGTGATCACCAGCTACGGCGATGATTTTGCGGTGTGCAGCACAGAGTTCACCCGCGAGGGCAGCGACAAAATCGGCCGTCAGCAGCAGACCTGGGTCAGGCTCCCCTGTGGCTGGCGCATTGTGGCGGCGCAGGTCAGTTTGATGAGCTGACAGGTACGCAGAGACCTGGTGGTCTCTGCGATAATACAGGACGGGCTCAGGGCAGCGAGGCAAGCCTCGCTGTCAGCATTACGCTTTCGGTGCCGGGTGGGTTTTCACCCAGTGGTCAGCGATTTGCTGGCGGGTACAGATCCACACCCCTTCATGCTGCTGGATATGGTCAAGGAAGCGCTGTAAGGCGCGGAAACGGCCTGGGCGGCCCAGCAGACGGCAGTGCATACCAATCGACAGCATTTTCGGTGTGCTGTCCCCTTCTTCGTACAACACATCAAAGCTGTCTTTCAGGTAGGTGTAAAACTGCTCCGCGGTGTTAAACCCCTGCGGCGTGGCAAAACGCATATCGTTAGTTTCTAGCGTATAAGGGATGATCAGATGCGGTTTCACCGTGCCATCCTGACAGGTGACCTGCGTCCAGAACGGCAGATCGTCGCCATAATAGTCGCTGTCATAGGTCAGGCCGCCCTGTTCCACGACCAGACGCCGGGTGTTGGGGCTGTCGCGACCGGTATACCAGCCCGTTGGCGTCTTGCCAAACAGGTCGGTCAGGGTATCCAGCGCCAGCTGCATATGCTGGCGTTCTGTTTTTGCATCCATGCCTTGATAGTGGATCCAGCGCCAGCCATGACTGACGACATCGTAATCAGCGGCTTTGATCGCCTCGACGATCTCCGGGTGCCGTGCCAGCGCCATGGCCACGCCAAAGACCGTCAGCGGCAGGCCACGTTTTTGAAATTCGTTATGGATGCGCCAGAATCCGGCGCGTGAGCCATATTCATACAGTGAATCCATCGACATATGGCGCTCAGGGTAGCTGGCCGCCCCAATGATATCGGAGAGGAACTGCTCGGAGCCTGTATCACCATGCAGAACATTATTTTCGGCGCCCTCTTCGTAGTTGAGGACAAACTGCACCGCGATCTTCGCGTTACCCGGCCAGGCCGCATGGGGCGGGTTGCCCGCATAGCCGCGCAGGTCACGGGGATAGTTTTTGTTGAAGCTGTACTCTTTTTTTTCCGAAGTGTTGCTCATCGTCTCAGTCCTTAACGTCGCAAAAAGAAATGGGACCCGACTGTTCAGTTTAGGCGCTCAAACTGGCCCGACAGGTTTTTTCGTATCGGGTAGTCAAGATCGCCGTGCTTACTGGTGTTCAGACCTAATGCTACCAGCGACTCCACCATTTTCACGGCAGCCGTCACGCCATCGATCACCG
This sequence comes from Erwinia sp. JH02, assembly GCF_013074405.1. NCBI lineage: Bacteria > Pseudomonadati > Pseudomonadota > Gammaproteobacteria > Enterobacterales > Erwiniaceae > Erwinia > Erwinia sp. JH02. The sequence continues at coordinate 428,030 of NZ_JABANZ010000002.1, forward strand.
GTACGCCCAGTTCACGTGTCAGCGATTGCGCCAGATCGGCCATACCACCGCAGCCGAGCACGATGGCACCGCAGCCATCTTCGCGGATGGATTGTATACAACGCTGGCGCACTTTCTCCTGCGCCAGCCCGCTGCCATCTTCCAGTGCCAGCACCGGCAGGTCGATGGCGTGCAGGGCTGCACAGTGATGCTCAAAGCCATATTGCTGAAGCAGATGGCGGGCAATAATCAGGGTTCGCGGCAGCGTGGTGACGATGGAAAATCGTGTGGCCACCAGGGTTGCCATATGCATCGCGGCTTCGGCAATCCCGACTACCGGTCCCTGCGCCATCTCGCGTGCGGCCAGTAATCCCGGATCGCCGAAACAGGCAATCACATGGCCACAGACGCCCTGCTCACGGCCGATTTTGATCTGCTCCAGCACGCCAATGGCAGCGATAGCCTCATCAAAATGCCCTTCAATCGACGGCACGCCCTGCGTCGGGCACACCGCCAGGATCTCGGTATTCCCTGCCGCCACCGCACGTGCCGCTGCACCGATGGTTTCCGTCATTGCCAGGCTGGTGTTGGGGTTGATCACCTGAATGACCTGTTTGCTACTCATCATCATGCTCCTTTTGACGCAAACAACCGGGAAAAGTCCGGCAGCGTTTCGCCGCTGCGTTCAAAGCGCAGACTGGCGACGATATGATCGAAATGTTGCCGTAGTGCGTCAGTCAACTGGGTCAGTGATTTTTCCCGCAACAGCACCACCAGCCGATCGTGATCGTCACAGCGGCAGCCCTGCTGCCAGGGCGCACCATATGCCGCAACCACCAGCGAGGAGCGCTGGGTCAGCCGCGTCACGATTTCGGTCAGCACCTGGTTGCCCGAAATCGCCTGTAACTGAATATGGAATGCCGCTGAGAGGCGGATCGCCGCTGCACCATCGTGATTTTCGTGGGCCTGCTGCTCCTGGAGATTGAGTTTCTCCAGGGCAGCAAGATGAGGGGCCTGGCAGTGCATTAATACCTCAGACAGGTTCGCGCACTCAATCAGGCTGCGAGTACGGAAGATATCCTGCGCCTCCTCAACGGTTGGCGTGGCGACCTGCGCACCACGTTTGGGCGTCAGCGTGATCATTTGCACTGCGGCGAGGCGTTGCAGCACTTTACGAATGCCGGTACGGCTGACGCCGAACACCTCGGAGAGTGCCTCCTCCGGTAATTTACTCCCCGGTGGTAACTGATGTTCCACGATTGCCGTCATCAGCGCCTGATAGATAGGCTCATCCTTGTCACTCAGGTCGGAGGCCGTTTTCAGCCCGGTTTCACTCTTCATTCCCTACTCCGGTAAACATCATTTCCGTCAAGAATCGTACACATGAAAACTGACTTTTGTATACATGAAATTACATTCTGGCCTGGATCCTGCAATGTCTCCTGTAACCCGGTTTATTGATAACTGTATTCACAGGAGCAGGTTTCATGCCAAATAGTCATGGTTCTTCCCCGGCAGCGGCGTCAGACGCCACCGTCAACTACAGCCCACGGCTGTGCAATGAGGATCTGGCGCCAACGCGTGACCAGAACTGGAGTTGGTACAATATCTTTTCTTTCTGGATGTCCGATGTACACAGCATGGGTGGCTATGTGGTAGCCGCGAGCTTCTTCACGCTGGGCCTCGCCAGCTGGCAGGTGCTGCTGTGTCTGCTGGTCGGCATCTGTATTGTGCAGGTCTGTGCTAACCTGGTGGCGAAACCCAGCCAGATGGCGGGCGTACCCTATGCGGTGATCTGTCGTCAGGCATTCGGCGTATTTGGTGCCAATATCCCGGCGGTGATCCGCGGGTTAATCGCCTTTGCCTGGTACGGCATTCAGACGTACCTTGCAGCGAATGCACTGATGCTGGTCTCGCTGAAGTTCTGGCCTGCGCTGTCGTCACTGACGCACGCCTCCTGGCTGGGATTATCGCAGCTCGGCTGGATCTGCTTCGGTATTATGTGGCTGTTGCAGGCGATGGTGTTCTGGCACGGAATGAGCGCGATTAAGCGTTTCATTGATGTGGCTGGCCCGGCGGTGTACGTGGTGATGGTGGCGCTGGCAGGATGGATTGTATACAAAACCGGGTTTGACGGTATCTCCTTCACCCTGGCAAGCAAGACGCTGACGGGCGGCGAGCAGGCATGGCAGATGCTGACGGCTACCGCGCTGGTGGTGTCGTACTTCTCTGGCCCGCTGCTGAACTTCGGTGATTTCTCTCGCTACGGTAAAAGTATGGGTGAAATCCGCCGGGGAAACCGCTGGGGCCTGCCGTTTAACTTCCTGCTGTTCTCGCTGGTCACCGTAGTGATTGTTTCGGGTACACAGTCGCTGTTTGGCCGAATGATCACCGACCCGATTGAGACAGTGAGTATGGTCGGTAACGATCTGGCAGTGGCGATTGGTCTGCTGACAATGATTACCGCCACCATAGGCATCAACATCGTGGCCAACTTTGTTTCTCCGGCTTTCGATTTCTCCAACTGTTCGCCACAGAAGATCAGCTTCCGCACCGGCGGGATGATCGCAGCGGTCGGTTCCGTGCTGCTGACGCCGTGGAATCTGTTCCAGTCACCGGAGCTGATCCACTATACGCTGGATGTGCTGGGCGCGTTTATCGGGCCACTGTTCGGCATCCTGCTGGCCGATTTCTATCTGATCAAACGCAGCCAGATCTCCGTTGATGATCTGTTTGATGCCACGCCAAAAGGTAAATACTGGTATCGCGGTGGTTTTAACCCGAAAGCGATTGTGGCGCTGCTGCCATCGGTAGCCATTGGCCTGGTGATCAGCTTTATTCCTTCGCTGCATGCGGTGGCAAACTTTAGCTGGTTTATCGGGGTGGCACTGGGCGCAGGCAGCTATCGCTGGATCGCCCGTGGCGATGTGGAGAATGCCGCAACACAAGGCTATAACGCGAAAGTCGCGATGCAGAAAGAGTGATATGACCAGGGGCCAGAGATTTTCTGGTCCCTGGGCTTTCTTGTTGTACCGTAAGCCTGCCCGCAGTTACGGATACAGGGTATACAGAATGCGCTCATGGCTTAATGAAAAAACAGCAAGTTCAGCCTTTGTCATTTTATTAGCGTTAATAAGTTTCTCTTTCTCTGCCAAGAAACGTTGATCGTCCGCAAAATACAGCGCGGTAAGATAATCACTATCCAGGATGTTTTTCTCTTCAGCGATCGCAATGACAGACTGGTAACACCCTTTGTCTTTCTTACCCACCCTTTCTTTCAACATACATTCCGGTAGTAAGAGCACCGGGCGCGGATTTTTTTTATTCAGCATTTCATATTGTGAGATGGCACTATCATATTTTCTGTCAGAGACTAGCAGGTTGGCATACATCCGTCTTACGTTAACATTATCAGGGTTTTTGGTAGAGAGCACTTCCAGTCTGTGCAGAACCTCAGCACGCTCCGCCACCGACGATATGACATATTGCTTCATGAGATCCGATGCTTCAGCAGTAGGTTTATCGGCATAAACGGGGGCCGCTTGTAATCCGGATGCGAGTGTAACGATCAGTAGTACGGTGAAGAGAAATATCGGCTTTATCATCGCTCCTCCTTGAACGGTTTAATCTTCATCTTTTTTCTTATATCAGAGGGATGGAAAGTGATACATCGACTCCCGGTCATTATCTATAGATATTTTACGATATAAGGTGATTCACCGCGCGGCAGCACGATAACGATCGAAAGGATAAGCAGACAGGATGGGTGAGATATTCAGGAAGGGCATCATCGTCGTAAAACGAAAAAGGCCGATTCTTTCGAATCGGCCTTTCTCTAAATGCTTGGCGGAACGGACGGGGCTCGAACCCGCGACCCCCTGCGTGACAGGCAGGTATTCTAACCAACTGAACTACCGCTCCACCGATGTTCCCCGTCGGGAACGAGGCGCATATTACGGGGCGGCCTGCGCTGCGTCAACGCTTTTTCTGTGGAATTATCTCAACTGCTCTCTTTTTCACCGAAAGTGCGTTTTCGCCTGCTTTTTAATCACTTATACATCACTGGCATCGATCGGGCGCCATAAACAACTGCCGCCCTTTTTCTGCACCAGATCAAGACGCGCCTCATGCGCGATCCGCTCTTGCTCGCTGGCACGCACCACGCGCAGCCCCGAGGATGGCCGGGTAATGCGGTGAATGGTTTCGCCATCATCCTGTTCTTCACGATCCCCTTCCATTGAGAAGGTCAGCGAGGTCTGCCCGCCGGTCATGATCAGGAAGACTTCGGCCAGTATTTCGGAGTCAAGCAGTGCGCCGTGCAGCGTACGTTTGCTGTTGTCTATCTCATAGCGTGAACACAGCGCATCAAGGCTGTTACGCTTGCCGGGGAACATCTTACGCGCCATCGCCAGGCTGTCGGTGATCTGACAGAAGGTTTCGGTTTTGGCAATGCCACGCTGCAGTTTGGCAAACTCATAGTCCATAAAGCCGATATCGAACGACGCGTTATGGATCACCAGCTCTGCGCCATCAATATACGCCAGGAAGTCATCTGCCACCTGAGCGAAGGTGGGTTTATCCAGCAGGAATTCGTCTGCAATACCGTGTACGCCAAAGGCTTCCGGGTCCACCAGCCGATCGGGCTTGAGATACACATGGAAGTTATTGCCCGTCGGGCGGCGGTTAATCACCTCAACGGCACCAATTTCAATAATGCGATGCCCTTCATAGTGGACACCAATCATGTTCATACCGGTGGTTTCGGTATCGAGAACGATGATCCTGTCATTAGTACTTTGAAAACTCACTATTCGTTACTCACTATAATTGAATGCGTGCCTGGCTCAAGGATGCTGCGGCGTGTTGAAAGGGGGATACGCCACACAGAATAGCATCTGCCATGTGCTCAAGTCATGCTTCACTGCTCAGAGCAACGAACCAGCGGCATCACAACACCGCTGGCTGATCAGACGATGATGGGTCGAATCAGAACCACGCTTCCCACATCGCGCCGACGTTGAAGGAATCAAGGCGAGTGTCCTCAGTGTCCGTGGTGCGCGCCGTATGCTGGTTATCCACTTCCCCCCCGGTGACATAGAAACGCAGCATTGGTCTGAAGTCTGGCCCCATAGCAAAAGAGATATTTTGCGAAAGCGTCATCTTCCACCCTTTGTTGCTTCCCCCTTCTTCGTAGTTAACGCGCTGATAGCCGCCTTCAAGCCAGGTCGAATGTACTTCGTTCCAGAAATACATTGGGCGGATTATCGCGGCGTAGTTTCTGCGGTTATCCTCACTCAGTTCGCTGTTACGATAGTCCTGGAAGGCCAACAGATACCTGACGGTGGTCTGAGGGTTAACGGTGTAGACCCCATCAAAGCTGGTATAAATCGAGCGCAGCGCGTCCGTTTTGTTATAAACGCTATTATCTGCGTTGTCTGAATAGCGCGTGATGAACTGGTTCATTGAGCGATCGGTCGTGTGGCTGAGTACTACGGCCCCCTGCCACGCTTTGGTACGTTCATCGCTTTCTACCGCTTTTGAGTCAAGCCCGTAGTTGGCGTACAGCGCCACATCAACCGGACCGACTGTGATGCCATGGATTTTTGACGTCAGCGCATAATTGCCTTTTTCACCCGTGCCGGCCCCACCCGTACAGGAAATTCGCGAAGGATTATCGCCATCTTCTACCACCCGTGCGTCACAGGACTCCACCGCCCCCACGGCGGCCAGATCAAACAGCACGCCGTTGAGATCGAGATTCTTAATCCCCGCCCCCTGCCCGTCATGGCTCATCCACATGTAGTCATTCAGCTCCTGCTGTGGACGTTGATGGAAATCACGTCCGGCCCAGAGATACGCATCGGGCTGCGATTCAAACAGGTTGGTAACGCCAACGTAGGCTTTCTTTAAATTAAGCTCGTCGCTCCAGTGATCGATCATCACGTTGGCATCCCAGATGGCGCCATTTTCCGCTTTAAAGGTTTTAGACAGCTGATACTCCCCGCCGTAGCCTTCGTTCCCCAGGCGACCAATACCCGACGAACCATTATAGGAACCATCCACCGCGATATATTTTTGGTCACCGCCCTGGAAATGGGCACCATAGCGGGCATACGCGGAAAACTTCAGTCCGTAAGGGATGGCCATATCGGCGGAGGGTGTGACGGCAACAGGGAGAGCTTCTGGCGCAGCGGATGTTGCAGCAGCAGGGGCAGCCGCTGGCGTTAGCGTTGGCTGCGTTGCGGCACTCACTCTTGCTTCACGCTCTGCCAGCGCTTTTTCCACCGCCTGAGCGACAATCTTATCTAACTGCTGCTGGCTAATCATTTGCTCCGCAAGAGCAGAAAACGGGCACAGCGCGGCAATGACCGCCACCGTTAAGGGTAGTTTTTTAAATGTGTTCATTATTATCTCTATCTATTATTTTTTTCAGATAATAAGCACCCCTCCGGCTTTGCCGGAATGATGCTTATTATCAACAGAGGGTGTTATTTATAAATAAAAAATAACGTGCTTAGTTTCCATTCGAGACAAACGCATAGTGCCCGGATCCTGCTAACACTTTAACGTAACCACTGCCCTCAGAAATAAACTGAATATCCTTCACCGTATTTAATCCCACACCGCTTTCTTTAATGTCATCGATATGGCGGGCTGGAATATAAATAAAGGCTTCCGTATTCGCGGGAATCACGACATTCAAATGCCAGATCTGATTGTTCACCTCAAACGAAGCGCTAATCTCTCCACGGATAGTCGGAACGGTGATGTCGGCCTTTGTCAGGCCTTGCAATATCGGTTTGATCTGAAACTGCTCATACGCGGGTTTGAGGGGTTTTACGCCAAAAACCCCCTGAGAAGCGACAATGACTGGTGCCGTCCCCCACGGATGAGAGTGGCTGACGGTAAGGTCGTCAGACTCATTCCAGGCTTCCATGGTAGAGCCTGATCCCTGTTCCATCATGTGCCGCCAGTTATGGCTATTTTGACGGAGCGTTCCATCACTGTTCAGGCCCGTTATCTGATTGATAGCTTCCATTCCCTGGCCGTTTTCTGCCATCGCACTCAGAGCAAACAGCGCGCTATATACACTGCCTTCCAGCATCTTTTTATCTGCCAGGAATGTCGCCGCATGGCGGGCCTCTTCAGGCGTCGCAAGACCGAACGCCACACCAAATGCATTCGCCTGGCTGGAGAGATGATGTTTACCGCCAATATTGTCTTTAAAGGCCTGAGCCCCGGCGTCATAAAAGCCCGAACGGAAGCCACGGGCTGAGGCATCCGCCAGCTGGCGATAATGCTGCTGGTCCTGACGTTCACCTAATGCCCCGGCGATGTCCGCCAGCGTCTGCGTTCCTTTAGAAAAGAACGCATTGGTCACATTGTGAGTATTGGAGAACTGATAACCGGCACGTAATGAGGCAGGCCAGTCCACGATGTCATGATCCGGTCCCGGCGCCCCATCGCCATAATTCGCTGTCACCCGCCCGGTTTTATCATCAAAACCTGCGGTCAGCTTCGCCGGAATTTTACCTTTGAGCTGCGAATAATACGTGCGGATCAGACGATCATCGCCGGTGTACAGGTAATCATTCCAGGCATTGAGGATGTTGTAGACCTTCCATTCCATCGGCCAGGTCGAGTGGTCGATCAACCATTCCGTGGAAAAGCGCGCCAGCGGGTAACCCTTGTCGAGTTGGTAATTGCTCAACTGCTGGATGTAAGTATCCGCTTCGTAAGGCGCACGTTCACGGTTAGGAGAATCAACGTAGAGATCGTGATTCAGTACCTTGATTGACGCTTTTGAGAACGCCCAGATATCATTCAAAGTCTTATTCGATGAGCTGAATGTGGCCGCACCGTCATCGAACGGATAACGTAACGCCTGCGTTGTTAGCATTTCACCCAACTGACTGGCAGTCAGTGCATCCGGCAATCCAGAAATTTCCGCATAGCGGAAGACGCGGAAACCAAAATGTTCAAGCGTCTGTTTGCCGGGTTTTAGCTGCCATTTATCGAGGTTGTTAATTAACGCGGCAGTCTGCCATTTTACGGCGCCATCGGCGGCCAGTATCTCCCCCGTTTTGATCGTGACGTCGTTAGCGATCGACTGTCGGTTATCCAGGGTCAGCGTCATACCACCGACGACCGTCGTTCCATAATCCAGCAGGAAGTGGCCTTTACCCAGTGATGTCACCTTACGCGGCTTCACCTCTATCTGTGTCAGATTCTCTGCCGGGTAACCCGTCAGATTATCAATCGGTGACTGTACACGCGGTGCTGACCAGGTCCTGTCGTCAAAACCCGTGACGTCGAAACCGGCTGGATAATTTTTAGCGACGATATTTTCATGGGGATAGCGGAAACCCACCCAGGATACCGCCTCCTGAGCATGAACATCGCCTGCATAAGGGAATGCCGCTGTGCCATCCAGCACTTTCCAACGCTCATCAGTAGCAATCGTCTGCACCTCTCCATCCTGATAATGGATGCGCAGTTCCGCCATAAAGCTTTTCTTTTTACCGTAGGTAAACGCCAGTGCCCCCAGCGCGTTGTCTTGCCCTTGACGCAGCAGTGCCGTGACATCAAAGGCGTTATAGAAATGTTGGTTGTTGTAGCCTCTGACAGGCCCCAACCCGGCAAACGTACCATTCACATTCACCTTATAGACATACTGTCGGGTATCTTCGGGCGTCTGGCCTGTCGCATAAAGGATCGCGCGGCTGATGGGTTTATTTTTTGCCCGAAAACTGTGTCGGAAGAAGGCCCAGTTGGGCTGCGCTTCAGACCAAATGGGTTTTGCCTGCCAGCCCGCTTTCAATGCGGTATCAAAGCGAGAGAGAGGAGCAAACGCCGATGCCTGTCCTTGCCGATCCCACACCTGTACTGACCAGTAATAGCGGGTAGCACGGCTGAGTTGCGGCCCGCTATATGGCACCGCCGAAGATTGCGCAGAGGGTATTTTTCCGGAATCCCAGACAACGTTTTTTTCTCTGGTCAAACGACCCGCAGGGTTAATCACCGCGTCACTGGTGGCCACGATAATGCGGTAAGCCGTTTGCTTTTCACTCCGACCACTGCCTGACAGTGCCCAGCTAAATGCCGGATGACTTAAATCCTCAACCAGCAAGGGCTTTTGTTGCAGTTCGGTCAGCAAACTGTTTTGTATGACGGATAAATCTGCCTGTGCGTGATACGTGGTAATACTGAGGCTTATAAACAGAGTAAGGGACAGAGAGGTTCTTTTTTTCATCTTCCAACCTTTATTATTGAGCGACCTCCCTGTCGCGTATGATGTCATCGTTTAATATGGCTCAGAGCGTATCGCCGTTGCTGGCAATCACCTTTTTATACCAGTGAAAACTTTTCTTTTTCGACCGAACAAAGGTGCCGCTGCCGTCATCATTTTTATCAACATAGATAAAGCCGTAGCGTTTGCTGTATTGCCCGGTGGTGAAGGAGACACAGTCAATGCAGCCCCAGGGGGTGTACCCCATAACGTCAACGCCATCCTCAAGAACAGCTTTTTTCATTTGCTCAATGTGAGAACGGAGATAGGCGATACGATAGTCATCATTGACCTCGCCGCTTTCCTCTTTTACATCCACCGCACCAAAGCCGTTCTCGACAATAAACAGCGGTTTCTGATAACGCTCATACAGAATATTGAGCACATAACGCAAACCCACCGGATCGATTTGCCATCCCCAGTCTGAGGCTTTGACATGCGGATTAGGCACACTGCCTTCAAACCCTGACAGGGCAGAACCGCTGCCGGCCTGTTCGCTGCTGACGGCATTGCTCATGTAATAACTCAGGCCAATATAATCGGCGCAACCTTCACGCAGGATTTGTGCGTCACCCGGCGCCATCACAATGTCATACCCTTTACGCTGCCACTCTTTCAGGATGTACGACGGATAATAGCCGCGCATATGTACATCACCGAACAGGAAGCGCTCCCTCATGGCTTCCTGAGCATACATCACATCGTCGGGATGGCAGGAGAAGGGATACAACGGCACCATGGCGATCATGCAGCCAATCTGTAACTCCGGGTTAATCTCATGCCCGAGTTTCACCACCTGCGCACTGGCAACGAACTGGTGGTGCAGCACCTGGTACATGCATGCTTCCGGGTTCGGCTCCTGGGTGAAGATCACCCCGGAACAGCAGTAGCCAAACAACGGGGTTTTCCAGTTACGCTGATTGTTAATCTCATTGAACGTCATCCAGTATTTCACTTTATGCTGGTAACGCTTCAAGACTGCCGCACTGAATCTGACAAACAAATCCACCACTTTGCGGTTTTTCCAGCCGCCATATTCCGTGACCAGATGATTGGGCATCTCGAAATGTGAGAGCGTAATGACGGGCTGAATACCCTGTTTAAGCAGCGCATCGAACAGCGCGTCATAAAAACGCAGCCCTTCTTCGTTCGGCTCCAGTTCATCACCGAGAGGGAAAATGCGTGACCAGGCAATTGAAGTGCGGAAACACTTGAACCCCATATCAGCAAACAATGCGATGTCGCCAGGATACTGATGATAGAAATCCACCGCGTCGTGATTGGCGTACAGAAGGCCCTCCTTGATACCGTCTGTAATCACACGATCCACACCATGTGCTCCGCTGGTCAGGACATCAACAATACTCGGGCCTTTGCCCCCCTTGTCCCATCCGCCCTCGACCTGGTGTGCGGCAACCGCACCACCCCACATAAACTCTTTTGGTAATTTATTGTTCATCATTCACTTCTTTTTCAGTCATTCAGACAGCGTTGACATTAGCCATCACACGTTTTTCTGTCGGGATCTCTTCTTTAAATCCACCCAGCCAGGCGAACACCACGCCCAATACAAAGGCCACGCTCACAGACAGCAGGAAGCCGAGAAATTGCGTCATATGCCCTTCTTTAAAGAACACCGGTAAGACCGCAATACCCGGTATGCAGTAGCTCCATGACACTGCATTGAATGCCCCGGCGATGGCGCCACCGATAGCCCCGGCCAGACATCCACAAATCATCGGGCGCTTGAGACGCAGTGCCACGCCATAGATAGCCGGTTCCGTAATACCAAACAGAGCGGTGATCCCGGCAGAGAGCGCAACGCGTTTCAGTTCATCGTCTTTGGCTTTCAGATAGACACCAAAAACGGCGCCGGCCATGCCAAACACGGCTGAAGCCTGTAATCCGGTAAAGGTGTCGTAGCCCAGCGTGGCGTAGTTGCCTACCGTGACCGGGGTAATGCCCCAGTGAACCCCCAGGGTGACCAGTGGCATCCAGACAGCACCGACAACAAAACCAGCAATGGACGGGCTGAGATGGTACAGCGAGTTGTAAACACCACCGATTGCACCGCCTATCATGTTGCCGACAGGTCCGAACGCCAGCAGCGTTAAGGGCACCATAATGGCGAGGCAGAACATTGGGGTGAACATATTGCGGATGACGATGGGCAGCACGCGTTCAAAGAAGCGCTGCACATAAGACATGATCCATACCATCAGGATGATAGGGATCACCGAGGAGGTATAGCTGAGATACTGCACCGGCAAACCGAGGAAGGTGAGGGGATCAGCGGTCAGCGGAATACCTGCTACCTCGACCAGTACTTTGGCAATTTCCGGGTTATCGACCGCCGCTTTCATCAATGCCTGCAACGCAGGATCGGCAGAGTTCGCCAGCAGGATCTTATTGGCCGTCAGCATGTTGATGTAGTCAGGTGAAACCAGGGCACAGGCGGCAATGACTGCCGTGAAAGGATTTACATTGAATTTTTTCGCCGCGGTGAAAGCCACCATCACGGGCAGGAAAGTAAAACCAGTCCAGGAAACAAAGTTAAGAATGCGGTAAGTGCCGCTGGCAGGGTCCATCCACCCCAGTGCAGCGAACAATGAAATCAGCCCCTGTAATACGCCACATGCCGCCAGTGGATAGAGGAAGGGGGCGAAGATGCTGGAGATAATATCCATCAAGCGATTGACGACACCGACATTGGGTGCACTGACCGCCACGCTTTCGTCGATATTCAGCAGGTGCTGTACTTCGCGATAGGCATCTCCCACGTGATTGCCGATGACGACCTGCAATTGACCGCTGGATTCAACGGCGGTAATCACGCCCTTAACGCGCTTTAAGGTGTCTTTATCTACCTGAGAATAATCTTTAAGGACGAATCGTAATCTCGTGGCACAATGCGTGACACTGATCACATTATCATCACCACCAATCAGAACGACGATCTCTTTCGCCGATTCAGCATAGTTAATTGCCATCACGTGTCTTCCGTTGCCATTAGTTTAATTTAAGTCGTTCGCGCTTAAATATTTAGAAATTAATGGTAAAAAAAGACACTGTTAAAGTCACGTTATAACAAAAACACAGGCTCGTCATTTGTCACAAGAAAGAAACACCCTGTGACATTTCCGGCGTCATTTTATTAGCCAACTGACGACCAATAGATTCAAGGATATAAATCACTGGAACCTGCGTCGTAATGTCATATTCATTCGCGATTAACACTCTGGATACATGATAGGAAACATTAAAGTCAGCCATTAAGGCAAGAGTGGATTTGTTATTACTGGTTATGCTGACAATTTTGCATTGATGAATGAGAAACTGTTTGGCTAATTTAATAATTTCAGGGGTTTCACCCGAAACTGATAGCACGATAGCCACCGCATTTTTGTACATATCGGTGCTGACAGGATAGTAGGGATCATCAATATGGTTGCTGAACTTGCCAATGTTAGAGAAGAAGCGTGCCCCATACTTACCCAGTGTACCTGAGCTGCCTGCACCAACGAAGATCACACGCTCAGCCGCGACAATATGTTCTGCTGCACTGATAATTAATTCATCGAAGTCATTATTATTAATACTTTTAAAGAAGCTAAGTATTTCATCGGCACCATGTGGCAACAGTATTTTTTTATCCTGCTCCAGATACATTCTCAGATAGGCTTTGAATTCAGAATATCCATTGAAGTTTATCTTCTTGCAAAAACGCAATACCGTTGCCGTCGACACCTGAGAACTGTTTGCAAGCTCTCTGATTGTCATGTACACAACAGTATTCAAATTTTTAATTACAAAATTATAAACTTTATTCTCCAACGCGTTTAAAGTGGATATCGTCTTGTTGGTAAACATTCATCAATCTCTTTATCAATGGCGAAAGAAACAGCAATTAACCCTGTAACACGGTGTGACACCGTAGTTTTTTTGGCGCTTTGTTCCCAATAGAAACCGTAATCAATATTCAAATTTGTGATTCAGAGCACAATTGGAGCAGGCCCTGCTTTTATCGTTAATCCCATTTCACGGTCCTGCAGATATTTTGTATACAGGCCACACCCCGTTGAAGACGAAAGGGCCTTTCGTGGAGCGGGTGAACGGTATTTACGGTGCTCATCAGGCGCATTTATGGCAGACTTGGCGTTTTTCTACAGGGAGTCTACCAGAGATGCTTAAGCAGGTAGAAATTTTCACCGACGGTTCGTGCCTTGGCAACCCTGGCCCCGGGGGATATGGCGCGATTATGCGCTATGGCAAGCATGAGAAAACGTACAGCGCAGGTTTCCACCTGACCACCAACAACCGCATGGAAATGATGGCGGCGATTGTGGCACTGGAAGCGCTGACACAGCCTTGTGCGGTGGTGCTGAGTACCGACAGTCAGTATGTTCGTCAGGGAATTACCACCTGGATACATAACTGGAAAAAACGCGGCTGGAAAACCACCGATAAGAAGCCGGTTAAGAATGTCGACCTGTGGAAACGGCTGGATGCGGCCCTCAGCCACCATGAGATCACCTGGAAGTGGGTTAAAGGTCATGCGGGCCACGTTGAGAATGAACGTTGTGATGAGCTGGCACGCGCGGCGGCCGGGAATCCCACGTCCGACGATGTCGGCTATATTTCCGAGCTTTAAGAGGGAGGGAGGGGCTGACCTTTTTCAGCCAGCCCCTCTACCCGATAAGAACTGGCCTTAGGCGTTATCGTTTATTGCCATCATCCGACCACGTTATCTCAGCGGCCGCCCGCCGCATCAATAAATGTTCCGGTAATGTATGACGCCTCATCACTGAGCAACCAGGCAATCGCGCGCGCGATCTCTTCCGGCTGGCCACCGCGCTGCATTGGAATGCCGGGTGCCAGTCGATCGACCCGCTGCGGTTCCCCCCCGTCCGCATGCATGTCGGTGTAAATAAAGCCCGGACGCACGCCGTTCACTCTGATACCCTGCGCCGCCACTTCCAGCGATAGCCCTTTAGTCAGCGTATCCATTGCCCCTTTTGATGCGGCGTAATCAACATATTCACCCGGCGCCCCCGTTCTGGCGGCCGCCGAGGAAACATTGACAATCGCCCCGCCGCTCCCACCGTGATGGTGGCCCATGCGCTTAACCGCTTCGCGACAGCAAAGAAAACTGCCCGTGACGTTGGTGGCAAAGACCCGGTTAATGCGCTCTGCCGTGAGCTGTTCCAGCGTGGCCTGCTGAAACAGGATACCGGCATTATTGACCAGCGCCGTCAATTGCCCCGGCTGACGGTCGATGTCAGCAAACATCGCCATCACCTGCGCTTCATCAGCGATATCCGCCTGAAGGGCAAAAGCACTGCCTCCCTGCTGCTCAATCATATCCACGACTTCAAGCGCAGCATCGGTGCGCCGGGCGTAGTTGACGGCGACCCGCCAGCCCATTTGTGCCAACAGAATGGCGGTAGCCCGGCCAATGCCGCGACTGCCGCCTGTCACTAATGCGATTTTCATGCTGTTTATCCCATAAAAAAGGGTTGACCGAAACGAAGGTCAACCCTTACAGATTATCCGCCGCTGATCACGATGCGGTTATTCGTATTCGCTCATCGGTACACAGGAACAGAACAGATTACGGTCACCGTAAACATCATCCAGACGTTTCACTGTTGGCCAGTATTTATTCGCGCTCCCGGCCGGGAATACCGCCAGTTCACGCGTATAAGGATGGCCCCACTCGCCGACAATTTCCATCTGGGTATGCGGTGCATTCACCAGTGGGTTATCTTCCAGCGGCCATTCACCCTCGACGACACGGTCAATTTCACTGCGGATCGCCAGCATGGCATCGATAAAGCGGTCCAGTTCGGTTTTGCTCTCTGACTCAGTCGGTTCCACCATCAGCGTACCGGCCACCGGGAATGACATGGTCGGCGCATGGAAACCGTAGTCGATCAGGCGTTTAGCGATATCCAACTCGCTGATGCCGGTCTGCTCTTTCAGCGGGCGGATATCCAGAATGCATTCGTGCGCCACGCGGCCGTCACGTCCGGCGTAGAGGATTGGATAAGCCGATTGCAGACGGTGAGCAATGTAGTTGGCATTGAGGATCGCCACGGAACTCGCCTGCTTCAGCCCTTCCGCGCCCATCATGCGGATATACATCCAGCTGATAGGCAGAATGGAGGCGCTGCCAAACGGTGCAGCAGAAACCGCGCCCTGTCCGGTCAGCATGCCTTCAATCTGTACCACACTGTGGCCCGGAACAAACGGTGCCAGGTGCGCCTTGACGCCAATCGGTCCCATACCTGGCCCGCCGCCGCCGTGCGGAATGCAGAAGGTTTTGTGCAGGTTCAGATGCGACACATCTGCGCCGATATAGCCCGGCGTGGTGATCCCCACCTGGGCATTCATATTGGCACCATCGAGATAGACCTGGCCACCAAACTGATGAACGATCTGACAGACCTCACGGATCGTCTCTTCATAAACACCGTGGGTCGACGGGTAGGTCACCATAATGCAGGAGAGCGCGTCGCCCGCCTGTTCGGCTTTCAAACGCAGATCGTGGAGATCGATATTGCCCTGCTTATCGCAGGCTACTACGACCACTTCCATGCCCGCCATCTGTGCAGAAGCTGGGTTGGTACCGTGTGCTGAGCTTGGGATCAGACAGATATGACGCCCCGCTTCGTTGCGGCTTTCGTGGTAACGGCGGATCGCCAGCAGACCGGCGTACTCCCCCTGCGCCCCCGAATTCGGCTGCATACAGAGTGCATCGTAACCCGTCAGCTGAACCAGCCAGCGGGAAAGCTGACCGATCATTTGCAGGTAGCCGCCTGCCTGCTCTGCCGGGCAGAACGGGTGCAGTTCGGCAAATTCGGGCCAGGTGATGGGGATCATCTCCGCCGCCGCGTTCAACTTCATGGTGCAGGAGCCGAGCGGGATCATTGCCTGGTTCAGAGCCAGATCTTTACGCTCCAGGCTATGCATGTAACGCATCATCTCGGTTTCACTGTGATGACGGTTAAATACCGGATGGGTCAGGATCGCTTCCTGACGGATCATCGCCGCCGGGATCGCCTGCGCGTCGGTATCCAGTGCATCGATATCCAACCCATGTTCATTACCCAGCAGCACAGAGAACAGTGCGGTCACATCTTCACGGGTGGTGGTTTCATCCAGCGTGATGCCCACGGCATTCAGAATGTCGCTGCGCAGATTCATGCCAAAGCTCAGCGCCCGATCCAGCACCGCCGCTTTATCGCTGACTTCGACCGTCAGGGTATCGAACCAGGTTGTATGGCGCAGTTTCAGACCGCGCTGCTGCAAGCCCTGCGCGAGGATATCGGTCAGGCGGTGGATGCGACTGGCAATCCGCTTCAGGCCAACGGGACCGTGGAAAACCGCATACAGGCTGGCAATATTGGCCAGCAGTACCTGCGAGGTACAGATGTTGGAGTTGGCTTTCTCGCGGCGGATATGCTGTTCGCGGGTCTGCATCGCCATACGCAGTGCGGTATTACCGGCGGCATCACGGGATACGCCGATAATGCGTCCTGGCATCGAGCGTTTATGCTCGTCACGCGCAGCAAAGAAGGCAGCATGTGGGCCGCCGTAACCCATTGGCACGCCAAAACGCTGGGCAGAACCGAAGACAATATCTGCGCCCTGTTTACCCGGTGCCTGTAACAGCACCAGCGTCATCATGTCGGCCGCCACGCTCACGACCACTTTGCGGCTTTTCAGCTCGGTAATCAGGTCAGCATAATCATGCACTTCCCCGCCAGTCCCCACCTGCTGTAGCAGCACACCAAAGACATCGTCCAGCTCCAGCACTTTTTCCGCTTTGTCCACCAGCACGTCAAACCCGAAGGTTTCCGCACGGGTACGCACCACATCCAGCGTCTGAGGATGAATATCATCCGCGACAAAGAAACGGTTGGCGTGTTTCAGTTTGCTGACGCGCTTCGCCATCGCCATCGCTTCGGCTGCGGCGGTGGCTTCGTCAAGCAGGGAGGCGGAAGCAATATCCAGCCCGGTGAGATCCAGCGTCAGTTGCTGGAAGTTCAGCAGCGCTTCCAGTCGCCCCTGCGACACTTCCGGTTGATAAGGGGTGTAAGCGGTGTACCAGCCCGGATTTTCCAGCATATTGCGCAGGATCACCGGTGGTGTCAGCACGGGGGTATAACCCATGCCGATATAAGATTTATAGCGTTGGTTCTGCGCTGCAATCGCTTTCAACTCGGCCAGCGCCAGATGCTCCGTCAGCGCATCACCCACCGCGGGCGGGCTGGGAAGCTGGATGTCGGCGGGCACAATCGAGGTTATCAGATCGGTCAGTGAGGCCGCGCCAATAGCATGAAGCATGGCGTCCTGCTGTTCCTGCGAAGGTCCAATATGGCGCTCGATAAATGCACCGTGATGTTCAAGCTGGCTGAGTTTCTGGGTCATGATCGGTCAATCCTGCATCGGGCATAAGTGGTAGGTAAAAATGGCCAACTCGCTAACAAAGCAATATGACATAGCGTTATCGGCGCAGTCAGTTCGGGTGCGGACAGCGCGCAAGAACCGGAGCGTACACAAAGTACGTGAGGATTCAGAGCACTGCCCAATCCCGAAATGACAAGTAAGATAGCGATGGGATCGCTTATTCAATCAGTCCCTGATAGGCGGCCGCATCTAACAACGTCTCAAACTCGGTATCATCAACCGCTTTGATGCGGAACAACCAGCCATCGGTGTACGGGGAGCTGTTGACCAGTTCCGGCTCTGAATCCAGACCGCTGTTCACTTCCACGATTTCACCACTTAACGGTGCATAAATATCTGAGGCTGCCTTGACTGACTCTGCCACCGCACAGTCTTCGCCCTGGCTGTAGGTGTTGCCCACATCCGGCAGGTCAACAAACACCATGTCACCTAACAGTTCCTGCGCGTGTTCGGTAATCCCAACGGTATAAGTGCCATCGGCCTCTTTACGCACCCATTCATGGCTGTCACGGTATTTCAGTTCTGCTGGTACATTGCTCATCAACATGCTCTCCAAAAATCGTCTTATCTTTATACGCCGCAGAAGTTCTGCGGCGTGGAATCACTATTTTGTCACCGGTTTACCGGCACGAACAAAAACAGGTTTAGTGACGCGCACCGGCATTTCGCGGTTGCGGATTTGCACCACGGCATGTTCACCAATGCCCGCAGGGACACGCGCCAGGGCGATGCTACAACCCAGCGTTGGGGAAAATGAGCCGCTGGTAATAATCCCTTCACGCAGGTTGCCATCGGCATCGGTAAAATGCACTGGCAATGCGTTACGCAGCACACCTTTCTCCGTCATGATCAGACCCACCAACTGTTCCGTTCCCTTCTCGCGCTGAAATTCCAGCGCTTCGCGGCCAATAAACTGGCGGTCGGTGGGTTCCCAGCTAATGGTCCAGCCCATATTGGCGGCCAGCGGAGAAACCCCTTCGTCCATTTCCTGGCCGTAGAGATTCATTCCGGCTTCAAGACGCAGGGTATCGCGCGCGCCCAGCCCCGCAGGTTTCACCCCCGCAGCCAGCAGTTGTTGCCAGAAGCCGACCGCCTGCTCATTGGGCAGGGCAATTTCATAGCCAGACTCCCCGGTGTACCCGGTCGTGGCAATAAACAGTTCGCCGGACTGAACGCCGAAGAACGGCTTCATGCCGCTGACTGCCGCACGCTGTTCTTCATTGAATAAGGTTTGTGCTTTTTGCTGAGCATGAGGCCCCTGTACGGCAATCAGCGAGAGGTCATCACGCTCTGTCAGCAGGACACCGAAGGCCGCTGCATGCTCGCCGATCCACGCCAGATCTTTTTCACGTGTGGCGGAGTTAACCACCAGTCGGAAAAAGTCTTCGCTCATAAAGTAAACAATCAGATCGTCTATTACGCCAGCGGATGCATTGAGCATGGCGGTGTAGAGGGCTTTGCCGGGCTGAGTCAGCCGGGCGACATCGTTGGCCAGCAGATAGCGTAGAAACTCGCGGGTGCGCGCACCGCGCAGATCGACGATGGTCATATGGGAAACGTCAAACATCCCGGCATCAGTACGTACCGCGTGATGTTCATCCATCTGAGAGCCGTAGTGAAGCGGCATCATCCAGCCATGAAAATCGACCATGCGGGCACCACTTACATGGTGTTGTTCGAATAACGGGGTCTGCTGAGTCGGGGTTTGCTGAGTCATAGTTTTCCTGTGCCATCCGGTTGCTGACGAGTGTTTTTTACCGCCTGCTGCGGCCAACGCAATCGTTACCTTCGCTACGAACTTACCACTGAAGTTGTCAATTAACCATAAGATAAACGAGGTCGAATTCGCTCTGAGCCAAAAAGGAGCAGAACCCATTTTCTGGTTTTTTCCGCTGGAAAAATGCGTTATCACACACAAAGATGGCAATTAATGGGGAACAGGACAGTTAAAAGACATAGTGATGGCATTCCTGGCCTAAAAAATGACTTCCGCAGAATAGCGCTGACATTATTAAAAGTAATGCGAAGTGACAGGTGAAATTAGAATTTTTCAAACGATGTGCAAAAAGGGGGCAACCCTTGCCCTCTGATTGCGCAGCAGGAGAATGACGGAATAACAGGCGTAAAAAAGGGGAGCCTCAGCTCCCCTGCTCTTTCATTCAGCTCAACGCAGCCACTCAGGAAGGTCGTGCAGGCCCATCGCCTGTTTCAACAGACGCGGCTTCACGCCTGGCAGGTTATCTGCCAGGGCAAGACCCACATCACGCAACAGTTTCTTCGCCGGGTTGTTGCCGTCAAACAACTCGCGGAACCCCTGCATGCTGGCCAGCATCACGGCGGCACTGTGCTTGCGAGTGCGCTCATAGCGGCGCAGATAAAGGTGCTGTCCAATGTCTTTGCCCTGCTGTTGCAGGCGCTTAACCTCACCGATTAGCGCGGCGGCATCCATAAAGCCAAGGTTAACGCCCTGCCCGGCCAGCGGGTGAATGGTATGTGCCGCATCGCCTACCAGTGCCAGACGATGTGCCGCAAAATTACGCGCATAGCGCCCCATCAGCGGGAAGGTTTGACGTTCACTTGAAAGCGTACACAAGCCAAGCTTCATATCGAACGCCACCGATAGCTGCTGGTTGAACACCGCTTCCGGCATCGCCTGTAAGCGCGAAGCCTCCTGCGGCGACAGCGACCAGACAATCGAACAGAGGTGCGGATCGCGCAGTGGTAAGAAGGCCAGAATACCGTCACCGTGAAACACCTGACGGGCTACCGACTCATGGGGCTGCGCCGTGCGGATATTGGCGACCAGCGCATGGTGCTGATAATCCCAGAAGGTCAACGGAATATCGGCTTTGTTGCGCAGCCAGGAGTTGGCACCGTCTGCGGCCACCAGCAGCCGGGCGGTCATCATGCTGCCATCCTGCAACGTGACAAAGGCTTCATTATCACCAAATGCTACCTGCTGAAGCTCCGCTGGGGCCACCAGCGTGATATCGCTGAGGCTTTCTGCCCGTTGCCACAACGCCTGGTGAATGACCCGGTTTTCAATAATATGCCCGAGGTGCGCTAATCCCTGCTGCTCATCATCAAAAGCAATATGACCAAAACTGTCACGGTCCCACACTTCCATGCCGTGATAGGCACTGGCACCGGAACTGAGGATCGCATCCCAGACGTCAAGATGCTGCAACAGGCGTTCGCTGGCCGCATTAATCGCAGAAACGCGTAACGCAGGAGGGGCGGCATTATCCAGCGCCTGCGGTATTTCGCGCTCCAGTACCGCAACGCGCAATCCGCTGCCCTGTAGGCCACAGGCCACGGCCAGCCCAACCATTCCGCCACCGGCGATGATCACATCATAGGTTTGCATGACTGCTTTCTCCTCAACGCTTAACCCAGCCCAACGTGCGCTCGGCCAGCAAATTACGTAATGGCGGCAGATGATCCATCGCCATCAGCCCCAGGTTGCGCCCTGCAACCAGCGGCGTATATCGGTTTGCAAACAGTCGGACCAGCCCGTCGGTGATGCCGATCGTGGCCTGCGCGTCCGGCTGACGTCGTTGCTGATAGTGGTTCAGCGTGGCATACGCCCCGACCCCTTGCCCGGCACGCCATGCGGCCGCCAGCGTTTCCGCCAGCGACATGACATCACGGATACCGAGGTTAAACCCCTGACCGGCAATCGGATGCAGCGTTTGTGCCGCATTACCGACCAGCGCCAGTCGATGGGAAATATGCTGCGCAGCGGTTTGCAGTTGCAGCGGATAACTGTCGCGCTGCCCCACCTGGGTGATGCGCCCCAGCCGCCAACCAAAGGCTTTCTGTAATTCCGTGAGGAAGCGCGCATCGCTCCAGCTATCGACCGCCGCTTTCTGCGCCAGCGGATGGCACCAGACCAGTGAGCTACGCCCCCCGGACATCGGCAGCAGTGCCAGCGGCCCATGTTCAGTAAAGCGCTCAAACGCCTGCCCCTGATGCGGTAATTGGGTCGAGACGTTAGCGATGACGGCCACCTGCTGGTAATCCGCACTTTGCCACTGTAAACCGCAGGCAGCAGCCACACGTGAACGAGAACCATCGGCCGCCACCAGCAGATCGCCCGTCAACCGCTCACCGCTCTCCAGTAACACGCTGACGCTCTCCTGAGTGCGTTCCACCCCGGCGACTTTGTCCGGGCAGCGCAGGGTGATGCCGGATGCTTTTTTCAGACGGGCGAACAGTCGCTGCCCAACTTCATGCAGCTCAACCACCTGGCCCAGCGCCGACACATCGTAGTCAGCCGCCGCCAGCGAGACAAAACTGGCATGCCCGCGATCGCTGACATGCACATCGGTGATCGCGGTCGCAGCCGATGCCAGCACCGGCCAGAGGCCGATAGCGGCCAGTTGCTGACAGGTGCCTTCGGCCAGAGCAATCGCCCGTCCGTCAAAGCCGGGATGGGCACGGCTGGCAGGCTCTGTTCCCTCGACCAGCGTTACCGCCAGTTTTCCTTGCGTCAGGTGTGAGATCGCCAGTGCCAGCGTAGCGCCAGCCATCCCTCCCCCTGCGATAATTATGCTCATGAACGCTTCGCTGCCGCCATCAATGCTTCAATCTCATCGGCATCTTTCACCACCGTATCTGTCAGGTTTTCGTTACCTTCAGCGGTGATAATGATGTCATCTTCAATGCGAATCCCAATACCACGGTACTCGGCGGGTACATCGGCATCTGGCGCAATGTATAAACCCGGTTCGATAGTCAGCACCATGCCCACTTCCAGAATACGGTCCCGGTCCACACCGTAGTCACCCACATCATGCACGTCCAGCCCCAGCCAGTGGCTCAGGCCGTGCATAAAGAACTGACGGTGGGCATTTTCAGCAATCAGCATGTCGACATCGCCATGCAAAATGCCCAGTTTCACCAGGCCGCTGACCATGACGTTAACCGCCGCCGCCGTGACATCACGAATGCTGGTGCCGGGACGATACAGCTCCAGTGAGCGGTAAAGCGCCGCCAGTACAATGTCGTAGATGGCGCGCTGCGGTGCGGTAAATTTGCCCCCCACCGGGAAGGTTCGGGTGATATCGCCCGCATACCCCTGGAGTTCGCACCCGGCGTCGATCAGCACCAGCTGCCCCTCGCGCATCTGACTTTCGTTTTCGGTGTAGTGCAGAATACAGCCGTTATCGCCCGCGCCAACGATGGTGTTGTAGGACGGGAAGCGGGCACCGTGGCGGTTAAATTCGTGATGAATTTCCCCTTCCAACTGGTATTCATACATCCCGGGGCGCGACGTTTGCATTGCGCGCGTGTGGGCCAGTGCGCTGATGCGCCCGGCTTCACGCAGCACCGCCTGCTCTTCAGGTGATTTAATCAGACGCAGCTCATGCACCCATGGGCGCCAGTCGGTCAGCGTCGCGGGCGCAGAGAGGTTCTGTCGTGAGCCACGGCGCAGTGTCTCCAGTGCTTTGAAAACAACGGCGTCAGCAAAGTCATACTGGCCCTGAGCATGGTAAACCACATCCAGGCCGTTCAGCAGCAGATGCAGCTGATCGCCAATGTCATCCCACGGCAGAGCACGGTCAACGGCCAGGGTCGCAGGTGCAGCATCCTGACCCAGACGACGACCAAACCAGATTTCTGCCGTCAGATCCCGTAC
The DNA here is from genome assembly GCF_013074405.1 of Erwinia sp. JH02. Taxonomy (NCBI): domain Bacteria; kingdom Pseudomonadati; phylum Pseudomonadota; class Gammaproteobacteria; order Enterobacterales; family Erwiniaceae; genus Erwinia; species Erwinia sp. JH02. The sequence continues at coordinate 451,411 of NZ_JABANZ010000002.1, forward strand.
GCGGTTGAACAGGACGCTGTGATTATGATTGTCAGCGCTTTTAATCAGCAGCAGCGCGGCTTCCGGCTCGTTAAACCCGGTGAAGTACCAAAAATCACTGTTCTGTCGGTAGGGATACTCGCTGTCGTTACTGCGCGTTGCTTCCGGTGCGGCAAAGATCACCGCCGCGCTGGCCGGAGCCATCTTCGCTAACAGCGCCTGACGGCGGCGCAAAAACTCTTGCTGGGTCATTTGACCTCCTGAATGCTGTTCCGTTAAATCACCACTGGCGGCCGGGATGGCCCAGCCCTAGTGCAGCGTTGGCTTTTTCATCACGACATTGGTCGGTATCGCGCGGGTAAAGGTATCGTGACACAGCAGTGCGGCGACGCGCACATACTCGATCACCTCTTCCAGCGACTGTTCAAGCTCTTCCTGATCTTCATCTTCATCATAACCGAGCTGTGCGATAGTACGCAGATCGTCGATGGCTTCACCGGTTTCCCCTTTGACCTGACCAATTTTTGGCTGCGCCACTCCCAGACCCAGCAGGAAATGGTTCACCCAGCCGGCCAGTGCATCAGCACGGTCGAATACAGTGATGTCGTCATCTTCAGGCAGATAAAGCTGGAACAGGAAGCCTTCATCTTCCAGTGAGTTGCCGATCGCTTCGTGCATCTCCTGCAAAGGCTGCGCCAGGGTTTGTGAGAACGCCATGCCTTCGTTTGTCAGGTCGTGCACCAGCGTTTGCCAGTTGCTGTCATGGCTGCCGCCACAGATCAATCCACTGATCAGGCCATGCATTTCTGCAGGGGTCATTCCTACGCCCTGCTGCGTCAGTACTGAGGCCAGCGTGTTGTAGCCCGGCATTATGTTGGTTAGTGACATGAGTTTTGATCGTCGTTGGCTGGATAAGTTCGTGATATGCTACCACCAGGTGCCTCAACGATTCCAGAAAGGGGTTGTTTCTTATATTAGGGGTAGTTATAGTGGCGCCCCTCCCAAGCCCTTGAGCGGTAAGGGTGATTGCGGGCGCAGTAATCAGTCAGGATGGTGGCATGTCTGCACAACCGGTAGATATTCAAATTTTTGGCCGTTCATTAAGAGTAAATTGTCCGCCCGAACAGCAAGATGCGCTGAATCTGGCTGCCGAAGACCTCAATCAACGGTTGCAAGACTTAAAAGTTCGCACTAGAGTCACAAATACAGAGCAACTGGTATTCATTGCAGCACTGAACATTTGCCATGAACTCGCGCAGGAAAAAGTCAAAACCCGTGACTATGCGTCGAACATGGAACAACGAATTCGGATGCTACAACAGACCATTGAACAAGCATTGCTTGAGCAAGGTCGCATAACTGAACGTACCGGTGCGAAGTTCGAATAACACTTTAGCGTTACCTGTGATAGAGTGACGGTGAAGTAAAAAATTCTCTGAGATGTTTGCAAGCGGGCCCGTCCCCTGAGCCGATAATTAATACCAAACAGAGTGTGACGCTCTGTAACCTGTGCGCAAGCTCGGTCCGTCCGAGAAGCCTGATGGTTACGACGGCATACTCACCTTGAACCATGGGTTCAAGGGTTACAGCCTGCGGCGGCATCTCGGAGAACCTCCCTTTTTTGTTCTCCCCTCCCGATCGATTTCATTTTTCTCTAAGCTATCCGGCACGCTTCTGTACGATTTCATGGAGTCAGCCACGTGATGAACCCCACATTGATGCTTCGTCAGGATATCCGTAAGCACGTACGCAATTTGCGTCGTGAAATCAGCGATGAACAGCAGCAACTTGCCGCAGTGCAGGCGGCAGACCATGCCCTGAATTTTGCCCCGATACAGCAGGCGCAGCATATCGCACTGTTTCTTTCCGTCGATGGCGAGATCAATACCCGACCATTAATCGCCAAACTGTGGCAGCGAAAGCAGCAGGTTTACCTGCCCGTGCTTCATCCTTTCTCGACGGGTCAGTTACTGTTTCTGCGTTACGATGAGAAGACTGAACTGAAGATAAACCGCCTGCGTATTCCTGAACCGCCGCTGGATATCCGCAATCTGTTGCCGTTAAGCGAGCTGGATGTGCTGATCGTGCCACTGGTGGCGTTTGATGCCGGAGGACAACGTCTGGGGATGGGGGGCGGATTTTATGACAGGACGCTACAGAACTGGCAGCAGCACGGCTTTATGCCGATAGGGCTGGCGCATGATTGTCAGCAGGTAGACACCTTGCCGGTAGAGCAATGGGATATTCCCTTACCTGCGTTGATTACGCCTTCAAAAATCTGGCAATGGTAATACCCTTTATCTTTCACACCACAGGTGTGTTGCCTGCCCTCACAAACCCCGGTCACTTACTTCAGTAAGCTCCCGGGGATTTGTTCAGTTGTCGCCTTCCTGCGGCGAGAAATCTTGCGGGTATTCATTATCCATCAGGCTGAATCAATGCCTCAAGGTTGAGGCATGAACAACACGACAATCAGTACAGCAGACGTGCGCGAACGGTACCAGGAATTGCCTTCATCAGCTGCAGTGCTCTATCAGCCACATCTTGCGGTGCATCAACGTCGATGACCACGTAACCCATCTGCGGTGTCGTTTGCAGATACTGAGCGGAGATGTTGATACCCTGGTCAGCAAAGATCAGGTTGATCGCCGTCAGTACACCTGGACGGTTCTCATGGATGTGCATCAGACGGCTGGCATTCGCACCGTGCATTGGCAGCGAGGCTTCCGGGAAGTTAACCGCCGACAGTGTAGAGCCATTGTCAGAGTACTTGGCCAGTTTACCCGCGACTTCAATACCGATGTTCTCCTGAGCTTCCTGGGTCGACCCACCGATATGGGGTGTCAGGATCACGTTGTCGAACTCACACAGCGGTGAATTGAACGGATCGCTGTTGGTCGCAGGTTCTTCCGGGAAAACGTCAATCGCCGCGCCCGCCAGGTGCTTAGTGGCCAGCACGTGGCACAGCGCAGGAATATCCACCACGGTTCCGCGCGAGGCGTTAATCAGCAGTGCGCCGGGCTTCATCAGCGCCAACTCTTCCGGGCCCATCATATTCTGGGTGGACTGCGTTTCAGGCACGTGCAGGCTCACAACATCGCTCATATTCAGCAGGTCAGAGAGATGCTGTACCTGCGTGGCATTACCCAGCGGCAGTTTGCTCTCAATATCGTAAAAGAACACATGCATACCCAGGCTCTCGGCGAGCACACCCAGCTGCATACCGATATGACCGTAACCAATGATGCCCAGCTTTTTGCCGCGTGCTTCATAGGAACCCACAGCCAGTTTATGCCACTCGCCACGGTGTGCTTTCGCATTGGCCGCCGGAACACCGCGCAGCATCAGCAACAGCTCACCGATCACCAGTTCAGCTACGGATCGGGTATTGGAGAAAGGTGCGTTAAACACCGGAATACCACGCTTCGCTGCCGCATTCAGATCAACCTGGTTTGTCCCGATGCAGAAACAGCCAACGGCAACCAGTTTTTCTGCCGCAGCAAAGATCTCTTCGGTAAGGTTGGTGCGCGAACGCAGCCCGATGAAGTGCGCATCACGGATGGATTCTTTCAGTGTTTCGCTATCCAATGCGCCCTTGTGAAATTCAATGTTGGTGTAGCCAGCAGAGCGCAGATTATCAACTGCACTCTGGTGAACGCCTTCCACCAGCAGGAATTTAATTTTGTCTTTCTCCAGTGATACTTTTGCCATTTCCCGACCCTATTTAGCAGACTTCAGATGTGGCTTAATCCCTGTCATTGTTCTCGTTGACCAACATAATCGCTGTCGGCTGCAATGGGAAAAACGCGGGGATATAAGATAGCCTTCTGTCAAAATAACAAAATCTACGCTGGCGGCAATACAAACGATTGCCTGGCCTCCAGCATGGCGCCCCCGACTCACAGAACATTGCGGCAGAAAATCATGGTGCAACGTGAACCTTCAGGAGGATCGCGCCTCAGGCAGCAACTATGTGACATAAGTCACTAAATTTCGCCTGCAAAAGAAAAGATGTTTTTCGCATAAAAATAACCGGCACCCGCGGGTGCCAGAGAGATCATTTCTGAATAGTTTGCACGCCGTTGGCTGTACCGATCAGCGCCACATCGGCACCACGGGCACCAAACAGACCCACAGTGACTACGCCTGGCAGCGCGTTAATTGCTGCTTCCAGCCGAATGGGGTCAATGATTTTGATATTATGAACATCAAGAATAATGTTTCCATTGTCGGTCACCACGTTCTGGCGGTACTCCGGCTGACCACCGAGCTTCACCAGTTCGCGAGCAACGTACGAGCGCGCCATCGGGATAACTTCTACCGGCAGAGGGAAACGCCCCAGCACATCGACCTGCTTGGATGCATCCGCAATACAGATAAAGCGGTCGGCAACGGCTGCAATAATTTTCTCGCGCGTCAGCGCTGCGCCGCCGCCCTTGATCATCTGCATCTGCCCGTTAATCTCATCGGCACCGTCAACATAGACCGCCAGCTGATCGATCTCGTTAAGATCGAAGACATGGATGCCGTAGCCTTTCAGTTTGGCCGTGGAAGCTTCTGAGCTGGAGACCGCTCCTTCAATCTGATGTTTAATCGACGCCAGTGCATCAATGAAATGGGCAGCAGTCGACCCGGTGCCAACGCCAACGATAGTGCCCGGAGTGACGTAATCCAGAGCTGCCCAGCCGACAGCTTTTTTCAGTTCGTCTTGTGTCATGGTATGTTTAAAACCTGTGAGCCACTGTGTGCGCGTAGTATAAAGCAAGGCTGGGCAAAATCACCGCCTTCCACGGCGTTTGATTCACAGGATTGGAACACACCCCACAAAGTGGTTGATTCGTAAAGTGGCGTAAGCTATACCCCCAATCTATGGCATAGTGCACAACCACACCTGAAAGAGAGTAGAACGATTAATGAAACGCCCGGATTATCGAACGCTTCAGGCGCTGGATGCAGTGATTCGCGAGCGCGGCTTTGAACGTGCCGCGCAAAAGCTCTGTATTACCCAGTCTGCGGTCTCACAGCGCATTAAGCAGCTTGAGAATATGTTTGGCCAGCCTTTGCTGGTGCGAACCGTACCGCCGCGCCCAACGGAACAGGGCCAGAAACTGCTGGCGTTATTGCACCAGGTAGAACTGCTGGAAGAAGAGTGGTTGGGTGACGATAATAGCGGCACCACGCCGTTACTGCTGTCGCTGGCGGTGAACGCCGACAGTCTCGCGACCTGGCTGCTGCCCGCGCTGAAAACCGTGCTGACTGATTCGCCAGTACGCTTGAATCTTCAGGTGGAAGATGAAACCCGCACCCAGGAACGCTTGCGTCGTGGTGAAGTGGTCGGTGCCGTCAGTATCCAGCCACAGCCGTTGCCGAGCTGTCTGGTCGATCAGCTCGGTGCGCTCGACTATCTGTTTGTCGGTTCAAAAGAGTTTGCTGCCCGCTACTTCCCAAATGGCGTGACGCGCTCTGCGCTGCTGAAAGCACCCGCCGTGGCGTTTGACCATCTGGATGATATGCATCAGGCGTTTTTACAGCAAAACTTTGATCTGTCACCGGGCAGCGTGCCCTGCCATATCGTCAACTCGTCAGAAGCTTTTGTGCAGCTGGCCCGTCAGGGAACCACCTGCTGTATGATCCCGCATTTGCAGATTGAGCGCGAACTGGCGGAAGGGGAATTGATTGATTTAACGCCGGGTCTGTTACAGCGCCGGATGCTTTACTGGCACCGCTTTGCCCCAGAAAGCCGCCTGATGCGCAAGGTGACCGATGCCCTGCTGGCGCATGGTCATCGTGTGCTGCGCCAGGATACAGAATAACCCGGCCAGGGGGCGGCCAGAAAAAAGGCCAGCCCCTACGACATTCTGCGTAGAGGCTGGCCTTCTGTTGCGGTCAGACTGCGTGGATTAAGGGTTACGCTGCAATTCAAATACCACGTCAACCTGGTCGTCGAAATGGATACTCTGCTGCTCATAGGTCTGGGCGGCAGAGGTCATTGGCGCAGCATCAGCGGCTTTGTACATCCGTGCCATCGGCATTGGCTGATAGTTAGCCACGTGATAACGAATGCTGTAAACCGGGCCCAGCTTCGTACCGAAGCCCTGTGCCAGATCGCCCGCCTGCTTTGTTGCATCATCAATAGCAGCTTTGCGCGCTTTCGCTTTGTACTCTTCAGGGTTTGCCACACCCAGTTCAACCGAACGAATTTCGTTCAGGCCTGACTTCAGTGCGCCATCGAGCAGTTCATTCAACTTATCCAGCTGACGCAGCGTGACCTGAACCTGACGCACAGCACGGTAGCCTTTCAGCACCGATTTACCGTCTTTCAGATAGTCATATTCCGGTTGAGTACGCAGGTTGGCAGCGTTGATATCTTTCTTCTCTATGCTGTTTTTATTCAGAAAATCAAAATATTGCTGAACACGACTGTCTGCCTGTTTTTTCGCTTCACCGGCATCTTTAGCAGAAACACTCACCTCGATAGCCAGTGTTGCGATATCCGGCGTGGCATCAACGCTCGACTGCCCGGAGGTCACCACGTGCGGGCCATTGGGTAATTCATCAGCCTGCACTGCTAAGGGTAAAGTACCCAATCCAATCATTGCGGCCAGGGCCAGTTTCGTTAGCTTCACTGCTTCCTCCATGGGGTCTGTCATTATCTTATCGATAGCGCCATCGGTCAGTCGATAGCGAATTATTCCGTCAAAATGCGGCGGTACAACATATTTTAGGGCACATTAGCGCATCACACTATGACATCGATTCTGATAGTGAGTTCCCGCTACGCTATCCCGAGCGCCTGTAGCGCCAGCTTCAGCGCAATTGCCCACATCACCAACCCCACAAGCAGATTGATAATGCGCTGGGCACGCGTGGTGTTCAGCAGCGGTGCCAGCCAGGCGGCTAGCAGCGCGAGGCCGAAGAACCACAGTACTGAGGCGCTGGCGGAGCCTAAAGCAAACCAGCGGCGCGCTTCATCCGGTAGCTGCCCGCCCAGACTGCCCAACACCACAAAGGTATCCAGGTAGACGTGCGGATTGAGCCAGGTCACCGCCATCATGGTCGCGACAATGCGCCAGCGTCCCTGCTTTAAAACAGCGGCAGACGCCAGGTTGATATCGCCACTGAACGCTGTTCTCAGCGAGCCCCAGCCATACCACAGCAGGAAAGCCACTCCGCCCCACGTTACCAGATTGAGTAGCAGCTCGGATTGGTTAAGCAATGCGCTACCACCAAATATTCCGCCACAGATCAGCACAATATCACTCAGCGTACAGAGTGCAGCGGTCATCAGATGATACTGGCGGCGCACGCCCTGATTCATCACAAAGGCATTCTGCGGGCCAAGCGGAAGAATAAGCGCTGCGCCCATAGCAACCCCCTGAAAATAAACGGATAACATCACAATCGCCTCACCATTCAAGATTTTCGGCAAGTGTATAGCGGCAATATCATTAGGGGAAATTGAAAGATTTAATGGTTAATAAGAAAGGCTAATACTGAGAGGGGCAAAGTAAGATAAGGGCCGACCGGAAAATGGCCGGCCCTGACAGGATTATTCCGCTTTCGCCACTTCTGCTTCTGGCGCTTTGACCTGGTGCAGATGAACATCCATCTGCGGGTAAGGAATACCGATGTTGTTGGCATCCAGCGTACGTTTGAAGTTTCTCATCAGGTCCCAGTAGACATCCTGTAAGTCACCCGCTTTGCTCCAGCAGCGAATCACCACATTAACCGAAGAGGCGGCCAGCTCGTTCAGGCCAATCTGCACACCGCGCTCCTGCAGAACGCGAGGCTCGGCATCCACCACGCCGCGCAGCAGTGTCAGCACTTCATCGATATCAGCATCGTAGGCGACGCCAATAATAAATTCATTGCGGCGTTCTGGCTCGCGGGAGAAGTTAATGATATTCCCCGCAATGATTTTGCCATTTGGCACCACAACAATTTTACCGTCAGCACTGCGTAATGTGGTCGAGAAGATCTGTACATTAAGCACTGTTCCCATCACACCGCCCAGATCAACAAACTCTCCCGCGCGGAACGGACGGAAGGTGACCAGCAGTACACCCGCGGCCAGGTTCGAGAGCGAACCTTGCAGAGCCAGTGCAAACGCAAAGCCTGCGGCTGCCAGTGCAGCAATCACCGAGGCTGTCTGCACGCCTACACGCCCCATCGCAGCAATCAGCGTAAAGGCAATGATGCCGTAGCGCACCAACCCGGACAGGAAGTCAGCGACAGTAGGGTCAATTTTTCGTGCTACCAGCAGCTTATTCACCGTCCCGGAAATAAATCGGGCAGCAATCATACCGATAATGATAATCGCAATGGCCGCAACGATATTGACCGCATAGCTCAACAACAGCGCCTGGTTACGCACCAGCCAGCCACCCGCATTATTGATGCCGTTTACCACATTTAAATCATCCATTCCCCTGTCCTTTTTCAGGCCCAAAATGGGCATTCGAATATCTGCCGTTCAACCAGCAGCCGATGGGGTTAAGGGTAAACAAGAAAAGGGGGTTGTGCCAAATAAGCGGCGAAATTACCTGACAATTCAGAACTGAATGCATAAAAAAAGGCCCCTCAGGGCCTTTTTTAAACAGAGCGGGAACTTACAGTACGTCGACTGCGTTCAGCTCTTTGAATGCCTGCTCCAGGCGCACGATCATGGAAGCCTGTGAAGAGCGCAGCCATACACGTGGGTCGTAGTATTTCTTGTTCGGCTTATCAGCGCCTTCCGGGTTACCCAGCTGCGCCTGCAGATAGCCTTCGTTCTTTTTGTAGTACTGCAGGATGCCGTCCCATGTTGCCCACTGGGTATCGGTATCAATGTTCATTTTGATCACGCCGTAACCGATAGATTCTTCGATCTCAGCTGCTGATGAACCGGAACCACCGTGGAACACGAAGTCCAGTGAGTTCACTGGCAGGCCGTGTTTTTCGCTGACGTATTTCTGAGAATCACGCAGGATGGTCGGGGTCAGTTTCACGTTGCCTGGCTTGTACACGCCGTGCACGTTACCGAATGAAGCAGCGATAGTGAAACGCGGGCTGATAGCGTTCAGCTTGGTGTAAGCGTAATCCACGTCTTCTGGCTGAGTGTACAGAGCAGAAGCGTCCATGTGACTGTTGTCCACGCCGTCTTCTTCGCCACCGGTGCAGCCCAGTTCAATTTCCAGGGTCATGTCGATTTTCGCCATGCGCGCCAGGTATTTGCTGGAAATCTCGATGTTCTCTTCCAGAGACTCTTCAGACAGGTCGATCATGTGAGAAGAGAACAGTGGCTTACCGGTTTTAGCGAAGTGCTCTTCACCCGCATCCAGCAGACCGTCGATCCACGGCAGCAGTTTCTTAGCGCAGTGGTCAGTGTGCAGAATAACAGGCACGCCATAGTGTTCAGCCATCAGGTGAACGTGATGTGCGCCAGAGATGGCACCAAAAATAGCCGCAGCCTGTGGCTTGTCAGATTTCAGGCCTTTACCCGCGATGAAACCTGCACCACCGTTGGAGAACTGAATGATAACCGGCGCTTTAACTTTCGCTGCGGTTTCCAGAACGGCGTTGATGGAGTCAGTGCCCACGCAGTTAACTGCTGGCAGAGCGAATTTGTTCTCTTTCGCTACCTGGAAGATCTTCTGCACGTCGTCACCGGTGACAACGCCTGGTTTTACGAAATCAAAAATTTTAGACATGTTAGCTTGTCCTGTTTCTTCGGTCGTATTAAAGGATTCAGTTCTCATGCGGGGTACTTATACCCCGCTCTGAGGTTTAATTACTTCTGCTTTGCACGCTCTTCAAGCATGGCAACCGCAGGTAAGGTTTTGCCTTCCACGAACTCAAGGAATGCACCGCCACCGGTAGAGATATAAGAGATTTTATCTTCGATACCAAACAGGTCGATAGCGGCCAGCGTATCACCGCCGCCGGCAATGGAGAATGCGTCACTGTCTGCAATCGCGTTCGCGATAATTTCGGTGCCTTTGCGGAAGTTCGGGAATTCGAACACGCCTACCGGGCCGTTCCACAGAATAGTTTTGGCTTCTTTCAACAACTTAGCCATTGCCAGTGCGGTTTCGTCACCAAAGTCCATGATCTCTTCGTTGTCCTGAACTTCAGACACTTTCTTCACGGTAGAAGGTGCAGTTTCAGAGAATTCCGTGCCTACGCGAGAGTCAGTTGGCACCGGAATTTTGTATTCGTCGCGCAGTTTCTTAGCGGCAGCCACGAAATCAGGTTCGTACAGAGATTTACCCACGTTGTTGTCGATAGCCACGAAGGTGTTCGCGATACCCCCACCCACAATCACGGTGTCTGCAATGTTCACCAGCGAGTTAAGCACATCGAATTTGGTAGACACTTTAGAACCACCAACCACGGCAACCATTGGGCGTGCCGGGGTTTTCAGGGCTTTGCCCAGCGCTTCCAGTTCACCTGACAGCAGCGGACCCGCACAGGCGATTGGTGCAAATTTGCCCACGCCATGGGTAGACGCCTGAGCACGGTGAGCAGTACCGAAAGCATCCATCACGAAGATGTCGCACAGGGCAGCATATTTTTTAGAGAGGGTTTCGTCGTCTTTTTTCTCGCCTTTGTTAAAGCGCACGTTTTCCAGAACAACCAGTTTACCCGCGGTCAGTTCAACACCGTCCAGGTAATCTTTTGCCAGGGAAACGTTATCTGCACCCAACTTGTCTTTCAGGTAGTTCACTACCGGCAGCAGAGAAAACTCTTCGTTGTATTCACCTTCGGTCGGGCGACCCAAGTGCGAGGTGACCATCACTTTTGCGCCTTGCTTCAGTGCCGCCTCAATGGTCGGCAGAGAAGCGCGAATACGTGCATCAGACGTCACTTTCCCTTCTTTTACTGGCACGTTCAGATCCGCACGGATCAGAACACGTTTACCAGCCAGATCCAGATCGGTCATCTTAATTACAGACATGGTGAACCCTCTCGTTGATTCTCAAAGTTTTACAGACGCTGTACGCGCCTTACCTGAAACCGCTGGCGGCCATCGCTAACGTCGTATCGATCATACGATTAGCGAAGCCCCATTCGTTATCGCACCAGACTAACGTCTTGATAAGGTGCTGACCACTGACCCGCGTTTGGGTGCCGTCGACAATAGCACTGTGCGGATCATGGTTAAAATCAATGGAGACTAACGGCAATTCCGTGTAGTCAACTATACCACTAAATGCCCCTTCTGACGCACTTTGCAGCAGGGCGTTAACCTCGCAGGCGCTGACGGGATCCCGCACACTGACGCTGAGGTCAATGGCCGTCACGTTGATGGTGGGAACACGCACAGCAATCGCTTCAAAACGATCGTTAAATTTTGGGAAGAAACGCGTAATCCCGGCAGCCAGGCGAGTGTCGACAGGAATAATCGACTGACTGGCCGCACGTGTACGGCGTAAATCCGGGTGATAAGCATCAATCACCTGCTGGTCATGCATGGCAGAATGGATGGTTGTCACCGTACCCGACTCAATACCCCACGCATCATCCAACAGCTTGATAATAGGGATGATGCAATTCGTGGTGCAGGAGGCGTTCGACACCAGCAAATGCTCAGGCAGCAGATCTTTTTCATTCACGCCAAAGACCACTGTGGCATCAAGATCGTTACCACCAGGGTGTGAGAACAGGACCTTTTTGGCCCCCGCCTGCAAATGGGCTTCGCCATCTGCACGACTGCCATAAACCCCGGTACAGTCCAGCACGATATCCACATTCAGATCGCGCCACGGCAGCGCCGCAATATCAGTATGGTGCAGCAAACGGATCGTGTCATCGCCAACGGAGAGCAGTTCGCGCTCCTGACGCACATCCCAGGCGAAGCGCCCATGGCTGGTGTCATACTTTAACAGATGCGCCATTCCGGCGGCCTCTGCCAGCTCATTGATGGCAACCACCGTAATCTCAGCACGGCGGCCGGTTTCATACAGTGCACGCAACACGTTGCGCCCTATACGACCAAATCCGTTAATGGCAATGCGAACCGTCATATCACTCCTGCTTCAGAATTCACGATGAAATCGGAGGATTAGCCTGAGCCAGCCACCGCGATTTGTACAGGATATTCTTGCATCATAACAAGGCTCAGTCTGAATGGTGATCCTTGTGCGACATAGTACTGAAACGCTTCAGCTAGAATAATAGAAGTAAGGAATAATAGGAATGATTCGGATCAATTGTGGAGCGTAACTTTCGATCTACGTCACAAATTTGGAATTTTTTCTGGCGGGATAAAGAAGGGTCGGGCATGCCCGACCCCTACGGGGAACTGTATAAGGATGAGGCATACCCGACCCTCAAGGTAAACTGCGTAGGGGCCGGGCATGCCCGCCCCCTACGGGGAACTGTATAAGGATGAGGCATACCCGACCCTCAAGGTAGACTGCGTAGGGGCCGGGCACGCCCGGCCCTCATAGCGGTGAGTCATGCCTCACCCGCTATCTTATTACAGCAGGCCTTTTGCTTTAGCGACAACGTTATCCACGGTGAAGCCAAACAGTTCGAACAGCTTCTCAGCGGGCGCTGACTCACCGAAGCTGGTCATACCGACGATAGCGCCGTTCAGACCAACGTATTTGAACCAGTAATCTGCGATACCAGCTTCAATCGCCACGCGGGCGCTGACTGCTTTCGGCAGCACGGCTTCACGGTAGGCAGCATCCTGCTTGTCGAAAGCATCGGTAGACGGCATAGACACAACGCGCACCTTGCGGCCTTCAGCCGTCAGCTTGTCATACGCGCCTACTGCCAGCTCAACTTCTGAACCGGTTGCAATCAGGATAACTTCAGGTGTACCTGCGCAGTCCTTCAGCACGTAAGCACCGCGTGCTACGTTTGCCAGCTGTTCCGCAGTACGGTCCTGCTGTGCCAGATTCTGACGTGACAGGATCAGGGCCGTCGGGCCATCGTTACGCTCAATCGCATATTTCCATGCGATCGCTGATTCAACCTGGTCACACGGACGCCACAGGCTCATGTTCGGTGTAACACGCAGGCTGGCGATCTGCTCAACCGGCTGGTGAGTCGGGCCATCTTCGCCCAGACCGATAGAGTCATGGGTGTAGACCATCACCTGGCGAATCTTCATCAGTGCCGCCATACGCGCCGCATTACGGGCATATTCAACGAACATCAGGAAGGTTGCCGTGTACGGCAGGAAACCACCGTGCAGGGTGATACCATTGGCAATCGCGGTCATACCGAATTCGCGCACACCGTAATGGATGTAGTTACCCGCTGCATCTTCGTTGATTGGCTTAGAACCAGACCACATTGTCAGGTTGCTTGGTGCCAGGTCAGCGGAGCCGCCCAGGTATTCCGGCAGCAGTTTACCAAAGGCTTCGATGGCATTCTGTGACGCTTTACGGCTGGCGATTTTAGACGGGTTAGCCTGCAGCTCTTCAACGAATTTCTGCGACTCGGTTGCCCAGTTCGCTGGCAGCTCGTTGTTCACACGGCGTTTGAACTCTTCCGCCAGTTCAGGGAAGGCTTTTGCATAGGCAGCAAACTTCTCATTCCATGCCGCTTCTTTTGCCTGACCAGCTTCTTTGGCATCCCACTGCGCATAGATGTCTGAAGGAATTTCAAACGGCGCATGGTTCCAGCCCAACTGCTTACGGGTCAGTGCAATTTCATCATCACCCAGCGGTGCGCCGTGGGAATCATGCGTACCGGCTTTGTTCGGTGAACCGAAACCGATGACCGTTTTGCACATCAGCAGTGAAGGCTTATCGCTAACCGCTTTCGCTTCTTCAACCGCTTTCTTGATGGCGTCAGCGTCGTGGCCATCGACACCACGCACAACGTGCCAGCCGTAAGACTCGAAGCGTTTCGCCGTATCATCGGTGAACCAGCCTTCGATGTGGCCGTCAATGGAGATACCGTTGTCGTCATAGAACGCCACCAGTTTGCCCAACTTCAGCGTTCCCGCCAGTGAGCACACTTCGTGGGAGATACCTTCCATCATGCAGCCGTCGCCCAGGAACACGTAGGTGTTATGGTCGACCACATCATGGCCTGGACGGTTGAACTGCGCTGACAGTGTACGTTCAGCAATCGCCATACCTACTGCGTTCGCAATACCCTGGCCCAATGGACCGGTGGTGGTTTCCACACCAGCGGTATAGCCGTATTCAGGGTGGCCTGGGGTTTTGGAGTGCAGCTGACGGAAGTTAGCCAGTTCACCGATTGGCAGGTCATAACCGCTGAGGTGCAACAGGCTGTAGATCAGCATAGAGCCGTGACCATTAGACAGCACGAAGCGGTCGCGGTCTGCCCACAGAGGGTTTGTAGGGTTGTGATTCAGGAAGTCACGCCACAGGACTTCGGCGATATCGGCCATACCCATTGGGGCACCCGGGTGGCCGGATTTGGCTTTTTGCACCGCATCCATACTTAATGCGCGAATGGCGTTGGCAAGCTCTTTACGAGAAGACATTTTCTACTCCAGGTCGGATTTAACGCTTCGCCGTCCTTAACCTATTGTAATGAATGAGTTATCAGGCAAAGCCGAAGGAAAGTCGACCATCAATGTACATGAAATACGGGTAACATGTACATGCCGCAGGATGTAAAAATAATCACAGAAGTTGCAGTTTGAGAGCATGGCGACTAGGCAATCGCCTTTACACGCGCTATAACACCTCTTCCGTCGGCTTTTTTTACCCGACGTTTTTTTTCAACTTAATGATTTTCCTACCTTGTTACCTAAATGGATGAACTGGAATGAAGAAACGTATTTCTTTCGCTGCACTGGCACTGGCCACGACCCTCTCTGGCTGTCAGAATTTTGATGCTAACACGCTGATGCAGTCCGGTGCACAAGCCTACCAGGCTGCCACACTGAGCGATGCACAGGTCAAAGAGTTAAGCGATAAATCCTGTCAGCAGATGGACAGCGAAGCGCAGATCGCCCCTGCCAGCAGCACTTATGCTAAACGCCTGAGCAAAATCTCAGCGGCACTGGGCGACAATATCAACGGTACCCCGGCAAACTATAAAGTTTATCTGACCAAAGACGTCAACGCCTGGGCGATGGCCAATGGCTGTATCCGCGTTTACAGCGGCCTGATGGACCTGATGACCGATAACGAAGTCGAAGGCGTGCTGGGCCATGAAATGGGCCACGTAGCGCTGGGTCACTCACGTAAAGCGATGCAGTTGGCCTATGCCACGACTGCTGCACGTACTGCCGCAGCTTCTGCGGGGGGCGTTGCCGCATCGCTGTCACAGTCTCAGCTAGGTGCACTGGGCGAGAAACTGGTGAATGCACAGTTCTCCCAGAGCCAGGAGTCCCAGGCGGATGACTACTCATTCGATCTGCTGAAAAAGCGCAACATCAACCCACAGGGCCTGGTGACCAGCTTTGAGAAGTTAGCGAAGATGGAAGGGACTCACGAAAGCAGCATGTTTGATTCGCACCCGGCTTCCCAGGCGCGCGCAGACCACATCAAACAGCGTATTGCGGCTGGTAAATAATCAGCACGGGGCGACCTAAAAAAGATCGCCCTGGCAAACCCAGGGGTTGACCGTCTGTTTCGGTCAGCCCTTCTCACAGGAAACTACCCTTTATTCGCTGCCTGTACGTGCAGCATATCCAGCGCCAGACTGGCAGCCGCCAGCGCCGTGATATCGGACTGATCGTAACCCGGTGCCACTTCCACCAGATCCATACCAACGATATTCATTCCCTGTAAACCGCGTACCAGCTTGCTGGCCTTATCGCTGGTCAGGCCGCCAATCACCGGCGTTCCGGTGCCTGGAGCATGAGCCGGGTCCAGGCAGTCGATATCGAACGTCAGATAGATGGGCAGATCGCCGACAATCGCTTTCACCTGCGCGAGGATATCATCCACACTGCGATCGTTGACCTGAGCAGCATCCAGTACATTAAAGCCCAGAGACTTATCAAACTCGGTACGAATGCCGATCTGTACGGAATGCTCAGGTGAGATCAGCCCTTCTTTCGGCGCCGTATAGAACATGGTGCCGTGGTCAAACGTCGGGCCGTTAGAATAGGTGTCGGTGTGCGCATCAAAATGGACCAGCGCCATCTTACCGAATGTTTTGGCATGCGCGCGCAGCAGTGGCAGCGTGATGTAATGGTCGCCGCCGAACGTCAGCATACGTTTGCCGTTAGCCAGCAACTTTTCCGCATGTGCCTGCAATTTGTCGCTCAGATCCTGAGAATCCCCGAAGGCGTAAACCAGATCACCGCAGTCAATCACATTCAGGCGCTGACGCAGGTCGAACTCCCACGGCCAGCGGCAACCTTCCCAGGCCAGATTGGTGGAAATCTGACGAATAGCGCCTGGACCAAGACGGCTTCCCGGACGACCGGAGGTGGCTGCATCAAACGGAATACCGGTAATCACCCACTCGGCATCACTGTCGTAAGGCTGAAAATTGACCGGAAAACGCATAAAACCGAAGGCGTTAGAAACCAGCGAGTTATCGTACTGGTTACCCAGGGTGTTATTCATAGCAACTCCTTTCTGACTGACAAACAAAAGATGAAAAAAATCCCCACCGCGTCGTTAGCCCGACCCGGAAGGGATTCGTTAATTCAGTATGACCGTTTGGGGGCCAGACTTACTCGTCTTCTAAATACGTGTAGCCATACAGGCCTGCTTCAAACTCTTCCAGGAACTGCGCGCGCAGCTCTTCATCCAGGTCACTTTGCTTGATCTGGTTACGGAAGTGCGTCAGCAACTCTGCCGGGTTCAACTGCACATATTCCAGCATATCGGCCACGGTATCGCCTTCGTCAGAAAGCTGTACTTCCACCGAACCGTCGGCGAAAGCAAAGACGTCGACCGCTTCGGTATCCCCGAACAGGTTGTGCATGTTACCGAGAATTTCCTGATAGGCACCGACCATAAAGAAGCCCAGCATCGGCGGATTATCAATATCGTATTCCGGCATTGGCATGGTGGTGGCAATGCCGTCACCGTCAATGTAGTGATCGATAGTCCCGTCCGAGTCACAGGTAATGTCCAGCAGCACGGCGCGGCGTTCAGGCACCTGATTCAGCCCTTCCAGCGGCATCACCGGGAACAGCTGATCGATACCCCAGGCGTCGGGCATCGACTGGAACAGCGAGAAGTTGACGTAAATCTTATCCGCCATACGCTCCTGCAGCTCATCGATAATCGGACGGTGCGCGCGGTTGCTTGGGTCAAGGTGCTGCTGAATATAGTGGCAGATGCTGAGATACAGCTGCTCGGCCCAGGCACGCTGCGTCAGGTCGTAAGTTCCCTGCGAATAACCGGTGTGGATATCGAACAGATCCATCTGGCTGTCATGTAGCCATTCACGCAATGAGCGGCGGTTGCTCGGCTCATGCATCTCCTGCCAGGTGTCCCACATACTGACAATCGGGCGCGGGGAGTCTTCCAGCGGCGCCTGAGGCTCGCTGAATTCATTACGTTCCACACCGATAATGTTGGAGACCAGCACCGTATGGTGCGCGGTCACTGCCCGGCCCGATTCCGTGATCACCGTCGGATGCGGTAAGCCGTGTTCTTCACAGGCATCACCGATAGCCCAGATCACGTTGTTAGCGTATTCGTTCAGACCGTAGTTAACGGAGCAGTCGCTCTGCGAGCGCGTGCCTTCATAATCCACGCCAAGGCCGCCGCCGACGTCAAAGCACTGGATGTTAACGCCAAGCTTCGCCAGTTCGACGTAGAAGCGCGCCGACTCACGCACACCTGTTGCAATATCACGAATGTTTGCCATCTGAGAGCCCAGATGGAAATGCAGCAGCTGCAGGCTTTCCATACGGCCCGCTTCGCGCATAATCTCGACCAGCTTCAGCACCTGGGTCGCGGACAAACCAAACTTGGATTTCTCTCCGCCGCTCGACTGCCATTTGCCGGAGCCCTGCGAAGCCAGACGCGCACGAATACCCAGGCGTGGTACCACGTTCAGGCGTTCCGCTTCTTCCAGTACCAGCTTCACTTCGGTCATTTTTTCCAGCACCAGATAGACCTTGTGGCCCATCTTCTCGCCAATCAGTGCGAGGCGGATATATTCACGGTCTTTATAGCCGTTACAGACGATCACCGAACGCGTCATCCCGGCATGGGCCAGCACGGCCATCAGCTCGGCTTTCGAGCCTGCTTCCAGCCCCAGGGGTTCACCGGAGTTGATCAGGGACTCAATCACGCGTTTATGCTGGTTAACCTTAATCGGATACACCAGGAAGTAATCACCGCGATAGCCGTAAGACTCACGCGCACGTTTAAACGCGGCGTTAATCGAGCGCAGGCGATGCTGTAAAATTTGTGGGAAACAGAACAAGGCGGGTAAGCGCTGGCCTTCAGCCTCACGCTCTTTCACCAGTTTGGCGAGATCGACGCGTGCTTCCGGCACATCGGGATCGGGACAAACGCTGATGTGGCCGAGTTCGTTCACGTCGTAGTAGTTATTACCCCACCAGGCAATATTGTAAGTCCGCAGCATTTTGCTGGCGTCCAAATCGCTCATGGCGACCTCCTGCATGGAACGGAGTACGCCCTGTTCGCCTGCTGACGAACCCTTAATTGTCTTCATGTCGTCAGACATTTCGATCCTCGAATTTCATTGATGCGAAACAGTAAACTACTATCGCAGGGAAAACCCGCGACAACAACCCATCGACTGGCAGGTTAGTCAGCACAAAACGCTGAAATTCCGCACCGAACAACCTCTTAAGTATAACATTATGCAAAATCTTAATGTGCACAATGCGCCCTCTGTCATGAAAATTTGACACTTTGAACATTAGTTGAAATTTTCATTAAAGAAAAAACGCTGGCAATCCGATTAATGAGTAACCTAGAATAGCCGTCCAGATGTTAATCCGTCTAAACTGGTTAACTTCTATACCCTGAATAATTCGAGTTGTAGCAGGGCGACAAACAAGCGTCGCCAGCGAAGCCACAGCTTGAAGTATGACGCTTATCAGCGTCTTGTTTGTACTGCTCATGGCTTTGCCTGTGGGGGCGTCATGTCTGAGTTTCCAGACTGGTTTCCGGTCCTGGCGCATGCAGTCGATTTTCAACCCGTTAGAGTCAAGGTAAAGAATAAAATGGCTAAACACCTTTTTACATCCGAGTCCGTATCAGAAGGACATCCTGATAAAATCGCCGACCAGATTTCAGATGCTGTGCTCGATGCCATCCTCGAGCAAGATCCGAAAGCTCGCGTGGCCTGCGAAACCTATGTGAAAACCGGAATGGTTCTGGTTGGCGGTGAAATCACCACCAGCGCATGGGTCGATATTGAAGAGATCACTCGTCAGACCGTGCGTGATATCGGCTATGTCCATTCCGATATGGGCTTTGATGCCAACTCTTGTGCCGTACTGAGTGCGATTGGCAAACAGTCTCCCGACATTAACCAGGGCGTTGACCGTACCGACCCGCTGGAGCAGGGTGCTGGCGACCAGGGCCTGATGTTTGGTTACGCCACCAACGAAACTGACGTGCTGATGCCTGCGCCGATCACTTACGCACACCGTCTGGTACAGCGTCAGGCTGAAGTACGTAAAAGCGGCAGCCTGCCTTGGCTGCGTCCGGACGCGAAAAGCCAGATCACCTTCCAGTACGACAACGGTAAAATTGTTGGTATTGATGCCGTCGTTCTGTCGACCCAGCACTCCGAAGACGTTTCGCAGAAAGATCTGCAGGAAGCGGTAATGGAAGAGATCCTCAAGCCGGTTCTGCCGACGGAGTGGATCAACGCCAACACCAAATACCATATCAACCCAACTGGCCGTTTTGTTATCGGTGGCCCAATGGGCGACTGCGGTCTGACCGGGCGTAAAATTATCGTTGATACCTACGGCGGCATGGCCCGTCACGGCGGCGGTGCGTTCTCAGGTAAAGATCCGTCTAAAGTTGACCGCTCTGCGGCCTACGCAGCACGTTACGTGGCGAAAAACATCGTGGCCGCTGGCCTGGCCGATCGTTGCGAAATCCAGGTCTCCTACGCTATCGGCGTAGCAGAACCGACCTCTATCATGGTCGAAACCTTCGGCACAGAGAAAGTCTCAACTGAACAACTGACCCTGCTGGTGCGCGAATTCTTCGACCTGCGTCCTTACGGCCTGATCCAGATGCTGGACCTGCTACATCCGATCTACCGTGAAACGGCGGCATACGGTCACTTTGGTCGCGAACATTTCCCTTGGGAAAAAACCGACAAAGCTGAACTGCTGCGTGATGCTGCTGGCCTGAAATAAACTCAAGCCTGATGTATCAGGGGCACCCTCGGGTGCCCTTTTTTATGCCTGAAAGACCCTAAACACATCGCAGTTAGTGATAACGATTACACTTAATAATTCTTTATTTTTCTTAGTGTTATAACAAATAACATCTTCAACTAAATCCTAAAATGCGCTATTTTCAGCGTTGTCCGATAGCCGTTCATTGTAAAAACGGTTAAAGCTATAAAGTGCTATGACTTACTGGTTACAAAGAGTTACAGCGGGATAAAAAGTGTTTTTCAGAAACTTCCAGAGTGTAAGCGATTACACTAATGTGATCTGAAGCACAGTCTGCTGTACCAGGGTTTCCTAACATCTATAACAACAACATACGGTACTACTTAATGGAGGCGACCATGCCTGATAATAAAAAACGCAGCAGGACATCAAACAAGGCTATGACCCTGTTTGTCTGCTTCCTCGCAGCACTGGCAGGCCTGCTGTTCGGCCTGGATATCGGTGTTATTGCCGGCGCATTACCCTTCATCGCGAAAGACTTCAGCGTGACTCCTCACCAACAGGAGTGGATAGTCAGTTCAATGATGTTCGGTGCCGCAATCGGTGCCGTCGGCAGTGGCTGGATGTCATCCTATCTCGGCCGTAAGAAAAGCCTGATGATCGGGGCCGTGCTGTTCGTTATCGGCTCCCTGTGGTCAGCCTTCTCCCCTAACCCGGAAATGCTGATTGTCGCCCGCGTACTGCTGGGCCTGGCGGTGGGTGTCGCATCGTATACTGCTCCGCTTTACCTGTCTGAGATTGCACCGGAGAAGATCCGTGGCAGCATGATATCGCTGTACCAGTTGATGATTACCATCGGTATTCTGGGTGCTTATTTGTCGGATACTGCCTTCAGCTACTCCGGTGAATGGCGCTGGATGCTCGGCGTGATCACTATCCCTGCCCTGCTGCTGCTGGTGGGTGTGTTCTTCCTGCCTAACAGCCCACGCTGGCTGGCGGCGAAAGGTGATTTCCGCAGCGCACAGCGGGTGCTGGATCGTCTGCGTGATACCAGCGAACAGGCTAAACGTGAACTGGATGAAATTCGTGAAAGTCTGAAGATCAAGCAGTCTGGCTGGTCGCTGTTCAAAGACAACAGCAACTTCCGCCGCGCGGTCTATCTTGGCGTGCTGTTGCAGGTGATGCAGCAGTTCACCGGCATGAACGTCATCATGTACTACGCGCCAAAAATCTTCGAAATTGCTGGCTTCACCAATACCACCCAGCAGATGTGGGGAACGGTGATTGTCGGGCTGATCAACGTGCTGGCCACCTTTATCGCTATTGGTCTGGTGGATCGCTGGGGCCGTAAGCCGACGCTAATCCTTGGCTTCATTGTGATGGCTGCCGGTATGGGCGTGCTGGGTACCATGCTGCACGTGGGGATCCACTCAGAAGGCGCGCAATACTTCGCTATTGCGATGCTGCTGATGTTTATCGTTGGTTTTGCGATGAGTGCCGGTCCGCTGATCTGGGTACTGTGTTCAGAAATCCAGCCGCTGAAAGGGCGTGATTTCGGTATCACGGTGTCGACCGCGACCAACTGGATTGCCAACATGATTGTCGGAGCCACCTTCCTGACCATGCTGAACACGCTGGGTAACGCCAACACCTTCTGGGTGTACGGCGCGCTGAACCTGTTCTTTATTGTCCTGACACTGTGGCTGATCCCGGAAACGAAAAACGTTTCACTGGAGCACATCGAACGCAATCTGTTAGGCGGTAAAAAACTGCGCAATATCGGTCAGCGTAACTAAGTACTGACCGCTTGTCGGTACGGGCTTCCCCGTACCGACATTTCCCTTTCGACTTACTTCGCCATCATCCCTTTTAACGCCGCTTCCGCACACTGCTGATCCAGATTGCCACCTGGCGCACCGCCTACCCCAATTGCTCCGATCGTCTGCTCGCCAGATTTCACCGGCACGCCGCCTGCCAGCAGCAGGAAGCCAGGAATATCGCGCATATTCTCAGCACCTTTATTGGACTGTGCCGCTTCCATCACTTTACTGGTCGGGTTTTTGGTCGACAGCGCGGTGTACGCCTTCATCTGACTGGCTTCCACTGTGTGCGGTCCCGCGTTATCCATACGCTGTACGGCCAGGGTGACACCAGCACGATCCACCACGGTAACACTGACGTTGTAACCGCTGGCAGAGCAGGACTGAATGGTCGCCAGTGCCAGCTGGTTCGCCTGCGCCAAAGACAGATTTTCAACGGCCACCGGTGCCGCCAGAGCAGAGAAAGAAGCCAACGTCAGTGACGCGGTAAGCAGAAAATGTTTCATCGTAAAACCTCGGAAAGTACGTAGAAGACAGGACGCACTTTAACCGGGAGACAACGCGCCGGGTATTCGGTTAACTACGATACCCGCCAGGTAAAACTACCTGGTTCTGACGCAGAAAGTTAAGCATTTCAACCTCTTTAACCAGCTGTGCCAGGGAAGAAATATCCAGCTTGCTGAAAATATTCGCGCGATGCGCTTCAACGGTGCGCGGCGATACCCCCAACGTCTGGGCAATCTCCTTATTCGCCTGCCCCGCCACCATCTGCTGCATCACTTCCGCTTCGCGATCGGACAGCTGGCTGAATTTTTCCGCCAGCTCACGCCGCTGCACGCTCAGTTGATAGCGTTTTTCATACTGACTGAAGGCGGCGCTGACCGTTTCAATGAGCAGGTCGGCATCAACCGGTTTAGTCAGAAACTCAAACGCACCGTTCTTAAACGCGCGGCGGCAGGTTTCGATGTTACCGTGCCCGGTCATCAGGATCACCGGCAGCAACACCGCCTGCTGCTGTAATTCATCCAGCAGCGTCAGCCCGGTTTTTCCCGGCATACGGATATCCAGCAGGATGCAGCCATGCAGTTCAGCGCTGTGCTGCTGCATGGCAATAAATTCCCCCGCGCTGGCAAACGCGGCAACCTGCCAGCCCATTGTTTCCAGCAGCAGGGTAAACGACTCGCGGATAGCGCTGTCGTCGTCAATCAGGTAGACCGTCAATAGCGTCATGCAACCTCCAGCGGTAGCCACAGCGTAAAGCAGGCCCCGCCCTGCGGGCGATTAGCCACCTCAATGCGGCCGTTCATTTTCAGTATCAGGGTTTCCGCCAGCGTCATTCCCAGGCCAATCCCCTCTTCACGGGTGGTGAAAAACGGGATAAAAACATGACTCAGTGCCTGCTCCGATAACCCCGGCCCGCCGTCGCTGACCTCGAGCCTCAGCGCATTACCTTCGCGAAGTGCCGTGACGCTCACCCAGGCTTTATCCTGACCCTGCTGTGCCTGAATCGCATTGCTCAACAGGTTATGAAAAATCTGCTCCAGCCACAGCGGCACCGCCAATAGCTCAGGCAGGGGGCTGGCAAAGCGGTATTCGATTTTCACCTCAGCCTCCCGCAGTTCGCGGTCTAACAGCATTTCTACCCGTCGCCAAATCTGACGAATATCCACTGGTTTACGCTCGGCGGGCTGATTTTGCAGATTGTCCCGCCATGCCTGCAAAAGAGATGAAATACGCCGTACCTGGAGCACGGAAGCCTCCAGCACCGCAGGAATGCGATCGTACTGCTGCATTTCCAGCAGGCGCAATGCGCTCTGGTTATAGCTCATGACCGCCGTCAGCGGCTGATTCAATTCATGGGCCATGCCCGCCGTCATCTCATTGATCGTGTCCATGCGCGTCAGCTCGAAAAAATGAACGCGAAGATCGGCCACCTTGCGACGGTGATTCTGCTGCATTACCTTGCTGACGGTCAGGATCACCACGGCCCACATCAGCACCAGCGCGGCAGCCAGATCCCATGAAAGCAGATGCCAAGGGCGATGACTGCTCGCCGTCAGCAGAAAAGGCTGCGAAGCACTGTTAAGCTGACGCGACCAGTGCCAGCGCGTGCCCTTATCGGGCGTGCCTGACTGATACAACCTTTGCCCTTCCCACAGCAGGCTCACCTGCTGAAAATTCGCCAACTGCGGCAGGGTGTTAATCAGACGCCGGGCATCAATGAGCAAACGTATATGGCGAAAATGGTTGTTCAGCCAGTATTGCCCGGGAGCAGCCAGCGTCACCTGAGCCTGAGGATTACCGGTGACCGGTAGTGGGGCCAGTTGAATAATCTGCGGAAATTTTTTCTGCATCAGCGTGAAACCGTCATCATTGTTCAGTAGCGGCATCAGCGCATCATGCTGCGCCAGTGATTTTGTCAGGCTGGCGGCAATTTGCTCAAACTCTGCCGTTTGTAACCGATATTGTTCGTCCAGCTGGCTGCGGATCAGTATCCCTACCGACAGCGCAGAGAGTAACAACCCGATCAGCAGAAGCTTCATTTTTGCACGCAAGGCAGTCGCATCCATGATGGTGTCAGATAAGAGGCGTAATTTATCACCGTTTACACCTTAGTCTATAACGTGGGGGCATTGCCTGCCGATGCCACTGCTACTTGAATTGCCCGGTGTCGGCCCGTATTCTTGCCTGCATGAAATCCCAGAGACTTCCCATCGCTTTGCAACAGGCCGTGATGCGCCAGCTGCGTGAAAAATTACAGCAGGCCAATGTGCGTCTGGAGCGCGACTATCCCGAACCGGCACTGGTTTATCAGCAGCGTGGAACCGCTGCCGGAACCGCCTGGCTACAGCACTGGGAAATCCGCCTGAATCCGGTATTACTGCTGGAAAATCAGCAGGCGTTTATTGATGAAGTTGTCCCTCATGAGCTGGCCCACCTGCTGGTATGGAAACATTTCGGTCGCGTTGCCCCCCACGGTAAAGAGTGGAAATGGATGATGGAAAGCATCCTTGGTGTTCCCGCCCGTCGTACCCATCAGTTCGCAGTTCAATCCGTACGTAGCCGGGCCTTCCCCTATTTCTGCCGTTGTCAGCAGCATCAGCTGACGGTCAGACGCCATAACCGGGTGGTACGCGGTGAAAGCGAATACCGCTGTCTGCACTGCGGTGACATCCTCAAGTCCGGTGACTTCCAGAAATCTTAAAATCTGCCTGATATGATTGAAATTCAGGCAATTTAAGACACCTGTCTTCGCCACTTATTCGTAATATCCTGCATATCTGTTACTCTCCCTGCCTCTTTCATGGATTACAGATTTACTGGAATATGTCTCGCAAAATTTTAGCCTCTGTGGCCTTTGCTCTGCTGTTACCCGCCTTCTTTTCCCATGCCCTCAGCCTGGATAACTATCATCAGAACAGCTTCAACCAGGCGAAAGCTTATGCTGCGCAGATCAATGAGGGTGCGCCCGGCACTTTCTACTGCGGCTGTAAAATTCACTGGCAGGGGAAAAAAGGCGTTCCTGACCTCGCCTCATGCGGTTATCAGGTGCGTAAGAACGCCAACCGCGCCAGCCGTATTGAGTGGGAACATGTGGTTCCGGCCTGGAGCTTCGGCCACCAGCGCCAGTGCTGGCAAAACGGCGGCCGGAAAAACTGCGCCAAAGATGAGGGCTACCGCCGCATCGAAACTGACCTGCACAACCTGCAACCGTCTATCGGCGAAGTAAACGGCGATCGCGGTAACTTTATGTACAGCCAGTGGAACGGCGGCGAGTCGCAGTACGGCCAGTGCGCCATGAAGGTCGATTTTAAAAATAAGCTGGCTGAGCCGCCAGTGCGCGCCCGTGGCGCGATTGCCCGCACCTGGTTCTATATGCGTGACCAGTACCAGCTGCAAATGTCAAAACAGCAAACCCAGTTGATGACCGCATGGAATAAGCAGTACCCGGCTACTCAGTGGGAATGCGAACGCGACCGCCGCATTGCGCGTGTGCAGGGGAATCACAACCCTTATGTACAGCAGGCTTGCCAGCGGTAAAATCACTGACCTACACTGCACAGCATCCGTGCATTCATTTTGACAGGATTTCCATGCGTATACCCCGCATTTACCACCCTGAATCATTAGAGACAGGAAGTGAAACCGCCCTCAGCGAAGAAGCAGCTAACCACGTTGGCCGCGTACTGCGTATGGTGCCAGGCCAGGCCCTGGAATTGTTCGATGGCACAAATCTGACTTTTGCCGCCGAGATTATTCAGGCAGATAAAAAAAATGTGCGTGTCAAAATCATCGCAACCCGCGCCGACAGCCGCGAGTCCCCCCTTCATCTGCATCTTGGGCAGGTGATGTCACGCGGTGAAAAGATGGAGTTTACGATACAGAAAGCCGTAGAACTGGGAGTAAATGTGATTACCCCCTTGTTTTCTGAACGCTGCGGCGTAAAGCTGGATGCAGATCGTCTGGCGAAAAAAATTCAGCAGTGGCAGAAAATCGCCATTGCCGCCTGCGAACAGTGTGGGCGAAACAGCGTACCGGAAGTCAGGCCAGCAATGGCACTTGACGCCTGGTGTGCAGAGCAGGATCACGGGTTAAGATTAAATCTCCATCCACGAGCTGAACACAGCATCAACACACTGCCGCTCCCGGTTGAGCGCGTGAGGTTGCTGATTGGCCCGGAAGGAGGACTCACGTCCGATGAAATCAGTATGACCGCACAGCATGGTTTCACCGATATTTTGCTGGGGCCGCGCGTACTGCGTACCGAAACCACCGCCCTGACGGCGATTACCGCCCTGCAGGTGCGTTTTGGCGACCTGGGCTAAAACTAATAAACATACTTGAGCGTAATCGTCGCAGACAGTTTGCAGGCTAGATAGCTCTAAGTGGAGAAGAAAGAATGATTAAGCTTGGCATCGTGATGGACCCGATCACTTCCATCAATATTAAAAAAGACACCAGCTTTGCCATGTTGCTGGAAGCACAGCGCCGTGGTTACGAAATTCACTACATGGAGATGAACGATCTCTATCTGCGTGGTGGCGAAGGCCGTGCCCGCACCCGCCTGCTGAGCGTAGAGCAGAACTATGACAAATGGTTCGAGTTCGGCAGCGAGCAGGACATTGCGTTGGCCGATCTTAACGTGGTGCTGATGCGCAAAGATCCTCCGTTCGATACCGAGTTTATTTACGCCACCTACATCCTTGAGCGTGCGGAAGAGAAAGGCACACTGATCGTTAACAAGCCGCAGAGCCTGCGTGACTGTAACGAAAAGCTGTTCACCGCCTGGTTTGCCGAATTGACCCCGGATACGCTGGTCACACGTAATGCCAGCCAGATCCGCGAATTCTGGCAGGAACACGGCGACATTATCCTCAAACCCCTGGACGGCATGGGTGGTGCGTCAATCTTCCGCGTCAAGAAAGAAGACCCGAACCTGTCAGTGATCATCGAAACCCTGACCAGCCACGGCGAGTTCTACTGCATGGCGCAAAACTTTATTCCTGGCATCAAAGACGGGGATAAACGCGTGCTGGTGGTGGACGGCGAACCGGTGCCTTACTGCCTGGCGCGTATTCCAAAAGCGGGAGAAACCCGTGGCAACCTGGCCGCGGGTGGCCGTGGTGAAGCTCGCCCACTGACAGAAAGCGACTGGGAAATTGCCCGCCGCGTTGGCCCAATCCTGAAAGAGAAAGGACTGATCTTTGTCGGCCTGGATATTATCGGTGACAAACTGACTGAAATTAATGTGACCA
This sequence comes from Erwinia sp. JH02, assembly GCF_013074405.1. Lineage (NCBI taxonomy): Bacteria > Pseudomonadati > Pseudomonadota > Gammaproteobacteria > Enterobacterales > Erwiniaceae > Erwinia > Erwinia sp. JH02. Next base: position 479,190 of record NZ_JABANZ010000002.1, read on the forward strand.
GCCCAACCTGCGTTCGCGAGATCGAAGCCGCATTCCCGATTTCTATCACCGGCATGCTGATGGATGCGATTGAAAAACGCCTGGCCTGATTGTTGCGGCAGGGCCGGACTGCCCTCCGCTCACCCATTAACGCCCGTGGCGAACCGCCCGGGCGTTAACCAGACTACAGAACACTAAGTATGAATTTACAGCATCACTTTTTGATTGCCATGCCAACGCTACAGGACCCGCTGTTCAAACGTTCAGTGGTCTATATCTGCGAACACAATGATGATGGTGCGATGGGGCTGATCGTCAATAAACCGATGGAAAATCTGACGGTTGACGGCATTCTCACCAAGCTAAAAATATCACCTGAGCCACGTGAATCCGACGCAAGACTGGATAAACCGGTGTTTGCCGGGGGCCCGCTGGCAGAGGATCGCGGTTTTATTCTGCATTCCGCACAACGGACATTTGCCTCCAGCATTCGTGTGTCTGACAACACGGTGATCACCACATCCCGCGATGTACTGGAAACGCTGGGTACGCCGGATCAACCCGAACAGGTACTGGTTGCACTGGGCTATTGTGCCTGGGAAAAAGATCAGCTGGAAAGCGAACTGCTGGAAAATGCCTGGCTGACGACCTCCGCGAACAGCAATATCCTGTTCCATACCCCGATTGCCGAGCGCTGGCGCGAAGCAGCAAAAAGTATGGGTGTCGATATCCATAATATCGCCAGTGAAGCAGGACACGCCTGATGAGCAGTATGACCATGTTGTCCTTTGATTTTGGGACGAAAAGTATTGGCGTGGCGATTGGCCAGCAACTGACCGGCACAGCCCGCCCGTTAACAGCGTTGAAAGCCAATGATGGCGTACCGGACTGGAACAAAATTGAAGCGCTGCTGAAAGAGTGGCAGCCGGACCGCGTAGTGGTGGGCCTGCCGCTGAATATGGATGGCACCGAACAACCGCTGACCGTACGGGCACGTAAATTCGCCAACCGTCTGCATGGCCGTTTTGGCGTACAGATTGAGCTGCATGATGAGCGTCTTAGCACTGTCGAAGCTCGTGCTGAACTGTTTGAGCGTGGGGGTTTTCGCGCCCTGAGCAAAGACAGCGTCGATTCGCTTTCTGCGGTCATCATTCTGGAAAGCTGGTTCGAGAACCATTACACGTAAATGAGCTAAACGGGTCAGGCATGCCAGACCCTACACAATCGCCCTCCCGCCGAAGGGGCGTGGCATCACTCGCCCGTTCCCGGCACAACATTAACTCAATACCCCCAATCTTTGCCGTTCCGCCAGGCTCTGCTCAAACGTCTGCATTCCCAGCTGGCTGCCCGTCTGCAACAGCGCCGGGAGCTGATGCGTTTTCCCCTCGCGGATAAGATTCGCCACCGCCGGGCAGTTAACCAGCACCTCGAACAACGCGACCCTGCCCGTTTTTGCCTGCACCAGACGCTGGGCAATCACCGCCTGTAAACTCCCTGCCAGCTGGCTACGCACCAGGTTTTTTTCATTGCCGGGAAACACATCCACCAGCCGCTCCACAGCCTGTGCTGCGCCACGCGTATGCAGCGTTGCCAGCACCAGATGCCCGGTTTCAGCGGCCGTCAGCGCCAGTTGGATGGTTTCTGCATCACGCAGTTCGCCCAGCAGGATCACATCCGGGTCTTCACGCAGTGCCGCACGAAGCCCCGAGCCAAAGCCGTTGAAGTGCAGGCCCTTCTCACGCTGCTGGATCAGCGACTGTGCGCTGCTATGCAGATATTCCACCGGGTCTTCCAGCGTCAGGATATGCCGCTGCTGATGCTGATTAATTTCGCCAATCAGCGCCGCCAGTGTAGTGGACTTGCCGCTGCCGGTGGCACCGGTTATCAGGATTAACCCCTCTTTGTGGTGCAGCAACGATCGTGTCACCTCCGGCAGGTGCAACACGTCCATTGCCGGGCAGTGACGGGCAATAAGACGCAGCGCCAGCGACAGACCGTGCCGCTGGCGGAAGAGATTCCCCCTCAGGCGCACACCCTCTGGCATCGTCAAGGCAAAGTCCACCTGCCCCTGCTGCGCCAGTTCCTGCTGCTGGGCCGCGCTCAGCCAGTGCTGTGCCACGCTTTCCAGCCATGCATTTTGCACCTCAGGCTCGCCGTCAATCGCTGTCAGACGGCCATCACAGCGCCAGAATGGAGAATGACCACTGCAAAGGTGCAGATCCCCGGCATTATGCTTTACACTAAGGGCCACTATTTCCTCAATATCCATATTTCATCCCTGACTATGACTTCGATTGAGCACAACTTACAGCAAGTCCACCAGCGGATCTCAGCGGCGGCGGCACAATGCGGGCGTGATCCACACGAGATTGAGCTACTTGCAGTGAGCAAAACCAAACCTGCGAGCGCGGTCGAAGAAGCTGTGGCAGCCGGGCAGCGTAGCTTTGGCGAAAACTATGTGCAGGAAGGCGTGGATAAAATCCAGCTACTGGCAAATTCTGCCCTGACCTGGCACTTTATCGGCCCGCTGCAATCTAACAAAAGCCGTCTGGTCGCCGAGCATTTTGACTGGTGCCATACCGTTGACCGTCTGCGCATTGCCAGCCGCCTCAACGAGCAGCGCCCTGACGATTTGCCTCCGCTTAATGTCCTGATTCAAATCAATATCAGCGATGAGCAGAGTAAATCCGGTATCAGGCTGGCTGACCTGCCCGCGCTGGCACAGCAGATAGCCGATCTGCAGCGTCTCACACTGCGCGGATTGATGGCTATCCCGGCACCCGAAGCCGACTACGCGCGCCAGTTGGCGGTATGTCAGCAGATGGCCGAAGCGTTTCAACAGCTGCAACAAGATTATCCCGGCGTGGATACCCTCTCGCTGGGAATGAGTGACGATATGGATGCCGCAATCGCGGCAGGCAGTACCATGGTGCGTATCGGCACCGCAATTTTCGGCGCGCGCGACTACGGTCACACCGCCGTTCATCACAACAACTGAGGAACCTCATGCTAGCGTTGATCTTTCTGGTCACAACGGTGATTGCGATTTACATCAAAGTGTTGTTACTGCGCGTCTGGATGCAGTGGGCACGGTGTGACTTCTACAACCCATTCTCACAGTTTGTGGTGAAAATCACCCAACCGATCGTTAAACCTGTACGCCGCATCATCCCGTCTATCGGGCCGCTTGATACGGCTTCATTACTGCTGGCTTATATCGTCAGCGTGCTGCTGGGGCCGGTGACGTTGCGCCTGTTCGTGCCGGATCCAATTTTCCTCTACCTGGGTCTGGTGATCCTGGTGAAAGCGGCGGGTGTGCTGGTCTTCTGGGTCATTATCGTGCGTTCACTGATGAGCTGGGTCAGCCAGGGGCGTAACCCGGTTGATTACGTGCTGATTCAGTTAACAGAGCCGCTGATGGCACCTGTGCGCCGTATTATTCCGGCGATGGGCGGTATCGACTTCTCGGCAATGGCGGTGATTCTGATTCTGTATATGCTGAATTTCCTGGGCTTAGAATACATCCCCGGCTGGGCCCAGTTTTAACTGTCGTCTTTTACCCTACAGATGCGTTGGCTGCCCTTGTGAACCCCGGTCACTTACTACAGTAAGCTCCCGGGGATTCACTCAGTTGCCGCCTTCCTGTAGGGCAAAATTCTCGGTTAAAACGTTATAAATTAATAATATTCTTGGATCTACTATGCAAAAAGTTGTACTCGCCACCGGCAATCCCGGAAAGGTTCGTGAGCTGGCTGACCTGTTAGCCGCGTTTGGGCTGGATATCGTGGCGCAAACGGAACTGGGCGTGGAGTCTGCCGAAGAGACCGGGCTGACCTTTATTGAAAACGCCATTCTTAAGGCGCGCCATGCGGCGGCCATCACCGGGTTACCGGCCATTGCCGATGACTCCGGGCTGGCTGTCGATGCTCTGGGTGGCGCTCCGGGGATCTACTCAGCGCGCTATGCCGGGCTTGATGCCAGCGACCAGCAGAATCTGGAAAAACTGCTGACGGCACTGGAATCGGTGCCGGACGGGAAACGTCAGGCGCAGTTTCACTGCGTGCTGGTCTATCTGCGCCATGCTGAAGATCCGACACCACTGGTGTTTCACGGCAGCTGGGCCGGGGAAATTACCCGCAGCGCGGCAGGCGTAGGGGGCTTCGGTTATGATCCGATCTTCTTCGTTCCTGCGCTGGGTAAAACCGCAGCAGAACTGAGCAAGGCAGAAAAACTCGCGGTGTCACATCGTGGGCAGGCGTTAGAGCTGTTGTTGAGCGCCATGAAACATGGTTAATCTGCCCCCGTTAAGCCTGTACATCCATATTCCCTGGTGTGTACAGAAGTGCCCGTACTGCGATTTCAATTCCCACGCATTAAAAGGTGAGGTGCCGCACGAAGAGTACGTGCAGCACCTGCTGAACGATCTGGATATTGACCTGCCGCTGACTTCCGGGCGCGAAGTCAGCACCATTTTTATTGGTGGTGGTACGCCAAGCCTGTTAAGCAGTGAAGCGATGCAGATGCTGCTGGACGGAGTTCGTGCACGCCTGCCGCTGTCACCCACGGCTGAGATCACCATGGAAGCCAATCCGGGGGCGGTCGAAGCAGAGCGTTTCAGCGGCTATCAGCGCGCCGGTATCAACCGTATCTCCATTGGCGTGCAGAGTTTCAGTGCGGCCAAGCTGGAGCGTTTGGGGCGCATTCACGGGCCTGAAGAAGCGAAGCGGGCAGCGCAGCTGGCTGAGAACCTCGGGCTGCGCAGCTTTAACCTCGATCTGATGCACGGTCTGCCGGACCAGTCGCTGGAAGAGGCGCTGGACGATTTGCGCCAGGCGATTGCCCTCAATCCACCGCACCTGTCCTGGTACCAGCTAACCATCGAGCCAAACACCCTGTTTGCCTCGCGACCACCGCGCCTGCCAGATGAAGATGACCTGTGGGATATTTTCGAACAGGGCGATGCGTTGCTGACAGCGGCAGGTTATCAGCAGTATGAGACCTCAGCCTATGCCAAACCCGGCTACCGCTGTGAGCATAACCTCAATTACTGGCGCTTTGGTGATTACCTCGGTATTGGCTGCGGTGCTCACGGTAAACTGACTCAACCGGACGGTACCATTATCCGCACCGCTAAAACCAAGCATCCGCGCGGTTTTATGACGGGTAAATATCTCGATAAGCGCCACAATGTGGCCGATGCCGAGAAGCCGTTCGAATTCTTTATGAACCGTTTTCGCCTGCTGGAAGCCGCACCGCGTGAGGAATATACGCGCTATACCGGATTGCCGGAAAGCACCATTCGCGCGCAGATCGATGACGCCCTCGCCAAAGGGTATCTGACGGAAACGGCAGAAGAGTGGCAGATTACGGAGAAGGGAAAATTGTTCCTGAATTCGCTGCTGGAGCTGTTTTTAGCGGAGTAATGCTGTTCGGGTCAGGCATGCCTGACCCCTACGAAATTACGCGAATGCCTCGCCCGGACGCAATAACACGTATCCCTCCAGGGCGAGGCATGCAGCGCCCGGCATAAACGCTTACTTCAACCCGGCAATCAACGCCTTGCGTTGGCCTTCAAGACTGGTCACACGATTACAGACTTCATGACCGAAGTTCTGGAAATCCTGCTCCTGATTGCTCCATTCGGCCTGAATCGCCTGCTGTAAACCACCAAGATTACCCATAATGGCCTGCAACGGGTTATCGCCGTTTCCTGCCTGCTTGCTGCCCATCTCGTTCAGACTGTCCTGCACCACCCCACCCATCGCGTTTTGTACCAGACGCTCGCCATCCTGACGCACCTGCTCAACCGCCTTATGATGGAAGGTTAAACCGTCGCTACGCTGCTCGATAATACGGTTCATCTGCTGCTTCAGCTGCCCGTCCAGCGTGGTCAGACGCTGACGCACATTACTGTTCTGCCCCAGTTTCTGAACAATAACGCGGTCCAGCGCAATCCGCCCTTTTTCCAGACGCTGTTTAGCCCCGCTATCAATCCACGGCAAATCACGGCGTAGCGCAGTCTGATAATCGATAGCTTTCTGGCGTGTGGCATCATCAATATTCGCCACTTTACCATTACGCTGTACATCACCCACAGGGGAGATGCTCAGATTCCCGCTGGCGCCAACGACCTCGACCTGATTCGGGCTGATAATGATATCGTCCTGAGGATTAACGCTGCATTGGTAATCCGCCTGTGCCTGGCCGGCGGCCAGTAGCAGCAATGCACCACTCAAAAGCGCTTTACGCATAAATCGTCTCCTTGATATGAAAAAGGGGCAACCACAAACATGGCCGCCCCCCCTTATGTGGTCATCCCGGAGGGCCGATCGAAAAAATGATCGGCCTCTACAGCGCGATTACCCCACTTTCGCAGGGTCTGACCTTCTGTTGCGGTCAGACCGTCAATCCCACCAAACGTCGAAAAGTTCGGTCACTTTCACATCGTTCAGCTTACGCGCTTCCAGCCAGTTTTTAACCAGCTCACGATGCTCATCGGTGCATTTGCCGATTTTCTGCAGGCAGATCAGACCTTCCCACTGCAGATAACCGCTGCCATCGAAGGCAAGGCCGTTAGCGTCGATCACTTCGTTGATCAGCGCATCAACAGTGCTGTCGATAGTCTCTTCGCTGGTGCCTTCCGGGAAGGTAAAGCCCACGGAGAAGCCTAACTCCTGAAACTCATCAATGTGCATTTTCTTACGAAGACGACGACTGCGTTGTGTAGCCATTATTTAACCCTCTCAAACATCAGATCCCATACACCGTGGCCAAGACGCTGACCACGCTGCTCAAATTTCGTTAACGGCCGCGATTCCGGGCGCGGCACCCAGTTACCTTCTTGCGACTGGTTTTTATACCCGTCAATGCTGCTCATCACTTCCAGCATATGCTCTGCATAGGCTTCCCAGTCGGTCGCCATATGGAACACGCCACCCAGCTTCAGCTTACGCAATACCAGTTCGGCAAACGGCACCTGCACGATGCGGCGTTTATTGTGGCGCGCCTTGTGCCACGGATCCGGGAAGAACAGCTGCACCATACCCAGCGAGTTATCCGGGATCATCAGATTCAGCACTTCAACCGCATCATGACACATCACCCGCAGATTGCTGACGCCCGCCTCTTCCGCCGTCGCCAGGCAGGCACCCACGCCCGGTGAATGCACTTCAATACCCAGGAAGTTCTGATGCGGATTGCTGGCAGCCATCGCCACCAGCGAAGCGCCCATACCGAAGCCAATCTCCAGCACCAGCGGTGCGTCACGGCCAAACAGAGCAGTTAAATCGACCGGTTCCGGCTGATACTCAACGCCCATCACCGGCCACAGTGTCTCCAGCGCCTGCTGCTGACCTTTGGTCAGACGGCCCTGGCGACGTACAAAGCTGCGGATCCGGCGCATAGCGCGGCCATTTTCGTCAAATTCCGGTGAGATAACATCGTTTTTCATGATTCTGCCTGCGGCTGTGCACTGTAGAAAGCGGGCATTATGCCTTCAGGAAGTGAAAACATAAAGGCCGCCTGTTGCAGGGACGCCTGCGTAACTGGTTTGCAGTATAGACCCAAAATAATTCGAGTCCCCTCAGGGGGCCTACTTTTGGTGCAGGAAGGCGGCAATGAAGTATGAAGGGTATCGCTGCCAAAAAATACGCTGACAGCATAGCGTCTCGCAGCAGTTAATCAAATGCAGTGATTATCCGGTTTACAGCCCTTAATCTCTGTGCTGGAATCCCTGCCTGGTTTTCAGATTGGCAGAACGGGGATTCACAACATGCAGGCAGCGCAGTTTTCACATCAGGTACTGGAGTGGTATCAGCGCTATGGGCGTAAAACCCTGCCGTGGCAGCTAGAGAAAACACCGTATAAGGTCTGGCTCTCTGAAGTGATGCTGCAACAGACGCAGGTCGCAACCGTTATCCCCTATTTCGAACGATTTATGGCACGTTTTCCTACCGTCAGCGACCTCGCTGCCGCCCCGCTTGATGAAGTGCTGCACCTGTGGACCGGTCTCGGTTATTACGCCCGTGCGCGTAATCTGCATAAAGCAGCGAAAACCGTGGTGGAAAAGCATGGCGGTGTTTTTCCGCAAACCCTGGAAGAGGTTGAAGCCCTGCCCGGCATCGGGCGTTCCACTGCTGGCGCGGTTCTCTCTCTGGCGCTGGGCAAGCACTTCCCGATTCTGGATGGCAACGTCAAACGCGTGCTGGCCCGCTGCTATGCGGTAGGTGGGTGGCCGGGTAAGAAAGAGGTGGAAAAGCGCCTGTGGCAAATCAGTGAAGATGTCACCCCCGCGGAGGGCGTCAGCCAGTTTAACCAGGCAATGATGGACCTCGGCGCGATGGTGTGTACCCGCTCGAAACCTAAATGTGAAATTTGCCCGCTTAATCTCGGCTGCATTGCTTACGCAAATAATAGCTGGGCGCAGTACCCGGGAAAAAAACCGAAGCAGACCATTCCGGAACGCACCGGCTTCTTATTACTGATGCAGCAAGGGCAGGATGTCTGGCTGGAACAGCGTCCCCCGGTTGGATTGTGGGGCGGGCTGTTCTGTTTTCCCCAGTACAGCACTGAGCCAGAACTGCGCCAGGCACTGCGGCTGCGCGGGCTTGATGACAGCAAACTGCAGCAGATGATCGCCTTCCGCCATACCTTCAGCCATTTCCATCTGGATATTGTGCCAATGTGGCTTGAGCTGCCTTCTGCCCGTGCGGCAATGGATGATGTGCCGGGTCTCTGGTATAACTTAGCGCAGCCGCCCGCCGTGGGGCTGGCCGCGCCGGTAGAGCGCCTGCTACAGCAGTTACGCCAGCCACAACAGATGGCGTTGAATGCTCGCGTAACAGAAGAGGAAGAGTAATGAGCCGAACCATTTTTTGTACGTTCCTGCAACGTGATGCCGAAGGGCAGGATTTCCAGTTGTACCCTGGGGATACAGGCAAACGCATTTATAACGAGATTTCAAAAGAAGCCTGGTCAAAATGGATGGCGAAACAGACCATGCTGATCAACGAAAAGAAACTCAGTATGATGAACCCTGATGACCGTAAGCTACTGGAACAAGAGATGATTAAATTCCTGTTCGAGGGCCACGAGGTTCATATCGAAGGTTATACCCCGCCGGAAGAATAAGTCGTTGGGCCTCACTGATGAGGCCCTCTCAAATTGTGGGCGATGCACGAGAAAATGAAGAAAAAACTGATAAGTTTGCTGATTATTGCGCCGTTGCTGGTTTCCTGCTCAGGCAAGAAGCAAAACGCCTCTCATGAAGAGTGGATTAAAGACACCAACGGTTTTGATATTTTGATGGGACAGTTTGCCCACAACATCGAAAATATCTGGGGAATGAATGAAGTCCTGATCGCCGGTCCAAAAGACTATGTGAAGTACAGCGATCAATACTACACCCGTAGCCACATTAACTTTGATGCCGGTAGCATCACTATCGAGACGATCGCAGGAACCGATCCGACGGCCAGTCTGCGTCAGGCGATTATCACCACCCTGCTGATCGGGGAAGATCCGGGTAATGTCGATCTCTATTCCGACGCCAAAGATATTCAGATCAGTAAAGAGCCGCTGCTGTATGGCCAGGTGCTGGATAATACCGGCCAGCCGATCCGCTGGCAGGGGCGCGCCGCCAGCTTTGCTGACTATCTGATCCAGAATAAGCTGCAACGCCGTAATTCCGGTCTGCATGTGATCTGGTCGGTCACCATTCCGATGGTGCCAAACCACCTCGACAAACGCGCGCATAAGTATCTGCCGATGGTGCGCAAAGCCGCCGAGCGCTATGGCGTCGATCAGTCGCTGATCCTGGCGATCATGCAGATTGAATCCAGCTTCAACCCTTATGCAGTCAGCCATGCGGATGCACTGGGCCTGATGCAGGTGGTACAGCATACCGCCGGGGTGGATGTGTTCCGGATGAAAGGGAAATGGGGCAAACCAAGCCGCAGTTATCTGCTCGACCCGGAAAACAATATCGATGCGGGCACCGCCTATCTGTCTCTGTTACAGGGCAACTACCTGGCCGGTATCAATAACACCACCTCGCGCCGCTATGCGGTGATCACCGCCTATAACGGCGGTGCAGGAAGCGTACTGCGGGTGTTCTCCAGCGATAAAGACCGTGCCTTCAGCGCGATTAACAACCTGTCGCCTGCTGAGGTCTACCAGAAGCTGACCACCAGTCACCCGTCGGCAGAATCGCGTCGTTACCTGTCTAAGGTTAACAACGCGCAGAAGAGCTACCACCGCTATTAATGAATCGGCCAGGGGCGACCAGCAATAAAGGTCGCCCCTGACTCACCTCAACATTTCTTCATTTGCGCGCTTAATGCCGCGACAATATAGCTATTCAGCGAGAGCTGATGTTCTGCGGCGGCCTGTGCCAGTTGTTCGCCAAAAGACTCTGGATAGCGCAATGTGAAGGTTTTCACTTTCTCCTCATGCTCATAGGGATCGATGCCACTCTCATGGCAGTCCGCCAGATAATCACGCAGGGAGATTTCACCTTCGCACTTTAACCCTGTAATACTGTCAGCGACAAAATCACAGTAACCCGATAACCCAAGAAACTTACCGCGAAACGCGCCCAGCTCAGCAACAAAATTGACTGCGGCAGGCTGGCCGCCAATCACCATCACGTTAGGTATAGCCATCACTTTATTCATGGTTCAACTCCTGTCTCTTCCAGCCACTCCTTCACTGCCACTACCGCCCCTTTATCTGTCTCCGGTGACGGATGTGGGCGGTGAAAACGTGCCAGTGAGCCATTAAGCAGAAACCTGACACGGGATCCTTGTGCTTCACGGACTTCACCTCCAAGAGCAATGATCAAGGTTTCTATTCGTTGCCACTTCAGATCCGTGGGTATCGGGCGGGTAAAAATTTGCCGCAACGTATCCCGATGTCGTTTTCTTAATGCCGCTATTCTATTCCTCATTGCATCATCCTTGAAGTCATTTTTTGAAGTCAAAATACACTTCAATGACGTTGACGCAATGTCAGATGCCTGGACTTGCGCAGCGCTACGCATAAAAAAGGCGCAGTAAGCTGCGCCTGGGGAATCTCGGGTGAGGTATTACCGACTGATATTCTTGAACTTACGTGTGGTTTCGGTGAGTGCCACTTCGGTTGGCAGGCGCTCCATTGAGCTGGCGCCGTAGAAACCATCGCACTGCGGGCAATTATCCATAATGTACTGCGCATCTTCCGGGCTGGAGATCGGTCCGCCGTGACACAGCACGATCACGTCCTCGCGCACCGCTTTAGCGGCTGCGGCCCAGGCATTCACCAGCGGCACACAGTCCTTCAACTGCAACGCCGTCGAGGCACCGATATTCCCTCCGGTGGTCAGCCCCATATGCGGCACAATAATATCCGCACCCGCGGCGGTCATCGCCTCTGCGTCGGCGGCGCTGAACACATAGGGCGTGGTCAGCATCTCTTTCTGATGTGCCAGGGCGATCATCTCCACTTCCAGGCCGTAGCCCATGCCGGTCTCTTCCAGGTTGGCGCGGAAGTTACCGTCAATCAGCCCGACGGTCGGGAAGTTCTGTACACCGGAAAAGCCGAGGGCTTTCAGGTCATCGAGGAATTTATCGAAATTGCAGAAAGGATCGGTGCCATTCACGCCCGCCAGTACCGGGGTATTTTTCACCACTGGCAGCACCTCTTTGGCCATATCAACAACGATCTCATTGGCATTGCCGTAGGCCAGCAACCCGGCGAGGGAGCCGCGTCCGGCCATCCGGTAGCGCCCGGAGTTATAGATCACGATCAGATCGATCCCCCCGGCTTCTTCGCATTTTGCTGACAGCCCAGTGCCCGCGCCGCCGCCGATAATCGGTTCACGACGGGCAATCATCTCTCTGAATTTCGTCAGCAGCTGCTGACGGCTAAAAGCAGGCATGGTTATCTTCCTTTCGACGCCAGTTGGCGAAATTGAGCAACGGCTTCAGCGGCGAACTGCCGATCGTTGATGTTCCAGGGCAGGCGAATAATCTGGCGCTGTGCGGTCTGTATACAGCTTGCCTCCAGCGTGGAGATAAACGCCTGGTTGGCCTCGGGCGACCAGAATGGCTGGCCAGGCGCATCCAGCGCAGAAAAGCCCCCTTCAGGGATCAGAAAACGCACTTCCCCTTCGCAGCGGTTCAGCTTCTCAGCGATCCAGCGTGCCATCTCAATATTCTCCTCCACGGTGGTACGCATCAGCGTCACCTGGGCATTGTGATGGTAGAACAGGCGTGAGGCGTATTTCTGCGGCACGCTGGCAGGATGACCAAAGTTCACCATATCCAGCGCCCCGCAGGAGAGCACGCAAGGCAGCCTGCTGCGGGCCAGCGCATCGAAGCGATCTTCATCGCAGGCCAGCACACCGCCAAACAGCAAATCACAGACTTCAGTGGTTGTCAGGTCAAGCATCCCGGACAGCATATTGCTGTCTGCCAGTTTCTCCATCGCTTTCCCCCCGCTGCCGGTGGCATGGAACACGAGGCAGTCATAATCGGCTTCCAGCGCGGCACTGGCGGCCTCTATGCACGGCGTGGTGACGCCAAACATCGTCAGGCCGATGGCAGGTTTATCATTTTCATCAGGAGGAAGTGGGAAGCGGACTGCGCCGGCAATCTGGTGGGCGGCATTCCCCAGCACGCGGCGGGAAATCCGGTTCAGCCCGGCGACATCGGTCACAGAATAGAGCATGGCAATATCGCTGGCACCGACATAGCCAGACACATCGCCAGAGGCCATCGTGGAAACCATCAGCTTGGGTACACCGACGGGCAGCACCTGCATCGCTGGTGTGATCAGCGCCGTACCGCCTGAGCCACCCAGCCCAATAATCCCCGCGACATCATTACGCTGACTAAGGAAAATCTCAAAAGCTTGTGCCATGGCGTTAATCGCCTTACCGCGGTCGCCACAGAAGACAGCATCGCGCCCCTGGGGATGATAATCCGCCACCATGGCGGCCGGGATATTCCCCTCAAAAGCGCGGCTAAGTGGTTGAGTAGACAGGTCAACTGTCACCACGGGTACGCCGACCTGAGCAATCAGATCGCGCACATAAAACAGTTCCCTTCCTTTAGTATCCGCTGTAGCAACAACGTAGATAGATCCAGTATCATTTTTCATGGGCGTTACGATAACCTGTTATTTAGATCAATAAAGAGTTGATAATCTTGATATAAAAACGTAAATAACTTTGAATCACTGAAGAGATTGAGTCTGGAAAACTCACAGTAGCACCTTCAAGATTGATAAATCAATTGAATGAAATATGAGTCTCGTCGAGTTTTGACTACGCTTATAACAGCGGGGAATGGCGCAGGCCGCCCCCCGTTGTCAACACTGGTGAACGTGCTGTCACGCCCACCAGCCCGATAAAGAAACAGGTTAAACTGGATAATGAGGTTATTGTGGAGCAAAGGGATTCCGCTAGCGTTTTGGGGCTCACATCAACACGAGCCAGAACGCGCCGCTTACTAATTGATACCGCGATGAAGATGTTTGATAACGGCGCATTTCCATCGATTACCGAAGTTGCGCAGGAGGCACAGCTGTCACGCGCCACTGCTTATCGCTACTTCCCCACGCAGAGTGCGCTGGTCTCGGCCATTGTGTCTGAAACACTCAGCCCCATCAAAAACTGGCAGCCCACTCAGCAAGATGCCAACGCACGCATTGATGAGCTGCTGAGTTTTGCCTTCCCGCGTATGCTGAAACACGAGGGAACGTTGCGTGCGGCGCTGCATTTGTCGCTGACGCAGTGGGCGCAGTCGCAGTCGGTTGATGCCGTGCCACTGAAAGAGAAGCTGGTGCGCGGAAATCGCAAAGCGATGCTGATGCAGGTGGTGGAACCGCTCAACAAAGAGCTGACACCCGATTTGATGGATCGCGTGGTGCGTTCACTGTCGTTGGTTTACGGTTCGGAGATTTTTCTGGTGATGAAAGATATCTGGGGCTGTGATAACGACGAACTGCAGGATATTGGCAAATGGATCGCGAAAGCGATTGTGCGCCAGGCACGGGAAGAAGCGCTCAATACCTGAGGTCGGATACACACCTGGGCGAGGCATGCCTCGCCCCTACGATGCTGCCAGATGACACCGCGTTTAGTAGGGGTCGGGCACGCGACGCTGCCAGATAACACCGTATTTCGTAGGGGTCGGGCGCGCGATGCTGCCAGATGACACCGCGTTTAGTAGGGGTCGGGCGCGCGATGCTGCCAGATGACACCGCGTTTAGTAGGGGTCGGGCACGCGACGCGGCAAGATAACACCGCATTTCGTAGGGGTCGGGCACGCAATGCTGCCAAGTGATACCGCGTTTAGTAGGGGTCGGGCACGCCCGACCCGGTTTTTTTACACCAAAACGTATCCCTGCAAACGCTTAACACCCTGCTCGTCGGTTTCGGCATACACCCCCTGCAACTCCGGCGAGAAGCCCGGCAGCAGGTTAATGCCCTCCTCCAGCGCGAGGAAATACTGCTGCACGGCCCCGCCCCACTCTTCACCCGGCACCACACACAGCACGCCTGGTGGATACGGTAACGCCCCCTCAGCCGCAATACGTCCGGCTGCCTGTGAAATGGGCACCAGCTCCACATTGCCACGAATAAATTCGATATTGGCATCCTGCGGGTTCATCACCATTTTTGGCAGGCTCTGCTGGCGGAACATCGCCTTTTGCAGATCCTTCACATCATGGCTGACATACAGGTCGTGCATCTCCTGGCACAGTCGCTTCAAGGTGTAACCTTCGTAGCGCGCCGCATTTTTCCGGTAGATCGTCGGCAGCACATCGCGCAGTAACGCATCTTCTTTGATGTGTTGTTCGAACTGGGCCAGTTTCGCCACCAGCTTCGCCATCTTCTCCATGCTCTCTGCCGGTGTCAGCAGGAACAGAATGGAGTTCAGATCGCACTTCTCCGGCACCACGCCATTTTCACGCAGATAGTTCGCCAGAATCGTTGCCGGAATACCGAAAGAGGCATATTTCCCGCTGGCAGCATCAATGCCCGGCGTGGTCAGCAGCAGCTTGCACGGATCGACCAGATACTGATCTTTCTCATAACCGCCAAAGCCATGCCACGACGCGCCCGGTGCAAAGCTGAAGTAGCGCGCATCGGAAGCGATCGTCGCCGTCGGCGCATCCTGCCAGGGTTTGCCGTCAACCTCATCGGGAATAAACGGCTTAATCATCTCGCAGCGCGCCAGAATCGCCTTACGTGCATCAATGCCCAGCACCACGCACTCATGCCACAGACGTCGTCCCGCTTCGCCCTGATGCATTTTGGCGTTGATATCCAGCGCAGCAAACAGCGGGTAGAACGGGCTGGTAGATGCATGCAGCATAAACGCATTGTTCAGGCGTTTGTGGCTGCAAAAACGCTGCTGGCCACGGATATGGTTATCTTTCTTGTGGATCTGCGAAGTCTGCGAGAACCCGGCCTGCTGTTTATGCACGGACTGCGTAACAAAAATGCCGGGATCGGACGGCTTCAGATCCAGCAACAGCGGCGAACAGGCTTCCATCACGGGAATAAACTGCTCATAGCCCACCCAGGCGGAGTCAAACAGGATGTAGTCGCACAGGTGGCCGATGCTGTCGAGCACCTTGCGCGCGTTATACACCGTGCCATCGTAGGTGCCGAGCTGGATCACCGCCAGACGGAACGGACGTTCATCCCCGGCACGTTCCGGTGCCACCTGTTTAATCAGGTCACGCACATAGGCTTCATCAAAGCAGTGCGCATCAATGCCACCAATAAACCCAAACGGGTTGCGGGCAGTTTCCAGATATACCGGCGTCGCACCGGCCTGGATCAGCGCACCATGATGGTTAGATTTATGGTTATTGCGATCGAACAACACCAGATCGCCACGGGTCAGCAGCGCATTGGTCACCACTTTATTGGCGCTGGAGGTGCCATTCAGCACAAAGTAGGTTTTATCCGCGTTGAAGACTTTCGCTGCAAACTTTTGCGCATGTTTGGCTGAACCTTCGTGGATCAGCAAATCACCGAGTTTCACGTCAGCGTTGCACATATCGGCACGAAACACGTTCTCACCAAAGAAGTCAAAGAACTGACGTCCGGCCGGATGCTTTTTAAAGAATTCACCGCCCTGATGCCCCGGGCAGGCAAAGGTGGTGTTATCCATCGCCACGTATTTGGTCAGCGTCTGGAAAAACGGCGGTAACAACCTGGCCTGATACCCGGCTGCGGCGGTTTCCAGCAGCGAAGCATCGCCCTCTTCCCCCGTCAGCACGCCATCAACTTCAGGCAGGTCAACCGCCTGCGCGGCATCGTCGAGGGCAATAAACACCGGCAGGTTAAAACCGGTATGACGCAGCAGCGCCAGCACGCCTGAGCGTGAGTCAGAAACGGACAGAACCACCGCGGCGACATCGGTGAAATCAGTATTATCCAGCGTAACGACTTCGCGCCCGGTCTGGAGATGGATTGCCACAGTGGTGCTGGCTGCAATTTTAAGAGGAGTCATGCACAAATCCCTAACGGTCAAGGATGAGTGGGTGCCAGAGGCACAGCAATAGGAACGGCAGCAAAGCGCACGCGTTCCCGGCGAACAGTCATGTTGGGTTTTCAGCAGAATGACTTCAGCTTCAACCGATAGACATCAGTAAAATCAGATCTTGTCTGTTTTTACGCATGGCCAACAGTTAAGCGTAGAAAGACCTCACCGCATGGTGAGAGAATTTATCGACAAGGTATGACAGCAATAAGATCGACCAGGCTGCATCGGCAGATGCGGGTTACAGATGCTGAACAACAGCAGTGAACCTCTCATGGCGGTGACCTCAGTGTGCAGGGATGACGGGGTTGTCAAAATTTGCGCAATAATGGCATTTTTTAGTACCGGGTTCAATGCCAGTGGCCCGGCAGAATAGCGGATACCCGCAGAAAAAAATGTCGGGTTTATCCCAGGGCGGCACGCTGGCTGGCATAATGAATCCGGTTACGTCCGGCACGCTTCGCCTCATACAAGGCGGCATCCGCCTCGGCATACAGGGTGTCAAAACTACTGCGTGAAGCCCCCCAGCTGACGCCCAGACTGACGGTCACCAACCGATCCGGCAGGGAGTTCAGCACGGACGCATTCAGCGAGGCATGAATATAACCGGCTACCACCGCCGCCTGCCCCATGCTGGTCCCCGGCAGCAGGATGGTAAACTCCTCGCCCCCCACGCGCCCCACACTGCCGCTCTCTGGCACCGAGTTCTCAATCCGTTTGATCAGTTCACTGATCACCGCATCGCCGGTGGGATGGCCGAACTGGTCATTAATGGCTTTGAAATGGTCAATATCGAGCAGGATCAGGGAGGCGTCATCCTGATGCAGTGCGCTGCCGATCTGGTTGATGATGGCGCTGCGGTTATACACGCCGGTCAGCGGATCGTGCGTGGCTTCGTACTCCAGCCGTAACGCCAGCTGGCGCAGTTGCTCGTTGAGAAGCGTCAGTTCGCGCTCAGCACGGTCACTGCGGGAAATGAGGCGCCACGACTCACGCATCATGCGCTGATAGTGGCCGCTGAGGGTCAGTAACGCCGCACGACAGGTTTCCGCATCAAGGTGCTCGCGTGCGGCAATATCCCGCGCCTGTTCAAGAATGGCATTTTCATGCGTGAACAGCTCATCGATGCTCATCATTCCGCGCCCCCCGGATGCATATGGAAGGTGATTGCTGAAAAATCGATACTCAGCTCCTGACCGAACTCTTCGGAGATATCGTCTTCGCTGTCGTAATACCAGTGCAGCTCGGTGCGAACCCCGTTGACTGCCGCTTCGTTCAACACGCCAAACAGGCCGAATAACATTTTGGTGCTGGAGCTGTTGAAGTAGCTGAGTGCCACATGGATGCTGACCAGGCTGAGGTTGCGGAAAAAGGCGCTGCCCTGCCACTCTTCCACCGCGGCCATCAGCGGACGGTAAAAAGCGGCGGCATTTTCTGGCCAGGATTCCCCGCTGAGCGACAGCCTGCCGCTGGCGAAATCAAAGTCCACGGCGGGAGTGCTGCTGGTTGCAGGCATGGAGATGTTGTTCATAGCTAAGGTGTGCCCTGTCAGATAGTCGCTTTCAGGTAGAACGCCGAGAGATCCGTCGATGCAACCTGGTGAAAAGTAAATTCCAGCGGTTGGCTGGCGTCCCGCGCCAGAGTCAGCAGGCCGATATTCGCCCCTTTGCTCCAGGCCGGACTTTCTGTACGCAGTGACTGCTTGTAGGTCACTTTAATTTCTTCCGCGCTCATATTGCGCAGCGCCAGCAGGCATTCACTCAGGCGCGCGGATTCATCCGGTCGCACCAGGTTAGCGCTTTCCAGCACATACTTACCGTCATGCAGACCAAAACAGATCGCGCCAAAGCGCATTTCGTCATTATCTTTGCAGAGCGCCCGGCTGTCTGAGGAGTAGCGCAGGATATTTTGCACCATCTCCACAAAAGTGGAGAACAGCTTACGCCGGGTGACAAACGATGCCTCGTTCTGCTCCAGATAGAGGCGGATCACCTCCCCCATCGCCGTAATATTGTGCTGGGAGAAAAAACCGGTGTAACGCAGCGCCACCACATCGTGCGGCGTGTCCGCCAGCAGCCCGCTGATTATCGGATCAGTATTCATAGTGCTCTTGTGCCCGTTGCCCCGGTTCATCAGTAACGAAACCCTAAAAATGTCATATCATCGCGCCGCAGCTGCTGCCCCTGCCAGGCGAGCAAGGTCTGCTGAAGCCCTTCCGCCAGCTCGCTCATCGGGCGCGTCCGATTGCGTTCCAGCTCTGCCTGAATACGCTTGCGGCCAAACATAATCTGCCGTTCGCCCCCGATCTGATCGGTCAGACCATCGGTAAAGGTTAAGAACAGATCCTGGGGTTTCAGCGGCAGTTCATGGCGCGCCCACTCGTAGTCCACCGGGGTATCGGTGTAACCCACGCCCATGCGATCGCAGCTCAGCAGAATGGCCTGCTCGCTCACCGTCGAGAGCAGAAAACCGGAGATACGCGCACCGGCCCAGATCATGCGGTCTTCGCGGGTATCAACAAACAGCGCCAGCGCATCACAGCCGTCGTTCGACAACGAGGTCTGCTCCGACTGCTGCAACTGCCCCAGCGTCTGTTTAATGTAGCGATTGATATGCTGGAGTAACTGCTCCGGCTGCTCCGGTTCACACTGCGTCAGCGCCTTTTCCAGCGCCGAAGAGAGGATGACCGTCATAAACGCGCCCGGTACGCCGTGCCCGGTGCAATCTGCCATTAACAGCAGCCAGCCGTGAGGAAAGGAGTGAAAGGCGTAAAAGTCACCGCCAACGCAGTCACGCGGCTGCCAGCACAGGCAACTATCACGTAGCTGCTGCACCAGTAAGCGCTGTGACTGGTCGAGCATCGCTTCCTGGATCACCCGCGCATATTCAATGCTCTGCATAATTTGCTGATGCTGACGCGCCTGCTGATCCGAGACAGTTTTGATCAGATCAATACCCAGCCCGATGCCGATATACTCACCCGCACTGGTGAGAATAAAGCCATCTGTCAGTGACTTATCGCCCGATGCCACCATTTGCTGCGCCACGCTATCCAGCGTGCTGGCCGCATCGATCACCAGCGGCATTTTATCCATAAAGGCGATGCAGCTTTTGCGGTCATACAGTTCACGGAAGAACGGCCGCGACATCTGCGATAAAAACAGATGACGGTTAATCAGCCCCAGCGGATGGCGTTGCTCCACCACCGGCAGGCTGGTCAGTGACGGTTGTTTGGTAAACAGCTCCATCACGGCCAGATTATCGGCATCCGGTGTGACAAAAGGCACCTCAATACAGAGATCGCGCGCGGTAAGGTGCGGCGATGGCAGACGTTGGGGTGTTAAAGGCGGTAAGTCTAAGTGCATGATACGCGGCCAGTAATCCTCAGTTAGCCCCAGCCTGACAGGCGATTGTGACAGTTTCATGCCAGTATTAAGAATAATCCTAATAACCCGGTTTTATCGCGTATAAAGGGCAACAGCCAGCATAAATCAGGGCAGAAAATGGAATCAGGATGGGTGATAAAACAGGCTAAAAGAGGGGCTTTCACAACAGACTGGTGGAAAAGAGTGCAATCAGTCGGCTTTTCACCATAAAGCCGTTGACGCTGGCAGTGGCATAAGGTTTAATGCGCCCCGTTGCCCGGATAGCTCAGTCGGTAGAGCAGGGGATTGAAAATCCCCGTGTCCTTGGTTCGATTCCGAGTCCGGGCACCAAATTCATATCAACGGACCTCCACGGAGGTCCGTTTTTGTTTTCCCGCCAGAATCATTGAATCTCCTCTAGCTCAGCTCCACAGAACTCAATCAATACCTACCCACATCAAGCTGCTTGTGCGGTTATAAATGAGTGTATAGCCTGATTCGATAATATTAATCTCCCTTTATGCTATCAACACACTGGGCATCATGCCCCGCCAGTCAGAAGTCATACCTTACCCTCACGGAGCCGCTCACGCCCTCACGCTGGCCCGTATAGCCCCGGAACGACAGGTCCAGCCCCAGGTCAGGATGGCTTTCCACCGGCCGCGTATTCAGACCCAGCTCCATCGTCCCCGTTGCCCCCTTTACCGACGGCGCATTAATGCCTACCCCGTAGGCGTTCGCCTTCGCATCCCCGGCAAACTCATACTCATAGATGCCAGCCAGCGTCGCGGTTATCTGCTTCGTTGCCCGGTAGTTCATCTGCTCTTTCAGCTGTGCACGGGAAGAGGTGGATGAAGCAAAGTTCACCCTGTCCCCGTCAATCACCACGCCGTCACTGTCCAGGATTGTGTAAAGGTAACGAACCGACGTATCCAGACCGTAGCGTTCGTTCAGGGTGTAAACGTACCCTGCCCCCGTTGAGCCGCCGACGTAGTTCGAACGATTTTTGTAATACACCGCCGTCCCGCCGCCGGTCACGATATCACCGGAGCCATACTCCGTACTGGTGCGACCTGCACGCAGGCTGGCCTCCCCGTAAAACCTATCGCTACCCACGGGCAGACTGTAGCGCCCCAAGAGTGCAGGGCCGAAGTTATACGTTCTGCCGTCTCCACGGATATCACCCGAGTCAACGCCGTTATGAGTAACGAAACTGCTGCGCCCGTACTCCATCACCAGCCCACCGGAAAGCCTCTCCGTTGCCTGATAGCGGGTGCCCACCATAAAGCGGTAGTCACGGCTGTCGATGTGCGAACCGCTGTTGTAGCGCGTGGTTCCCCCGTCCAGGATGGCAACGGGCGTAAAGGAACCGGTATCGACGTCCGGTGCGGAGATAACACGCTCCAGCGAATCTGCCCCGCGGGTGACATTCTGCAGGGCGGCAAGGCGTCCCTCGGCCAGCGGCGTGACGTTACGTTTTACCCTGTCTTCAGATACGCTGGCCCCGGTATTCGTGGTTTTACCGATGGTGGCCACCACAGCGTTATGGGTGATGCTGTAGCTCACCTCGGCAGTTTTCACCAGACCGACGTTAATGGCGTTGCCGCTGTCGGTTAAGTCGAAAAAATCGTTCAGGGAGGTGTTGTTCTCACCCTGCGTAACTTTCGCTCTGCTGGCAAGACTGATGAGGTTAATAGTATCCCCCGCGTTGACGGTTTTCTTACCGGATACACCGGTCAGCCTGGCCCTGGATTTATTGATGGTGGTAGTCGACGTACCGTCGTCATTTTTGCTGACCGTATCGTTGTTAAGCAGCAGGGTTGTCACGGTAATCAGTGCCGAGCCTGCATTATTAATCACGCCGTTGTTGTAGTCATTAATCGCGAAGTTGTAGTACTCAAAGTTGCCCAGAGTGGTCACTGTCAGGGGCGCCGAACGCATGTTCAGTGTATTGGCACTAAAGACGTCGTAGTAGGCCGTTTTACCGTTAAGATATCCGCCCCAGATCCCAGAGGCATAGGTAATCATACCATTTGCGTCTTCGCTCTGCAGCTTCGCGCCGTCCGCAATGGTTACTGTGCCGTGTGCAGTCGCGGTGCCACTGTTAGCATTAGCGTTAGCGCCGTAGATATTCCTGCCCACCGTACCGCCGAACAGATTCACGATCCCTTTCGCGTTAGCGCTAGTGTTAGCGGTCACGTAAGCGCCGTTGATATTCCCACTCATTGTGCCACCATAAAGATTCACCGTTCCGGTAGCGTTAGCGGTATCGTTGGTGCTGGCGTAAGAGAAAGCGTAAGCGCCTCTGACATCCTCTTTCACCGTACCGCCGTACAGATTCACCGTTCCGGTAGCATTAGAGTTAGCACTAGCGTTAGCACTAGCGTAAGAGCGAGTGTAAGCAGTCGCGCCGGTAACCCCCCTGTCCACCGAAGCGCCGAACAGATTCACCGTTCCGCTGGCATCAGCATTAGCGTCAGCGTTAGCGCTCGCGCCGAAGACACTCCCGCCCACCTTACCGCCGTAAAGATTCACCGTTCCACTGGCGCCAGCATTAGCAATAGCACTATCACTGGCGTAAGCCTTAGCGTAAGCACCTCTGACTTCACCCGTCACCGTACCGCCGTACAGGTTCACCGTTCCGCTGGCGCTGGCGCTAGTGTTTACATTAGTGTTAGCTGAAGCGTTAGCAGTAGCATCAGCTCCGGTGACCGTCTGAGCGGCACCATCGTCCATAATAAGTGTGTTATTTTCTGCTGTGCAGTCGGTATTACTGAAGCAATACCCGCTATAAACAGTATTTACGCCTGCAGGCGCGCCGGTAATGTATACCACGTTGCCACTAAGATTTTGGGGGATCAGATCCTTATTATTATTAAGTACTGTTTGGGGATCCTTCTCATCAAGCGTAATAACCCCCTGTCCGGCCACCAGCCTGGCATCCTCATCGGTATGCTTGATTTCCGCCATTACGGAGGGCACAAAAAGGGCTGAGATAAACAGTAGCAGAAGGATCTCGCGCGGCAGTATGGTAGTGTCTAAGTTTCTCATTATTATCATTCTCCTGTTTCCTGCTCCTGCAAATACTCCAGCCTGATTTTCAGTGATGACAGGCATAGCAGTATTTTTTAAATGGCGTCATGCCGGCGTATGGTAAAAAACACTTAGTCTGCGTCTGCAGTGTTACCGAATAAAACCGATAAAGTACGGAAGGATAGATTTGTCAAGGGAAGCGAACTCAGATTCAGTCGCCGACACCTTACTTTTAAAAGTGGCGGATGAAAAGAATAAACAGGGCTCCGCGAAAAAATTTAATATCACCAATTTTTGATTTTCTAAATGGTATTTAGCACCTTGACAGAACAGATTCATTATATGTCGCAACTTTTTTCCAACAGAATATTGAGTATCGCCCCCCGTAAATTCAACGTTCCCCACGTGTATGACGGCCTGTCGGCCATTACCAGACAGGCCAGAACTTTCATTAATAACAAATAGAATCTTAGTGAAAACAAGTCACACTTAATTAAAAATCAGCTTTTCGGAAATTTATCCCTTTATATATACGAGAAAGACTCAACCGATCGATATTTTTAGGTTTTCATGAGAGGGAATAGTTAGCAAACAGCCCTATACTCAACACCAGAAAATGAAAACAGGACGATCCCGAATCCTAACCATGCCCCCAAATGAGGCATAACACTCCATCCTTTATCTGCACCGGTAATCCCACTCAGAAGTTATACTGTACAGTCATCGAACCACTCACCCCCTCTCGTTGCCCCGTGTAACCTCGGAACGACAGGTCAATGCCGAGTTCAGGATGGCTTGCCACCGGCGTGGTCTTTAGCCCCAGCTCCATTATCCCTGTTGACCCCTGCACAGACGGCGCGTCAATACCCACACCATATGAGTCTGTCTTCGCGTCTCCCGCAAACTCGTACTCATAGATTCCCGCCAGCGTCCACACAACCTGCTTCGTCGCCTGATAGCTCAGTTGCTCTTTCAGTTGCGCCCGGGAGGAGACTGATGAACCAAAGTTCACCGTATCGCCGTCAATATCCACGCTGTCACTGCCCAGCCTTGTGTACAAGTAGCGCACCGACGAATCCAGTCCATATTGCCCGTTCAGCGCATAAACGTAGCCTGTACCCAACGAGCCACCCGCATAGTTCGCGCGACTTTTGTACGCCGCCGCCATTCCACCGCCGGTGATGATGTCTCCGGAGCCGTATTCCGTGCTGGCCCTCCCCGCACGCAGGCCCGCTTCCATGTAAAAGGTATCGCGGCCCACGGGCAGGCTGTAGCGGCCGGAAAGTGCCGGACCGACGTTATACGTCCTGCCATTTCCGTGGATATCCTCAGCGCCAAAATGGTTATACGTATCGAAGTTGCTGCGCCCGTACTCCATCACCAGCGCGCCGGAAAGCCTTTCGGTTGCTTGATAGCGGGAGCCCACCACAAAGCGGTAGTCACGGCTGTCAACATGCGAACCGCTGTTGTAGCGCGTGCTGCCGCCGTCAAGGATGGCCACTGGCGTGAAGACACCCACATCCGTATCGAGGGCAGACATCACGCGCTGCAGCGCGTCCGCCCCCCGCGTCACGCCCTGCAGCGCGGCAAGCCGCCCTTCTGCCAACGGAGTGACGTTGCGCCTGATGCGCTCATCAGACACGGTGGCGCCGATGCCCGAGGTTTTACCAATGGTTGCCACCACGGCATCGGCCGTGGTGCTGTAGCTCACCTCCGCCGTCTTCACCAGACCCACGTTAATGGTATTGCCGCGGCCCGTCAGGTCAAAAAAGTCCCCCAGCGTGCTGGCACTGGTGCCGCCCTGGGTAACCGTTGCACCGCTAGCGAGCTTGATCAGGTTAATGGTGTCCCCAGCGTTCACCGTTCGCTGTCCGGATACGCCGGTCAGCTTCACTCTGGATTTATTGGTCGTGGTGGTCGACGTACCGTCATCATTTTTGCTGACAGTGTCGTTGTTCACCAGCCCGGAGGTCACGGTCACCAGCGCGGAATCTGCATTATTAATCACGCTGCTGTTGTGGTCGTTAATCGCGAAGTTGTAGTACTCAAAGTTACCGAGCCTGGTCACCGTCAGGGGAGCCGAGCGCATGTTCAGCGTGTTACCGCTGAACACGTCATAGTAGGTGGTGGTGCCGTCCAGATACCCACCCCAGACTTCGGAGGTATAGGTAATCGTGCCATTAGCGTCCTCACGTTGCAGTTTCGCATCATCCGCGATGGTGACCATACCGTGTGCTATGGTCGTAGCTTCAGCGTTAGTGGTAAATTTAGCGGAAGAATAAGCACCGTAGACGTTACGTCCGACCGTACCGCCATAGAGATTAACCTCTCCAGTCGCGGTGGATTCAGAGATAGATGAAAGGGGGGCGTAATTGGCCGCCATCGCGCCATAAATGTTCCCTTTAACCATGCCGCTGTAGAGATTCACTTTTCCATGAGCAATAGAGGTAGCAGTAGTTGCAGCAGAATTCACGGCGGCCAAAGCGGACGAACCGTATACGCTACCACCCACGGACCCGCCGTACAGATTTACCATTCCAGAGGCGTTCGCGTAAGAATTAGAGTTAGCGCTAGCCGTTGTATATAGGTATATCCCATATACACTGTTACCTACGCTTCCCCCGTAAAGATTTACGGTTCCAGTATTGACATTGGTTCCTGTACGCAGATTGCGAGTGCCGTAAAGACTACGAACGGAGCCTGCATCCATGATCACCGTATTGTTTTCCGCTTCGCAGTCGGCGGCATTGGAGCAATACACGCCATATACTGTGTTTGTGTTAGCGGGCGTTCCGGTGACGTACACCACGTTGCCTTTGCTGGTTGAAGGTGTCAGATTACCGTTCTGAAGGACACCATTGGCGTCCGTCGCATCGAGCGTAATGACTCCGGGCCCGGCCAGGAGTGTGGCGTCACCATCGGTGTGCTGAACCGCGGCCATCGACGGTGGTACAAAACAGGCGGAGATAAGCACCGCCTGTAGGGTTCTGCGCGGATCGTTTCGTTTGCGGTTATTACTCATCATCAATTCCTTTTAGTTGGAAAAACGGCGTAACAGTTACCTTCCTCAGGCAGTAACAACCCGTTACACGCACTGTATTTACAATAATCACCTTTATGCGCAGCACCGGAACGGCCAGGCTGCACTTTCAACCTGATAATTTCCGTTCCGAGATCCCATCAATCCGCAACCTGATGCTCGTTATTAAAAGGTTTTACTGAACAGAGCGATTTATAAATACGGTGCTTCGATACGTCGAAGGGCCTGAAGCGTCGGCTACGCAATAGCCCCGCTCAGTAACCTGGCGGATTAGATTCAGGGATTAAACATGGTGTGCCCGTATACTGCTCATATGTTAATAATATAGACAAGAGTAGTCGGGAGATTACGGGGATAACCGTTCGATGGAACGGTTCTTTATAAGTCTGGAAACCAAGTGATTAGCATTGGGAGTAATGTAATTCATTACCACAAAGAACATAACTTGACATATTATTTGGAAAACCCATATTGCACAAAGGAAAAGTAATATGACATATAGCATAAAAACATCGATTTAAATTTTTCTGTCACCACCATATGATTAGTACCCTCCAGTACTTTAATCATTCCATACTTCTCCGATTCCAGTAAAACGCTTCTAAAATGAGTGCGGGATATCCCACATTGTTTAGAATACTTCAAAAGTGTAACTTCATCAAAATGAGCCTCATCACAACCTATTTTGAATAGAGTCACCATAATCATGTGACCAGAGTCCTTATCAATAAAAATATTTGAATTCTCAACCAAATTTATCAATAGAACCCCTGACATATAGATATCTGAGTATGAATTAAAAAAACGAGAGGAATCATGATACCCATCAATATTTCTCACTTCCAGTTTGTCATCCAGCATCTTGAGTGAGGGTACCATTGTATTAATCAATTTACACGAAATGTCACACCCTTTTTCAGTGATGTAGTATCTCTTCTTCCTTTTATCAGTTTGACTTTTAACCACCCTGATACTTCCGTTTATTTGCATAAATGCAAATAAACTTGTTATTGTATTTGAGCTTGCAGCGCCTAATTTTAGACACTCTGATTTCACATCAGACAGAAAAGATTCTTCATTGTGGTAGAAATGAGAAGCCAGTATAGTTGATATTAAAAACCTGTTGTTTTTAAAAATAAATTTATAGAATAATTTTTTACTAGAAAATTCTTTTGTGATGAGTTCACAATGCTTATCTATCGCCAGCATGAAGTTTGGATTATTGATGATTTTATTTTGCAATTCATTAATTTTATTCAGAACCATTATTTTATTCTTCATCGGTAATACCTTCATGCTTTTTTTTGATATCTTTATAAAACCAAAAATATTGCGATATCATAGCAATATATAAGAAATCCTACTACAGAATAACCCAACCCTTTTTCGGCCATAGCTTATCTACAACATAACTATAGCAACGAAATATTATCTTAACTATAAGGGCATAAATTACAACAATTTTCCAAATAATTATCAAACCACTTAAAAAAATTAAAAAACCAACTAAAGGAGGTTCGTTGAATAATCCAGAATTTTGGACGATGTGGTACGGCTGAACAAGCGCCCCGCAAAGGCGCCTGTTCATACCCGGATTTCTTAACTCAGTCAGGCTGCTCAGAAGGCGTACTTCACGCCCAGCACGCCCTGCGTGTCCTGATAGCTGTCAGCACCCAGCTGCTGCGCCACGCTGCCCCACACGCTCAGGTTTTCGCTCACGCGCCCCTCTACGCCGGTTTTCAGCTCGGCAACGTTGCGCTGCCCCTCAAGATAAGCGCTGCTGTCGCCCATCTTCACGCCGTAGTCCTTCGCCGTGTACACCCAGTTCGCTTCCACGTACGGCTCGAACTGACGCACGGTGCCTTTGTCAAGGTGACTCTGACCGGTCATTGACAGGCGCACGCCAAGGCGGGTCCGTACGTTATCGCTACCGCGGCCCTCCACCTTCGTCCCGTTCGCTTCCGTATGATCGTCGGCTTTCACGCCGGACCACAGCACCTGTGCCTGCGGCGTCACGTAGACGTTGTTTTCCATCCCGCCTGACGTCAGATATGAACCCGCATGGAAGACATACCCCGTTTCCAGTGAGACGGTCAGCCCTTTGGATTTGTACTTCTCATACGCCAGCTCATCGCCCTTAACCGAGTTATCGAACCAGTTCCAGGCCAGCCAGCTGTCCCCATACAGGCCGGTTTTGTCCTTCGCATTCTGGTACCAGGTACCGTAGATACCGGTGCTGTACCCCCATACCGAGCCTTTTGAGCCGTACCCGGACAGGCTGTTGCGGGTGTTGCTGTACTGTTTACCGTAGCCCCCCATCAGGCCAAGGCGCCAGGCATCGTCAGCGGCCAGACTACCGTTAACGATATCCCCCCCCAGCTGGAACACCATCCGGTTAGCCGAGTATTTCGACTGCCCATCTGACAGGCGCCCCTCAGTATGGCCACCCACCGAGCGCACCCACATGCTGCTCTCATGACGCTCACCGGTAGCCGGGTCCGTGTAGAAGCTGCCGCCCTGACGGTCTTTCAGTCGCATGTCGAACATCGTGGCGGCCGCCTGCAGGTTGCTTGCATAGCTCCCCCGCTCGGGGCGGTAGGTGCGTTCATTCTGGCTCTGACTGGTCAGGTACCAGTTATTTGTATTTGTGCCGGAGGCGCTGCCCTGCTGAAGGTGATACTCATAGCTGCCGGCGACAACGCGCCCGCTCTGCACAAAGGCATCAGCCGTGGAGCCGCCGGTAGAAATGACCTCAATCCCTTCCAGCGTCTGCGCCCCGGTGCCGCCCTCGTTGGCGACCCTGACATAGGTGGTACCGGAAGCCTTCCCGCTGATGGCCAGCTTATCCGTCAGGCTGCCATCACCGCCCAGTACGGTCCCGATGGAGACGGTCCCGCCATTGCCGGTCCAGTCGCCGTCAACCGCCAGCGTCTGGCCGGCATTAGTGGCCCCGTTATTAATCACGACCAGGCCGCCGTTAATCATGTCACCGTACAGGGTCACTACTTTCGTCAGCACGCCTGCGCCGGCGTCATTAATCAGTACGGTGCCGCTGTTGTTGAGTGTGTTTACGGTCTGGCTGTGACCGCCGAGGTTAAGGATGGCGCCGTCTGCCACCGTCACGCCGGAGGTCGACGCAAAGGCATTATCAACACCGGTTTTCAGGGTGCCGCCGCTCACGGTGGTGGCGCCGGTGTAAGTATTCTGACTCGCCAGAACCAGCGTCCCTTTGCCAGCCTTCGTCAGCGATTTGCCATCCCATACGCTGCCGGCACCACTGATGTTGTCGGCAAGTGTTGTACCTAGCGTCAGTACTGCGCCGTCTTTCAGGTCATAGGTGCCATAGCCATTACCGGCGGTGTTATACCATTTCAGGCCGTAAATAATATTCTTTCCATCATCTGAAAGAGACATCTCCGCATAGTCCGTTGCTCCCACTGTCAACAGGTTGTTGGAGACGCCCCCGGCCGAAAATCCGCTAATGTCGTTGGTGGTGCTGACCAGCGTGTAGGTATCCTGCTGCCAGTTACTGATGTTTCCCCGCAGGGCCGTGGTGCTGTCCAGTAAGAGTGAGTCGGCCTTCAGTGCAGTGTCCCCGGTAAGATTACCGAAGGTAAGCGACGTGTTCCCGGCAAAGGAGGCATTCCCGGTGAGGGTGAGCGTCTTACCGGACAGGGTAACGCCGGTATAGGCCCCGGCAGTCAGATTACCGGTAATGGTAGTGGCAGCATTGCTGATGACCGAAAGGGTGTTGGCAACAGAGGATGTTGTATCAGAGAGAACCACATCGCCGGTGATATCGGAACCGATATTAATGATCAGGCTGTTAATACCGCCCGTTGTTCGTATTGCGGCGCCGCTATTCCCGTTAGTACCATCTTTGCCGCCATGACCTTTACCTGCAGTGCCACCCGTTCCGGCATTGATGGTTCCACTGTTGGTAATGGTCAGGTTACTACTCCTGATGGCATCCCCTCCATTACCACCGTTTCCACCGTTACTTGTCGTGGTCGTCGATCCAGAACCACCTCTCCCTCCGCTGCCACCGGTAATGGTTCCACTATTGACGATATTTAAGCTATCCCCACTGATAGCCTCTCCTCCTGTCGCACCCGCTCCCCCCTCTCCGGGGCCATTAAGACCGGACCCAAACACATCAACCCCGCCATCACCGCCAACACCCCCGTTCCCTCCCTGGACAGCACCACTATTAATAATAGTTGAGCTGTTCCCTGTGACGGCTACCCCACCAGCCCCGCCTGAGCCACTGGTCGAGAGACCAAGAACATCTCCGCCTTTTCCACCTTCACCACCTAGGAGTCGAGCGCCTTCGTTATTATTAATAATGAGGTTATTACCGACTATTGCACTTCCTCCTTTACCACCGGCCCCTATATTCATATCTCTGCCAAGGCCTCCGCCAGCGTCTCCCCCTATTCCACCAGATAATGTGCCGCCATTATTAGTAACAGTTAGATAACTCCCATTAATTGCATTACCTCCGGCTCCACCTGCGCCTGAAGATAGATAATTGCTCATATTATCTGCACCAGCACCACCATTACCTCCTGAGATAGTAACAGCACTAGCAGTCAACTTATTATATTCAGGCTTTTCGGAGTTGGAAGAAAAATCATAAGCTGGCAATCCATCGCCACCACTTTCATCTGTAATTTCATCGTTCATATCGGCGCCATCTGCTCCGGAATGTGACTGGAGTTCATAGCCAGAACCATCGGCAGGAAAATCAATTATTTTAGCTGTAGCAAAGGAAAGCGTGCCAGCCCCCCCTAAAAAGAAAGCACATGTACAGATAAATTTACTTCTCTTATGATTTTTCATTATTACCCCAACAAAAAACGCAATAAATTAAATTAAAAAAATGTAATTAATATTCACTTTTTCTTCGGAAAAATAAATATGTATAACATTCGGTTTTTATTAAACCCCCATATATATGACCAGAGGGCATAAATGCTAGCGCTAAGTATTTAGCAGGAAGAGCTTAGGGGGTTAACTCTAAAACCTCAGCTATTTCAGGTTAGGGGCAGCGTGTCTGATCCGTGTGGTGCAGTAAAGTAAACCAATCTGTTTTTCCCGAACCTCCAAGGCAATGGCTAGCGCTTCCACAGTCAGTGTAGAATCAGGGTTTTCTTCACTCAGTCATCCCGTTCAGAACGCATATTTCACCCCATCATTCCCCGTGTATCTTTTCATTTACCCCATTCGGAACTGAAGCAGTAATTCTTTTTACCGGGATAAAATTATTTCTTCCTTAACACAGTGGGGACAGGCAATGATACCTGGATCACGAATACGTGCGAACTGACATGCCTGCTTTAACGATCTAAAAGTGCCAAGGAAATGGCAACCCTCTCTTTTGAATATACAATTTTCACGGTGAACCTCTGTCAACATGGGGATCTTCCTGCGTTGCGTTAAATAATAATACTCCCCCCTTAAACATCCCACAGAACCCCCCACGAAAATTCGAAAACATTTTACTTAAAACCACAATAATATTATTTAAAAAGATTACTTACAGATCATAGAAACAACCAGCCTATACTTTCACTCTACTTATCAACCCCTAATAAATGAAAAAGACGCTACCGCCCGTTGCTAAAACCAAAGCACACAAGGCAGAATCCTTTCCGATAATAATTCCTACAGCGCATAAAAAATAAAATAATAAACCCTTTCATTTCAAAATCTAAAAACAAGATCTTGCTTTTAGTTAAAAATCATAAATAAAAAACCTTATGAGAATGAGACCATGAATTCCAATAATTTCCTTAAGATACCCGATTAATCTCTCTCGCAAAAAACAAAAAATACCACCAATTTTAAATTGGTTTTTTTAGTTTTCTATATTGACTTTTTTGTTAAATTGTATTATTTGATTTTCAGGAGGTTATCGGGGAGAGCAGTTACACAGATGGCAGCAGTTAAAATACGATACTGTTTATTCACAGTCTGACTCGCTGCGGGTCAATAAAAATTTCGTCAGAAATTCATTAAAATACCTTTCGATAACGATTAAAAATTCGGTACGAATGTCCCGCCGTCAGATCAGACATCTTTCTTACTCTGAACTTATTCATGATATTTAAGTGCGTGGCATAAACCGTTTTTTTACAGTTTCCCATGAGTACAGCCTGCTCAGAGGCGGGATTCTCATTAAAATAACCGCGCAGGGCAAAAAACTCACCCGGACTTAGTTTTGGAACAAGTGAAGATTCAGCAAAAAAATGGCAAGATGCTTGACCAGCTAAAACCTGCATACGTGCCATCGACTGGCTCTTTTCCCAGACGGTAATAACGTGACCGTCGAGTGAGCGGAAATAATTTGCCAGGGGCAGCATCCTTTTGTCGGTGATAATAATTACCGGACCGCCCTTATGTTTTTCTATTCGTTCTGTATTAAGGATCTCGCGCAGACTCCAGGGTTCCAGACTGACAATAAGGTAGTGTATTTCGCCGCCGTTTTTAACTTCCGTTGTCAACGTTAGCATATTAAGCCCCAGTGATAGTAAGCTGTCCGAGCCTGGAAACACGGTCATTTTCATACAAAAAACTCCTGACTGTACGTA
Source organism: Erwinia sp. JH02 (assembly GCF_013074405.1). Lineage (NCBI taxonomy): Bacteria > Pseudomonadati > Pseudomonadota > Gammaproteobacteria > Enterobacterales > Erwiniaceae > Erwinia > Erwinia sp. JH02. Next base: position 511,738 of record NZ_JABANZ010000002.1, read on the forward strand.
AGAATGCGGATGTGCAGCAAGACGCAATCAAGTGCGGATATCTGCCAAAAATAATTTTTATTCCCGGATTGTCGAACATTCAATCCTTGTATCAGGGGACTATTTGCTTTTCCGAAGCGCTTGTGAAAAGGATGGAGCGATCCCCATCCTCCGCTGCGCCTCAGTCGCAGCCTTTCCCACATCACGGAGACTCACGTCATTTCGTGTCGGTTTTTCCATTTGCAGAAGGCAGCGGTTGCGCCGTTGTCGAATCCAATCCCTTTCGGTCGTCGATTTTCGCTGGTCAAATACCTCCAGCCAGCGCCGGGCTGCCCGGCGGTAAAACCCGGCGCTTTCGAGCGCCTCTGCAATAATGTCAGTAACCATTCGGACTCCATCAATTCTGCCAGATGACTCAAATTATTCTGGAACGCCGGACAGCCAGGCGGCAAACGCCCGGCTCCTGAGGGGGTGTGCCAAGAGGTAACCCTGTAAGTAATGCACCCCTCTTCGCACCAGCCAGCTGCGCTGCTTCTCCGTGCTGACACCCTCAGCCACCATGGTTAAATTCATTCGCCGGGCAAGGTGAATGATGGCTTCCAGTACCCGCGTATCTCCCCGGTTTTCTTTAACACTCTCAACAAATACTCTGTCTATCTTCAGGCAGTCCAGGGGTAATTGCTGTACCCATGACAGTGCGCTATAGCCTGTACCAAAGTCGTCAATCGCGACCATAATCCCCCTTTCGCGCAGCCTTTCCAGAGCCAGAACGGTTTCAGAAATATCACTGATATCACTGCGTTCTGTTATTTCCAGCATGATGCGAAAACCTTTTTTCGCTAGCTCGGTTTGTAATTCGACAATATCCGTATAGAAATGGGGATCGATCAGCTGAATGGGCGCAAGGTTAATGCTTAGCCTGAGATTATTCTGTATCGGCCATGTCTCAATATCACGGGCAATAAGCGCGAACAAATGACGGGTAAGTGAAATAATCATCCCTGCACGTTCTGCCGCGGCAATAAATTCATCCGGTGGAATGCTCGTCCCATTTATTCGCGTCCAGCGTAGCAACGCCTCAGCCCCGATGCAGCATCCTCCCTGCGCTTCAAAGACAGGCTGATACATCACACTGAATCCCCCACGCCTCATACCTGCATACAAATGTGCCGCTATTATCCAGTTGCTTCGCCAGCCCATGAGCAGAAGACACGATAGCGCGACAGAAAACGGGAAGGCCTGTAGCAGATAGCGTTGCCAGAGAGCGGTTACAATGGGTACCAGGGCGTGCGTGGTGATCATCATCTTGCCAGGAAGCAGATCCTGGCTCTCAGCAAGACCGGGCATATGACGGCCTGGCACGGATGAAAAAATCACACGGTTATCTCCACCCTTCATTTCAAGATTAACTTCATGAACAGCGAGAAATAACGTCAGTAATGCAAAAAAAACTAAAGGGAAAAAAATGAAAATGAGTATCCGCGATGGGTGAAAAGGGTTCATTTTTCCTCCCCACAGTGAAAATGGGACTGGTATTGTAGTTCTCTCCCTTTTTTCATGCCCACAAAGTTCCCTCTCTTCTTCTTTCATTTTGCCATTTTTATGGTGATACTCTGAGTGAGAGGACATTGACTGCGTATGCTCAGACATTATATTTAACGCTCTCAATATTTGAAAAAAATATAACATAAACTTCCAAAACAACATTTTATGACTTAATGATCGCCACCTAATTGCAACCAAAATGTAAACCAATGAGATTAATTAATTTTTGAAAGAAAACACCATAACAGCAATATCAGAAAAAGTTTTCCTGGTAGCACAGCATTCCGATCAGCCTCTTTCATTGATGTTACCTTTTTCCAATATGTTTGTGTCATTAAAAAAAACAACCAAATTAAGTTTAACAATTACGCATAAAAACATTGACAATTAAAAACTAAAAGAAAAAAAGGAGTAGTGATAATGGACGTAGTGTGTTTCGCTCCCTAAGGTTTAGTTTATTTTAAAACGAGGGCAAATCGAATGATCATTTCTTTTTTACTATCAATACGTTCAACACCACTTTGAAAATAAACAACTGTTAACAGTTGTTATTATACCGTCGTACGATTTATTATTAAAAATCACAACATTTAAATGCACCGTTCCCGCGACTGAGGTGAAATCACCTCGGGGCAGAACTATCACCTGCTGGTTTTTACCGTGTATTTATTCGGTAGCACTGCAGGCGAAGGCCCCTAACAGCAGTATGATAAAAATGTAAAGTTTAAAAAATAATAACATGATCATTTCGAAGGTACTTTCAGAAAAAATAACGACCTCACGTTCAGCAACAGCACCAATAAATTCAAGGTGAAAACCATCCTGATCTGGGCTGGACCTGTCGTTTCGGAGCTAAACGGGCCAGCATGGGGGCGTAAGCGGCTTCGCGATGGTGAGGTATGACTTTTGGTCGGCGCAAAGTCTGCTTCGCTGAGCATCCCACAACCGTTACCTACATCACTAAAATATATCAACATTTTTGGTAATCTCATTTTTTAGCCTCCATCAAAATGCTAAGGGATGAGTATGAAATCACATAAGGCCGGACTGTCGGCTGCCGTTATCCTCCTGTCTACACCCGCCTGGGCCGCTCCACAGTTAAAAGATGCTGAGTCGATATCTGCGGTCATTGCCGCCATGACGCCGGAAGAGAAAGCTGCTCTGGTGACGGGTACCGGCATGAACAATGCCGAAAAAGTGGCGGGCGCGGCGGGTTCAACCTTCGCCATCCCCCGGCTGGGCATCCCGCAAATTGTCTTTGCCGATGGCCCGGTTGGCGTCAGGCTCGGGGCAGGACCAACAGGCGGTGAGAAGCGTTTCGCCAGCGCGTTCCCGGTGTCCATCGCGATGGCAGCCACGTGGGACCCGGCGCTGATCCAGCAGGTCGGCGGTGCGATAGGCAATGAAGCGAAACAATATGGCGTCGACTTAATGCTCGGCCCGGCGATTAATATTCAGCGCAACCCGCTTAACGGCCGCAACTTTGAATACTTCTCCGAAGATCCGTGGCTGAATGCCATGATCACGGTGAGCTATATCAACGGGATGCAGGCGCAGGGCGTGGGCGCAGTGGTGAAACACTTTGCCGCGAATAATCAGGAAACGCGCCGACAAACGGTGAACGAGATTATTTCTCCGCGTGCGCTGCGGGAAATCTATTTCCCCGGTTTTGAATACGCGATGGAGAAAGCCCAACCCTGGGCGGTGATGAGTTCTTATCCGTCGATCAACGGCACGCCCGCTTCGCAAAACGCCTGGCTGCTGAAAGATGTCCTGCGCGACCAGTGGAAGTTTAACGGCCTGGTGATGTCGGACTGGTACGGCGTCAGCGATCCGGTCAGGGCATTGCAGAATGGCAACGATCTTAATATGCCTGGCGGACTGTCGAAAAAGGACACGCCGTTCCTGCGCCGCAATACCGACCCGAAAGACGTGATCCTCGCGGGCATCAAATCCGGTGAGATCAGCCAGCAGCAGATAGATGAAAACGTTCGCAATATCCTGAGTGTGGTGATCAAAACCCACCGCTTTAAAGATGGCGAACCCACCCGCGATCCTATGCCTGCCGATCATGCGTTACTGGCGCGCCAGTCGGCGGCCGATGCCATGGTGTTGCTGAAAAATGATTCCGCGACGCTGCCGCTTACTCCCTCGCTGCGCGTGGCAACGTTCGGCCATAACATCAGTAATTTCTTCGTGGTTGGCGGGGGAAGCGCGGAGGTCAATATCGATCCTAAACGGCTGGTGACGTTACCGCAGGGGCTTAAAAACGCCGGGTTAACGCTGATCGATGCCGCCGGGGGACAAACGCTGGATGAGCACGCCAGCGATGCCGCTATCACCAGCGCGGCGCAGCAGAGTGATATTGCCCTGATTTCAATCGGGCGCAGTTCTACCGAGGGGGCCGATCGCTATTCCATGGCGATGCATGCGGATGAAATAGCGATGATTGCCAGGGTGTCTGCGGCGTTCCATCAGCAGAATAAAAAGGTGGTGGTGCTGCTGAATATTGGTGCCCCTGTCGAGATGGCCTCGTGGGAGCATCACGCAGACGCAATTCTGCTTACCTGGCAACCCGGTGAACAGGCGGGTAATGCGGTAGCGGATATCCTGAGCGGAAAAGTGAACCCTTCCGGTAAGCTGCCGCTCACCTTCCCTAAACGTCTGGAAGACTCACCGGCTTTTGGCAATTATCCGGGCAGCGCAAAAACGGTGATCTACGGTGAAGGGATTTATGTTGGCTACCGTGCTTTTGACATCCGCCAAGTCGCGCCGATGTATCCATTTGGCTATGGCCTCTCCTACTCCGGCGTACAGTATGGCAAGGCCAGCCCGGATAAGCCGGTATTCAATATTGATCAACAGGACAGCATTGCGATCAGCCTCCCGCTGCGCAACCTGTCGCAGAGAGACACCAAAGAGGTGGTTCAGCTCTACGTGCACGATGAGGCTTCGCGCCTCGACAGGCCGGTTCAGGAGCTGAAAGCGTTTGAAAAAGTCAGCCTGCCGGCAGGCGCAGAGCAGCAGGTCACGCTGAAGCTTGATAAACGTTCGTTCTCCTATTTTGATGAGGACAAAAATGACTGGGTGCTGGAGCCAGGCCGCTTCACGCTTCGCATTGGCAGCTCGTCACGCGATATCCGTACCGAGGTTCCGCTGATCGTCACCTCCTCGACCCCGGCATTCTCTCTGGAGACACCGTGGATCGACGTGCAAACCTATGAAAAAGCCGCTGCGATTGTGGCAAACATCATCGGTGATGAGGAGACAAACGCGTGGATTCAGGGTGTTCCCACGCTGGGTGAGAAGCTGGATGCCGCTTTGCAGCAGCAAGCCGAACCGGTGAAGGATGAGGGTAAAAGGAAGGCGATCAAGCAGGAGATCTTACGGCAAATTAATGCGCTGTAATTAAAAACTCATCATCCCGGCCCTTAGGCCGGGATGAAAGATAACACGCTATTCAACCGACGATTTCGTATTAATGCTAAAGACAAAGTCCTTCGTTAATCCCTGCCAGGGTTTATGCGGGGTAAATTTCCACTTCCTGATTGCTCCTAACGCTTCCTCATCAAATATTCCCGCAGGTTCTGAGGATGCCACCCGCGCATTGACCACATCCCCGTCGTTATTCACATCATAGGAAACAACAACATGACCATTAAGGCGGTGAGCAAATGCCCTTGCCGGGTAGGCGGGTTTTACGGTCAATACCGGTTCAGGTTTTTCGGCAGTTTCCTGCTGCGCTGATGCCGTTAATACGCTCAGGCAACAGATGATTAACGCGATTAGATATTTCATTTCGTCCCTGTTTTAGAAAGTATGAAAGATTCCATTGGCAGGGGCAGAATAATACGTCTGATTTCTATACTCAATCCTGGCCGACTGTTTTTAATTCATTCACGTCGCCGCTATCGTCGCCACCAATGCCTGCTCCAGTTTCTCCACCGTAATCGTAAACGGCAGATGGGTGAGGCTGACGGCGGGGAAATGAATCTCATGGGCAATCTGGCGGAAACGCGCAGCAACATCGCCCGTCAGCGCGCCCAGCGTCAGCGGGCTGTCGTACTGCTGTAATAAGCTCAGCAGATTGTCATCGGGCTGCTGCCCGCGCTCAAGCAGTGACTGGATCAGCAGGCAGTACCCCACTTTCTCACCGTGTAGCAAATCGTGCAGCTCCGGTTCGTGGGTCAGGCGGTTGTGGATCTCATGCGCCACGCCCGGCGTGGGCAGGTCGTCATGCACGCTGTTGGCCAGCCCGGCCAGTACGATATTGGCCTCAATCACCTTCTCCAGCGCCGGGGTAACCTGCTGGTTTTGATTGGCGATCACCGCCTCACTGCCCCACTGCGCATACACCTCCAGCGCCTGGCGGGCCACCGACACCTTCAAATCCAGCCCCAGACGCCCCGGGTTCTGGCGCTGATAAGGCTCCAGCTCAAACCATTTTGCCAACGCATCGACAATGCCCGCCTTCAGATAGCGCACATCAGTGTGAGCAATCACTTCACTGTCCACCAGCACCAGAGCAGGTTTTTTGGTGACCAGCAGGCCGTGATGATGGCCGCCCTGGGCGTTGTAGACGATGGCGAACGGCGACCAGGCCGCACAGGTCGCCGCGAGGGTGGCAAAGTTAATCAGCACCACGTCATCCAGTGTGTCTGCCGCCGCTTTGGCACAGTCCAGCACCCTGCCGCCGCCCACGGCTAAAATGCCCTGCGCGCCCTGAGCAACCACGTTGTCCCGCAACCGCTCGATGGCCTCGTCAGTACATTCACCGTCCAGGTACTCCAGCTGCCAGCGGATACCCGCGCTCTCCAGGCTGTGAGATAACTCAGGGTTGACCGCCTGCCAGGCACGTGGCGACGTCAGAATACGTAGCTCGCGGGCATAAGGTTGGATGTGTTCCCCCGCCTGTTTGCGCAGGCCGGGCTGTTGCAGATACGCCGTGGGCGCGGTAATCGTTAGCATCATAAACTCCGGATCAAATAAGATTTATCGCGCAGGTGAGGCTTCGTGGTCGGGGACAAACTCCGGCGGGTCCCAGGCGGTGATCGGCGGCAGCGGCGCATCGAAGCGGACAATCTCCACACGGCAGCTCTGCGCCGTACACCCCTGACCCAGCCGCGAACTCCCCCGATCGTCGGTTAATACGTTCGGATTACCGTGTTTATCCAGCGGCTGCGCATCGCGGGTATTGATCGGGTCATACCAGGCGCCCGTTGACATCTGCACCACACCCGGCCGTATGCCGTCACTGAGATGCACCCCGGCGAGCAGTGAGCCGCGTGCGTTAAACACGTTGACGATATCGCCCTCCGAAAGGCCGCGCTGCGCGGCATCCTGCGGGTGCAGCCACAGCGGTTCGCGCCCGGCAATCTTTGTCTGCTGGCTGATTTTGCCGTGATCGTACTGGCTGTGCAGCCGCGTGCGTGGCTGGCTGGAAAGCAGATGCAGCGGCCAGCGCGGGTCGTCAGCCTCCGGCGCCAGCCAGAACGGATGCCCCGGGCACTCCGCATAGCCGAACCCGGCGACAGTGGACGAGAACAGTTCAATTTTGCCGGAAGGCGTGCTGAGCGGTGCACGCAGCGGATCGGCACGAAACGCCTCCAGCAGGATCTGCGGCGTTTCCGGGCGCGGATACTCCAGCTTGCCGCGCTGCCAGAACGCGTCGAACAGCGGCAGCTCAATGCCCTCCTCCTGCGCACGCGGCCGGGCCTCGTTGTACATCGCTTCCAGCCAGCCGCGCGTATCACGCTGCTGGGTAAAGTCGTCGCCAAAACCGAGCCGGTTAGCCAGATCGCTGAAAATCGCGTAGTCATCGCGAGCCTGCCCGACTGGCGCAAGGTGCTGGCGCATGGCAATCATAAAGCCGTCATTGCTGGCGCTGCCAATATCTTCCCGCTCCAGCGAGGTGGTGGCAGGCAGCACGATATCGGCAAATTTGGCCTGCGCCGTCCAGTACTGCTCATGGACGATAATCGTTTCCGGGCGACGCCAGGCGCGGGTCAGCTTATTCAGATCCTGGTGATGATGAAACACGTTGCCGCCCGCCCAGTACACCAGGCGGATATCAGGCCAGGTCTGCGTTTTACCATCAAATTGATAAGATTCGCCGGGATGCAGCAGCATATCGGCGATGCGTGCGACCGGGATGCGGGTGGTCACCGCATTCACGCCCGCAGGCAGGCGTGGCCCGGAAAAGCGATGGCGGTCCGATCCGGCAAGATTCGTTGAGGCATAGCCAAACCCCAGCCCGCCGCCGGGGGTGCCGATCTGCCCCAGCAGCGCCGTGGTCGCCACCACCGCCCAGAATGCCTGCTCGCCCTGGCGTGCACGCTGCACCGACCAGGCAACATTGATCATGGTTTTATGGTGCGCCATCTCGCGCGCCAGTTCGCGAATGCTGTCAGCGCTTAAGCCGGTGAGCGGCGCGGCCCACGCCGGGGTTTTCACCACGCCGTCATGCTCTCCCAGCAGATAAGCACGGTACGGTTCAAATCCCACCGTGTGGCTGGCAACAAAGTCGCTGTCATATAAACCTTCGTCCACCAGTACCTGGCACACCGCCAGCAGCAGCGCCGTGTCGCTGCCGGGTTTAATCGCCAGCCAGCGCGCATCATCAACCGCCGACAGATCGTTTTTCACCGGGCTGATATTGATAAAGCGCGTGCCGTTACTGCGCAAGGTGTCCAGCCAGTGTTGCAGGGCGTGATCGTTCGCGCCACCGCCGTTAACCTGCGCATTGCGTAGCGGCAGGCCGCCGATCGCCACAAACAGCTCACAGTGCTCTGCCAGCACCGGCCAGTGGGTGTGCTGGCGCTGGAGATCATCCAGATCGCCGAGGATATGCGGCAAAATGCGCTCCCCTGCAGCAATGCTGTAGGTATTGGTGCTGCCCGCGTAGCCACCGAAGCCATTGAGGAAACGGTGCAACTGGCTCTGCGCATGGTGAAAACGTCCGGCACTCGACCAGCCATAAGATCCGGCATAGATCGCCTCATTACCGCGCTCCGTTTTTACCCGTTGCAGTTCATCTGCCACCAGCGCCAGCGCTACGTCCCAGCTCACCTCCACAAAGGGTTCGCGCCCGCGCCCGTTACGGGAGGCCGCGCGGTTGTTTAAATAACCCAGCCGCACCGCCGGACGCTGGACGCGTGACGATCCCTGCACGGCGCCCGGAAGGGATTGGCCGATTTTCGACGGATTGCGATCCCACTCCACCGGGCTGATCCCGGTGAGCTGACCGTCGGTGACGGCAACGCGATAGGTTCCCCAGTGCATTACCGCCAGGTCGTGGTTGTCGGGTTTATCGGGTTGTGTGCTCATCAGTGCATCGTCATGCCGCCCGTGACGTTAATCGCCTGGCCGGTCATATAAGAGGAGAGAGGGCTGGCGAGAAAAGCCACCACGTTGGCGACATCAAGAGGCTGTGCCGTGCGCCCCAGCAGTACCTGGGAGCAGTCTTCCGCGTAGATCGCTTCCGGCGTCAGGCCGCGCAGTTCTGCCCCTTCGCGCCGTTCACGCCACTTCATTTCGGTTTCCACAATGCCGGGGCACACCGCATTCACCAGGATATTGTCACGCGCCAGCTCAATCGCCATCACCTTCGTCAGGCCCAGCACCGCATGTTTGGAAGCAACATATTGCCCCATCAGCCGGTAGCCGTTTTTTCCTGCCTGGGAAGCGATATTGATAATGCGCCCGGCCTGTCGCACCTTCATCACGCGAATGGCGGCTTCGGACAAATAACTGAGGCCTTTGACATTCACATCGAGAATACGCTGCCAATCATCATCGTTCATCGCATCCACCGGGCTCATTGCCGAGACGCCGCAGCTGTTCACCAGAATATCGACGCCGCCAAAGGTGGCGACAGCGTCATCAATCAGCGCCTGTGCCGCAGGGCGTGATGCCACGTCCACCGGCACGATCAGCTGACGCTCTTGCTGCTGGCGCGAGGGGGCAGCGATGTCGCCAATCACCACATTCGCCCCTCCCTCGAATAACAGATCGGCAATCGCTTTGCCGATCCCCTGCAAACCGCCGGTGACCACGGCGGTCTGCCCACTGAAATCGAGCATCAGCATCGCAGATTACCTCCTGAAGGCGTCGTCGCTGATGCCTGCTGCAAGGACCTGCTTCGCATACTCCTGAGCGGAGAACAGCGAATGGTCACGGTAGTTGCCACAGGCCAGCGCCGTCACGGCAGGCACATCCGTTGCCGTCACCACACGTTCCAGCACACGTGTTAATGCCGCGGCGATCTCCGCAGGCTGATGCTCATCCCACAGGATCAGATAGAACCCGGTGCGGCATCCCATCGGCGAGATATCGATAACGCCTTCCAGCTCTTCGCGCAGGCCAAAGGCCAGCAGGTGCTCCAGCGTATGCAAGGCCGCCGTGGGAATGGCGTCAGCATTCGGTTGCAGGAAGCGCAGGTCGAATTTCTGCACCACGCTGCCCAGCGCATGGCGTTCATAACCCGCCTGGCGCACATACGGCGCTTTGACAAGGGTGTGGTCGAGGGTGAAGCTCTCTACAACTGGCATGTTATAACTCCTTAAAACGTTAAAAAAAGGGCCGTTATTCGCGTCGGATGCGGCGCGACAGACGGGTGCCGAGTGTCTGAATAAGCTGGACGATGACGATCAGCACCAGCGCTGTCACCAGCGTGGCAAAGGCGTCAAACCGCTGGTAGCCGTAGGTGATCGCCAGGTCACCAATCCCGCCGCCACCGACGGTGCCCGCCATGGCGGTCGCCCCCAGCAGCCCGATGGTTGCCGTGGTCAGGGCGAGGATCAGTGAAGACGCGGCCTCCGGCAGCATAAAGTGCCAGATGGTCTGGCCGACCGTGGCGCCCATCGCATCGGCCGCTTCAAGAATGCCTTCATCCACTTCCAGCAGGGAGCTTTCCACCAGCCGCGAAATATACGGGGCGATAAATACAATCAGCGGCACAATCGCGCCCGCCGTCCCAATGGTGGTGCCCACCAGCAACCGGGTGAAGGGCAGAATGGTGATCAGCAGAATAATAAACGGCAGCGAACGCAGGACGTTGATCACCGGGTTCAGCACCTGATGGACAAAACGGTTCGGCAGGATGCCGCCAGGACGGCACACCACCAGCACAATCCCCAGCGGGACCCCCAGCAATGAACCAAAACCCAGCGACACGGCGATCATCACCAGGGTGTCATGCAGCGCCAGCAGGAACTGATCGCCGGTCACGGCGGTATCGATAAAGTCAAACATGGGTGATTTTCACTCCTGCTTCGCGGAGGTAACGCACGGCGCTGTCGGTCTGCTCTGCCTCGCCCAGGATCTGCACGATCATAAAGCCGAGGATCGTGCTCTGAACCTCGGACATACTGGCGAACAGGATATTCACTTCGATGGCGTAGTCTTTGATAATGCGGTTAATGATCGGCTGTTGCGCGGTAGCGCCAACAAACTCCAGCCGCAGCGTTTGTCCGTTACCGGTACGCTGCAACAGATCGACCACGCTTTGCGGCAGGCGATCGTGGATCACCGACTGGACAAAGCTGGCGGTCACCGCATGTTGGGGGTCGGCAAACAGGGTGAAAACCTCCCCCTGCTCGACCACCCGACCGTTTTCCATCACCGCCACCTTGTTGCAGATTTTTTGGATCACCGACATTTCATGGGTAATCAGCACAATGGTGATGCCGTAGCGGCGGTTGATCTCCTGCAACAACAGCAAGATCTGCACCGTGGTATGCGGGTCCAGCGCCGAGGTGGCCTCATCACACAGCAGCACCGACGGGTTAGTGGCCAGCGCACGAGCGATCCCCACGCGCTGCTTTTGCCCACCGGACAGCTCGTTAGGGTAGCTGTGGATTTTGTCACTGAGATTGACGAACGCCAGCAACTCCGTCACCCGGGCCTGAATAAACGCCCGGTCGCGTCCCTGTAAAATTAACGGGATGGCGATATTGTGAAATACCGTTTTCGAATTCAGCAGATTGAAATTCTGAAAGATCATGCCGATATCTTTTTTTACGGTATTCAGGCGTTTTCCACTGACGTGCTGTAACGACTCACCGTTAATCACCACCTCACCGCTGCCGGGTGATTCAAGACGATTGATTAAACGCAGCAGGGTACTTTTTCCAGCACCGCTGTAACCAATAATCCCGAACACATCACCTTTATCGATATTCAGGCTGATATTATCCAGCGCCAGAATATCATTACCGTTTCTGGAAAAAGTTTTACTGACCTGGCGAAACTCAATCATGGCATTATTCACTTCAGATAGTCAGGGAACAGATAGCCTTTGTACTGCTCATGCCCGAGAATATACTGTTTGAATTCTGCAGAGTGATAACCGGCAATAATGTCTTTAGCGAACTCAGCCTGTTTATTTTTACCGGCGACGGTCACCACATTAATAAATTTACTGCTGGCCGATTCGAGTTTCAGCGCGGAGTCGAGTTTAATGCCGTTGGAGACCGCAAAGTTCCCCTGAATCAGGCCGTAATCGACATCGGGAAGTGCGCGCACCTGCTGTGCGTTATCCATCTCTTTCAGCACGATTTTATACGGGTTTTCCGTAATGTTACGCTGAGAGAAAGTGGCCGCATCGCTGTTGTCGGCGATCTTAATCCAGCCCAGACTTTGCAGGACCAGGGCTGCGCGATACTCGTTTGCCGCCTGATTGGGCACGGAAATAGTGGTGCCCGGTTTTGGGGTTGCCAGCTGTTTGATCTTACCGGCATAAAGCCCCATCGGCGGTGTTGGCACCTGAACAATCCCGGTGTTATCAATGCCCAGGCGTTCATTGACCGATTGCAGGTAAACAGGATGCTGCATAATATTGGCTTCAATATTACCGCGTGCTACGGCATCGTTAACCTGAATGCCATCGCTAAAATCTTTATACTCGACTTTATACCCTTTTTTGATCAAATAAGGGGCAACACCTTTTTCGAACTGCTCTTTATAAGGTCCGGGATTAAACCCGACACGAATTAATTTATCCTGAGCATTAGCAAAAAATGAAGAGGTCGATAACAAAGCAACAACAACGCCGAGAAGAACGGGCTTTTTCATCAATATTTTCCCTGAAAAGAGTGCGAATAAAATTGATTAAATCACAGCCCTCTTCCGGTTGTAAGTAAAACAGCGGCGTTTAATTTTGCTTTTTTGTGATAAGGATAATCAATCATCACATATCTGTTTATTGCACATCGATAGTGATTTTTATCTTTTAGGCCGACATCAACATTAATGTCATATTGAGCCATCACTGTTTAATTCGAGAATACAATGCCTGATTTCGCTGCCTCCCCTCTGGTTAATGCCCTGGAAGAGAACTTATTTAGCGTGCTGGAAAAACTGGCACGAGAGGTGGATACCTCGGAACTGTCACTGATTGACCTGTCGAGCGGCAGCCCGCGACAGCCAACACCGCCTGCGATTATCGCTACGCTGCAAACCACGGCGGCATCACCCGCCAACCATGAATATCCTTCCTTCTGGGGCAAGCCGCAGGTGCGCCAGGCGATCGCAGATTTTTACCTGAACCACTATGGCGTTGAGCTGGATCCGGAGAGCGAAATCGCCGTGTTTCAGGGGTCGCACATCGGTGTGAACGGCATCCCGCGTGCGGTGGTCAGCCCGGGGCAAACGATCATTTCCACCGATCCCTGCTACCCGATGTACCGCTCAGCGGCAGTGCAGTCACAGGCGCAGTTTTACGGCATCCCGCTGGAGGAGAAGGATAATTTCCTGCCCGACTTCTCACGCGTCCCTGAAGAGGTGGCACGCCAGAGCGGGCTGCTGATCCTGAACTATCCGCACAACCCGACCGGCGCGATGGCCACGCCGGCACTGTTCGACGCGGCGCTCGCCTTTGCCCGCGAGTACCACACCCCGGTGCTGCATGACTTTGCCTACGCGGCGATTGGCAGCCATGCCGCCGACATCCCGGCCAGCCTGCTGGCACAGCCGGGAGCGAAAGAATGGGGCGTGGAAACCTATACGATGTCGAAAACGTTCTGCATGGCAGGATGGCGTTTTGGCTTTGCGGTGGGAAATGCCTCGATTATCCGGGCGTTTAAAAAACTGCACACTCACAGTTACAGCACCGTGTTCGGCGCGATTCAGGATGCCGCCATCACAGCGCTGTCGCTGCCTGCATCGCAGATTCAGCAGATCGCCAACGTCTATCACCAGCGCCGCGAGTGGGTGCTGCAAAAGCTGGCCGCCATGAACTGGCCTGTACCGCCTAATCAGGGCACCTTCTTCCTCTGGCTGCCTGTGCCTGACGGAGAGCGTGCCCAGCCGTTTGCCGAACGACTGCTGAAGGAAGCGCATATTATCGTGGCCCCCGGCACCGGATTTGGCCAGGGCGGGGAAGGCTATATCCGCATCAGCCTGACCGCCGATGATGCCGCGCTGAATACGGCGCTGACACGTATTGACGCCTTAAAGCTGTTTAGCTGAAGGGCTGGCATCGTAACGCTGCTCTCTGACACAACAAGGTAGTCTGGTCGTAAGAATGATTCCGGCATAGCCTCTGTTTTACTGTGTATATGCACAGCATTAACGACAGGAAGAGCAAAGGAGAACATCATGCCAGGATTTAACTACGGTGGTGGCAAAGGTGATGGCACGGGATGGAGTTCAGAGCGCGGAAATGAGCCGAGTCCGGGCGGTGGTAGCAAGGGAAATGCAGGCAATCACGATAAAGGCAAAGGGAGTACTTCTGGTAAGGGGTCGGGCACAACACCGGGTATATCGCGATCGGTCGGTGATGCACTGGCCCTGAAAGCGGGCCTGAATCCGGGGGATTTTACCGGCTATTTTATTAATGCTGATGGTAATGCCATAGGAATAAGCCCTCTTGTCGGTGGCGATGCCTTTGGTGTTAACCTTGGCCCGGCGCCTGCAAATCCCGCTGTCGGCGGTGGCAATAGTGGTAACGGCAATAGCGCTAACACACTGAATCCTTTCAATGCGGTGATTGTGACATTTAAAGGTGACACCTCCGATGCGCGCATTGCCGCGCTGAATAAAATCATTGCCGATAATGCACGGATGGCTAACAGCGGTCAGGCCGGGCAACGGATACGTAATGCAGTAAAAGCCACAAAACAGGCTAAGGCGGAGCTTGCCTTGATTAATGCGGCTCGTAAGCAGAAGGCAGCGAAGCAGGCTGCTGAAGCCCGTGCAAAAGCAGAGGCAGCGGCGAAAACGAAGGCTGAAGCTGAAGCCCGCGCAAAAACAGAGGCAGCGGCGAAAGCGAAGGTTGAAGCTGAAGCCCGCGCAAAAGCAGAGGCAGCAGCTAAAGCACAGAGAGAAGCCGCAACCAACCGCCTTCGATCTGCCAGTGTACAGGCCGTACGCGGCGTTGAGATCGGTACGCCCGCATCCACAGCACCTGCCAGTTGGGCCATCGCCTCAGCGGGTGCCATTACGCTAGGTGAAGACGTAGCGGGTAGCCTGTTATCGCGCATTTCTGCGGTACTGACAGAATTGCGTGGTATTGCCGCCGCCAGTCTGGCCGGGCCGGTGGCCGCGACCCTTGCCGGGTTGTTGTATTCTGAAAAAGTGGGTGTGGGAAGCGATGTGGTTCCCGGCCGGGACATCAGTGCCCTGCTGAGTACCGATACCCTGTCCCTGCCGGACGCAAGCGCACTTCTCCGCGCGGCTGACGCGGGTACCCCGATCGATATGGCAGTGCGCGGACGTCTGATCGTACACGACGACGGCACGCTGGAAACCCAGCTGGTGCGCAGCAAAGTACCGGGAAAGGTGCAGGTGGTACGGGCGGTTCAGGATAGCGTCACCGGCTACTGGGGAGTTACCCTGCCCAAAGTCGCTGATGTACAGGGCCCAACCATTCTGGTCAGCCCTGTCAATCAGCCGGGTGCGGGTTCAGCAACGCTGACCGATCCGGTCCCGGTTCCTGAACAGATCACGCATTTCGGTGGCCCGGTGACGGTCCCACAGGGTCCCACTGTGCTGATCACCCCGGTGGCGGAACCACCAGGCATTCACGATATCATTCTGGTGTTCCCCCCTGAATCAGGCCTGAAGCCGCAATACATCATATACAACAGCCCGTATGGCGAAACCAATGCCAAAGGTAAATACAGCGGGCGTGATTACAATAAGGACAAGGCGGGTGGCCCCATTCAGAACCTGGACTGGAAAGAGGCAACCATTGACCGTGCCGGTGTCGACAAGGTAAAACTGCACGCAGGGCGCTTTGGGGAATCGCCGGACAATAAAGTGATGATCGAACGCCTGGAAAAAATTCTGACAGGCGAGCTACAGGTGACCGATACCGATAAGCGTTATTACACTCATGAAATCCGGGAGCTGGAACGGTACAGAAATCTTGGGGTTAAAGATGGTACGTTACCGGAAAGCGTTCAAGAAAAAAAATCAGTTTGGAATAATACTCATACTGCGACGTTAGAAGATTATAAAATTAATGAGAGAGAGCAAACGCTCTATACCGATGCGGCTTTACAAGCCGCATATGAACAAGAGTTGAAGGATGCTTTCAAAGGAGATAAATAATGTCTTTAACAGAAATAGTAAAAAATGAAAGTGTAGAGGATGTATTAACTTTCCTTGGGCCTACATCTGATTATACAAAACTGGATAAGCTGTTCACTTATAACCGATATGACGTCATATCCAGCGGAGAGCTTTCTGCAACGTATGACGAATTATTCAGGAAGGGCGTGCTTCAGGACCTGAACGGACAAGCGGTCAAAGGCCCAAACTGGAAAGAACCGAAATTTGTCACTGACAAGAAGTACGGCATTGAGTGAGCTCCCTTAATTTAGCGCCATCCGTCTGGATGGCGTTTTTATTCGATCGACCAGCGCGCTGAATAAAATTCAATAAACGCACGTGCCGCCGGGCCAATGCGCCGGTTGGGCCGCACGCAGTACAATCCCGTTTCGCGCCCGGTCCACTGCGGCAGCACCTGCACCAGATCCCCGGCATTGATCGCCGCCGCCATCGTTAACGCTGAGTGAAAGGCAATGCCGAGGCCGTCGATGCACAGCCGTCGGGCTGCATCTGCGTTGTCCACGTTAACGCGCCCACGGGGTTCCAGCGTGCGCTGTTCACCCTGAGAAAACAGACGCCAGGACAGACCATCCTGGCTGGCCGCAGAGACAATACACGCGTGCTGCCCAAGCTGATCAATCGTTGTGGGCGTGCCTCTTAACGCCAGGTAGGCCTTCGATGCCACCAGAATGCGTCGGTTCTCCAGCATTTTATGGGCAACCAGTGAAGAATCCTTCATCTGGCCAATACGCAGCGCCAGCATTATCCCGTCAGCCACCAGATCGACGTAACCATCAGACAGACGCAGATCCAGCTGCACCTCAGGCCAGGCCTGAAGAAACGCCGCCAGATGTGGCACCACATGGGTATGACCAAACGCAACAGGTGCGCTGACCACCAGCCTGCCTTGCGGCCTGACCTGTTCGTCGCGCACCCGATCGGCGGCATCGCGCAACTGGCCTAACGCCTGCTGGCATTCAGAAAAATAGCGCTGCCCGGTGTCGGTCAGCGACATCGCCCGCGTGGTGCGGTTCAGCAACTGGGTGCCCAGATGGTGTTCCAGCATCTTGATAAAACGACTGACGGAGGAAGGGGTGATCGCCAGTGCTTCCGCCGCACGGGCAAAACTGTTGTGTTCAACCACAGCGATAAAGGTTTGCACTAAGTGCAGAGGCGGCGCAGGCATTATTGCTCTCAATAAACGAATGAATCATATTGGCAGCTATTATCAAGAAAATTAAGCATGATTAGAATCGTTCTTTTTTTGGAGAACATCTGATGAACACCTCTTCCGCCACCCGGTTCCACGCCCTGCACCACCAGCCCCTCCCTCTGCGTCTGCCCAATGCCTGGGATGCCGGGAGCGCACGCCAGATCGAAATGCTCGGCGCACAGGCGATTGCCACCACCAGCGCGGGCGTTGCCTGGTCGCTGGGCTATCGCGATGGCAACCAGCTCCCGGTCGCAGAGTATGTTGCCCGCGCCGCATCCATCGCCCGCGTGATCAACATCCCCCTCAGCGCCGATATCGAAGGGGGTTATCACGAACATCCTGCCACCGTGGCCGACACGGTAAGACGGATGATTGATGTGGGCGTGGTGGGCATCAATATCGAAGACGGCAGCGCCGATCCACAGTGGCTCTGCCATAAGGTTGAGGCCATCAGAGCCGCCAGCATAAGCGCAGGCGTTGAGCTGTATATCAACGTTCGTACGGACGTCTACGCACGCAATCTGGTCCCGGCCGGGGATAGGGCGGGCGAAGTGATCCTCAGAGCACAGAACTACCGGCACGCCGGGGCTGATGGGCTGTTTGTGCTGGGGTTAGTGGAAGCGCAGGAGATTCAGGCGATTGCCAAAAGCAGCGACCTGCTGCTCAACGTGAGTATCTGGCCCGGTCTGCCATCGTTAGATTATTTGAGTGAATACGGTGTGCGCCGCATCAGCGTGGGATCCTGGTTGCCGCAAACGCTTTGGGCGCACAACGAACAGTTAGTGCGTGGCTTCTTATCGGATAATGAGACCGCGCCGCTGATGGCAACGGCGACGCCCTATTCCGCGATCAACGCGCTTTTTTAACGAAAAAACAGCGCCAGAGAGTCAGGTACACCCAGGGGGCATCCCCCCCTGGACGGTCATACGCGGAATGTATCCGTCATCGCCTGAAGACTGTGGACCTGTTCCGCCAGAGAGTGTGATGCGGTTGAAGACTCTTCCACCAACGCCGCATTGCTCTGCGTGACATTATCCATCTGGCTGACAGCTGTGCTGATTTGCGAAATACCCTGCATTTGTTCACTGGAGGCCAGGGCGATTTCATCCATCGAGGCCGCCAGTTCGCTTACCATGCTCACTACCGCCACAATACTACGTCCGGTATTGTCAGCCACCGTCACACCATTTTCGACTTCTGCCACGGCTTCAGCGATAAGAGACTTGATTTCACGCGCGGCCGTTGCGCTTCGCTGTGCAAGGATGCGAACTTCACCAGCAACCACGGCGAACCCGCGCCCCTGCTCACCCGCACGTGCAGCCTCAACGGCCGCATTCAGCGCCAGAATGTTAGTCTGGAAGGCGATGCCCTCGATGACGCCCGTGATATCACGAATTTTTCCAGAACTGTGCGCAATGTCTTTCATGGTGCTGCCCATTGCCTGGACATGTTCCTCACCTTCCCGCGCCAGTACCGCTGCACCACGTGCAGACGTTGCCGTCTGTGTTGCGTTCTGGGAGTTATTTCTAATGGTGGCCGTGAGCTGCTCCATGCTGGCAGCCGTCTGCTGCAACGCCGCTGCCTGTTGTTCCGTGCGCGAAGACAGCTCGGTATTGCCCTGGGCAATCTCATCCGAAGCCAGTGAGACCGATGCTGCCGTCTCCTTAATCTGCGTCACCAGCCCACGCAGACGGGTCTGCATCACATCCAGCGAGGCCAGCAGACTGGTGGTATCTCTGGCACGCAGTTCAACCGTGGTATGCAGGTCACCATCGGCAATGGCCGAAGCCAGACGCTGGGCCTGGGCAGGCTCTCCTCCCAGTTGACGTTTGATGTGGCGGGTGATCAGCCAGCTCATCAACAGCCCCAGCATGACAGAAGCCACCGTCAGAACGATCAGCGTGAAAAATACGCCGGAGAGGCTTTGCTGCGACTGAACGGCGGTGCCTTTCGTCACCCGGCTCTGATAATTGACCATGTCATCAATCGCCGCCAGATAGGCATCCTGGGTGGCCTGAAGAGGGCCGGTAATTAGCGCACGTTCACCCTGCATGTCATTGGCACTTTTCAGCTGTAGAAGCCGGGTCATAACCGCGACAAACTCCGGCTGTGTTTTCTCAATAGCAGCCAGCAGTCCGGAGGCTTCCTCCACTTCTTTCAGGTTAATGCCTGGCAGCGATTTCGCGCCCTCGACCAACTGGCGAAAATGGGTAATGATCGCCTGATTATCGGCCTGAGCCTGTTCAATTTTCACCAGGGTATCAGACGCAATCGGGCCATTTTCCGTGGCAAGTGCCCGCAGCATCAGCTTGGATTGCAGGCTGGTATTGTCCTTAACCGTTCGCAGTATCTGCAGGTCATCCAGACGCGCACTGGTTAACTTCTGCTGATCGTTGGCATCGGAAAGTTTAATGCCCGCAAAGACCGACACCATCACTCCGCCAGCAATCACCGCCAGAAAGGCCAGGTTCAGCATCACACTGAGTTTTATATTATTTTTTCTGAACATGTTTTCACCTTAGGCAAAGATTGGAATTTCAGGCTCTCTGGCAACTGAGTGAGAGCCCATTCTCAATCTTGTTATCGGCAAAGACGGCAGAATATTCAGCCGGTAACCCCGCAACCGTGTTTCGCAGTAAATGCACGAAAATCACTCATGCTGAGTGGACGGGAAAAGTAAAAGCCCTGAAACGCCGTGCAACCGAACGCCTGCATCACCGACCATTGTTCAGCCGTTTCAATCCCTTCGGCCAGTACTTCCAGCTTCAGCTCAAGCCCCATCCGCGCAATGTTCATGGCGATCACCGCTCCTTTTGGTCCTTCCGTTGCTCCGGAAATAAAGCTGCGGTCGATTTTTATCTGCTCCAGCGGCAGGCGACGCAGATAACTGAGCGATGAAAATCCGGTACCGAAATCGTCGAGGGAGAAGCGGAATCCGGCAGCGGCCAGCGCATGCATTTTCGCCACCACGGTTTCAATATCCGTGGCGAAAACGCTTTCTGTCAGCTCAAGCTTAACGCGCGAAGGGGACACCTGTGTCACTTCGGCCTGGCGTATCAGATTGGGGACGAAGTCTGGCTTCATCAGATGATCAACGGTGATATTCACGGAAAGGGTCAGATGCGCGGTCGCCGGGTTATTCTGCCACTGCGCCAGCTCCCGGAAGGCGCTGACAATCACCCAATCGCCCACGGCGGGCATCAACCCTGCCTGTTGTGCATCAGGAATAAATTCCGACGGCGGGACCATCCCCTTGCCAGGGCATTGCCAGCGCAGCAGTGCTTCAGCACCGTTGATCTGCCCGGATGAATTGAACAAAGGCTGGTAGAACAACACAAACTCGTTATTGTACAGCGCATGCTGAATGGCCCTGATTTTTTCGTTGCGGCGGGAGAAGTCAGCATGCATCGCCACGATGCCACCACACAGAATAGCGGTCGCCAAAATGGCATTCACTAGCGAAATAAAGAAGCGCAACGGGTGCGGGAGTGGGCTGGCGAAAGGGAAAATCAGGTCAGCACTGCTGAGGGCCATAAATGACAACAGGCTGGCCGCTATCAGCGCCATCTGCACCCGCGTGGGTTTGCGTTGATAGTTAATGTATCCCACCAGCGCGATGGTAAGAAGATAGAGATGCGTGGTTCTGGGAATACCGTCATCCGGCACATCACACAGCAGACAATAGCCGACCGCATACGCCATATGCACCCCCTGCGCCAGCATCAGCCCGGTGGAAAAGTTGCCACGCATCGCAATTCGCCAGCTACAAACTGCCGCACCTCCCAGCACCAGCAGCGAGATGACAATTCCCCACTCCTCCAGGGCAATGAACACCGCCAGCCATCCCACGATGACCACAAGGCCACTGAGAAAGGCCATCCGGCATATAAATTCAAGGTGTTCATCATTGGGAGATGTCCCCCCTCTTCTTCCTGGCATGACGAAGATCACTCCATATAAATGGACCCGTATTTTATTATATTTTTGTATTCTATTTTACTTTTATAACTTAATTATTACCTGTTCAGATAGCCAGTTATCTGGCCTGACAGTATACATTATATGGAAATCCTGCAGAGGGAGGCCGTTCACGGATCATCATAAGACAAATAATATTTAAAAAGCGGAGAAATCCCCCTCTGATGTTAAAAACCAGAGGGAGATAAAAGGAAGCATTATTTTTTAGCGAGATAGACTTCTTCGCTCCGATAGTCGCCATTTTCATTGTAATAAGTGTAAGACGCGATAATCATATCTTCGCCATTATAGTTTACATAATGTGGCTGTAAGAAGGCCTCGACCGGAAGAATGCGCTTGGTGGTTTTGTCTGCAAGATCGGTTTTCCAGATGCAGGCATAACCACCCTCATTGTCAAAATAGAATGACGAACCCCGTCCCCAGACATAATTGCGGTCATAACTGTAATCCGCCCCTTTGGCGGTATCCGCCTGCGGCAGGAACACGTTCATACCGGCATCCGGCCGGTCATGCGGGAAGACGTACATCCCTTCGTCAATCTCGCTATTGCTGCGATCGGCGGAGGCCAGACGCCACTGGCCGTCCGGGGAAGTCAGCCGGCTGTTGCACTCGTTACTGCCACAATAGCCCACCCACTTCTTGTTGGCGGGTTCGCTGGCTGGCGGGGTCACCTCTATGATATTGCCGATCTCTTTCGCAGACACCTTCAGCGCAAAAGCCTGCGGCGTCGCAAAGTCACTTTCGCTGTTCACCGCCACGCCCGGCGCCCGGTATTCCGCCACAGAATAGAGAATATCGCCTTGGGCTGCGCCGTTTTTATCCAGCAGTGACAGCTCAAGGTTATATCCCTCGTACACCGCCTCTACCCGGGGTTTCTCTCCGTCTTTCAGCCTGAGAAGAAACGCGCCCTTCTTCTGATCTTTTTCGACATACAGCACCACAAAGACAATCAGGTCATTATTCACGATGCGGTGCGTCAGGGTGCTGAGATAATGCCCGCTGGTGCCCACGGTCAGATTGGCAACATCACTGGAGGTGATTAACGGACGGACGCGCCACGGCTCCTCTGACAGCGTGAAACCGGCTTCACTCTTTAATCCGGGGGCGACAGGTTTATCCAGCTTATCGCCGGGACGGGTAAAGACATCACTGATCTTGTGATAAACCCCGGCGCGCGACAGAATTTTATTGCGCTCAATGTAACGCTGCTTAATGCATTCCGCGTCGGTACCACAGCGGTTTCTTTCTGCCAGCCACTTGCGCTGATCTCTGGCCAGCGTCCCCACGTCGTAGCTGTTGTCCATCGCTTTCACAAAGTAACCGTTGGTCACGTTATCCAGCCCGGAAAGATACGTATCCGCACAGATAGTTTTTTCCGTTTCATTCAACCCGGTTAACGTGCAGTCAAAACCGGCAGCGAGCGCGTTCTGCGCCAGCAAAGAAAACCCGAGTGCGATGCCATACTTTAGCTTTATCATTTCTATTTCCTTACGCCCTTTCCATCATGTCATTCTTATTAGCAGGTGTTTCTGGCTTTATTCCAGCGAGGCATTTATCCCGTTATCCAGGCATTCTGTCGGCAGCAAGGCCATGTGCCAGAAAAGGCAAAGATAAGGTCATTCTCAAGCCCGGCACTATAGCACTGCGCTGTTAAAAAATAACCATTCGCGATAAGCGTCCGCTTCCAGTGCCTCAACACAAACACTGATCGGCCAGTTCATAAAAATGATGGGAAACGTACAGGCGCTAAGGTCACTGGTCTGCCGTTGTTCACGGCAGACCAGACACACTTACTTCATCGCCGGGGTGGGCAGTTTCTGCTGGGCACCGGTTTGCTGCCGCAGGGTGGCCACTTGCTGCTGGGTGACTTCATTACCCTGATTCCCCCAGGAATTACGCACAAAGTTCAGCACCTGGGCAATCTGGGTATCATCCATTTTCCAGTCAAACGCAGGCATGCCTGCCGCCGTCTGTCGCGCTTCGGTATGCGGGGCACGCGCGCCACGCAGCATCGCATGGATCATATTGGTCGGGTCATTCTGCATCGCATGATTTCCGGCAAACGCCGGAACCATACCGCTAATCCCTTCGCCCTTCAGACCGTGACAGGCGGAACAGTTCACCTCATAGCTTAACGCTGCATTGCTGTGGGCCGCTTCATCCATACGGAAACCCTGTGAGACCGGTGTGGAAGATGGCGTAACACCACGCAGATAAGTGGCAATGGACTGCAAATCGCGCTCATTGAAATACTGCGTGGAGTGCTCAACCGCTTCCGCCATCGGCCCGGCGGCGACACTGCTGCCGTTCGATCCCGTTTTCAGATACTGGGTGATGTCCTCGTCGCTCCAGCTTCCGGTGCCGGCATGCGGGTTGGGGGTGATATCCGGTGCAAACCAGGCCCCCAGGCTCCCGCCCTGTAAATAGGCACTGCCGATCTCACCGCCCAGCGCATTGCGAGCGGTATGGCAAACACTACAGTGCGCCGGACCATCAACAATGTACTTGCCGCGATTCCACTCCTCATTTTTCAGCATGTCCGGCTTAAAGCCATTATTGTTGAAGAACAGCATATTCCAGCCTGCCATCGCCAGACGAATATTGTAGGGGAAGTTCATCCCCGCATTTTCATCAATGCGCTGCTTCACCGGCTCAAGACTTGCGAAGTAAAGCCACAGATCGTGCATGTCCTTATCGCTGATCTGAGTGTAGGCGGTATAGGGCATCGCCGGGTAGAGCAGGCCATGATCGCCCCGCCCCTGACGCACGGCGTTAAAGAAATCACGCTCGGTCATCCTCCCGATGCCGGTATCAACATCCGGGGTGATATTGGAGGTTTCCAGCACGCCAAACGGCGTATCAATTTTATAGCCCCCGGCAAAGTTCGGATTGTGGCAGGCGGCACAGTCCGACAGGCGCATCACATATTCACCGCGCGCGATGGCGGCCTTATCCGTGCTGCGCACATCAGCCAGCGCCACCTGATCATCCGCGACTGCCGAGCGCGAACTTTCCATCACCACCCACAGACGGCCAAACGCCGCAATCCCAACCAGTACGGCCAGCGCGGCAATTCCGCAGCTTATTTTCTTTTTTCTGCTCATGTTCATTATGCCTCCACCAGCGGCGCAGGATTTTTCATGTAGGTCTGATAAATCGCCTGCGCGGCGCGGATGGCCAGCGCCCCCACGGTGACGGTTGGGTTGTAGCCGCCGTTATTCGGGAACGCCGATGCGCCAACGACGAACAGATTGTGGGCATCCCAGCTTTGCAGGAACGGGTTCAGAGCCGAGGTCGTCGGGTCCGCGCCCATCACCGCACCGCCGATGGTATGCGAGCTATGCTGTTGATACGGGTTCCAGCTTTTCTCTGACTGGTTATCCACCACCAGATGCTGCCCACCGGTCTCTTTCATGATCTTAACGGCACGATCGGTGACGTACTTAGCCATGTTGATATCGTTCTGGTTCCAGTCAAACGTCATGCGCAGCAGCGGCTGGCCGTGGCGATCTTTGTAGCGGGGATCGAGGTCGAGGAAGGCATCACGTACCGGCATTGATGTGCCCTGGCAGAAGATGGTGCCCGCCGTCTGATAGTCACGGGCATAGCCTGCTTTCCACTCACTGCCCCAGCGTCGTGTGCCCGGACGCAGGTTATCCATGTTCTGGATCGGGCGCCCGTTAGTGGAGAAACCCATAATGCCCGCGCCACCGATAAAATCTAAATGGCTATGGTCGAAGTTATCGCCATTGAAATCATCAATCTGCACGGCCAGTGCGCCGCCACCAATAAACGGGTTCATCTTTTCGTTATCAAAGAAGCCGGTCACGGTTGAACAGGTCTGGTAGTTGTAGTTACGGCCGATGGTGCCGCGCCCGGTGCGCGGGTCATACTGCTCACCCACCCCGGACAACAGCATCAGCCGCACGTTGTCCATCTGATAGGCGGTAATGCAGACGATATCCGCAGGCTGAAAACCTTCCTCGCCCTCTTTGGTTATAAATTTCACGCCCTTCACGGTCTTGCCGTCGTCATGCTTCACTGCGTGCAGCACTTCGGTATCGGTCAGCAGAGTGAAGTTCGGGCGGCGCATCAGGGCCGGTAAAATACAGGCCTGCGGCGAGGATTTAGAAAAGTTACCACAGCCGTGAAAATCACAGAAACCGCAGTAGGTACAAGGCCCCATTGTCACCCCCAGCGGATTCACATAAGCCTGAGAAATATTGCCTGCCGGAATGGTGAAGGGGTTGTAGCCCATTTTTTGCGAGGTGTTTCTGAATTTGCGCATCCAGTGGGTGTCTTTCAGCGGCGGGGTCGGGTATTCGCGTGAGCGCGGGCCTTCAAACACATTGCCGCCCGGGCGTTTTTCTCCATTCAAATTCCCGGCAATGCCGGACGTCCCGGCGATACGCTCAAAGCGATCGTAAAGCGGTGCCATCTCATCATAGGTGACGCCCCAGTCCTGTAACTGTAGCCCCGCCATTTTTGCCGCACCGTAGCGTTCGCGCGTCTGGCTGGCCACCTCGAAATCCCACGGTGAAAAACGCCATGACATCCCCGCCCAGTGTGTCCCTGCACCGCCAACGTTCCAGCCAAACTGGAAGGCCGACCAGTTTCGTACCGGGGCGGCATCCTGCCCACTGCGGTTACGGAAGGTGGTGGTTTCCACGCTCATGGGCTGCATAATTTTACGGCGGGATTTCCAGCGTAATTCATCCGGGTCAACGGCCGGGGGGAAGTCGGTTGAGGTATCGCGCCAGGCCCCACGTTCAATGGCCACCACGTTTAATCCGGCACGGGTCAGTTCTTCTGCCATGACGGACCCCGCCCAGCCCAGGCCGACAATCACCACGTCGGCGCGGTTTCTGATATGTGACATTTGCTTTGCTCCAGCTATTTTTAATCGTTTGGAATCAGGCTAACCGGAATCAGCTGCAGATCTTCATTGTGGCGGTCAACATAAGGGCGGTAGTCATATCTTGCGCCTGGAAAACCAATCATTTTCCAGCCGGACATATTTTTATTACCACCATAGATAGGATCGGCCAGATAGCCTTCACGTACGTTTTGCAGCATCAGTTCAAATAACGCCTGGCTGTTGATATCACTGCCAAGGTTAATTTCCCCTTTTTCCATTTTCGTCAGGAAAATATCAATCTGATCGGCGTTCAGTGAATGGAAGGATCCCCGGTGCTGGCTCTGCGCCCAGGCTTCTAATGCTTTCAACCCGGTGAGATAACGTTCGCGCGGTGAGGTAAGAAACTGCGGGCTGCCCATCAGTTTTTCTTCGTTTTCCGGCTGTAACGGTCCATCCAGATAGAGCGCGGCGCCGGAGCCGTAATCCCCAGCCAGCTCTGCATCAATGAACTCGATACAACCTGATTCACTGGCTGAGGGGCCGAAACTGTCAGCGGGGATCAGACGATCGAACAGCGCAGCCAGGTTTTGTCGATCGGTTTCATTGGTCAGGACCCGATACCCCTTCTGCCAGGCAGGCTGAGGCAGATGGTCGGTGCTCATCTTTGTATCGAGCGGGACCCCCTTCATCTCTTCCGCCCGTAACTTCGGCGTCACGGCCAGCGCCGCCACGATCGAACTCAGCGAAAATATCGCTTCTCTGCGGTTCATGTGTATTTCCTTGATGAATTTAAGACGTCGTTATCC
Source organism: Erwinia sp. JH02 (assembly GCF_013074405.1). Classification (NCBI taxonomy): domain Bacteria; kingdom Pseudomonadati; phylum Pseudomonadota; class Gammaproteobacteria; order Enterobacterales; family Erwiniaceae; genus Erwinia; species Erwinia sp. JH02. The sequence continues at coordinate 538,670 of NZ_JABANZ010000002.1, forward strand.
CTGCGAGATAATTAAAGCTCTCGCACAAAATGGCAGAATATCTTTGCCATTATTTTTCATAAACCAGAGGTAATTAAATCGACGCAGGCCCCCAGGCATAATATTCAGCCTGTTTGAGTCGTCATGATTGAAAGAGAGTGTGACTTATCTCCGGAATTATCCGTTTTTATTTTTAGCGGGGTGTGTACAGCGGAAATAACCACACCCCATGTTACCCTTTATATTTCAAACTTCAGAGGCATGGGTTGCCCTCATGCATCTGAATCACTGACTTCAGAATGATGGCTCGCGTTTCAGATGCGACTGCCGGACGCGTATTTCGCCCCAGCACCAGTCACCTTCCGCTGTGCTGACGTCATCGATCAGGCGGTTGAGCGCTTCATTAATCAGCCCTTCAATCCCCTGACTCCAACTGGTCAGCATCCAGTCATCGGAGGCAGCATCATCGATATCATCAAACCCGACGATGCCGATCTGCCCCTGTCGGCCATAGTGTTTTAACGCCTGCATGGCACCCAATGCCAGGATGTCGTTTTCGCAAAAAATCGCATCGACGACATCCGTACCTGATTGCAAATAGTCGTTCATTGCCCGGTAACCGTTTTGACGGTCGTAATGCCCGGCATTCAGCACCTGTTCAATGGCAAAACCGTTCTGCTGTAACCGATGCTGATAACCTTCCATCCTGAGCAAATGATGGCCTTCGGTATCCGGCCCCTTCATATAACCAAAACGCTGGTAACCCTGCGTCAGCAACAGTTGGGCAATCTCCTCCCCGGCGCGAAAGCCATCAATGTTGACCACGTCGATCTCGTCGGTGTCGTTATTACGGCACACCTGCACCAGCGGGATATGGTGCATATCATGCGCAATGGCAATCAGCTCTTCCGTCAGGATGGTGCCGAGAAACAAAATACCGTCCACCTGGAGCTGATCGGCCATCGACAGCACCGAGCGGTAGTTCTCCCCAGGGGTAATATTCAGCACCAGCGCCATATTACTGCGGGCCTGAAGCTGCCGGGTGACCACATCCAGCATCATCATGGAGTGCGGATTTTTTAACTCATCAATCACCACACCGATAATCTGCGTTCTTTTCTTCGACAGGCTGCGCGCCAGCAGATTGGGCCGATAACCCAGCTCTTTCGCCGCGGCTTCTACCTTCTCACGCGCCCGATCGGAAACCGATGCTCCCGGCGTAAAGGTGCGGGATACCGTCCACTTAGATACTCCCGCCCGTTTTGCCACATCGTTGGCGGTGGTTTTATGGCGCATTTTTACATTCTTAGTCATAACACCTGCGTTCTGGAGTCTGGTAACCCTGCATTGAACGCTAAACGCCGGTGAAAATAAACTGTCCGCCGCGATATCTGTACCCTGGCGCTGTCGTCTTAGGAGTTCCCCTACTAATGTTGCGATTATGTTCGATCTCTGCACCCGATTGCAATTATTTTTGCAATCGGGTGCAAGGTGTTATTTTTTTGTGACGGAAACCGATGATTTGATCTTTCGGGGATTGACTAAATTTTAGGCGTAGCCGACATTCCTCAGACGCACCGGGAAGCCACCTTCACATCGTGGCAGATAACGGTCCTTTTTTGCACCCGGTTGCATAAAAATATTTCTATAACGATAAAACCTCAACCTACGGAATAACCCAATGAAAATATTCAAAGTATTACTGGTAATGTTCAGTGCCCTGCTGGCATTCGGCGCACAGGCAAAGACCGTGAAGGTCGGCGTGGCGTTGGCTAACTTCGATTTAAATTTTGTCTCCATTCTACGCACGCAGATGATCGGCGAGCTGAAAAATCTTGAGATGGACAGCCAGTTTTCTGATGCCAAAGGCGACGTTGCATTGCAGATTCAGCAGGTTGACGATTTTATCAACCAGGGCGTGGACGCCATTATCCTCAATCCGGTGGATACCCAGGGCGTTCTGCCAATGATGCAGGCAGCGAAGCGCGCCAACATCCCGCTGGTGTTCGTTAACCGTAAACCGGAAGTCAAACTCGGTGCGGGCCAGGCCTATGTCGGTTCGGACTCGGCCCTGAGCGGCAGGCTGCAAATGGAAGCGATGGCGAAGAAAATGAATTACAAGGGCAATATCGCCATTCTGATGGGCGCACTCTCCAACGAAGAGGCACGCGAGCGTACCAAAGCGGTGGAAGAAGTGATCGCACAGCATAAAGAGATGAAAGTGATCGAAAGACAGAGCGCGAAATGGCAGCGTAACGAAGCGGTGGATGTGACGTCCAGCTGGTTGCTCAACGGTGCGCCGATTGACGGCATCGCTGCCAACAATGACGAAATGGCGATTGGTGCAATCATGGCAATCAATCAGGCGAAGAAATCCAACATCGTTGTAGCAGGCATTGATGGCACGCCGGATGGTCTGCAATTTATTAAAAATGGCGAAATGGCTGTCACCGTCTTCCAGGATGCCAAAGGCCAGGCTATCGGGGCTGTAAAAGTGGTTAAGTCACTGGTAGAAAAACAGAAAACCGAGACCTACAACTGGATCCCTTATGAGGTTGTCACCAAAGAAAACTACCTGAGCTTCACCGAGAAAAATAAGAAGTAAGCCGAAGGCACCCACTCTGTGGGCGAATAAAAAAACAGATGCACCCGGGTGCATTTTGTTGAAATTTTGTGATCAACCTTGTGAGTTTTGCATGATGTCGATTGACTTAATATTCGCCATCTTGAAGAGTGCAGCACATGACAAGCAGTTGCATCACCGCTTTTCTCAGTTTGAAACGAACACGATTACGCCCTATTTTGCACCCGGGTGCACACAACAACTCAGGAGTCGAAAATGTTAAATGGTGAAAGAAAAATCCCCCGCCCACTTCGCTGGGCAATGATTGGCGGCGGCCGCCTGAGCCAGGTCGGTTATAAACACCGTAGCGGTGCGCTGCGCGACAACACCGCCTATCAGCTGGTGGCCTGCGCATTCGATATCGATGCCGCACGCGGCCGGGATTTCGGCGTTAACCTCGGCGTGGCCGCAGAGCGTTGCTACGACGGCTACCAGCAGTTGCTGGCGGAAGAAGCGAAGCGTGATGACGGTATCGAAGTCGTTACCATCGCTACGCCGAACGGCACCCACTATGAAATCACCAAAGCGGCGCTGAATGCGGGTATCCATGTAATTTGCGAGAAGCCGCTGTTCTTCACCACAACCGAAGCGCGTGAAATCAAAGCGCTGGCGGCGGCCAAAGGGCTGATCGTGGGTGTCACCTACGGCTTCTCCGGCCACCCGCTGCTGATGCAGATGCGCGCGATGATCGCCAACGGTGACATCGGCGACGTACGCATGGTGGAGTTGCAATACACGCACGGCTTCAGCGCCAATGATAGCGCCGACAAGTTCAGCGAAGCCCAGAAGTGGCGCGTTGACCCGAAAATTGCCGGGCCAACCTTCGTGCTGGGCGATATCTCTACTCATACCTTCTATATCTCACAGCTGGTGCTGCCAGATCTGCACATCAAGTCTTTGCTGTGTGACCGTCAGAGCTTTATCCCGTCCCGCGCCCCGCTGGAAGATAACGCGATGGTGCTGATGCATTACGAAGGCGGCGCAGTAGGCCGTATGTGGGCATCATCAATTAATGCAGGTTCCATGGACAGCCAGTTTATTCGCGTGATTGGTTCACAGGCCAGCCTGGAGTGGAACGACTATAATCCTGGCGAACTGAAGTATGAAATCCAGGGGAAACCCACGCAGATGATGCATCACGGTATGCCTTACCTGGATGAGAGCGCACTGGCCGATGAACGTCTGGGCGCGCTGCACACCGAAGGTCTGGCCGAATCCTGGGCCAATATTTATCTGAAATTTGCCATTGCCATCAGCGCCCAGCAGCGCGGTGACCAGCAGACGCTGGATACCCTGATTTATCCCGATATTGACGCCGGCCTGGAAGGCGTTCGCTGGATTGAAAACTGTGTACGTTCTGCCGACAACGGCTCCACCTGGGTCAATTACGAGTAAGGTTAGCAAGATGAAATTATCGTTCTGTACCGACAGCCTGGGCCATCTGCCCTTCGAACAAATGCTGGATAAATTACTGGAGCTGGGCGTTTACGGCGTGGAGATGACCACCGGCGGCTGGTCGGGCGCGCCTCACCTGCGTACAGATGAACTGCTGGCAAGCAAGGCTAAACGCCAGCAGGTTCTTCAGGCGCTGGAAAGCCGTGGCATGCAGATTGCCGCGCTGAACGTGTCCGGTAACCCGCTCGACCCGGGCGAGCTGGGCCAGCGCCACAAAAGCGACACCGACAAAGCGTTACAGCTGGCTGGTGAGTTTGGCGTGAAGAAAATCGTGATGATGAGTGGCCTGCCGCCGGCCAGCCCGAATGACACCATCCCGAACTGGATCACCTATACCGTAAGCTGGCCGCCAACGCTGAAAAACTGCCTCGACTATCAGTGGAACGAGGTCGCGATCCCTTACTGGCAGGGGCTGGTTGCCCGTGCCAAAGAGTGCGGCGTAGATAAATTTGCGCTGGAAAACTTCAGTTCCATGCTGGTGTGGAACCCGGAAACACTGTTCCGCCTGCGTGATGCCGTTGGGTCAACGGTGGGCCTGAACCTCGACCCAAGCCACCTGCTGTGGATGGGCGCGGACCCGATTGCCGCGGCACGTGCACTTGGTCCGGCGATCCACCATGTACACGGTAAAGATGTGCGCCTGGAGCGCGGTCTGGTGGGAATTAACGGCCTGCTGGAAACCAAACCGGTAGAAGATGTGGCAAACCGTGCATGGAACTACGTGGCGGTTGGTTGCGGTCAGGATCTGCAGTGGTGGAAAGAGTTCTTCTCCGTTGTGCGCATGATGGGCTACAACGACTGGGTATCGCTGGAGATGGAAGATCTCACCATGTCTGTTGAGGCCGGCGTTACCTCATCCATTGCTGCGCTGCAACAGACCATCAGCCAGTAATCCGATATTCCCGGGCTGCACGCTGTTGCAGCCCTGCTTTATCGCTTTCTGCTTATTTCGCCATAAATCGCTAATTATCCATTTTTAGGGGTATTGATGGTTTCCTCTTTCCCAAACCTGTCTTTCAACCGCCGTATCCTCTACTCTCACCGCAGCGCGACCTGATAAGGGAATGACAAGGATGATTGAATAAAAGGAGGCCACCATGACCGAATTAGAAAAGGATTTACTCGCCAACGGTTTTAGCGAAAACGATTTGAAAAAACTCAGAAGGGCCAGAGAACGGGCGAAACAAGATGAGCAGGTCGAGGGTGATAATGCGTTAGATTATGATGATACGTTGAGAGAGGAGATCAAGGTATTGGGTTCAACTTTCTTGTGCATTACATATGCTATTTTAGTTATACTCATTCTTTTTAATACATCACGAATATCAGAAGAGTACTCAACACTAGAGATGATGACACTAAGTTTTATCATTACCGTGTTTGTTTATTTATGTTCAAGCATTGCTAATCCATTAATGCTGGGATTAAAATCATGCTTATACAAAAAAAGATTTAAAAATAATAAATAAAAATGCCACGCATTAAAATCGTGGCAACTCAGAAATTATTATTAAATATTACAACTCACCACCTGAATGCATTCCATAAATAAACCTCAAGTTATTACCTGAAACAACCACTTCCAACATTAAAGATGCTTTACTCATCCTGCCAACCTGAATATAAAAATCAGATGGAATGAATTTATAGAGTCGCCAGGCATCTGCTTTGAGGCTCATTTTAAAGACACCGTAGGCGGAGCTGACAATCTCCATAGAATGATAAGTTGTAAGCCCTATCCTCAGGTCAAAACCCATAAATTTAGCAACACCTACATAAGCATCTTTTAAAAAATTTGGTGGATCTTCTTTTCCATATAATTTTAAAATATTTTCTAACATTGAAGTCCCACTGCTTATAATAATGTAAGAGCCAGCAATTTTCCCCACCATGGATCCCGCTTTAATTGCACTCCTTGCTATAGAAACCCCGCCGGCTAGCTGCACAGTACCCATGACAAGATTCACAGCATCAATGGTATAACCCAGCTCTTTATTATACTTCTCCATGCTGACTGTAAGAAATATCTTTGCCTGCCCCATCGTCAGCCGGTCGCCCTGAGTGCTGATGTTATTGCTCTCCTCCATGATATTATTAATGGCGGCTTTGCACTGAGCATCACTTTTAGACTTATTGATTTCATGAAGATTAGCGTTAGCAAACGCTTTCACCTCGTCAAGAAACCGGGCGCGGATAAAGTGATCGCGTATATGTTTCCCGGCAACGATCTCTGCCACCCGGTATAAATCCGAGGCAGCAGACTGCCCCATTGCAGCGAAATACTTTTTATCGTTACTTCTTCTGTTTAGATAAATATCCATAAATTACTTCTTCTCCTTGAAGTACATTAACTATCTCATCAGGATTTTATTAACAAATTAATTATTCGATGTCACGCGGAAGAGGTACAGAATATCGAGATACACATGGTAACTGCACTTTTTTGATGGAAGGAGATTAAGCTTAATGAAAAATAAATAGTTAATAGTCCATTTTTCATGATGCAGATGAATTTTCTTATCCCAGGACTGTCTTTCAACCGACTTATCCTCTACTCTCACCGCAGCGCGACCTGATAAGGGAATGACAAGGATGATTGAATAAAAGGAGGAAACCATGACCGAATTAGAAAAGGATTTACTCGCCAACGGTTTTAGCGAAAACGATTTGAAAAAACTCAGAAGGGCCAGAGAACGGGCGAAACAAGATGAGCAGGTCGAGGGTGATAATGCGTTAGATTATGATGAGACGTTGAGAGAGGTGATCAAAGATCTGGGCTCAAGCTTTTCATTAATCATATATATAACATTAACCATGCTTTTTCTCTTGAATGCCACATGCATATCAAAAGAGTATCCAACATGGAAAATAATAGAAGGAAATGCCTTTATCATCTGCATTGTCATTATATGCTCATCCGTCGTATTCCCCGTACTGTTAGGGTTAAAATCATGGATGTACAAAAAAAGAATAAAATAATAATAAGCCACGCTTTACAACGTGGCAATTTACAACTAACTATGGCGTGGACTTATTATTAAAATTCATGCCAGAAATCACCCTCAAATTATTACCAGAAACCAGTATTTCAAGAGTTAACGATGCTCTACTCATCTGGTTAACCTGAATACGAAAATCAGCAGGAATAAATCTATACAACCTATGTGCGCCAGGCTTGAGGCCCAGTCTGAACACGCCATAGGCGGAACTGATGATTTCCATCGAGTGGTAGGCTGTCAGACCTAACTTCTTATTAAAGCCCATGAACTTAGCCGCCCCAACGTAGGCATCTTTCAAAAAACTAGGTGGGTTAGCATCACCATTTAATTTATAAAGACTTTCTGTTGCTGAACTCCCACCGCTAATGGCAACGTAGGAACCTGCGATCTTCCCTATCAGAGATGCCGTTTTAATTGCACTCCTTGCTATAGAAACCCCGCCTGCTAGCTGCACAGTACCCACGACAAGATTCACAGCATCAATGGTATAACCCAGCTCTTTATTATACTTCTCCATACTGACAGTAAGAAAGATCTTTGCCTGCCCCATCGTCAGTCGATCGCCCTGAGTGCTGATGTTATTGCTCTCCTCCCTGATATTATTAATGGCGGCTTTGCATTGAGCATCACTTTTAGACTTATTGATTTCATGAAGATTAGCGTTAGCAAACGCTTTCACCTCGTCAAGAAACCGGGCGCGGATAAAGTGATCGCGTATATGTTTCCCGGCAACGATTTCTGCCACCCGGTATAAATCCGAGGCAGCAGACTGCCCCATGGCAGAGAAATACTTGTTATCGTTACTTCTTCTGTTTAGATAAATATCCATAAATTACTTCTTCTCCTTGAAGTACATTAACTATCTCATCAGGATTTTATTAACAAATTAATTATTCGATGTCACGCGGAAGAGATACAGAATATCGAGATACACATGGAAACTGCACTTTTTTGATGGAAGGAGATTAACCTTAATGAAAAATAAATAGTTAATAGTCCATTTTTCATGATGCAGATGAATTTTCTTATCCCAGGACTGTCTTTCAACCGCCTTATCCTCTACTCTCACCGCAGCGCGACCTGATAAGAGAATGACAAGGATGATTGAATAAAAGGAGGGAACTATGACCGAATTAGAAAAGGATTTACTCGCCAACGGTTTTAGCGAAAAAGATTTAAAAAAATTCAGAAGAGCCAGAGAACGGGCGAAACAAGATGAGCAGTTTGAGGGAGATAATGACTTAGATTATGACTTTACCTTGAGGCGGGAGATAAATATATTGGGGTCGTGTTTTGCATGGTTTTCATCTGCAATATTATGCATATTAATCCTTTTAAATACATCAGGGATTTCAGAAGGATACACTTTATGGCGAATAATACAGGAAAACCTATTAACGATCATTTTTACTGCTTTAATCTTAAACCTTGTAATTCCACTATCACTGGGCTTCAAATCCTGGCGTTATAAAAGAATAAAGAAAAAGAAAAAATAACCTCAAAAATGCCACGCGCCAACGGCGTGGCATTCCTGTCATATGAGGTCGGGTTTATCTCAAGCTGGCCCCATCCCCGCATCAAAAGTCATTGCCCTGCCGTGCTCATCCATGCGCGCTTTATCGCGACGAAAAGCCATTGATGAACGCAATCCGCCGAACAGGGCACCGCGCTGATAAATCTCGCCTGCACGTTCCAGCAAATATTCATCCTGCGGGCTGATGGCCAGACCGCGATCCACCCAGACTTTTGCCAGATAACGGTTTGCAACGCAGCCAGAACCGGTAAAGAAGGCGTGAGCATAATAGGCGGCGGCGTACTCCTGATTGGCAGGGCGTTCATCGTTCCACAGTGCAGCCAGCACCTCTTCCACCGCAAAGCGACGATCCGCATCGCTGGCGTACTGATTAAACAGGATCAATCCCGACAGCTCACGCGTGGCGCGCTGCCAGACTTCCAGCCCGACATTAGCGGCATTCATCACCCCGATAAACAGATCGCGTGCACGCTGATACTGCTGTGCGTTAACAATCTCGTTTTCACGGGAAATGACGTACCCCAGGTTGTACTGGCAAATCACGTTACCGGCCTCTGCTGCCCGTTCCATCCACGCCAGAGCCTGCTCGCGATTTTCCCAGGCTGTGGCATCGCGGCCATAGCGGCGCGACATCCGGCCCGAATAGAGGTCGTATAATCCGGCCATTGCAGAGGCATCACCGGCGTCAGCCGCGGCCTGCGTCAGGAAAATCCCCGCCTCTTCGGATACAGACTCAAACAGGTTGGCACCTGCCTGGCCGATATCAAGATCGGACTCCAGCGCCAGGCCCAGCGGGATCAGTCGCTCATGGTCAAACTGCCCCTGACGGATGCCATAAAAGCCGTATTTGCTGGCCAGCCCCGCCACCAGCACCTCGTACTGGCAGTCGCCCCACTGCTGACTGCGCTCCAGCCACATTGGGCGCAGGCCAAAGCTGTCCTCAATACCCGCAAAATCCAGGCAGGAGAGTAAAGAGCTGAACGCATCATGAAGCCCAGGATCGGCAACCGGATGATCAACCTGCCATGCCTTGACCAGCGCATCGTAGGCCTGCTGCATCTCTGGCTTGTTCCAGTGCACCTCACCGTCCTCTTCCGTGCGCGCGTAGTGACAAAGGAAGTTGGCAAAACTGCGCAGCACAGAGGCATGCTGGCGCGGAGTCAGGTTGAGTGCTAACAGGGCATCATATTGCCGCAGACAAAAAGCAATGTTCTCCCGATCATCCTCCTCCGGCATTAACGCCACATAGCCGAGATAATCCCAGGCCTGTGTCATGCGTAAACCGTTACGTTCACTTTCGGTCAATCCACGACACCAGTCACTGTCGATAAACGCCGACATTTCCTGATGGCTCCCGCCCCAACGCGGATAGAGGAAATGCACCCAGGAACTGAGGATGGTGTACAGATTCGGGCGCGCGTCCAGCGTCAGCCGCAGCCAGTAAAGCTTACTGTTCTGTTGCTCCTCTTCACTGCGCGGCGATAAACATGCCGGCAGGGCCTGAGGGATAATGGCCAGCTCACTGCCCCCTTCCTCGCGCAACCACTGCATGCCAGCGGCCCAGACCTCCGGGTCGACCTCAGACTGGCGCTGCGTATAGCTGTCGGGCTGTTCACCCAGCGCCAGTGCGAATAACCACTGCGGCTCACCCAGATAACAGCTCAGACGGAAAATACGGAACAGCGCATACGCGGGTTTCGGATGCAAAGGTAGCGCGCGCAGATAGGCGGCAATGCCTGAATCACGCGCCAGTTCCGCCCCCATCCAGCGGTCGTCTGTCACGTAATCACCACCATTTTGAGTACGGATACGGCCCGCGGCACGCTCCCAGTAGCACCCCAGTAGCAGATGAGCATGGTAGGAATCAGGATGAAGGGCGACCCACGCCTCCAGCGCGGCCAGGGTCTCAGCCACCGGCTGGAGCGGGTCGAACAGCATGTCGATGCTCCACTCATAGTCGTACGCTTCACTGACACCGTTCAGCCAGGGCTGGGATTGCTGTTCAAGTAATGCATCGAGTGCCGCAAACTGCTGGCTGACAAACAACGCACGCAGGTGCGCACGGCGTGCAAGAATTGACGCCAGAGGTTCATAATCAGAGGCCATATTATCTGTTCTTCCTGAGTGTTCGCTCATCGCCCTTCCTTTAAGTCAAATTCAGCGAAAAGTCCCTGAGCTATTGAAAAGTTTCATAAAAGATAATTTTTTGAGCCTTCGTTATATCAGCAATATTGAGCAAATTCAGGATAAAAATGATCCAAACCAGAGAAATTTACATTAACGAGGCTGACCGCTTTTCCTGCTGGTCAATGTGCATCACTTTAGGTAAGCTTGATCTACAAAACTAGTACAAGAGATCAACCATGACCTTTACCTGTATTGAAGATGTGAGAAAAAGCATCGACCAGATCGACATCCGCCTGGTGGCGCTGATTGCCCAACGGGGAGAATGTGTAAAAGCCGCCGCGGCATTTAAGAAAGACAGTGATGCCGTACGTGCACCGGATCGTGTGCAGAAGGTGATTGATAAGGTGCGTCAGCAGGCCGCAGAACACCATCTGCCGGAAGAGATTATCGAGAAAGTGTACCGCGCAATGATTGGCGCATTTATTGATTATGAACTGGAACAGCACCGACAACTGAGCGAAAGCAGGACGCCGCCGTCTTCCAGATAACAGGGAGTGGTAGGGTGGTATGCTGTTAATATTGTCCTGTTTATCAGTTGTATTCATCACTAAGGAGTAAGAGATGATCACCTTCCGCTTAATGACAGAAGACGAGTTCCCTGCTTATCTTGAATATTTTATTCCAGATTATGCCAACGAGATAGGGGCAAATTATGGACTATCCCCAAGTGCTTCTCTTGTGAGAGCAAAGCAGGAAATAACAGAAGCGCTTGCGGAAGGCGTTAATACCTGTGGGCAGGTTTTAATGTCCCTGGTTGCGCGATTAGATAAGACTGAAATGCATGTAGGCTATCTCTGGTATAAACCAGATACGATTATGCGTACAGTTTTTATCTACGATTTTCATATCTTCAGCTCTTTCCAGGGCACAGGGCTGGGTAAACAAACTCTTCGCGCCTTTGAAGATAATCTTCGGGAAAAGGGTTTTAAAGAGATTAGACTGCGCGTTGCAGGAGATAATGCTCGTGCTCGCCATATCTATGAGACCAGCGGTTTTGGCGTCACGGGTATCAACATGAGCAAGATTATCGCAGGCCAGAATAACTGATGATATTCATTTGAGACGAGCGTCGGTCTCGCATGCAACCCGCGACGAGACGTTTCCAGGCCCCTGAAAAAACAGACAGCCTCAGTGAGACCCCAGTCACATATTTCCACCCTTAAGTTTACCGGCGAAACCGCTTTACGTCGGTAAGCTACCGCTTAATCCCCCATATCGCCACTCAACGAATTATCCCCCTGCTTTCTGTATAAATTCGCCACCATATCGCTGGTATAAAACTCTTTCGATTGCACACCATCTAACTTCGTATAAATCCAGGTCTCCCTATGAATAAAAACAAGCTATTCAAGCACATACCATGGATGATTCTCGGGATCATCGGTGCGTGTTGTCTGGCCGTGGTCGCACTCAGACGCGGCGAACATATCAGTGCGCTGTGGATCGTTGTGGCATCCGTGTCGGTCTATCTGGTGGCATATCGTTATTACAGCCTCTACATCGCCCAGAAGGTGATGAGACTCGACCCGACCCGCGCGACGCCTGCGGTGATCAATAACGATGGCCTGAACTATGTGCCAACCAACCGTAACGTCTTGTTTGGGCACCACTTCGCGGCGATTGCCGGGGCGGGGCCGCTGGTCGGTCCGGTGCTGGCGGCGCAGATGGGCTACCTGCCCGGCGTGCTGTGGCTGCTGGCGGGCGTGGTGCTGGCCGGGGCGGTACAGGACTTTATGGTGCTGTTTATCTCCCAGCGCCGTAACGGTGCTTCACTCGGTGAGATGATCAAAAATGAGATGGGCCCGGTTCCCGGTACCATTGCGCTGTTCGGCTGCTTCCTGATCATGATTATCATCCTTGCGGTGCTGGCCCTGATCGTAGTGAAAGCGCTGGCTGAAAGTCCGTGGGGCGTGTTTACCGTCTGCTCAACGGTGCCGATTGCGCTGTTTATGGGCATCTATATGCGCTTTATCCGGCCGGGGCGGGTCGGGGAAATCTCCGTTATTGGCGTGATCCTGCTGATAGCGTCGATCTACTTTGGTGGCGTGATTGCCCACGATCCGTACTGGGGCCCGGCACTGACCTTTAAAGACACCACCATCACCTTCACGCTGATTGGCTATGCCTTTATTTCTGCATTGCTGCCCGTGTGGCTGATTCTGGCCCCGCGTGACTATCTGGCCACCTTCCTGAAAATTGGGGTGATTGTTGGCCTGGCCATCGGGATTGTCATTCTGAATCCTGAACTGAAAATGCCGGCGCTGACACAGTACATTGATGGTACTGGCCCGCTGTGGAAAGGCGCGTTGTTCCCGTTCCTGTTTATTACGATCGCCTGCGGTGCCGTTTCCGGCTTCCATGCGCTGATCGCTTCCGGCACCACGCCGAAACTGCTGGCCTGTGAAACCGATGCGCGCTTTATCGGTTACGGCGCCATGCTGATGGAGTCGTTTGTTGCGGTGATGGCGCTGGTCGCGGCCTCGATTATCGAACCGGGTCTCTACTTCGCGATGAACACTCCCCCCGCAGGCCTCGGCATCGTCATGCCAAACCTGCATGAGCTCGGCGGTGCCAACGCGCCAATGATTATGGCGCAGCTGCAGGATGTGACCGCTCAGGCGGCAGCCACCGTCAGCTCCTGGGGCTTTGTGATTTCTCCTGAGCAAATCCTGCAAACCGCGAAAGATATCGGTGAGCCGTCGGTGCTGAACCGTGCAGGTGGTGCGCCAACGCTGGCCGTCGGGATTGCCCATGTGTTTGACAAAATTATGCCGATTGCCGATATGGGCTTCTGGTATCACTTTGGCATCCTGTTTGAAGCGCTGTTTATCCTGACCGCGCTGGATGCCGGTACCCGTTCCGGCCGCTTTATGTTGCAGGATTTGTTGGGTAACTTTGTGCCTTTCCTGAAGAAAACCGATTCACTGCTGGCGGGTGTTGTCGGCACCGCAGGCTGTGTCGGGCTGTGGGGCTACCTGCTGTATCAGGGCGTGGTTGACCCACTGGGCGGCGTGAAAAGCCTGTGGCCGCTGTTTGGTATTTCCAACCAGATGCTGGCCGCGGTGGCGCTGGTACTGGCGAGCGTGGTGCTGATTAAGATGAAGCGTACGCAATACATCTGGGTGACGATGCTACCTGCTGTATGGCTGCTGATTTGTACCACCTGGGCGCTGGCGCTCAAGCTGTTCAGCACCAATCCGCAGATGGAAGGTTTCTTCTATATGGCCAGCGAGTACAAAGCCAAAGTGGCCGCCGGAGGCGCTGAGCTGACGGCTCAACAGGTGAGCAATATGAATCATATTGTGATCAACAACTACACTAACGCGGGTCTGAGTATTCTGTTCCTCATAGTGGTGTACAGTATTATCTTCTACGGCATTAAAGCCTGGCTGAACGCACGCCAGTCCAGTGAACCAACCGATACGGAAACCGCTTACGTTCCGGTGCCGAAAGAAGGGGTTAAGGTGTCATCCGGCCATTAACCCTGTTAAAAGACGGGCGAGGCATGCCTCGCCCTTACTCCGATCTGTACAACAGGGAATACATCATGTTCGATAACTTAGGCGCGGCGAAGAAATACCTCGGCCAGGCGGCGCGTATGCTGGTCGGCATTCCTGATTACGATACCTACGTTGAACACATGCAGACCAATCACCCGGATAAACCGGTGATGACCTATAAAGAGTTCTTCCGAGAGCGCCAGCAGGCGCGCTATGGCGGAGATGGAAAAGGCGGCATGCGCTGCTGCTGATGCAAGACGACTATCAAGGTAGATAACCTATGACCCCCATTGCTGTCACGGTACTGACCGGTTTTCTCGGCGCGGGAAAAACCACGCTGTTACGTCATATTCTGCATGAACAGCAGGACTACAAAATTGCGGTGATTGAGAATGAGTTTGGTGCCGTCGCCGTCGATAATCAGCTACTTGGCGATCGCGCCACGCAAATCACTACCCTTACTAACGGCTGTATTTGCTGTACCCGTTCCGGGGAGCTGGAAACCGCCTTGCTCGACCTGCTGGACAGCCGGGATAACGGCGACATCACCTTCGATCGCTTAATCATCGAATGCACCGGCATGGCCGATCCTGGCCCGATTATTCAGACCTTTTTCTCCCATGAGATCCTGTGCGAGCGCTATCTGCTGGACGGCGTGATCGCGCTGGTTGATGCCGTACATGCCGGGCAGCAGATGGATCAGTTTACTCTGGCGCAGTCGCAAATAGGCTACGCCGACCGCATTCTGCTGACCAAGACGGATATCAGTGGCACGCCGCCGGAGCTGATGGAGCGTTTGCAACGCATCAATGCGCGTGCACCGATTTACCCGGTGATCCATGGCGATATTGACCTGGCGCTGTTGTTTGATACCCGGGGATTTATGCTGGAAGAGGCGATCGTCACGCCAAAACCGCGTTTTCAATTTATCCCACAGCAGCAGAATGCCATCTCCTCCATAGTGCTGGAGCTGGACTACCCGCTGGCACTGGAGGCGGTGTCGAAAGTGATGGAGGATCTGCTGGCCGGTTTTGCCGATAAGCTGCTGCGCTACAAAGGGATGTTGTGGATTGCCGATCAGCCGTGCCGCCTGCTGTTCCAGGGCGTACAGCGACTGTACAGTGCTGACTGGGATCGCGAGTGGCAGGCTGATGAACAGCCTGCCAGCACGCTGGTATTTATCGGCATTGAGCTACCGGAAGAGGAAATCCGTGCGGCCTTTGCCGGCTTAAAACCGTAGCTTACAAGCCCACGGCCTCCTTCAGGCTTTTCAGATAGCGGCGGCTCACCGGCACGGTGTGACCGCTGCTCAGTAACAGCTCTCCCTGGCCATTATCCTCAAGGCGGATCTCTTTCAGATGCGCCATGTTCACCAGAAACTGACGGTGGCATCGCAGCAGCGGTGTGCGATTTTCCAGCGTGCGTAACTTCAGCTCGGTAAAGCCCTCTTTCCCTTCCTGGCTGGTGACATACACCCCGCTCAGGCGGCTACTGACAAATACCACGTCCTGCATCTGTAACAGATAGATACGGCTCTGACCGCTGCAGGGAATAAACTTCAGATCCTGCTGATTATCCGGCAGCACGGAGACATCCTGCCCGTGGCGATCCTGACGCAGGCGCATCAGCGTTTTCTCCAGTCGCGGAACCTCCACCGGTTTCAACAGGTAGTCAAAAGCATGTTCTTCAAATGCCTGCACCGCAAACTCATCATAGGCGGTGAGGAAGACAATCCAGGGACGGTCCTCCGGGTCAAGCATACTGACCATTTCCAGGCCGCTGATGCGCGGCATCTGGATATCGAGGAACAGTACGTCAGGGCGCAGTTTATGCACCATGCCGATCGCCTCAACAGCATTTCCACACTCGCCGACAATTTCGATATCCGGCTCTTTCTGTAACATGACGCGCAGGTTCTCGCGCGCCAGGGGTTCATCATCGACAATCAATACGCTGATCATAGGGGCTCCTCCAGCGGTAACCGCAGTGTAATGCGGGTGAGACAATCCGGTTCACAGGTGACGGTGATACCGTAAGCGTCGCCATATCGCACGCGCAAACGTTTATCCACCAGGCTCATCCCCAGCCCACCACCGCTCTCTTTGGGCTGATAAAGCCCGGCGTTATCTTCAATATCCAGCACCAGATGCTGCCCGTCACGGCTGGCCTTCAGGGTAATTTCACCGATGCCAGGCAGCTGTGAGGTGCCGTGTTTTATTGCATTTTCCACAATCGGTTGCAGGGTAAAGGCAGGAAGCTGGTAGTAAGCCAGCTCCTGCGGCACCCACAACCGGATGCTCAGTCGCGACTGAAAACGCGCCTGCTCAATTTGCAGGTAGGCGTTCACATGTTCGATTTCATTCGCAAGCGTGACAACCTCCGACGGACGCTTCAGGTTTTTCCTGAAGAACGTGGAGAGATACTGCACCAGTTGCCCGGCTTTTTCGCTGTCATGGCGGATCACCGCCATCAGCGTATTCAACGCATTAAACAGAAAATGGGGGTTTACCTGAGCGTGCAGTAGTTTGATTTCGGACTGGGCCAGCAGCGCTTCCTGACGTTCATACTGCCCGGCGAGGATCTGCGCAGACAGCAACTGCGCGATGCCTTCGCCCAGCGTACGGTTGATGGAGCTGAACAGGCGGTTGCGCGGTTCATACAGCTTTATCGTGCCGATCACCTTCTGGTTTTCGCCTCTGAGCGGGATCACCAGCGTCGAGCCAAGTTTGCAATTGGGGTGCAGCGAACAGCGGTAAGGCACTTCGTTACCGTCGGCATAGACCACTTCTCCGCTGTCGATAGCACGCCAGGTATAGGAGGAGGAGATCGGCTTGCCCGGCAGATGGTGATCGTCACCGGTGCCGGTAAAGGCCAGCAGGCGTTCACGGTCAGTGATGGCCACGGCGCCGATATCCAGCTCTTTGTAGAGCACCTGCGCCACCTTCATGCTGTTCTCTTCATTAAACCCCTGGCGCAATATCCCCTCGGTCGAGGCAGCCACCTTCAGCGCCGTGGCCGAAAACGCCGTGGTGTACTTCTCAAACATCGCCCGCTTATCCAGCAGGATGCGCATAAACATCGCTGCCCCCACGGTATTGGTCACCATCATGGGTGCCGCAATGCTCTGCACCAGATGCAAAGCATCCTGGAAGGGTCGGGCAATCAGCAGGATAATCGCCATCTGCACCAGTTCAGCGACAAACGTAATGACGCCCGCCGTCAGCGGGCTGAAGACTTTGTTACTGCGTCCGCGTTTGATCAAAAAACTGTGCATCAGGCCGCCCAGCAGCCCCTCGGCGATCGTGGAGATCATGCAACTGAGCGCCGTCATGCCGCCCAGAGAATAGCGATGCAATCCGCCCGTCAGCCCCACAAGACCGCCGACCACCGGGCCGCCTAGCAGGCCGCCCATCACGGCACCAATGGCGCGCGTGTTAGCAATCGAGTCTTCAATATGCAGACCGAAATAGGTGCCCATAATGCAGAAAATGGAGAAGGTGATATAGCACAGCAGCTTATGGGGCAGACGCACCGTAACCTGCATAAGAGGGATGAACAGACGGGTTTTACTCATCAGCCATGCGATGACCAGAAACACACACATCTGCTGTAGTAACAATAAAATCAACGTAAATTCGTACATGCCCTGTAATCCACATTCTCCTGTGGGAGCAGCGTACACCGGACGGAGCGATCTTTCCCTCCATCATTCCTTGAAATGCGAGCTGGTACTGAATTTTTTTAAAAATACCTCAGACAGCGGCACGAAAGGATCACCGAGCCCTTGCCTGAGGATTTATCACACCGCCGTGCTGAGCGGCTGGATCACCGGATTGCCTGCGCGATCGCGCAAGATCTCAACCTCAACGCCGTACGTGGCGGCAATCAGTTCGGCGGTCACCACATCACGCGGATTCCCGGCAGCCTGAATTTTCCCCTGCGCGACCACCAGCAGGTTATCCGCATACTGGCAGGCCAGGTTAAGATCGTGCAGCACAATCACCGTCACCCAACCCCGTGCCCGGGTTTCACGCCGGACCAGGTCGAGCAGCGCCAGCTGATGCTTGAGATCCAGTGCGCTGACCGGCTCATCCAGCAACATCGCCAGAGGCTCACGCATCATGACCTGAGCAAACAGCACCATCTGGCGCTGACCGCCGCTTAACGAAGCGATGTCGCGCCCGGCAAGATGGGCAATTCCGGCCTGCGCCAGGCGCTGCATGGCAGCTTCCAGCGTTTCATCATCAATATGCAGCGAGAGTTTGCCCAGCCGCCCAAGTACCACCACTTCCAGCACCGTCAGGCCAATATCGGCGCTGCTGTCCTGCGGTAAATACGCGAAGATCTCACGCCAGGCATGCAGCACCCGGCCAGGCTGTTTTCCTGCCGCCAGATGATGTCCACCACAGCCGATCTGCCCGGATGCCAGCGCCAGCTCACCAAAGATGGCACTCAACAGCGTCGTTTTTCCGGTGCCGTTCGGGCCGATAATCACATGGATTTTACCGGCTTCCAGCCCGGCGCTCACTGCATCAATAATCGGCCGTCCCTGGCGATGAACAGAGACATTATCAAGCTGGATCACAGGGCGCTCCTCCGGGGAGAAAAAATCAGCCATAGCAGGAAAGGCACGCCGACAATGGCGGTGACGATCCCGACCGGGAACAGCGCACCGGGCACGATGGATTTAGACAGCACCGACGCCGCTGACAGCATCAGTGCGCCACTGAGCACCGACATCGGCAGGGAAAATCGCTGATCTTCCCCCACCATCATGCGTGCAATGTGCGGTGCCACCAGCCCGATAAACCCGATAACACCGACAAAACTGGTGGCTGTGGCGGTCATGACCGCGACAATCACCAGCACTTTCATCCGCAGTTGCCGCACGTTAACCCCCAGGCTGAGCGCACGCATTTCCCCCATACGCAGCGCAGCCAGCTTCCACGAGTCCGCCATCAACAGCAGGCAGCACACCAGCGTGACTGCCGCCGTCAGCGTCAGCGTGGGCCAGGTCGCTTTCGTCAGGCTGCCAAACAGCCAGAATAAAATCTGCTGCGACAACTCCGGGGAGGAGAGGAACTGGATCAGCGACAGCATCGACTGGAACAGAAACAGCAGCGCGATGCCGCCCAAAATGATGGTTTCGGTACGCACCCGACGCATTGAGGCCAGCATAAACAGGAACAGTGCCGCCAGCATGGAGAAGATAAAAGCGCCAATCGGCACAGCAATCATGGGATTCAACCCAAAGCCGCCAAAGGCCAGGCTTAACGCCGCGCCAAAGCCTGCCGCCGCCGCCATCCCCAGGGTATAAGGGCTGGCCATCGGGTTATTCAGCAGGGTTTGCATCTGTGCCCCGCCCGCCCCCAGCGCGGCCCCCACCACCAGCGCCATCAGCGCCATCGGCAGGCGAAACTCACGCACAATAGCATCGGTCATGGCCGCACGTTCACCGATGCCGGTCAGTGAACGAATCACTTCAGAGGGCGCCAGCATCGACGGGCCGGTAGCAATATCCAGCACCAGACAGAGAGCGGTCAGCAGCAGGAAGAGGAATACGTAGCGCCAGCGTTTGCCTTCACGCGCGCGATGCGCAGCAATGGCTGCACGGTTGTCGGTGGGAGTGTTCATTCAGCGGTCCTGTGTCACAACAAGGGGCGGCCCAGAAGCGGCCGCCCTTGCGGGATATCTTCAACTTACTCTTTTACACTCACCACAAACGTCCCTTCCGGGGTAACCGGCAGGTATTTTTTGTAGAAGTTCAGATAGTTAGCCAGCGGGTCGATATCCTTAAACAGCTCAGGATAAAGCTGCTTCGCCATATACTGCACCATCGCGAAGTCAGACAGCGTGCGCGATGCGCCCTGATAAACGCCAAAGACTTTGCCATTTTTCACCGCCGGTAACTCGTTCCAGCCACGACGTTGTTCAAAGCCTTTCAGCTTCGTGCGCGCTTCAGCAAGATCCACGCCCTGGCCCATCGGCAGCGCATGCGGATTTTTGTTGTTCTCACGGCCGGAGATAAAGATCGCATCCGGTTTTGAAGCCAGCACCTGCTCAGGGTTCAACGGGCCCCACCACTCCACGAACGGCGTGGCGATATTATTGCCGCCAGCGGCGGTTGCCATTGAGCCCCACATATTTTTGCCGTAGGTAAAGGAGTACTCTTCCGGGCCTTTATTGCCGAACTCAACATACACTTTTGGCTGAGGTTTACCCGCCGCAGCAATACGATCCGCCACCTGCTTCAATGCACCGGCATACAGTGCCGCCATTTCACTAGCGCGCGCATCCTGCCCGGTCAGCGTGCCCAGCACGCGGGTGGAGGCCACATGGCGCTCAACGGTCTGCGCGTTGTAGTCGACGACCACAATCGGGATACCCTGTTTTTCAATGCGCTGAACATCCTGGCCCAGAGCCTGGAACTGCCAGTCGGCAAGAATGACCAGATCCGGGTTCAGACTCAGCACTTTTTCTACCGAGAAGCTCTGTGCTTCCACTTCACCCACATCCGGGATGTTTTTCAGCGATGGACGATGCGCGACGTGCATATTCCAGTTCGCTGGCACCCAGCCTTCCCAGGCTTCACGGGAAATCCCTACGACTGAGTCATAGGCTTTTTCGCCCCCCACGGACATGTAGTCTTCAAAGTAAAAGCCCAGCACGACGCGCTTAGCGGGCAGGTCAACTTTCACTTCACGGCCAATGACATCGGTCAGGGTCTGGACTTTTGCCGATACGGAGGTGGTCACCGCAAGTACAGCAAACGATAACGCGCAAGCCAGCGCGCGCGGGTTAAACAGAGAGATATTCATGGATGCAGGTTCCTGGTAAGAAACTAAAGGCAAATAAAAATGATTATCAGTTAGATTTGACACGGTTTTTTACACAATTAAACGATTTCCTGCAACTCATTTAACCGCTACATTATTTCTCTACGGAACGGATAACCTCAGAAAGACCTCAATGATGAAATTTTCCATTAAACAGATCGCCGCCCAGGCGGGCGTCAGTAAAGCCACGGTAGACCGCGCCCTTCACAATCGCGGTGCCGTTCATGCCCAAACCGAACGAAGGATCTCGCAGGCAATCCGCGATCTGGAGCAGCAGCAGCGCATGAATCTGGCCAGCGGCAGAACCCTTACCGTTGATGTCATCATGCATACTCCCGCCCGCTTCAGCCAGCTGGTCACCGATGCGCTGCTGGCCGAGCTGGGCAGCTTTGCCCCCTTTCGTCTCACCCTGCGACTGCATCTTTTCGAGGAGATCAGCGCGCAGAAGATCCGCCAGCTGATGCTACGCTGCGCCAGCGACAGTTACGGCATCATCCTGAAAGCGGAAAGCAGCCGGGACCTGACGCAGGTGATTGAAGAGCTGCTTAAACAGCGCGTGCCGGTGGTCACACTGGTGACCGACCTGCCGGACAGCCAGCGTATTCGCTATGTGGGCATGGACAATTCGTCTGCGGGTAAAACCGCCGCCTGGTTGATGTCCCGCCTGCTGGGGCAGCATCAGCCGGACGTGGCGGTGGTCACGGGCAGTGCGCATTTTCTGGGTGAGGAAGAGCGCGCAGACGGGTTCTGTGCCGCGATGTCGACGATGGCACCGGGGCTGAAAGTACGCCGGATCAGTGAAGGGTATGGCATTGATTCCCCGACCTACAGCGCCCTGTCACAGCAGTTGGAACAGCATCCATCGCTGGGCGCTGTCTACTGCGCAGGCGGAGGCAACACCGCGATCCTGCGCGCCTTTGCTGATGCGGGGCGCGCGATTGAGGTGTTTATTGGCCATGATCTCGACAGTGAAAACCGTCAGCTACTCAGTGACGGTAAGCTGGATGCGATTATCCACCATGAATTACAGCAGGACGCCCGACGCATTTTTCACAGTATTCTGGCGTTTCACGGTTTTATTTCGCCTCCCGAAGAACAGACGCCATTTTCTAAAGTCAGCGTTATCACGCCTTACAACATGTAAGGCAGTGAAATCGACTGCAAATAACGTAAAAAACCAGCGTAAAGAATTGCAAATTAACCAGCATAACCCTCAATGATCGGGTAAAAGAGGAGCAACATTAACCACCGAGGACAATTTTCTTTCCGCATCGACGAGAAGCAACAACGCGGATAAGTTGTAAATATTATGGATAATATGTGCAAGGCCTGGCAAAACCGCTCTTCCCTTTTTTCTTCCGCTTATTCCCTTTCCGGTGAACAACACTGGCGTAACGCGCTTTAGTCCCCTTTCCTAAAACATATCCCCTGCTGTTTCAGGCAGCCTGACTTCTTTTCGGGCTGGCGTGTAGTTATGTTTGTTGATGGAAAAAATCATGTTTTACTGGATGTTACTGGCACTGGCGATCGCTCTTGAGATCACCGGGACGCTGTTTATGAAGTGGTCGAGCGTCAGCGATAATCAGCTGGGATATTTCCTCATGCTGATCATGATTGCCCTCTCTTATATTGCCCTTTCCGTTTCGATTAAAAAAATTGCGCTCGGCGTTGCCTATGCCATGTGGGAAGGGATCGGTATTTTATTTATTACGCTGTTCAGCGTGCTGTTATTCGATGAGTCGATCTCGCCCGCCAAAATGCTCGGTCTGGCGACGCTGGTCGCGGGTATTGCCCTGATTAAATCAGGTACCACCAGCAGGAGGCAGCATGCAAGCGTTTGAATGGGTACACGCCGTCTGGCTGTGCGCAGCGACCCTGCTGGAAATCGCTGCCAATATCTTCCTTAAACTGTCGAATGGTTTTAAGCATAAAGTCTGGGGCGTGCTGTCACTGCTGGCCGTACTGGCGGCCTTTAGTGCGCTGTCGCAGGCAGTAAAAGGCATTGAGCTGTCTGTCGCTTACGCATTATGGGGTGGATTCGGGCTGGTCGCGACCATTGCAGCAGGCTGGGTAATGTTCGGGCAGCGCCTCAATTACAAAGGCTGGATTGGGGTGGCACTGCTACTGATGGGCATGGTGCTGATCAAGCTGGCCTGATCTCTATCTGCCATACCGCTCACAAATTCTGTTTTGCAAAACGCAATCTGGTTGCCTTTAACCGCGACAAAATATAGAAGTGATCCCAGGCGTGTCACTGGTATCCACCAGGCAAGACCTGAAGCTCTCTCTCACCGGAGGGCTTCAGGTCTTTTTTTTTGCGCAAAAGAGGGTCGTCAGATGAACCACATGGAAACGGCAAAGCAAATTATTACCCTGGTGGGTGGCATCAATAACATTGACCACATTGAGCACTGCTCAACCCGCCTGCGGCTGACGCTCAATGACAACGGGCTGGTCCAGCAGAGCGCGCTGGAAAAAGTGCCCGGCATCCTCGGCGTGCGCATCAATGTGCAGTGCCAGGTGATCATTGGCAAAGAGGTGATCGGCATTTATGAGGCCGTGCGAGACATGGCCGCCGGGCGCGAGCCGGGTACGAAAACCGCGTCTGCACGCGTCAGCCCCGGAGCCTGGTTTATCGACTTTGTAATCAGCATTTTCCAGCCGCTGATCCCGGCGATTGCCGGTGGCGGGGTACTGAAATCCCTGCTGCTTTTGCTGGATCTGATGGGCTGGCTCAGCCGCAGCAGCTCCACCTGGAAAGTGCTGGATAACATCGGTTCCGCCCCGCTCTACTTCCTGCCGATCCTGGTGGCGATCACCACCGCCACCAAGCTGAAGGTGAATATTCTGGTGGCTGTCTCCGCGGTGTCGGTGATGGTGCTGCCCGCGATGGCCAAACAGCTGGCAGAGGGCGCGCAGTTTCTCTCCCTCGACCTGCAAAATGTCGCTTATGCCTCGCAGGTGTTTCCCGCCATTCTGTGCGTCCTGCTCTATGCGCAAACCGAGAAGCTGTTTAACCGCTACTCTCCCTCTGCCGTACGGGTGTTTCTCTCACCGATGCTGTCGCTGATGGTCACCGTGCCGGTAACGCTGCTGTTCCTCGGCCCGCTGGGTTATGAGCTGGGCGCAGGCATGGCCACAGTGATCTTCTGGCTGTTCAGCAAACTGGGGTTTGTGGCTACCGCGCTGCTGGCAGGCGTGCTGCCCTTTATGGTGGCATCCGGGATGCACAAACCGATGATCCCTTACGTCGTGGCCTCCATGTCACAGTTTGGCCGGGAGATGCTCTACCTGCCCGCTTCGCTGGCGCATAACATAGCGGAAGCCGCGACCTGCTTCGCCATCTACTTCAAAAGCCGGGACAAAATTAAAAAATCCACCGCGCTGTCGGCGGCCATTTCCGCCCTGTGCGGCATTACGGAACCGGCACTGTATGGCATCACGCTACTGAACAAAAAGGCGCTGTATGCGGTGATCGTTGGCAGCGTGATCGGCGGTGGCTTTAT
This sequence comes from Erwinia sp. JH02, assembly GCF_013074405.1. NCBI lineage: Bacteria > Pseudomonadati > Pseudomonadota > Gammaproteobacteria > Enterobacterales > Erwiniaceae > Erwinia > Erwinia sp. JH02. The sequence goes on from NZ_JABANZ010000002.1 coordinate 563,289, forward strand.
TGGCTGGATGGCGGTAGAAGCCTTTGCGCTGGTGGGGCCGGGGCTGGCGAGTATCTCGATGTTTGTCTCCGCCGATAACCCATACAATATCCTCTATGCCCTGCTGGGTGCCGCGCTGGCGTTTGTCATCACCTTTGTTGCCACCCTGCTGTTCTGGCATGAAGAGCCGCAGCAGGCGGCCAGCCCCGTTCCCACGACCGTCAGTGACTTCGCGCTCAGCAGCCCGGCAGAGGGCACCGTTATCCCCTTAGCCCAGGTGAATGATGACGTGTTCTCCTCCGGCATGATGGGCGACGGCATTGCGGTGATCCCCACCCGCGGCGCGCTGTTTGCCCCGGCTGACGGCACCATCAGCAGCGTGTTCGAAAGTGGTCACGCGCTCAGCATGCTCACCGACAGCGGCGCAGAGCTGATTTTCCATATTGGCATCGACACCATCAAAATGGACGGTCGCGGCTTCTCTCCTAAGGTTAAAGAAAATCAGTCGGTTAAATCCGGCGATCTGTTAGTTGAGTTCGATCTTGAGGCGATTATCGCCGCCGGATTTGATCCGGTGGTTGTCATGGTGGTGACCAACAGTGAGCGTTTTCAGGTGTCAGCGAACACCTCCGCCACTGCGGTTGACCATCCCTGGAACGTGATGACTTTAAAGGAGTCGGTATGAAACAGAACACCCCGGTTTTCCCCCCAAACTTTCTGTGGGGCGCGGCCATTGCCGCTAACCAGGCCGAAGGCGCATGGAACGTGGCGGGTAAAGGCCCGTCGGTTGCCGATGCCATTGCGCACAAATCCAATCTCGACCTGACGGATTACAGCGGCCATATGGCGCTGACCGATGAGAACATCCAGGATGCACTGAACGGCACTAACGACGCCCGCTACCCGAAACGTCGCGGCATCGACTTCTATCACCGTTATAAAGAGGACCTCGCGCTGTTTGCGGAGATGGGCATTAAAGTGCTGCGCGTTTCCATTGCCTGGTCACGCATCTTCCCCGCGGGCGAAGAGGCCGAGCCCAATGAAGCGGGCCTGCAATTCTATGAAGATCTGTTCCGTGAAATGCGTAAGCACAATATCGAACCGCTGGTCACGCTGTCTCATTATGAGATGCCGCTGAAGCTGAGTGAAAAATACAACGGCTGGGTTGATCGCAAGGTGGTGGATGCCTTTGTGCACTACAGCAATGCCTGCTTTGATCGCTATAAAGATCTGGTGCGCTACTGGCTGACCTTTAACGAGATCGACAGTATTCATCGCCATCCGTTCACCACCGCCGGGATCCGCGAAGAGAAATGCGCACCCGGCCAGGCGGTGCAGGACATCTATCAGGGGCTGCATCACCAGTTTGTTGCCTCGGCGCTGGTGACGCGTGACTGTCATGCGAAAATCCCCGGCAGCCAGGTGGGTTGTATGCTGACCAAACTGACAACCTATTCCCGCACCTGCCATCCGCAGGATGTGGAAGCCACGCTGAAGAAGAACCTGGAAAATTACTTCTACACCGATGTTCAGGTCAAAGGCGAATACCCGCCGCTGATCCTGCGCGACCTGGAACGGCGCGGTATTCATCTGGAAATGCAGCCTGACGATCTGACGATCCTGCGCCAGCACACCGTCGACTTCCTGTCGTTCAGTTACTACATGTCGATCACCGAATCCACCCAGCCCGATGCCGAGCGCATTCCGGGCAATACCGTTCTGGGCGTCAAAAACCCCTACCTGCCGGCGTCAGAATGGGGATGGCAGATTGACCCGGTCGGCCTGAAAATTTCGTTGCTGGAGCTGTATGACCGCTACCAGAAACCGCTGTTTATTGTCGAGAATGGCCTGGGGGCAAAAGACGTGGTGGTCGAGGGACAGATACACGATGACTACCGCATTGACTACTTCAGATCACACTTTGAACAAATGCAGGCCGCGATTGATGAAGGTGTTGATCTGTTGGGCTTTACCAGTTGGGGAACCATTGACATTATTAGTGCCGGCACATCGCAGATGTCCAAACGTTACGGCTTTATCTACGTCGATCAGGATGATGAAGGACAGGGCAGCCTGGCGCGTCTGCGTAAAGATTCGTTTTACTGGTATCAACAGGTTATTGCCAGTAACGGCAGCGACCTGAGCTGACCGTCAAGGAACTCTCTCGATGAAAGTGAAGAAATCGCTGAATAACAGCATGCTGCTGGTCCAACGGGACCAGAGCGAGCTGATTCTGTTCGGCAAGGGGATCGGCTTTGGCGCCAAACCCGGTGCCGATGTGGATAGGGATGCCATCGAACAGGTGTTTATCCCACTGGAAGGGGTTAAAACTCAGCACTTTCTCTCACTCACCGATACGGTTCCGGCAGCGTATTTTGACCTGACCCACGACATCATTGCGCTGGCGCAAAAACAGTACGTTGAGAAGCTGAACAACGTACTGTTTTTCACCCTGGCGGAGCATCTTTTCTATGCGGTTGAGCGCTGCAAAGCGGGTAATCCGCTGGCAAATAAGCTGAACTGGGAAGTGAAGCGTTATTACCCACGTGAATATCAGATCGGCGTGCAGGCACGCGATCTCGCCAACGACCGTTTTCGGGTGGCGCTGGATGATGACGAAGCGGTACATATCGCCTTTCATCTGATTAATGCCTCCGGCGATCCGGACAGCGGGAATGCGCATCAGCAGGTTCAGTTAGTGAACCGTATTGCCGAAATCGTCAGATATAAACTGAATAGAAATATCGATATTAACAGCGTGAATTACAATCGCTTTATTACCCACCTGCGTTATTTCGCCGAGCGCGTGATGGCACAAAAAATCGCAACACAGCACAGTGATGACTTTTATCACGAGATGATGAAGTTCCACCCACAGGCAATGTCGATTGCCTGTACCGTACGCGACTATATTCAGGAAAAATATCAGTACCGCTTACCTAATGATGAATTAACCTGGATGGGTATTCATATCAGCCGTTTAGCGGATACGGCATCATAAGCCATCAATTCGATGTGAAAAGGCCCTCTACCCTGTAAAATCCTGACGGATAACATCATCACAGCAGGGACCGCACCATGACTCACAAAAAAGCCACGCTGACCGGGCTTATCGCCATCATTCTGTGGAGCGCCATTGTCGGGCTGATACGCGGTGTCAGTGAGGGGCTCGGCGCTGTCGGCGGAGCCGCGATGATCTACACGCTCAGCTCGCTGCTGTTGCTGCTGACGGTGGGATTCCCGAAGGTAAAAACATTTCCCCGCGCCTATCTGCTGTTGGGCAGCCTGCTGTTTGTCAGCTATGAAATCTGCCTGTCTCTCTCGCTGGGCTATGCCCGTAGCGGCACGCAGGCGATTGAAGTGGGCATGGTGAACTATCTCTGGCCCAGCCTCACCGTCCTGTTATCCGTGTTTATCGCCCGGCAAAAATGCAGCCTGCTGATCGTCCCGGGAATGGCGGTCTCCCTCGTCGGGATCGCCAAAGTGCTGGCGGGTGAGCATACGTTGTCGCTGGCGGAGATCGGCAATAACATCGCCTCAAATCCCCTCAGTTATGGGCTGGCCCTCGCGGGCGCCGTGATCTGGGCACTTTACTGCGTACTGACGCAAAAAATAGCCCGGGGAAGCAACGGCATCACACTGTTCTTTATGCTGACCGCACTGGCGTTGTGGATAAAATATTTCTCTGCACCTCAGCCAGAGATGGCCATCACGTTTCCGGTGCTGGTGAGTCTGGCACTGGCTGCGCTGGCAATGGGCCTGGGTTATGCGGCATGGAACATCGGCATCCTGCACGGTAATGTGACGTTGCTGGCCACCGCGTCCTATTTTATTCCCGTGCTTTCGGCCATGCTGGCCGCCTGGATGCTGAACGCCAGCCTGTCGGTCAACTTCTGGCAAGGCGCTGGCATGGTCAGTCTCGGCTCGCTGCTGTGCTGGTGGTCAACGCGTATCAAAACCTGACCCCCCCTGCTTTCACGTCAGCAACGCTAAGTGTACCGATGTCGCGAATGGCGGTCGCTTCCCCGCTACGCGGACGAAGTGACCTGATCTCATTTTTCAAGAGGGATCGGTTCAGGCAATGATTCCAGGCTCGCCAGTTTTGAAACACCTGCCGTATAAATAATAATGAACTGAATCAGAAAACCAATCAAAACAACCCAGATGCAATTATCAATACCAATATATGTTCCCAGCACACCGCCTAATGCCGCCCCAATAGGGCGCGCGCCGAAAGTCGCCATCATCACCAGGGAGGATACACGGCCTAACATATTCTCAGGTGTAATAGCTTGTCGTAAGGTCACGGAAGAAATTGTCCATATTATTGGTCCTACACCGAAGAAAAAATAGCTCAAAATCACAATCGGATAAGAGGGATAAAATAGTGTCACCGCCATCAAAACCGCGCCAAAGAGTGCGCTTGTTGGGCCCAACTTCAGCAGTGTTCCAAAAGATAAACGCCTGCTGATAAATGGCATAATCACTGCACCTGCAACCATCCCAATACCATAAACCCCCATACTGCTGCCAATTAAGTCCGTTGTAAAATTCAGCTTATTCATTGCATAAATAATATATATGGATTGCAATATAAACCATGATATGTTGAAAACAATCGATGTATACAGCATCTGCCTCAGATGTAAATTCCTGGCAACAAACAATGCCCCAACTTTCAAATCCGATAAAATATGTTTTTTCCCTTGCTTAACACGAGGAGGTTCTTTTAAATTTAATATAAGAATAAATGCGACCATCGAAAATAAAACAGAAATGACAAAGGACACTGAAACTCCACTATGAGCGATTAAATAACCTGCAATAGTGGGGCCAATAGCCAGTGCAAGGCAGCGGGCTAATTCGACTCGTCCATTCGCTATGGCCATATTATGTTTGGGTACTAATGCAGGAACCAGAGAAGGCACCGCAATACTGTATACCACGGTACTCGTGGCACCAATAAAACCTAACACAGCCAAAACAGGAATAGAAATACTTGATTTGAATATAAAAAAACAAATAAGTACTAACGACAAAGCGCGTAATACTTCAGCAGTGAGCATCGTCAGCGTTCTTGAAAGTCGATCAACCAACAATCCTGCAGGAATAGACATCAATAAAAAGGGTAGAGTTTGCGTTAACTGTAAGAAACTTATCTCGCTGACAGATGCATTCAAATAAATAGCGGCGTACATTAACGCACCCGCCAAAACCAATTGTTCCGAAAGTTGAGCAAAAAGATTAGAAAATGAGATCTTATTAAATTCCCGCGGCAACCGCTCTTGCTTTGATGCCATCATACCTGACCGCCTTAACTGAAAATTACATCAAAAAACATCTGCACTCATTGAATTTAAAAAAAGTTTAATCAATTTTTATTTTCTCTAGCTTATCCATAAATTCACTTTCCTTATCTTTCCACCAGGGAGGAATCATCAGATTACTGCCTAGTGCCTGTGGGGTTTCATCAATACAAAAACCAATATCAGAAGTAGCAAACTCGATGAGAATACCGCCAGGCGATCGTACATAGATAGAATGAAAGTAATTTCTATCTTTAATTTCTGACACATCAGGAAAGCCTAATCCGACAAGGTGTTCTTTAATTTCTAACTGTTCTTTCTCTGTCTCAACAGCAAATGCAATATGGTGCACGATACCTTGTGCAAATCCCCAGGTTCCCTGAGGTAGGGATGGATCGTACAGGACATCGATGGTACGCTGCGGGCCGCCCGCGCCAATATGAAAGCGTTGATAAGCGCCATCTTCAGCGGCCAGCGTCATCTTAAGACCATCCGTGAAAAAACGTGCTTGTTCAGTGTAATCCCGCACAGAAAGTGTCACGCCAAAAATACCTCGAATAGCATGATCGTCATGGATTTCATCAGTTACCCAACCCTGGATATCATTAACCTCTGATTCCGTTAATTCAAAAACAAGTCCAGAGGGGTGTTCAAATTCAATATATTCCGCACCAAATTTATATTTTTTCGTGATGGGTTTTATTAAATGCAAGGATAAACGTTGTTCCCAAAACGCCATCGATCCGGGTGGAATAGCATAGGCAACTGCACTGATCTGGCCGCTTCCTTTTCGCCCTTTGTATCCGAGATCTTTAAAGGGTAGCGTTGTCATAATCGATCCCGCCTGAGCATCCTGACTGCCATAATACAAATGATAAACAGGGTTTTCACCATCAAACAACACGGTTTGTTTGATCATCCTTTGGCCCAGTATTTTTGTAAAAAAATCGACGTCCTCTTGCGCTCCAGAAACCCCGCTGGTTATATGATGGATTCCTGTCAGATGCCCGTTAATAGCATTCATAATTTTTCCTATGCATTTTTATCATTAAACACCAAGATAAGATTGTTCCAGTACTTTTTTAAAACCGGGAACCTGAGAAATAATATTATCCAGATACATAATTCTGGGGTAATGATTAAAATCAGAAATGAAACGACGAGCAAGAAACAATTGAGAAGCTAAAAACACGTCAGCAATGGTGGGTTTATCACCATAACAATAACGTCCTTTTTTTGACTCATTAACTAAAATAGCTTCCAATATTTCAAGGCCGGACCGTATCCAGTGTACACACCATGCATGAATATCTTGCGGTGTTACATGATGACTGGTCATATACAACCTGACTCGGGCATTTGTTAAAGGTTGCATTTCGCTTGCTATAAACTGGCAGATAGATCTCACCCTTGCCCGATCTTCTGGAGATTCAGGAATAAGTGGATATCTGTCAGGGTACTTCTCTTCTAAGTATTCAATAATAGCGATTGATTGAGTCAAGGTAACATCACCATCAACCAGTGTTGGAACCAGTTTTTGAGGGTTTAATTCATGATACCCCCCTGTCTGATGGGCCCCCTTGGATAAATCCACTTCGATCAGTTTATAATCAAGCTTCTTATATTCCAGTGAAAGGCGAATGCGTATTGATGCTGATGACAAATGAAATGAGTAGAGTTTCATTACATATCCTTATATTTTTCAAAACACATATCCGTTGTTATTCTCACACCGCCCCCAACAATATAAACACCCTATCGACACAACACTCCAAATCTTGCTTTTGCATTCAAAAAACATGGAAATAAAAGTAATCATTGTAAAAACGCCGTGAAACTTTCATAAATGAATTGATGACATGGTGAATTTAATGAGATCACGAGATGTGAGGTTTCTGTCAATAACACAGACACATTTTGTATACGCAGGAAGATGAGGATGAGATTGATGGTGGTACGCAATAAAATGATGTGCAGGGCAGCACTTTTTCCTGCCCTACTGTGTTAGCGGTAATACATCGCAATACGCTGGCCATTGACCTGCTCAACGGTCACGGGCAGATCGAAGATCTGCTCAATCACCTCTGGCACCATCACCTGCTCAGGCGTACCGCGGAATACCACCTGTCCGTCCTTCATCGCCAGGATGAAGTCGGAGTATGCCGAGGCAAAGTTAATGTCGTGGATCACCAGCACGATGGATTTCTCTAACTGATCGGCGGCGCGTCGTAGCTGCTTCATCATCGCCACGCTGTGCTTCATATCCAGATTGTTCAGCGGCTCGTCCAGCAGGACATATTGCGTGTCCTGGCACAGCACCATCGCCACAAAGGCGCGCTGGCGCTGACCGCCGGATAACTCATCCAGATAGCGATGACGCAACGGCAGCAAATCAAGAAACGCCAGCGACTGCTCAATATGCTGGCGATCATTTTCATTAAGCCGCCCCTTGCTGTAGGGATAACGCCCAAAGCTCACCAGATCCCACACCGTCAGACGGCTGGTAAAATGGTTCTCCTGGCGCAGCACTGACAGTACCTTTGCCAGTTTTTCACTGTTGGCATCGCTGACGTCCAGCGCGTCCACCGTCACCACGCCGCTGTCCGCTTTCAGCAGGCGGCTGATCACCGACAGTAACGTTGACTTGCCGGCACCGTTTGGCCCGATAATAGAGGTAATGCCTGACGATGGCAGGGTTTCGCAGATGTTCTGTAACACCGGCTGAGTATCGTACTGTTTGCTGACCTGCTTAATGTCGATCACTTGGCGCCCTTTCTCAGCAGTAAATAGATGAACAATGCCCCACCGCTAAACTCAATCACCACCGACAGCGTCCCGGCCATATCCAGCAGCCGTTCCAAAATCAACTGCCCGCCCACCAGCGTGATGATGCCAATCAGCACACAGCCGGGCAGCAGATACGCATGTCGCCAGCTTCCCATCAGCGGATAGGCCAGATTGACGATCAGCAGGCCGAGGAACATCATCGGCCCCACCAGCGCGGTCGAGACCGCCACCAGCAGCGAGATCAGCAGCAGTAAACCGGTGACATGACGTTGCCAGGCAATACCAAGCGCAATAGCGCTATCCGGCCCCAGCGCCATCACATCCAGACGGTGACGCAATCGCCAGACCAGCGTGGCAACCACGGCAATCACCCCGGCTGAAATCAGCAGCACATCGCTGTCGGCACGGGTAAACGTGGCGAAGATGCGGCTTTGCAACACCGCGAACTCACCCGGTTCCATCAGGCGCTGCATCAGGCCCGAGATACTGCGGAACAGCGTGCCGCACACCAGGCCTATCAGCAGCACCCGGTGCAGATCCAGCCCGGCGCCCCCTAACAGCCAGCGATACAGCAACGTGGCAAACATCACCAGCAGTGCGCTTTCGGCGATGAAGCGCCCTACGCTGCCCAGCATATTCAGCCCGCCGACATCCAGCGCGAAGATCAGCAGCGTCTGCATCAACACAAACAGCGACTCCAGCCCCATCACCGACGGCGTCAGAATGCGGTTACGGGTCAGGGTCTGAAACAGCAACGTACTGATGCCGGAGGCGAAACCGACCAGCACCATCGTGGCGAGGATCTGCCCGCGATGCCGCAGGATATAAGCGATATTGCCGTGCAGACCGAGGGTCATGAAAATCCCCATCAGCACCAGCAGCAGCGTCGTCAGCAGCAACAGGCGTTTGCCGGGTGACAAAGCATCAGTGCGCATGGCGTTTCGACCTCACAATCAGCACGAGGAAGATCATCGCGCCCAGCACGCCAAGCAGCGCACTGACCGGAATTTCAAACGGGTGGATGATCAGACGGCCGAGAATATCGCAGCCGATCACCAGCATCGCGCCCACCAGTGCCACCCAGGGCACGGTGCGCCGCAGGTTGTCACCCAGCGCCAGGCTGACAATATTAGGCACAATCAACCCCAGGAATGGCAGCACGCCGACCACCACTACCACCACGCCACTGATCATGGCGATCATTGCCATCCCCATCAGCATCACGCGGCGATAGTGCAGCCCGACATTGACCGAAAAATCACGCCCCATGCCCGCCACCGTAAAGCGGTCAGCCATCACCGCTGCCAGCAGTGTGATCGCGCCCACCGCCCACAGCAGTTCATAGCGTCCCTGCATCACGCTGGAAAAGTCGCCTGATTCCCAACCGCCCAGCGACTGGAGCAGATCAAACTTCATCGCAAGGAAGGTGGTGACTGAACTGAAAACCGCGCCCAGCATAATGCCGGCCAGTGGAACCATCAGGGAGGATTTCATACGGATACGCTGGATCATCAGCATAAACAACGCGGTGCCTGCGAGGGAAAACAGTGTGGCAACGCCCATTTTCAGCATGATCGGCGCGGCAGGGCTGATGATCATCACCAGCAGCAGTCCCAGACTGGCAGACTGCGTGGTGCCGACCACCGAAGGCTCAACAAAGCGGTTTTGCGTCAGCATCTGCATCATCAGCCCTGCCACGCTCATCGCGCTCCCCGCCAGCAGTAACGCGGCGGTACGGGGAAAACGGCTGATCAGCAGGATCTCCCGCATTTCAGGATCTGACCACAGACTGAGCAGAGTGACACGGCTGACGCCGACAAACAGGCTGCAAACAATCAGGCCCAGCAGTAATGCCAGGCCTGCAATAAAGGCTACGGATTTCATTTACGGCTGGGTTTTCGTTTTATCCAGCACCTGCTTCACCTGAGTCATCAGATTGCTGTAGCTCTGAATGCCGCCTGCAATATAAAGCGAACCGGAATCGAGATAGACCACCTGCTGTTTTTTCCAGGCATTGGTTTTACGCACCAGCAGGTTATCCAGCACCTGCTGTGCGGATACGCCCTCTTTGCGGCCAATGGCGCTGTCGCGATCCAGCACAAACAGCCAGTCAGGATTCGCTTCCATGATGAACTCAGGCGACACCGCATTACCGTGTTTGCCGGTTTCCGGGAAAGCCGTGGCCGGTTTAAATCCCAGCACATCGTAGATAAAACCAAAACGTGAACCCGGTGAGTGCGCGCTGATCTTGCCGCCGTTAATCATCAGCATCATCGCGCTACCGGCGGTGGCGGACTCTTTACGCACGTCAGCAATCTGGGCATTAAACGCCGCAATCACCTGTTGTGCCTTCTCTTCTTTACCGAAGATCGCTCCCAGTTGTTCGGTACGTTCGGTCAGGCTTTGCACGAAGTGTTTCGGGTCGAGATCCAGTGAGAGGGTCGGGGCAATTTCACTCAGCTTGCCATAGGCATCATGAGCGCGGGCACCGGCCAGAATCAGATCGGGTTTGGCATTGCTCAGGGCTTCAAAGTTGGGTTCAAACAGCGTGCCGGCATTCAGATACGCCTTGCCATTGTACTTCGCCAGATGCTGCGGATAGTGCGCGCTGGTTTGTGGCACCCCCATCGGGTTAATCCCCAGGGCATCAGCAATATCCAGCGTTGCCGGGCTGAGGATCACCACACGTTGCGGATGTTTCGGCACAGCGGTGGAACCCTGCGCGTGCACGACCGTCAGTGCGGGAGCATCTGCTGCAAAGGCCGCAGGCGCACAGGCGAGCATGGCGGAAAACAGCGATAAAACGAAGGCCTGAGGGAAGCGCATTTTCTCTCCTGAGAATCAGATAAGTAGCAAAAATGAGAACGATTCGCGTTCGATTTTGTTGCGGGATAATAACGACTGCCTGGCAGGATGGGTAGACAGAACATGGCATCCGCTGTTCACAAAACAGACAAACCTCACAATCCGTATCAAATAAGAAGATTGCGAGCCAAATGTGAAGGATGCAATCAATTGATTTATAGCGAATTAAATATAACCACTGACTTTTACTGACAAAACTGGCCAATTGTGGAGATTTTAAGGATTCGTATTTCCCACCATAGAAATGATAACAATTATCGTTATCATGCACATTCTCTTACAACACCGAACAATTTGAGATGATGCGATGAACAGGAATGGACGCTTTCGATTACACCCTCTGGCACTGCTACTGACCGCCACGCTGGCCGGGACGGCCAGTGCCGATGACGATACCGCCCCCGCCAGTGACGTGGAAGATGTGCTGCTGGTACAAAAAACAGCAGAACAGGAGTTAAAACAACAGCCTGGCGTCTCTATCATCACGGCAGAGGATATCGCGAAGAACCCGCCAGTGAACGATTTGTCCGACATCATCCGCAAAATGCCCGGCGTCAACCTGACCGGAAACAGTGCTAACGGCAGCCGGGGGAATAACCGCCAGATTGATATTCGCGGTATGGGCCCGGAAAACACCCTGATCCTGATTGACGGCGTGCCGGTCAGCTCGCGTAACTCCGTGCGTTACAGCTGGAAAGGCGAACGTGATACCCGTGGCGACAGCAACTGGGTACCAGCTGAAATGGTCGAGCGTATTGAAGTGCTGCGTGGCCCGGCCGCCGCCCGCTACGGATCCGGTGCCGCCGGTGGCGTGATCAATATTCACACCAAGCGCCCGACCAAAGACTGGCACGGTTCCCTGTCGCTGTTTACCAACCAGCCGGAAAACAGCAAAGAAGGTGACACCAAACGTGCCAACTTTAGCCTGAGCGGCCCGCTGGCGGGTGACGCGTTGACCATGCGCCTCTACGGTAACCTCAACAAAACCGACGCCGATGCCGCCGATATCAACCAGGCGCAAAACGGCGCGTATGCCGCGGGCCGTGAAGGGGTGCGTAACAAAGATATTAATGCGCTGGTTTCCTGGAAAATGACCCCCTCGCAGATCCTCGACTTCAGCTATGGCTACAGCCGCCAGGGCAATATCTACGCCGGAGATACCCAGTACAGCAATGGCAACATCAGCCCCGGTGGCCTGGTCGACTCGCTGTACGGTTCCGAGACGAATCGCCTGTACCGTCAGTCTTACGGCCTGACCCATAACGGCTTCTGGGAATGGGGCGATTCTAAGCTCGCCTTCAACTATGAAAAAACCAATAACACGCGCCTGAAAGAAGGTTCTACCGGACGCGTGGAAGGGATGATTAACAGCGACGAGTACAGCACCAGTCGACTGGAAAATTACCGTGCCAGCGCGGAAGCCAATATGCCGATGGACCGCTGGATTGAGCAAACCGTGACCCTCGGCGCTGAGTGGAATCACGAAAAGCTGGACGACAGCACCTCCATGTCAGCCACCGATGCCAGCGGCGTGATCATCGGCGATATGTCGGGGGATCCGGCCAATCGCAGCAGCAAGAACAGCGCGACCACGGCCGCACTCTACGTCGAAGATAATATCCAGCCATGGGAAGGCACCTTCCTGATCCCGGGCGTGCGTTTTGATCACCACAGTGAATTCGGCAGTAACTTTAGCCCGAGTTTTAACTTCTCTCAGGACCTGGGTGAAGGGTTCAAACTGAAAGCCGGTATTGCGCGGGTGTTTAAAGCCCCGAACCTCTACCAGTCAAGCGAAGGCTACCTGCTGGCCACCCGGGGTAACGGCTGTCCGACTTCAGTTGCTACCGGCAGTTGCTATCTGCTGGGTAACACCAATCTGGATGCCGAAGTCAGCGTCAATAAAGAGCTGGGGCTGGAGTTTGCTGCTGATGGCTATGCCGCGGGTGTGACCTGGTTCCGCAATGACTACAAAAATAAAATCGTCTCCGGCACCGACCTGCTCGGCACCGCCTCTAACGGCTATAACATCCTGCAATGGGAAAATGGTGGCAAAGCGCTGGTGGAAGGGCTGGAAGCCAGCCTGACGATCCCGGTGGTGCGTGACGTGCTCGACTGGCGGACTAATGCCACCTATATGCTGGAGTCGAAAGACAAAAAAACCGGTAACCCGCTGTCGATCATCCCTAAGTACACCATCAACTCGATGCTGGATTATCAGATTACCGATAAGTTCTCCACCGAGCTGAACTGGACGCTGTACGGACGCCAGAAGCCGCGTGAATTTGTGGAAAGCCGTCTGGAAGGCAGTAGCGGGCTATCCAGTAAAGAGATCGGGGCATATTCCCTTGTCGGGCTGAATCTCAACTATAAGTTCACCAAAAACCTGAGTGTGAAAGGCGGCGTCAGCAACCTGTTTGATAAGCAGATTTACCGCGAAAATGACGGCGCTTCTACTTATAATGAACCGGGTCGCGCGTACTATGCGGGCGTAACGATGGGCTTCTGATAGCCGGTTTCAACAACACAGAGCAACACGGTTCCTGTGGGGGCTGACCTTTTGTTTCGGTCAGTCCCTTGGACCCATCCACGCCTTTCCTGAAACCTTCCCACTATTCCCCGCATTTTTTGACTTTGGACAAGGCTACCGTCAGTAGCCGTATGCCAAAAGATGAGAATGAGTATTATCTGATGATAACCTCACACGGGAATAACAATGATGATAGCCAATACGCTTACCCGCTTTAACCAGCTGTTTTCTCATCCTGATTTTGCCAAATTATTGCTGCGCCTGACGGTCGGCGGCCTGATGCTGTTCCACGGCTGGCATAAGCTGCATTCCGGCATTGGCGGCATTCAGGGCATGCTGGCCGCGCACGGGCTTCCGTCTTTCATCGGTTACGGCGTGCTGATCGGAGAAGTGGTGGCCCCGCTACTGTTGATCTTCGGCATTCTCTGCCGCCTCTCAGCCCTGACAATCATTGGCACCATGGTGGTGGCGTGGCTGCTGGCGGGTCTCGGCGACACCTTCAGCCTGAGCCCGGTCGGAGCCTGGGCGATTGAGAGCATGGCTTTCTTTGCGTTCGCCTCACTGGCGATCCTGTTCCAGGGCGGCGGAAAATATTCGGTCGTCGGCCACAGCGCCTGGCGTTAATCGGGCCCTCTTCTGTTCAACGCATCCGCTGCGGGTGCGTTTTTTATCTCCCCCCTCTGACCTCACTTCTTCACCCAACATGGTCCTACCAATCGTAAAAAAACAGTCATCCCGGCCACAGAAAAGCAAAAATTGCGCAACAATCATTGTATTCAACTAACAAAATATTAACTATCAGCAGCTGTTAACCCCAGACAGCTGAATTGGTAGGACCATAATCAGCAGGGGGAGAAAAACTCTGGAGAACCCTGCATGCAACCCTGGCAACAAGTGTATGACCCGCTGAACAATATCTGGCTATCCAGCCTGATCGCCGCCATCCCTATCCTGTTTTTCTTCTTTGCGCTGATTAAGCTCAAGCTGAAAGGCTACCTCGCCGCCACCATCACCGTGGTGCTGGCGCTGATGGTGGCGCTGTTTCTTTACCGCATGCCGGTGGATCGCGCGCTGGCATCGGTGGTGTATGGCTTCTTCTACGGACTATGGCCGATTGCCTGGATTATTATCGCTGCTGTTTTTGTTTATAAAATTTCGGTGAAAACCGGGCAGTTCGATATTATTCGTGCCTCAATTTTGTCGATCACCCCCGATCAGCGCTTGCAGATGCTGATTGTCGGCTTCTCGTTCGGTGCGTTTCTTGAAGGGGCCGCCGGGTTCGGTGCACCGGTGGCGATCACCGCTGCGCTGCTGGTCGGCCTTGGCTTTAATCCACTGTATGCGGCGGGTCTGTGCCTGATCGTCAATACGGCCCCCGTGGCCTTCGGGGCAATGGGGATACCGATTATTGTTGCCGGGCAGGTCACGGGGCTGGACAGCTTTGAGATCGGCCAGATGGTTGGCCGCCAGCTGCCGTTCCTGACCATTATCGTGCTGTTCTGGATCATGGCGATCATGGATGGCTGGCGTGGGATCAAAGAGACCTGGCCTGCGGTGATGGTGGCCGGGGGATCGTTCGCCCTTGCCCAGTATCTCAGCTCTAACTTCCTCGGCCCTGAACTGCCGGACATCATCTCTTCGCTGGTGTCGCTGGTATGTCTGACGCTGTTCCTGCGCGTGTGGAAACCGGTGCGCATCTTCCGCTTTAAACCGGCGGATAATGCCCCTGAACAGCCACTGGTGGTGGAGAAATACCGCACCGGGCAGATTGTCCGTGCCTGGATGCCGTTCCTGTTCCTGACCGCCACCGTTACGCTGTGGAGTATTCCCCCGTTCAAGGCGCTGTTTGCACCTGGCGGTGCGTTGTACAACCTGGTGGTGAATATCCCCATCCCGTTCCTCGACAAGCTGGTGGCGAAGATGCCCCCCGTGGTCAACGCCATCACGCCTTACGCGGCGGTGTTTAAATTCGACTGGCTGTCGGCGACCGGTACCGCGATTATCGTGGCGGCGCTGATCTCCATCGTCTATCTGAAGATGAAACCTGCTGATGCCCTGTCGACGTTCCGCAGCACGCTGAAAGAACTGGCATTGCCCATCTACTCTATCGGCATGGTTCTGGCCTTCGCCTTTATTTCTAACTACTCCGGACTGTCAGCCACGCTGGCACTGGCGCTGGCCCATACCGGCCCTGCGTTCACCTTCTTCTCGCCGTTCCTCGGCTGGCTGGGCGTGTTCCTGACCGGGTCGGATACCTCGTCTAACGCCCTGTTTGCCGCCTTGCAGGCCACCACGGCGCAGCAGATTGGCGTGTCCGATCTGCTGCTGGTGGCAGCGAATACTACGGGCGGCGTGACCGGGAAGATGATCTCTCCGCAGTCGATTGCCATTGCCTGTGCGGCGGTGGGGCTGGTCGGGAAAGAGTCGGACCTGTTCCGCTTTACCGTGAAACACAGCCTGATCTTCACCTGTATGGTTGGGGTGATCACCACGCTACAGGCCTACGTGCTGACCTGGATGATCCCATGACCGCCTCAGGCTCACTGATCGATCGTCTGCGAACGCTGATCGCCGATCGCCAGCTGATGGCAGGCGCCCGCCTGCCATCCGAGCGTAAACTGGCGGATGAACTGACGGTGTCGCGATCCTCACTGCGTGAAGCCCTGAAAAAGCTGGTGGGTGAAGGGGTGCTGTTCAGCCGCCACGGCGGGGGATATTACCTGTGTGAAGCGCCGCCACCGTGGTCGGAACAGCGCATCGTCCAGCCGCTGAAAGCGCTGGTGGCAGATGATCCGGACTACCGTAACGATATTCTGGAAGCACGTCATGCCATCGAAGCCAGCACCGCCTGGTATGCGGCGCTGCGGGCGACCGATGCTGATAAAGAAAAGCTGCAGAGCTGTTATGACGCCATCCAGCAGCAGGAGAGTCTGTCACCGGAGATGGCCACGCAGGCCGATGTGCGCTTTCATCTGGCGATTGCTGAAGCCTCGCATAACGTGGTGCTGTTACAGACCATGCGCGGCTTCTTCGATCTGCTGCAATCCTCCGTGGCACACAGCCGCCAGCGTATGTACACCGTACCGACGATTTTTGCTCACCTGACGGAGCAGCATGAAGAACTGCTGCTGGCGATCCTCGCGGGCGATGCGGAACGGGCCAGCCAGGCGGCGAAAAGTCACCTGGGTTTTGTGCAGACCACGCTCAAAACCCTGCATGAAAATGAAGCCCGGCAGCAGCGCAGCACTCGCCTGCCGGATGACGATACCGATGTCACAAGGGAAGAAAATCGATGATTATTTCAGCCGGAACCGACTACCGTGCCGCAGCCAAACGCATCCTGCCCCCGTTCCTGTTTCACTATATTGACGGTGGCGCTTACGCAGAACATACGCTGCGGCGTAACGTCGATGACCTGGCGCAGATCGCGCTAAAACAGCGTGTGCTGAACGATATGTCCACCCTCAGCCTGCAAACCACGCTGTTTAACGAAACACTGTCGATGCCGGTGGCGCTGGCCCCGGTCGGGCTGTGCGGGATGTATGCCCGCCGTGGTGAAGTGCAGGCAGCGAAAGCCGCCGCGGCGAAGGGTATTCCGTTTACCCTCTCCACCGTATCGGTGTGTCCGATTGAAGAGGTGGCCCCGGCGATCTCCCGCCCGATGTGGTTTCAGCTCTATGTACTGAAAGATCGCGGTTTTATGCGTAATGCGCTCGAGCGTGCCAAAGCCGCAGGCTGTTCCACGCTGGTGTTTACCGTGGATATGCCGACGCCTGGCGCGCGCTATCGCGATGCGCATTCGGGGATGAGCGGCCCGAACGCCGCCCTGCGCCGCTACTTGCAGTCCGTTACCCATCCGCAGTGGGCCTGGGACGTTGGGCTGCACGGCAAGCCGCATGACCTGGGCAATATCTCCGCCTATCTCGGGAAACCCACCGGGCTGGAAGATTATATTGGCTGGCTGGCGAATAACTTCGATCCCTCTATAAGCTGGAGCGATCTGGAGTGGATCCGCGAGTTCTGGGATGGCCCGATGATCATCAAAGGCATTCTCGATCCTGACGACGCACGCGATGCGGTGCGCTTCGGTGCCGACGGCATTGTGGTATCCAACCACGGCGGCCGTCAGCTGGACGGCGTGCTGTCAACGGCGCGTGCGCTGCCCGCCATTGCCGATGCGGTGAAAGGCGATATCGCCATTCTGGCCGACAGCGGCATCCGCAACGGTCTGGACGTGGTGCGGATGATGGCGCTGGGCGCGGATACCGTGTTGCTGGGCCGTGCGTATCTTTATGCGCTGGCAACAGCAGGTCAGGCTGGGGTGGAAAATCTGCTGACGTTGATCGAGAAAGAGATGCGCGTGGCGATGACGCTGACCGGCATGAAATCAGTGGCGGATATTTCGCGTTCGGCACTGGTGGAGAACGGATTGGGTTAAACTCAACTTAGCGCAAGGGCCGACCACTGAGAGATCCCCAGTCATTTTTTGTGGCTGCCAGTTTGGCTTCCGGTCTGAGGCCAGTTTGAGCACGCCGGATCGGCAAAACCCGCATCCTTGCGGGCCTCGGCTCGCGGCATCCCTGCCGCGTGACGTCCGGCTTACCTCAAGCTGGCCCCATCCCCGCAAAAACTGTGCTCGCGGTCAGTTTTAAAACCACCATCACATGACGCTCTAAGCGGGAAAGCGAAATGCCCTTGACGTTGACCTGAACAATCCTGCAGGCCATCGTCACAGGTCGATCAGAACAAATTATCGCAATATTATGGCAGCTTTGAAACCATAGGGAGCGCCATGAAAACTCAGTGGCTGCCCCGCCACACTTCTTGTCCATCTCAACAAAGCCCACCGTTGCCCACTGCTTTAGCTTCAACAGGTCAACTCCACTTTGCCTACGGGAAGCTCAATCATGAACGATGTGCACTATCTCAGCCTGTCAGAAGTCGGCCAGCGTATTCAGTCACGCGAACTCTCTTCCGTCGAGGTCACACAACACCTGCTCGCACGTATCGCCCGCCTCGACCCGACGCTGCACAGCTACCTGCATGTCATGAACGAAAGCGCACTGCAACAGGCGCAGCAGGCTGATGATGAGATTGCCCGGGGGCACTTCCGTGGCCCCTTGCACGGCGTTCCCATCGCCCTGAAAGATCTGATCTGGACCAAAGATGCCCCCACCACCCACGGTATGAGCATCCATAAAGATTTCTATCCGGCGGAAGACTCCACGGTCGTGGAACGGTTCCGGGCAGCCGGGGCGGTCATCTTAGGCAAGCTGGTACAGACAGAAAGCGCCTTTGCCGATCACCATCCCGAGGTCACCCATCCCATCAATCCCTGGGGAGAGCCGCTGTGGACCGGCGTGTCGTCCAGTGGGTCCGGTGTGGCCACCGCCGCCGGGCTGTGCTTTGGCGCGATAGGTACCGACACGGGCGGCTCCATTCGCTTCCCGTCCAGCGCCAATGGCCTGACGGGCATCAAACCGACCTGGGGCCGCGTCACCCGCCACGGTGCATTTGAACTGGCCGCGTCGCTTGACCATATCGGCCCGATGGCGCGTTCCGTCGCCGATGCCGCCGCCATGTTGCAGGCCATTGCCGGGCGCGATGAAAAAGACCCGACCTCCAGCACCCAGCCCGTTCCCGACTACCTGGCGCTGATGACCAAAGGGCTGAAAAAATGCCGCATCGGCCTCGACAGCGCCTGGGCGCTGGACGGTGTGGATGCCGAGACACGCAGCGCCCTGACTCAGGTGCTCACCACCCTGACCGCGCTGGGGGCAGAAATAGTCCCGATCACCATGCCAGACACCGATGAAGCGGCCCGTGACTGGAGCGCACTGTGCGCGGTAGAAACGGCCGTCGCTCATGAAAAAACCTTCCCGGCGCAGCGCGACCAGTACGGGCCAGGGCTGGCCGGATTACTCGACCTCGGCCACTCGTTGAGTGCGCTGGAGTACCAGAAGCTGTGGCTGCGCCGTGCCAGCCTGCGCGGCACCCTTAATGCGCTGTTTGAGCAGGTCGATCTGATCTTCGCCCCCGCCAACAGCTTTGCCGGGCTGACCTGGGAAACCATGGACCGCTTCGGCACCGACGACGAGCTGTTCCGGGGTGTGCTGCGCTTTACCAGCGCGTTTGACAGCAGCGGCCACCCGACCATCACCCTGCCCTGCGGCAAAACCGCCGCGGGTGCACCGATCGGCTTCCAGCTGGTCGCGGCCCACTTTGATGAAACCCGCGCCATCCAGGGCGGCTGGGCCTGGCAACAGGTGACCGAATGGCACCGGATGCACCCCGAACTGTAACCTGTCGCCCCGCTGCGGCGCACCCGCTCCCCGCGATGGTGCGCCCGGCTTTGCCCTTCTGCCATGCTGAAAAAATCCCTTTAACATCATCACGTTAAAAACCGTTAATTTTCTCTTTGTCCGCGCGTTATGGCCCTGTTTTTGCAGTATCAGTGATGAGTTCGCGAAGAATATTGCGCTGATGCCCGGTCACTCTGCGAGGAAAGAGCATGAAAGAGTATTTTTCCACTGAGGATTTTGAATCCCGCCACCGTTTTGATGCCTGGCGCGATGCCGTGTGTTCGCGGCTGATCAATGCCCGGGCACAGCAGACCCAGGCCACGGAGTTCTCGGGTAGTTTCACCTACAGCACACTGGCCGATGTTGATATTGCCAGCCATACCTCGCGCACTGCGCTGGTGTGGCAGCGCACCCCACAGTGCATCCGCCAGCACCCGGCCAGTGACTACTATATCGGGTTATTTCGTAGCGGTAGCGGTCAGCTGGAGCAGAATGGTCACCGCAGTACGGCGCAGTCAGGGGATATGGTGATTTATGATGCTGCACGGCCGTTTAACTTCGCCATGGATCAGGCCGCGATCAATATCATCCGCCTGCCGCGCACCGTGTTTGATCACAGCGCACCGGGGATTGATGCGCTTGCCGGTGTCAGGCTTGATGCCCATCGTCCGGGCGTCACCACCTTACGGCAGATGATGCTGGAAGCCTTCGATTACAACAGTGATACCGAGAGTGCCGGGCACACCGGGCAGTTTGCCAGCACGTTGTTTGAACTGATTGCCGCCGCCATTAACCTGCAAAAAAGCGATGCGTCAGGCAAACCGGATCTGTATGCCCGCATGGTCGCCTGGCTGAAGCAGAACCTGCATCAACAGCAGCTTTCGATTGCCAGCCTCGCCAGCGCCCACCACGTTTCCCCCCGCACCGTCAGCCGCCTGTTTGCCGCCCACGACAGTACGCCGATCGGCACGCTCTGGCAGCTGCGCCTGGTCGCCTGCCGCAAAGTGCTGCTGGAAGGACGGGCGCGCAGCATCACCGAAGTGGCGTTCGATCACGGCTTTAACGATATGTCACATTTCAGCCTGGCCTTCCGCAAGGCCTTTGGCTGTTCGCCCACCTCACTGATAAAAAAACGCAGCGTCAGCCTGCCTGGCGAGTGAGGTTCAGGCTGTCATCAATAATGCGGTCGGCCACCTGCTCCAGCGTACAACGTCGGTTCATCGCTTCAGAGCGCAGTAAACGGTGGGCGCTCCCTTCATCAAGGTGGCGCTCACTCATCAGCAGCAGTTTGGCCCGGCTGAGTTTGGTGTGAAGAAACAGACGGCGCTGGCTTTGCGTCAGTTCCTGCTTCAGATGACGCAGCTGTTGCGCCACCTGCGCGCAGGCGTTTAGCTGTGCCGCCAGGGCGAACGGGTTAAGCGGTTCGGCGATGCTTGCCTGTGGGGAGAGTTCCAGCATCAGTGCCAGCGCGGCGAGATCCTGATAGTTCACCAGCGCTATCAGCGGCACTTCGCGCTCGCGCAGCGCCTGGCTCAGGGCCAGCAGCGCCGGGCGATAACGGCAATCGATGCGCACCACCACCACATCCGCCTGCGGCATCGGCTGTGCCAGCGGCCAGCAGTGCAACATTGTGCAGCCCAGCGCAACCAATTGCCCGGCAACGGCATCAATCTCGCGGTTGGCCGGATGCACCATGCACACCTTCAGGCCGTTTAACCCACCCAGCGTTGTATCAGTACCCATCGCATGCATTTCCCGTCAGTGCAGCACGACAACAGGCCGTACCATCATCAGAGAAGGTAACGCGTTGTGCTGTGCCACACTGTGCCGCGCAGGACGGGTATTATATTCAACGCGCCAGGGTTTGCGGGCAGACCGAAACAGAAGGTCATCCCTACGCTACATGGAACCCGATATGCTGTTCGGCAATCGCCTGCGCGCTGGTCTGGCGCGGGTCAATCACTTCAACAATCGCCCCCTTCTCAATCACATGAATACGGTCGGACAGCGCATAAAGGAACTCGATGTCCTGCTCAACCAGGATAATAGAAATATCCATTTCATGGCGCAGCACGCGTAGCGTCTCGATGATCTCCTCACAGATATTCGGCTGGATCCCTTCCGTTGGCTCATCCAGCAACACCAGCTGCGGTTCACCGCACAGGCAGCGGGCCAGCGCCAGCAACTGCTGCTCACCGCCGGACAGCGATCCGCCGGGCTGAGCCACCAGCCGCTTCAATCGCGGAAACAGCTCCAGCATCCGCTCCACCATCGGTGCCGCCTTGGCGAAGTTTTTCACACAGCCCATGCGCAGGTTTTCTTCCACCGTCAGCGTGGGAAAAATCTGCCGCCCCTGCGGCACAAAGCCAATGCCCGCCACCGCGCGCTGATGCGCCTCATAGCGGCTGATATCAATGCCGTTCAGCAACACCTGCCCCTGCCAGCCGGGCAGTTCGCCCATGATGGCGCGCAGCAGCGTGGTTTTCCCCATGCCGTTACGGCCCAGAATGCCAGTAAAGGCTTTGGCACCGACAAACAGATCAACGTTATGCAGCACCGGCACTTTGTCATAACCGGAAACCAGCCCTTTCAGTTCAAGCATGTTTGATCTCCGTATTTCCGAGGTAAGCTTCTTTGACCGCCGGGTTCTGCGTGACCTCGCGGAAGGTGCCTTCCGCCAGTACCTCCCCCTGGTTAAACACCGTCACCTGCTGAGCGATCATGCTGATAAATTCCATGTCATGCTCCACCACCACGACCGTGCTGTTGAGGTTGATCTCTTTGATAAGCTCGGCGGTTTTGCGCACTTCGTGCCAGGTCATCCCGGCGGCAGGCTCGTCCAGCAGCACCAGATCGGGTTTTGAAATCAGGATCATCCCCAGCTCCACCCATTGCCGCTGACCGTGCGACATCTCAGACAGCACCGTGTCGGCGCTGGCAACCAGATCGATCTGCTCCAGCACCTGGGCAATATGCTGCGGGATCTGCGCTTTCGGCAGTTTGATCGCTGCCGCCTGCCACAGATTTTCATAGACGCTTAAGCCCTCGAATACGCTGGGCACCTGGGTTTTAATTCCGATGCCGAGCCGGGCGATGGCCCAGGGTTTCAGGCCGGAGATGACCTGGTCGCGGTAACGGCACTCGCCGCGCGTAGGCAGCACCTGGCCACTCAGCATCTTGAAGAAGGTGCTCTTCCCCGCGCCGTTCGGCCCGATCAGGCAGCGTAGCTCGCCCTCACGCAGGGTAAAATCCACCTCTTTCACCGCATGGACGCCGCCAAAACTGACGCCCATTTTCGTTGTCTGCAGAATAATCCGGCTGTTCACAGTTTCACCTCCGACATCTCAGCATCCGCTTGTGGTCTGGCTTTACGCCGTATCAGCCGCTGTAAGGTAGGCAGCAGTCCACCAGGAATCAGCAGCACAAAGGCGGTGAGGATCACCCCCAGTACCAGATTGGTGTCGACGCTCTGCTGCGCCCCAAGCCGGGTCACCAGCCACTGCAACGCCACACAGCTGATCACCGGGCCGATTAAGGTGCCGCGCCCGCCGACAATCACCCAGATAATGATCTGCGCCGACTGGCTGATGCTGAAGACGCCGGGGCTGACGAATGCCCCCCAGTTGACGTACAGGCAGCCCGCCGCCCCGGCAATCGCACCGCCGATGGCAAAAGTGCCGAGCTTATGGGCCGGGACGTTATAGCCCAGCAGCCCGGCGCGCTGTTCGTTTTCACGGATCGCCACCACGGTTTTGCCAAAGCGGCTGGCCAGCGTCAGCTTCAGCAGCGCGTAACAGAGGATCAGGCAGAAACCGGTGACGGTGAAAATCGCTTCCGGCGACAGAATATCGTCGGGGCTGAACAGGCCGTTCAGCGTTGGCACGGATGGCATGCCGTTAAAACCGCCGAGCAGCGCTTCACCCAGGCGGTATTCGCTGCCGGAGGTGGAGTTCATCCAGTTAAACAGCACCAGGCTGACCGCCAGGGTGATCGCTCCCAGATAGACGTCGCTGACGCCGCCGTAAAAAATCACGTACCCCAGCAGTAGCGAGAACAGCGTTGGCACGACAATCGCTGCCACCACAGCCCAGGTGGAGTCGCCAACGTTAATCGCACAGATAGCGTAGGTGTAAGCGCCAATACCGAAAAACGCCGCCTGACCGAAGCAGAGAATACCGCCATAGCCCCAGATAAATGCCAGGCTGAGCGACAGGATCGCCATCACCAGAAATACCGTCAGCGACAGCAGCGTGTACAGCTCCAGCGCACCGGATAACCATAGCGTCACCCCCGCCGCCGGGATCACCACCAGCAGTGTTTTTACCCATTCAGGCCATGTTTTCATCACAGGGATCTCCGAAAGAAGCGACCAGTAATGCCCTGCGGCAACAGGCGCAGCAGAACAATGGCCGACAGCAGCAGCGCTACCGCACCAAACACCGGCGTAGACATAAAGGTGACCACCTGCGAAATAGAACCAAACAGCGTTGAGGAGGTGAGCGTTCCGGCAATGATCGCGCTACCGCCGCCGATCACGGTGATAAAAGCTTTGGCGATATAGCTGATGCCGATCGTCGGGATCACCCCGGTGATCGGCGCCAGCAGTGCCCCGCCGAGGCCGGAGAGCGCCGCCCCCAGACCAAAGGTCAGGCTGTAGATTTTTCCGGGGTTGGTGCCCAGCGCCGCTGCCATCCGTGCATTTTGCATGGTAGCGCGGGCGCACAGGCCGATGGTGGTGAACTTCAGCAGCAGCCACAGCGCCAGCATCAGACACAGCGAGAAGCCGATCATAAACAGCGCATAACCGCTGGTATTCAGGCTGCCAATGGTCACGCCCCCAAGCGGGGAGCTGATGCCGAGCGTCGTATTGCCAAACACCATGGTTGCCGAGCCGATAATCGCCAGGCTCAACCCCCAGGTCGCCAGCATGGTGTCGATGATGCGCCCGTAGAGGTTACGGATGATCACCCGCTCCACCACGATGCCAAAGATCCCCACCACCAGCGGTGCCAGCACCAGCATGGAGATCCAGATCGGCACGCCCCACTGATTGGTCGCGAGGATCGCCACATAGCCCCCCAGCATCATAAATTCACCGTGTGCCATATTGACGATCTTCATCATGCCGAACACCACCGCCAGCCCAAGGCTCATGACAATCAGCGTGGCAATCGCGTTCAGCACTTCAACGCTGTAGATAATGATCCAGTCCATATTCCCTCCTTACAGCTGTATCTGATACTGCTTGGTGTCACGCGGATTCTTTTTCAGATCGCACACCATTGCAGTATCCAGCGGTGGCTGCTGCGCATAGGTTTCGAGGATCTGCATCTGGTGGTCTTTGACCTCCGCGATATGCACATCCAGCGTCAGATGATGGGTGCCCGCATCGACGGTCGCTTTACCGCTGGGTGAATCAATCGACAATCCGCTTTCCAGTGCTTCAATCACCTTCATCCGGTCGGTATCCCCCGCTTTTCTCACCCCTTCCGCCCATAGCAGGAAGCCCTGATAGGCGCCCATCGCCAGGTCGCTGACATAAGGGGCATTCGGGCCATACTTCTCTTTGAAACGCTTAACGAAGTCGATATTGGTCGGCTGGTTGATCTCCTGCATATAGTTGGCGCAGATCAGCATGCCGTTACTCTCTTCCGGCGAGAGGATGATGTGTTCATTACCGCTGCCGAAGCTGGTGGAGGTCATCGGGATTTTTCCGGTCATGCCTGCCGCGTGCCACTGGCGGTAGAACGACAGGTGCGCCCCGCCCACCAGCGCCGACCAGATAAAGTCCGGTTTCGCCGTCTGGATTTTCGAGATGGC
Source organism: Erwinia sp. JH02 (assembly GCF_013074405.1). Classification (NCBI taxonomy): domain Bacteria; kingdom Pseudomonadati; phylum Pseudomonadota; class Gammaproteobacteria; order Enterobacterales; family Erwiniaceae; genus Erwinia; species Erwinia sp. JH02. Next base: position 588,875 of record NZ_JABANZ010000002.1, read on the forward strand.
GGCACCAAAGTCGGTGACGTCCAGCGGGAAGAATTCGACGGCCACGGTTTCCCCACCGTTATCGGCAACATACTTCTTCACCCAGGAGGAGATGATCTGGCCGTAGTTGTAGTCGGCCGCCAGGATGTAAACCTTTTTGCCCCACTTCTTCATCGCATAAGGCACCATCTTCTCAACGGTTTGCGCCGGGGTGGAGCCGGAGGAGAAGTAGTTACGGTCGCAGACACCGCCTTCATACTGCGCCGGGTAGAAATAGAGGGTGCGGAAGCGGTCGAGTACCGGGCGGATCACTTCACGTGAAGCAGAGGTGATCCCGGCGTGTACCACGGCCACTTTATCTTTCAGCGCGGCCTGCTGTGCGTACTGCGCATAGAGCTGCATATTCGACTGCGCGTCATAGGTAATCATCTGCAACGGCCGCCCCAGCAGGCCGCCGCTGGCGTTAATTTCGGAGGCCGCGAGGTTGATGGCATCGGCCATCGGTTTACCGTAAATATCCAGGCCGCCTGACAGGTCGAGAATGGTCGCTACTTTGATCGGGTTGTCGCCCGCGGCAAAGCTGAACTTCGGTAACCCCAGCGTTGCCATGCCGACTGCGGATGCCACACTGCCACTGATAAATGAACGCCGACTGATAGCCATAAACACTCCTGATGCTGTTTTTTAATTTATTTCCCCCACGGGAAGCCCTTCATGATCGCCATGAAAGAGAAAGGGGATGTTGGGATGGTTAACGTTGACTGACGCCATTGTCAGGCTAAAGGGTTAGCAGGATTAACTAAGCAATTAACAGGCCAGGATTGCGGGGGCAGGCAGTACGCCGCGTGGGCACTGTCGGTGTGTTTATCAGAGCGATATATGCACTATCCTGGCACACAGCAATGTGCAGATATGGTGCATAACATATTGATTTAATTATTTATTGTTATGGCAGGCAGGTAACGGAGGTTGGCATTTTGAACACAGTGTTATGATGAAAAAGATGTTTTAAAATCATCATCGGCAAGCCCATCAGACCACTTAATCATGAATAAGAAGGCGTCATTTCCTCTTCTGCAACTGATGTTTTTTTGTTCATCCATATTGCAGAATGCTCCTCACAAAACTATAGTACTCAGTACCACAAGGAAAAGAGGCATTACAGCGCGGTGAACGATTATGGAAGAATCGAACCGTGGGTATTTATGTGACCAACCTTTTCGAAAGAAGCCTTAAGAAGCAAAATATCCCAGACACAACACTGTGCAAAATCGCTCAGGAAATTGTCAGCGGACTTTTCGATGCAGATTTAGGCGGAAATGTTTACAAAAAGCGCATCCCTTTACAGCGAGGCAAAAGCGGAGGGTCGCGCTCAATTGTTGCCTTCAGATTGGGCGAAAACCTATTTTTCATTGATGGCTGGATTAAAAGCGATGTCAGCAAACGCGGACAGAAAGAAATTCCAGATGATGATTTGGAAACCTATCGCGATATTGCTCACGATTTTCTCAGCATGTCAGCTCAGACTATTAATAAGGCAATAGAGACAGGCAGATTAAGAGAGGTACATTGTTATGAGCCGTCTTAAACAACTACAGGAAATGGCGCACAGTTTTAATGAAATAGGTGCCGTTTCAGATGAGACAGTGAAACGCCTGGATGCTCGCATCAGAGCGCAGGAAATTCGCGAAAAGTTGCCAAAAATCATGGTAATGGAAGGCAAAGATATCCGGGCTATGCGTGACCGTTTGGGGATCAGCCAGGCCGGACTTGCCTATACGATGAATATGACAGTAGCCAGCATCTCAAAATGGGAACGTGGAGAGAAAAAGCCAAATGGTGCCGCACTTCGCCTGTTAAACACCCTTGATCGTAAAGGGATTGAGGTTTTTGCGGAGTAACGTCGAGCTGAAAAGAAGGTGCACACCATCAACACGGCCGACCGGAAAAAAGAGCTGGCCCGTACGCCAACATCATCATGTCGTGGGGCTAGCTTCCCCGGTTCTCCCGACTCAGCCCCCGCCACACATCGCCACCCGCAGAGTATTCAGAATGTAGCGGATAAAAATAGCGGCTCTGCCACTGCTGTGTTTTGAGCGCCTGGCGCGACAGAGGTGTGACCCAGGGCGCGTAAACCCGCAGCGCACGCTTGCCGCCCACGCCCTGGCGGGAGAACACGCCCTGTTTCACCAGAATGTCGCCATCAAACAGAAAAATACCGCGGTTCTCCTCATCAAAAACGGCCACCATCACGGCGGCAATGTCCTGCTCGCTGTCCAGCGGGGCAATCTCATCACCCACGGCTGGCCGCTGCCATAGCGTGACAAACTGACCGACTTTCGTCGGGGTAGTACGCGCAACACGGAAAACCACGGTTTGATGATTGACCGACAGGCGGCAGGCTCCGTAGTCGGCACTTTCTGCCTCGCGCTGCGGCGCATGGGTCACGACCAGCCCGGCAGGCAGCAAAAGGTTTTCAATACACTCGCAGAGTTGCACTGGCAGCAGGCCGTTTGCCGGGTCGGTCTGCCAGGTCAATGGGTGGGTAACGGTATCAGACACAGATCACTCCCTGTTAAAAGCACGTATCAGTTAGGCACTCCGGCAATCACTTTAGTCGATTATGCCGTCAGTAAAACACCGATGGCAGCATCGTTCTGAAGATAATCCTTTTCCATTCCGGGTCACGTTGATCAGGCCGCTGTCCAGCGTTGGTACGGGGCGATCGGAAAAATGATCGCCCCCTACATCAGATCGAGATGCCGTGGAGGTTTTAAAATCCACAGCAAGCACTCTCTTGCGGGGATGGGGCCAGTTTGAGGTAAGCCGGACGTCACGCGCCAGGACGGCGCGTGCCGAGGCCCGCAGGGATGCGTCTTTTACCGATCCGGCGTGCTCAAACTGGCCCCGGACCTGACACCGGACTCTCCGCCACCAGCACGGGGCGATCGGAAAGACGATCGCCCCCTACATTAGATCGAGATGCCGTGGAGGTTTTAAAATCCCACAGCGGGCACGCTCTTGCGGGGATGGACCAGTCTGGAAAAAGGGTTGCCTTGACAGGCGAAGAGGTTCACAGCGTCCTGATTAGCCGGGCAGGATTGCCGGCATAAATTCCCTTGATGGTCACCGGCTTCACGACCACACTGCCCGCGCCAATCACCGCACCGCTGCATATCGTTTCCGTCAGAATGGTCGCGCCGCTGCCCACGGTAACATGGTCGCCCAGCGTGATGCGCAGCCAGTTTTGCGCATCCGCATCCGGTTTACCGCTGTGAAACAGATCGTTGGCAAAGGTGACGTTATGCCCGATAAAGCAGTGATCGCCCAGCGTGACGTTCTCACAGATAAACGTGTGCGACTGAATACGACTGCCGCGCCCAATCACGCATCCTTTCTGGATCTCGACAAACGGGCCGACAAACACATCATCCTGTAACACACATTCATAGATGTTTGCCGGGGTCATCACCCGAACATTTTGCCCGCTGACCACATTGCGAATGTCACTGTCGATAATCTTCATTGCACCCTCTACTTATACAGCGCCAGATTCCCCGTCAGTTGCGTGATCTTCTTCTTTGGCCCGATTAAGCCAATCGCGACCAGCTCAATCTGTGGGCTGCTGACTGTGGAAATACGTTCCCCATACTCTTCATACGTCCGGCACGACTGTGCCAGCGCGCTAAACGGCATGGCGTAGATATCCTCATCCTGACTGGCGATAGACAGTAATTGTTGCACATAACTGCCCTCTGCCAGCAGCACAGGCAACGGGGCATAGATCACCCCCGGATAGTTCACCCCATCGCCACTTTGCAGATCCGGCCCCACCAGATTGTCGACCGTGCGGCCAAAGCTGATGCCAATCACGCTGGCAGCATTCATCGCCAGCCCGGGGCTGAGTTGATTGTCGATAATAATCGTACAACGGTGCTGCGTGGCGTCAAATTTCATCGAAATTTCCTGGTGTCAGTCACAATAATCAGGCGAATATTATTGCGCAGCGTGGCGGGAAAAGGTTGTCTCAATCTGTTGTAAAAATGCCTAAAAAGGGCAAGATTAACCTATTGAAATATCAATATGAGAAGAAATGGACCTGATGACCTTAAACACAATCGACATGAAAATTCTGGCGCTGCTGCAAAACGATGCGCGCGTCACCAATCAGACGTTGGCCGACCATATCGGTATGTCGGCATCGCCATGCTGGCGTAAAGTGCGCAAGCTGGAAGAGGATGAAGTCATTCAGGGCTATCGCGCCGTGCTGAATCGCAAGAAAATTGGCCTGGGGGTAATGGTCTTTGTCCGCGTATCGATCGATAGCCACAACGAGGCCGAAGCACGCAAATTTGAACAGGAAGTCACCGCACTGGAGGATGTGGTGGCCTGCTACAGTATCGGCGGCGATGCAGACTTTCTGTTACAGGTGGTAGCCCAGGATCTGGATGCCTACGCTGACTTTGCCATGAAAGTGATCCGCCGCCTGCCAGGCATCAAAGAGATGCAGAGTATGTTTGTGCTGAAAGAGATTAAGCCGCTGGTCAGCTATCCCATTAAAGCCGGGTAAATACCCCGGCAGAATTGCGATTAACAGTTAATTGCGTATAATTCGATTATTATTTGCGCGCAAGAATTAAGGTGCATAACGATGAACGAAACAATCGATCACGCCACGTTCAATAAGTTGGCAGAAGCCGGTGCAATCAACTCCGTCCAGGTGGTGGCTCAGCCCGGAGGCTGGATATTGTTGATCCGCTATGGACGCATAGAGAGCCAACTGACTACGCAACGCAGCCGCAAGACGCGTCTGTTTAAACGACTGGAGTCATTGGTTATCTATTTGAAAGACCTGGGCATCGAACGCTTTGATATTGACTCTTCAGGCTTTGACCCACAAATAGGACCAACGGGTACACGGCCCGATCGTTCTGCGGCGCTTAAACGCGCCCATGAAGCCGCAGCGTATGAGCAGTGGTTTAGTGAACAGGTTTTGATTTCACAGAATGATGACAGCCCTTCCCTTGATCATCAGCAAGTCCGGGAAATTTTTGCCGCGAGGAAGCGCGCTCTGCTTAAGGAATAATCATGGAACTGGTATGGAAGCCACATGCCCTGAAGGACAGGGAAACCATCATGGATTATATTGCCAAAGACAACCCGCTGGCCGCAGTTGAACTGGATGATCGCTTTGAAATTATCGCAGAATCAGCATGTCGTCACCCGGACATGTACAAAATGGGGCGAGTGCCCGGCACTCATGAGGCGGTGGTACATCCCCATTACGTCATGATTTATCAGGTCGATAGTTGTAGCCTGCAGATACTGCGTATCCTGCACACTGCCCGTCAATGGCCATAACCGCCACCATTCTCGCCTACACGACCATCACTGTCTTCCCTTTGCCGATCAGTTGATCCAGCACCTCTGGCGGGGCGGCATCATCGGTAATGATGGTGTCGATTTTTGCCAGCGGCAGGACCTGGTTAAAACCTTTGCGGCCGAACTTACTGGCATCGGTTACCACCACCACTTTATGCGCGGCCGCCGCCATGACGCTGCTGATGGCAAACCCTTCGTTAAAGGTGGTGATGCCGTTATCCGGGTCCAGCCCATCGGCCCCGACAAACATCAGATTGGCAGAGACGTCGCGCAGGGCATATTCCGCAATGGAGCCGTGCAGCGAAATGGTTTTATGCCGCAGCGTGCCGCCGCACACCACCAGCGTAATATCTTTGTTTTCCGCCAGGATAAAAGCCGCGGGCAGATTGTTGGTGATCACCGTGATATTGCTGAAAGCCACCAGCTCCTCGGCGATCAGTTTGGTGGTGCTGCCACTGTCGAGGATCAGCGTATCGCCTTCCTGCACCAGCCCTGCGGCCGCAATGGCAATGCGTTTTTTCGGCCAGGAGGCCAGCTGATAACGGTCCGTCAGGCTGACTTCCGCATGATACTGCACGGCCTCAGGCTCCTGAAGCACACTGCTGACTCTGGCGGCACCGCCGTGAAAACGTGTCAGTAACCCTCTCTCTTCCAGCAGCCGTAAATCTGCACGGATGGTGACTTCGGTCACGCCTAACTTCCCCGAAATATCGTTAACCAACAGGCTTCCCTGAGCATTGACCAGCTCAACAATCTTCCTCCGGCGTTCAAACGTATTCATAACGGCTCCTGAAATGATGATAGGCGAAAGCTTAAACGGAAGTATTAGAAAGTAAAAGACAATAAAGACAAAGAAAGATAACGAAAGAATACGAAAAGATTATGACTCCGATCACAAAAGAACAGGAAGCCAATTGCGCCACATTCGAAAACAAACGATTGTTTGCGTAGTCAGCCGGAGGGTATATGAGAAAGATCATTGAACAACACCAGCGAGATCCACAGATTGGCATCTGCTCAGTCTGTTCTGCACACCCGTTAGTGATCGAAGCGGCACTGAGAATGGATCTGCACAGCGATCGTGCGGTATTAATCGAGGCCACATCCAATCAGGTCAATCAGTTTGGTGGCTACACTGGCATGACGCCGGAGAGCTTTCGTGATTACGTGCTGACGATTGCCGACCAGGTGGGGTTTCCGTCACAACGTCTGATCCTCGGCGGCGATCATCTTGGGCCGAACTGCTGGCAGCATGAGCCCGCAGAGCAGGCGATGGCCAAATCCCGGGATCTGATCGCTGCCTATGTGCAGGCGGGTTTCAGCAAGATCCATCTTGATGCGTCCATGCCCTGCGCAGACGATCCCAACCCGTTACCACCGGAAACGGTGGCGCAGCGTGCCGCTGAGCTGTGTTGTATTGCCGAGATTACCGCAACACCTCAGCAGAAAGCCGCACTGACCTACGTGATCGGCACGGAAGTTCCGGTGCCGGGTGGCGAAGCCAGCGCCATTAATACAGTGCATATCACCCACGTAGCGGATGCAGCGGCGACGATTGAGCTGCATCATCAGGCGTTCCGCACTGCAGGGCTGGAAGACGCCATCGGGCGGATCATCGCCATCGTGGTGCAACCTGGGGTTGAGTTCGATCACAGCAGCGTGGTGCACTATCAGCCCGCACTGGCACAAGGGTTGCGCGACTTCATTGCCACCACGCCGCTGGTGTATGAAGCCCACTCAACGGACTACCAGACCCGCAGCGCCTATCGTGCACTGGTGCAGGATCACTTCGCCATTTTGAAAGTCGGCCCGGCACTGACCTTTGCCCTGCGCGAGGCCGTATTCGCTCTGGCCGCGATTGAGCAGGTGTTGATCGCCCCGGAACAGCAGAGCCAGATCCTTGCCGTGATTGACCAGGTCATGCTTAACGAACCCGGCTACTGGAAGAAGTACTACCGCCCGGTATTCAGCGACTCGCTGGTGGATATTCATTTCAGTCTGTCTGACCGCATCCGTTATTACTGGCCACATCCGCGCATTCATCGCGCCTTCAGCCAGTTGATGGATAACCTGGCAACGACAGCGATCCCGTTAGGTTTGCTCAGCCAGTATCTGCCACAGCAGTTTTCCCGCGTGCTGTGCGGCGAACTCACCCCGACACCGACCCGTTTAATCATCGATAAAATTCAGGACGTCCTGCGCGACTATGCCTTTGGCTGCGAACGTCAACCACAGACACTGAAAGGGGTCAGCCATGCATGATTATCGGTTGTTCATCACGTCAGGCGTGCATTTCGACAACGCACAGCAGGTGCTGACGCATATAGGAGAACGGATGCTGGCCGAAGGTGTAGTGCTGCCGGGTTACCCGGCGGCACTGCTGGCGCGGGAACACCGTTACCCGACGGGTATTGCGCTGGAAAATCACGCCGTTGCCATCCCGCACTGTGAAGCTATCCATGCGATTGAACCGGCCATTTATCTGATCCGCCCGGATAAACCGATCGAATTTGACCAGGCCGATGACGACGGAAAAGTGGCCGCCACGCTGATTATCGCGCTGGTGGTTACCCATCCACAACAGCAAATGACGTTACTGCGGGCACTGTTTAGCCAGCTGCAACAGCCAGAATTTATTGAAACGCTACTTAACGTCCCGGAAGCAGAGATTGCCACCTGTTTTAACCGGCAACTGCTGGCGACGGCGGCCTGACCCTTGTCTTACCTGACCCTACAACAGGAGTGACCTATGAAAAGAAAAATTATCGTTGCCTGCGGCGGTGCCGTCGCGACCTCCACTCTGGCAGCAGAAGAGATCAAAGAGCTGTGTGAAGAGCACGACATCACCCTAGACCTGGTGCAGTGCCGCGTCACCGAGATCGAAACCTATATGGACGATGCCGACCTGATCTGCACGACCGCTCGCGTGGATCGCACGTTCGGTGATATCCCGGTGGTCCATGGGATGCCTTTCGTTTCCGGCGTAGGAATTGATGCGCTCCGGCAAAAAATCCTGACGCTGTTGCAGGGGTAATTCTATGTTTACTGAAATTATGCGTTACATCCTCGATCTCGGCCCGACGGTGATGCTGCCGCTGGTGATCATTCTCTTCTCGGTCGCGCTGGGTATGAAGCTGGGGGATGCGTTTAAATCCGGGCTGCATATCGGCATTGGCTTTGTCGGTATCGGGCTGGTGATTGGCCTGATGCTGGACTCCATTGGCCCGGCCGCAAAAGCCATGGCCGAGCATTTCCAGATCGGCCTGGAGGTGGTGGACGTGGGCTGGCCGGGATCGTCCCCCATGACCTGGGCATCACAGATTGCGTTAGTGGCGATCCCAATCGCCATCGGGGTGAATATCCTGATGCTGATCACCCGCATGACGCGCGTGGTGAACGTGGATATCTGGAATATCTGGCATATGACCTTCACCGGTGCACTCGTGCATCTGGCGACGGGATCCTACTGGCTCGGCATTCTGGGTGTGGTGGTGCATGCCGCGTTCGTCTACAAACTGGGCGACTGGTTTGCCCGCGATACGCGTAACTTCTTTGGTCTGGATGGGATTGCCATTCCACACGGCACCTCTGCTTATATGGGGCCTTTCGCCGTGCTGGTGGATGCCGTGATCGAAAAGATCCCCGGCCTGCGCAAGATCCACTTCAGTGCCGACGATGTTCAGAAGCGCTTTGGCGCCTTTGGCGAACCGGTCACGGTGGGCTTTATCATGGGGCTTATTATTGGCGTGCTGGCCTCCTATGATGTGAAAGATATCCTGCAACTGGCGGTGAAAACCGCAGCGGTAATGCTGCTGATGCCGCGCGTGATCAAACCGATCATGGACGGCCTGACACCGATCGCCCGACATGCACGCAAGCGGCTCCAGGCTAAATTTGGCGGCCAGGAGTTCCTGATTGGTCTCGATCCTGCCCTGCTGCTCGGTCATACCGCCGTAGTATCTGCCAGCCTGATCTTTATCCCACTGACAATTCTGGTCGCGGTTCTGCTGCCGGGTAACAAAGTGTTGCCGTTTGGTGACCTCGCAACCATTGGTTTCTTTGTTGCGATGGCGGTTGCGGTACACCAGGGCAATCTGTTCCGCACACTGATCTCCGGCGTGATCATCATGAGCATCACGCTCTGGATTGCCACGCAAACCATCGGCCTGCATACCCAGTTGGCGGCCAATGCCGGTGCGCTGAAAACCCCCGGCGGCATGGTAGCGTCCATGGACCAGGGCGGCTCACCGATCACTTATCTGTTCATCCAGCTACTGACCTGGCAAAACGTCACGGCCCTGATGGCGATTGGCTCGGTCTATGCCATCGGCGTGTTCCTGACCTGGCGGCGTGCACGTCAGGCGATACCCGCACCTGAGGCGTCTGATCTCACCGAACCGTCGAAATAACTCGCGGGGGTCAACCCCGCGTTACCGGAGTAATCAACATGAAATCTGTCGTTATACACGCCGGAGGCAGCGTTACGGTTGAAGAAAGACCGTTGCCTCATCTCGAACAGCCCGATCAGGTGCTGGTACAGGTTGAATGTGCCGGTCTGTGCGGCTCCGATATTCCGCGCATCTTCCACGAGGGGGCGCACTTTTACCCAATTATCCTCGGCCATGAGTTCAGCGGCCGGGTTGCCGCCTGCGGCAGCGATATTACCGATTTACATCCTGGCGATCGGGTCGCCTGCGTGCCATTGCAGCCCTGTTTTGCCTGTGAAGAGTGCCAGCGTCAACTGTGGTCGCAGTGTCGGCATTATCAGTTTATCGGCTCACGCAGCGATGGCGGAAACCGGGAGTTTATCGTCCTGCCGCGCCGTAATCTGTTCCTCCTTCCTCCGGGAACTACCGCGCTGGCGGGGGCCTTTTTTGAACCGCTGACCGTCAGCCTGCACGCCATGCAGTTGGCGGGGGGCTGTGAGGGTAAAGAGGTGTTGGTTATCGGTGCCGGCACCATTGGTCAGCTGGCGTTGCAGGCGGCAAAAGCGCTGGGCGCTCGCAGCGTTAGCGCGATTGATATCAATCCGCAACGTCTGGCACTGGCGCAGCAGCTGGGAGCCGATCGGGTGTTTAACAGCGCTGAGCTGACCGCTGCTGATATGCAGCCCCTGCTGCATGATCAGCGCTTTGATCAGTTGATCCTCGAAACCGCAGGCACCCCGCAAACAGTAGAACTGGCCATTACCCTGGCCGGCCCCCAGGCACAACTGGCGTTGATCGGCACGCTACATCGCGATCTCAACCTCAGCAGCAGCACCTTTGGGCTGATCCTGCGCAAAGAGCTGCACATTCTCGGTAGCTGGATGAACTACTCCGGGCGCTGGCCAGGCGTGGAGTGGCAGCAGGCCGTGGCGCTGTTCAACGCCGGGTGCATTCAGCTCACCCCGCTGATGGCCGAACTGGGCGATGCCGACACTTACGCCAGCGCCATCAGTGCCCTTCATGGTCAGCCGATGAACGGCAAGATCATGCTGAATTTTCAGAATAATTAAGCAACAGGAGGCGTTATGTACTTAGTGTCTAACCGTGAAATGTTGAAGAAAGCCCAGCGCGAGGGCTATGCCGTTCCGGCGTTTAATATCCACAACCTGGAAACCGTCCAGGTCATTGCGGAAACTGCCGCCGAACTGCGTTCCCCGGTAATTATGGCCGGGACACCGGGCACCTATCAGTACGCCGGGCTGAACTATCTGGTTTCCATCTGTCAGGACGCTGCACGCCAGTACGACCTGCCGATAGCGCTGCACCTTGACCATCACGAAACCTTCGATGATATCCGCCATAAAGTGCAGGGGGGTATCCGCTCGGTAATGATTGACGCCTCACATTTTGCCTTCGCACAGAATATTGAGCGGGTACAACAGGTCGTGGCGTTGTGTCAGCGTTACGATGCCAGTGTGGAAGCCGAGCTGGGCCGCCTTGGCGGTCAGGAAGATGACATGGTCGTCAATGAAGAGGACAGTTTCTTTACCGATCCGGCAAAAGCGAAAGAGTATGTGACGCGCACTGGTATTGATTCTCTGGCGGTAGCCATTGGCTCGGCACATGGGATGTATCAGGGTGAACCTCAGCTGGATTTTGCCCGGCTGGCGGCAATCCGTGAACAGGTAGATATTCCGCTGGTGCTGCACGGCGCTTCCGGTATTCCGGAGGCGATGCTGCGCGAAGCCATAGCGCTGGGGATATGCAAGGTGAACGTTGCCACCGAGCTGAAAATCGCTTTCTCCAGCGCGGTGAAGTCCTGGTTTGGTGAACATCCCGCCGCCAGTGACCCACGAGAATATATGGCACCGGGCAAGGCCGCGATGAAGCAGGTGGTGGCAGAGAAAATCCGCATTTGTGGCAGCACCGGGCGGCTGTAAAACGCCACAGAATGACGGGCGGGTCTCTGTACTTATTAATGAGCATAGGATCCTGTTTGCAGCACGGCCTGGACCCTGCACAATGGCTGCCTGATCAACCTCTGGAGTTTGACTGAATGGCGTTAAAAAAAATATTGATGACAGGTGCCAGTGGACGTATAGGGCGAACCTTCTTCAGCGCGATGAAAGATCATTACAGATTTGTCCTGACTGACCGGGTGGCAGCAGATTATGACGTCTCCTCACCACACCGTTTTATATCGCTGGACCTGTCAAAGCCGGGTGCGGCAGCGGAACTGCTGGCCGAAGAGCCGGTTGATGTGGTCATTCATCTGGCGGGAATACCTGACGCCGATGCGTCTTTCACCGATCTGCTGCCCGCAAATATTTTGACCACGACCTATTTAATGGAAGCCGTGGCAGAAACCCCCTGCCAGCGCTTCATTTTTGCCAGCAGTGCACAGACCATTGAAGGATATCCTGTCGACGTACAGATCCATCCCGGAATGGAAGTGTCGCCCGCCAATTTATACGGTGTCACGAAATGTTACGGTGAAGCGCTGTGCTCATTTTATGCCACGCAGCGCGGCCTGAGCTGCGTCGCACTCAGAATCGGTGCGTTTGAACAAAGGCACGCCGACAACCTTCATAACGCACGTGATTACAGTGCATGGCTCAGTCCGGAAGATGCTGTCAGGCTGCTGACGGGGGCGGTTGAAGCAGAGAATATAACGTTCTTCATCGGTTACGGCATTTCGGATAATCGTTTCAAGCGTTTTGATCTGACCCGTACCCGGGAAGTGCTGGGCTATCACCCTTCAGATAATGCATTCAGAGAATTTACACCTGAGAAACTCGCGTTCTGATGAATACGCTCCCGGGGTGTTCATGCTGATGACCCTCCCGGGCGCCTCTCTCCCCGACAGACGACCCTTTCATTATTGATGTGTATTGCGCCCGAGATAACCCCCCTCTCCTGAGATGAATTTCAGATAAACGGATATTTTATAACGTCTTTGACTTTGCCAATAATACGTAATGAGGTAATGTTTGCGCTTAACAGGGCCAGTATTTCCTGAGGCAACGACTCGACTATCCTGGAATATCAATGAAAATCGAATACAGCACGGTAGCTGAACTGCGCCGCGAGTTTATGCGTAGCGTTGTTGCACCCGTTGTGGCCGTGGTGCTTTTTTCCCTTATGGGATGTGGGTTTACTGCATATTGGGTCACCGTGCAAAGCAATGCCAAAGCACAAGAAAAACAACAACAGGTTATTGAAAACATTTTCGCCCAGCACCTGGTCGACTTTACTCTTCAGCACAAAAACCTATTGAATGGACCGGATCTAATTTCACAGCTGGCGAAGCCCACAGAATTTGGCAGCTGGCTGTTTCATCTTGTTGGCGATAATGAAATGTATCTTCTGGATGCAGAGCAGCGTCCAGTGGTCAGCTGGCTGGAGGGCAAGCTGACCCCCGTTTCCAGCTACGATGCGCTCAGCCCGTCACTATCGCACTGGCTGCTTCCCACGGCATCGCCGGCTCTTATCCATGATTTTATCCGCCTGCGTGGCCGGGTTGCGGAGGTGGTGATCGGCACTCTGCCGGATCATTCCGGGCGACGACTGGTGTTTATCCGCTATCTGCATTACAGCTTTATCGATTTCCTTGAGCATCGCGGTGTGGTCAGCCATTTTCGCTTTACCCCCAGCGTGCCAGACCAGCCCAATAGCGCTGGTTTTCTTCTGACCTCAGCAAGCGGTATTCCCGTCAGCAGTGTCTCCTGGATACCCATGCGCCCCGGCAGCCAGATGCTGATGGTGACAGGCCCGCTGATTGCGGTGGCCATTTTGAGTATCACACTGATGTGCATCATTATGACGCGCCGCCTGTGGCATTCATCCCTCAAGCTCTCCAGCTCAATGCGCCGCCTCGCCGCCAGCGAAGCGCACGCCCAGCATCTGGCCCGCCATGATGTGCTCACCGGCTTGCCCAACCGCGCCTGGATAGAAGAACAGCTCAATGAGCGATTGCATCAGTTACCTCTGAAGCGCGGGAAGCTGGCGCTGCTGCTGCTCGACCTCGATCGCTTTAAAATGATCAACGACACCTATGGCCACCATACGGGCGATGATCTGATCGTCGAGATCGGTCAACGGCTGTCGTCGCTGTTACCAGTACAGGATGCTGTCGGACGTCTGGGTGGTGATGAGTTCGTGGTGATGATCGGTGATGTAGAAGACGATCAGCAGGTTGCCGAACTGTGCCAAAAAATTATTGCCCGGCTGGCCGAACCGATGACGCTGCGCGGTCATACGCTATGGGTAGGCGTCAGTATTGGGGTGGCACTGTCACCACGACATGGGCTGGAGCGGCTGGAACTGATGCGCAAAGCCGATATTTCCCTCTACGCTGCCAAAGCGGAAGGACGCGGGCGCTACTGCCTGTTTGTTCCGGCCATGGATGAAGCCCTGCAAAAACGTCAGCGGCTGGCGCAGCAACTCCATCTGGCGCTGGAAAATGAGACGGGATTAATGCAGTGGTATCAGCCGATTATGGATGTCAGTGGCCAAAAAATCATTGCCGTCGAAGCGCTATTGCGCTGGCAGCATTCGCAGCTTGGCAACATCTCGCCGGCGGAGTTTGTGCCGATTGCCGAAGAGACCGGGCTGATTATTGCTCTGGGCGAGTGGGTGCTGGAGCAGGCCTGTAAACTGGCGATCACCTGTCCAAAACTGATCGTTGCCGTCAATGTTTCACCCCTGCAATTCCTTGCCCCTGGGTTTATTGACAATCTGATGGCGATTATGGCGCGGCATGGGATCAATCCGCAGCAAATCGAACTGGAAATTACCGAAGGCGTGCTGCTGGAAAATGAACAGCATGCGCTGAAAACCATTAAGACCCTACGCGCCGCCGGATTCTGTATTGCACTCGACGATTTCGGCACCGGTTATTCCAGCCTGAGCTATCTGGTCCAGTTCCCGGTTGATACCATTAAAATCGACCGCGCCTTCACTCAGTCGCTAGGGGTACGCGAAAACTCAGCCACCATCGTTGAATCGGTGATCAAGCTGGGGCACAGTCTGGGTATTACCGTTACCGCCGAAGGGGTGGAAACCGAAGAGCAGCGATTGATGCTGGCCTCGGCAGGTTGCGATCGTTTACAGGGATTCCTTCTCAGTAAGCCACAGCCGGCGGAACAACTGCATGCGCTGCTGCGCGAGAGGCATGGCTGAGCGCCGTCAGGCTTATTTTGGTCGCCCCGGGCGCATATCTCCGTATAATGCGCCCCCTGATGATAGCCCGCTCCGGGTGAATTGAGTTGATGTGATGAAAAAGCTGTTCTCGCTGTTAGTGCTCGCTGCCGCCGTACT
This sequence comes from Erwinia sp. JH02, assembly GCF_013074405.1. Lineage (NCBI taxonomy): Bacteria > Pseudomonadati > Pseudomonadota > Gammaproteobacteria > Enterobacterales > Erwiniaceae > Erwinia > Erwinia sp. JH02. The sequence goes on from NZ_JABANZ010000002.1 coordinate 603,982, forward strand.
GTCGTTGTGGTGGTTTATGTTCAGAAGCCCGGCCCACGATCCGCATTATGACGCCGCTGCCTGTGCCGCCGTCGATGTGCTGGGCACGCCGACCAGCGAGCAGGACTTCGCCGATAAAATTCGTACAGTTATTATTAACGAAAACAGCTCTTACTCGGTCAAACAGGTCAGCTACGACGAGCGGCTGGGTCGATCGTCGATTGAGAAGTACCAGGCGCTCAGCGTGGAGCAAAAAAAGGCTGCCGCAAAGGATGTAGCCAGCTGCATTGATGTGATGAACGCCGCCGGATACTGACGCTCCTCAGGCAAAGCGGAAGACCGCAATCGCCTGCTGAACAGCCTCAGCCTGACGCTGTTGCAGTTGAGCCACTTCCAGCGTTTCTGCCACATGCTTCAGGTTGTGCTGCACGCTGCTGTCAATGCTCTCCACGCTGTCTTTCATCTGCGTGATACTGGTGAGCTGCTGGTCGTTCATATCGGCCAGCTCCTTCACCAGGTCATTCAATCCGTTGATGGTTTGAATAATTTCCTGCATGGTTTTTCCCGCCTCGGCGACCTGCTCAGTACCGCTGTGGGTGCGTTCTACAGAGGTCGAGATCAGTTGGCGAATATCTTTCGCCGCATTTTCGCAACGCCCGGCCAGAATGCGTACTTCCGCCGCCACCACGGCAAAACCCTGACCGTGCTGACCCGCGTTAGCCGCCTCAACGGACGCATTCAGTGACAGGATATTGGTCTGGAAAGCGATGCCGTCGATCAGTTCCAGAATGACATTAATGCGTTGCGACTCCTGCTCGATCTGCGTCATCGAGTTCACCGCTGAGGCGATATTCTCTCCGCCGCGTTTTGCCACCCTGTTCGCGCCCTGCGCCAGCTGCTGTGCGGCATGCGCTTTTTCACTGGTCAACGTGGCGGCTTCACTCATCTGCTCCATCGCCGTTGCAGCAACGGCCAGTGCATTCGCCTGCTCATCGGTGCGCTGCGAAAGCGCAGCATTACGTTGCAGAATACTGTCTGACTCCTCCAGCAATGTGCTGACCCCTTCGCTCACCTGATTGAGCGTGCCCCGCATGGTACCCAGCGTACTGCTGAACGTGCGGGCAAACGGCGTTTTGCTTTCATTGCTTCCCTGCCCCAGCGTCAGGCGCCCGGGTTCGCGGTTAATCCACGCCGCCAGCTCAGCCACTTCGCACGCCGCGCGGGCATCCGCCGCCATACGGTGGGCGATAAAGATCAGGATAGCGGTTTGTGCCACGACGAAAATGGCGTGGAACACCACCATATGGAAACCGGGATGCGTAAAACAGACGATGCCGTAGAGGTCGTTTTCCTGAAAATAGTTGAACAGAGCATGGTGCACGGCAGCGGTGGCAGCGCCCATCAGCAGCGGACGAAAGTCGCGGTAAGCGAGTAATGCGGAAAGCAGGACAAAGATGGAGAAGTGGTATTCAACTTCTCCCTGACCGAGTTGAATCAACAGCGCGGAAAACGCGATCAACGTAAAAGCAAACCACAGCCGGGTGATCAGGCGGCCAGGCCAGACATAACGTACCAGCGTGGCGACAATCGCCAGCGCCCCGCCAACGCCGAGCGCCAGCATGAAGGAGTCCATCATCCAGCCAATGAGACAGGCAATGGCCCACATGCCCCACGACAGGAAAAGCATCAAAAAATCAGCCTGTTGCCAGATTTTTACCAATGAAACCATCTCACTGCTCCCGCCAATAGCCGGCGGTAACGATGTATCGACCATAATTGTTTCCCGGGCAAGTAAAGTGGGCATCCTGAAAGATCATTAACGGCAGAATTGGCGAGGATCTTTACAACTATATAGCGTTATCTTGCGGGTGGGGTTACGGGGGCGTTATCAATCTGTGAGGAAACAAGTAAAAAAGGCCGCTTTAGCAGCAGCCTTTTACTGAAACGACATCATTTTAAAAAGATTTACTAAAGTGACATCCGGCGTCATCTTCAGACTTCTTTATTTATTCACTTTCTCATCCGCCGCAGACAGGGTCGCTGAAAAAGGACTGCATGTAGAAATTTCCCTGGTGAGGCCGAAATTTTGCCTTGCCAAACTGGAAGGACAGCAGGATATTAGTATCGTCTGATTCACATCGCCGCCCATGACTCATACTTTAGGCATTTTTATCATTCCGGGATAGGGGGAAAAACACTCTTGAAATACCTGGGAATAAATGATAATTACGCGTGGTTAATATACAAGTTATCTTATTAATTGTTATTCGAATAATGAGAGCATGAGGCTAATGAAAATCACTGTAACTGATACGCCCGAAAATGCTGATGAAGCGTTTGTTATCAACAGCCTGTGGCAGCACAATGCAAAAATAACCCCCGTTGATATCCACCCCCTTTTTCTTACGTTACGCGACGAAAACCAGCAAATCTTTGCAGGCCTGGTCGCAAGAACCTGGTGGGGGGGGTTGGAAGTGCAGTATTTGTGGGTCAGCGATGCCTGCCGGGGTAAAGGTGTGGGGCGTGACCTGATGCTGGCAGCAGAACAAGAAGCAAAACAACGCGGCTGTCATATGGCCTATGTTGATACGTTCAATTTCCAGGCCGTCGGATTTTACGAGAAGTTAGGCTACTCCGCTTATGGCGAACTCGGCGATTATGCACATTTGCATACGCGCCACTATCTGGCTAAGAAGATCTGAAATACACCTCAGGGGGAAAAATGGAATCACCGGAAGATAAACCACGATCAAGCCTCAATGCTCTGATTGCCATGATGGAACACTTATCCGAACCCTGGGGTATCAAGGCCCCCGATTCAGAACACCTGTATATGAATAAAGCGGCGTACTTATATACCAATACGCCGAAAAACTTTGCGATTGAAGGCCGATTCGACAGTGATTTTCCTGCCGCATGGGCCGAATGTGAAGACGAGCTTATTGAGCACGATCGTCGCACTCAGGCGTGTAACGGACGGGTTGCCGTGATCGAAACTCACTACTGGTATGGGCAGAAAACCTTAACGCCCTATGTCTGTGAAAAAATCCCACTGTATGGAGAAAATGGGGATTTTATCGGTATTGCATGGAACGCTAAACTGCTCAACACCATGTCACCGCTGAAATATATCACTCAGCAAAAACCCGGGGTGCTGACAACCGAAGTCGATAACGATGTGTTTACCCGTTCCGAACTGGATACGCTTTTTTTGATGCTGCAACGCTTATCTACGAAAGAAATAGCGCGGATTTATAATCTCAGCCATCGCACCGTAGAGAACCGGATTTATAACATCTATCAAAAAGCCGGGGTGCATACCCTGAGCCAGTTCGAAGAGTATTGCCGCCACGCAGGGTTGGACAATTTTATACCGGACCGTCTGATTGAAAAGGGCATCCAGTTTATTTAATTTTTGCTAAGGAAACTCCGTGATTCGTATTGAAGACTACCCGTTAAGTCGCGTACCTGAAAATAAGCGCGTCTCATTTTTAAGCGTTGCCGTGGTCCATATGGGTATGCTTACCGCACTCGACCAATTTATGCTGGGGGCGGTACTGGGGGATTCGATGAGTCTGGCCTCCGCTTTCCTGGCCATTCTGGCCGGCAGCGTGATCTTTGGCATCGTGACCTTCGGGCTGGGCTATGCCGGGATGAAAGAAGGCATATCCGGGAGCTTACTGGCGCGCTGGTGCGGTTTTGGTCGCATCGGTTCGGTGTTGATTGGTCTGGTCGTCGCCGTCAGCCTTCTCGGCTGGTTTGGCATTCAAAATGCCATCTTCGCCAAGTCGTTGAATTTTGCCCTCGGTGGCGCCCTGGGGTTCCCGCTGGCCGCCAGTCTTTCCGGCCTGCTGCTGACCGTGCTGGTAACCTTCGGGTTTAAAGCGCTGCGCGTAACCGCCCGTATCGCCGTGCCGCTGTTTATTTGTCTGGTGGCGTTTATCTCCTTCCAGACGTTGTCCGGCCACACTCTTCAGCAAATTATTGACCTGCCGCCCACCGGTAGCCCGCTGACCATCAGCGCGGCCATCACCATGGTGGTTGGCGGGGCGATTGTTGCCAGCCTGATGACGCCGGATCTGACCCGTTATTCACGCTCATCCAGGCATGTGGCCGGCGTGACTCTGCTGACGATTATTGCCGGAGAGTTTATCGTGAACGGGTTGGCCATTATGATTGCCCGCACGCTGCAAACGGCCGATGTCGTGACGATTATGTCGCAGGTAGCCGGCGGCGTCGGGTTACTGGTGGTGATTCTTTCCACACTGCGCGTGAACGATTTAAACCTCTACTCCTCTTCTCTCGGGGTGATTAACGCCGTCGAAGGTATCTCCGGTAAAAAGTTACAATACCGGAATACCACGCTGGTGATTGGCGTGCTGGGCACCCTGCTCTCGGTGCTGGGTATCCTTGACCGCTTCGTTGACTTCCTCACCGTGCTGGGCGTGGTGTTCCCTCCGATCCTCGGCATTATGCTGGTTGACTATCTGCTGCTGCGCACACACCGTGCCGCGCTGGATAAAAGCCGTGCAGAAGGAAAACTGCCTGGGGACAGCGAAACACCAACCATTGGCTGGATAGCGATTATCGCGACGCTTGTCGGCAGTGTGATTGGCCTGATGACCGAGTGGGGTGTGCCAACGATTAACTCGCTGCTGGTGTCGTGCGTGATTTATTACGTGTTATCGCTGGCGTTGCGTGACCGGGCGGTGGTTCCGTCGCGTTAAGAAACCCTTAAAAAATCGGGCAGAGCACGCTTCGCCTCTGCCCGGTTGGACACACCATTCAAGCGCTATGATAACCTGTCCGTTGTCAGACGATGCTGCTTAATCGCTGTATTTAACAGCACATAGCCACAGCCCGCAATCAAGCCCGCCAGAGCAGATAACAGGACAATCAGCGAGCGTTTTGGTGCATCACGTTGAAGCGGCACCATGGGAGCGCGCATATATTTAAATGGCTGGAAAATCAGCTTGTCGATGTTCAGCTCATTGATTTTTTCAATATACAGATGACGATTCTGCAAATCAGCATTCAGCACGGTCGGGGTCTTAAGAGACTCGACGATTTTCAGCTTACGATCGAGGCCATCTGCCCCCAGCGTCACCGGAAAATCCGGGTCATCCTGATTGGATGAACCATGGCTCCATGACGGTTTCTGCAACCCGGCAGCCTTGGCGATTTCAAGGGCATATTGCAGGCGTTCGAGATTGATACGATAGGCCGTTTCCGCGCGCGCGCTGTCGAAATTATATTTCCCAATGGCCTGGCTTTTACGCATTTCAACCTGATAGCGAAGACGATGATATACATCATCTTCAACCACGGTTGTCACATAGTTAATATAGCCCTGCAGCAGGTCACGCGCGACAACCGGATTTTCAGCACTAAAGGTCACATCGTAGTAAAGATATTCTTTCTGATTCGCGGCTTTATCCTGCAAAGAGCTGCGCGATGAAATATTCCCCTGCAGAATAGCATTGATTAAGCGATGACGCATTTCCGGCGTATTCGCTTTATTTTTAGAGAGTTGTTTAAAATAATCGGTACTGACCAGATATTTTTCACGCAGATTATAGGCGTCAAAATTACGCATAAATTCGGATAACAAAGAACCCGGCGAGATATCCGACTGAATATCCAGCACCTCCAGCGCGGCGAGCATCTTATCCATGCCTTGCAGCTGCGTCGCTTGCGGTATGATCAGCTCCGCTGAACTGGTCCAGCGCTGCGGCAACAGGTAGCTCACCGCCACGCCACCTGACATGGCAATAACGCAAAAGAACATAATGGTGAATTTACTTCTCACCAGAATACTCAGTAGTTCAATTAAATTTATTTCATCATCGGAATGATCCGGTTGAGACAATCCGCCGACGTGCGCAGAACGCACAGGGTCTATTATTCTGGGGGGATTCATGGCATAACTCCTGTAGCGCCAGTAAGGTAGGAATATTCTCAACACAGTCCAGTGCAGTATTTAGCGATAAGATAATACTTATAAAAACGATAATTAAATCATCGTTACTTAACAATGTTTTCTTAACAATATTGGCTTAGATAAAATCGCTCTGAATAATAGCGCAAATGGGCGCCAAAAAAAATCAGTAAAATTACTGATTTTTTTCGGGCCAATCATTCTGCAACAACTGAAACGTCAGGTTCGCCCCAGATAAGGCCCCGCCACCACTGATTCACGCACGATAAGCTGGCCGTTAAATGCCGGTAACGGCTCACCGGGCTGCCCATCGAGCATCAGTACCAACTTTTCCAGCGTATGCCGGATCATCTCTCCAACGGGGACATGAACCGTGGTGAGCGGTGGAACAAAAAACGATGCCATCGGAATATCATCGAAGCTCAGCAGAGACACATCCTGCGGAATGCGTTTTCCCGCGGCAGACAGCGCCCGGGCAGCACCGATGGCCATATCATCGTTACTCGCAACCAGCGCGGTAAACTCAGCGCCGCGCGCCAGCAGCTCCAGACCGGCTTCATAGCCGCTCTGGAGCGACCAGCTGCCCTGTGCCACCCGCTGCGGGTTAAAGGCGATATGGTGCGCCTGAAGCGCTTCACGGTAACCTTTCAAGCGGCTGATGCCCGTAGGTGAACCGTCGGATCCCGAAATAAAGGCAATATCACGGTGCCCCTGAGAAACCAGATAATTAACGGCGTCCAGGGTGTTCTGTTCATGGGCGGCAAAGACGCAGTGCTGAGGATGTTTTTCCAGCTGGCGGTTCACCACAATAATCGGCTTGCGGGTTTGCTCAATAATCTCATCCAGTTCGGCGGTATTGAGGAAACGGGGATAGATGATGATCGCATCGCAGCGCAGATCCAGCAGGAACTCAATGGCCTGGCGCTCCTGACGGGCATCATGCTTACCGTCGGCCAGTAACAGCTGGCGGCCATGCTGCTCGGTTAACGTTGCCGCCTGGAATAACAGCTCACTAAAATAAGGACCGTTATATAAGGTATTGGTGACCACCAGCCCGATATTTTGTGATTTATTGGTCGCCAGATTACGTGCCAGCAAATTAGGCCGATAGCCAGTTTCTTCAATCGCTTTAAATACCCGATCCTGCGTGGTTTTACTGACGTAACTATTTCCTGCCAGCACCCGTGAAACCGTGGCTTTTGAAACACCGGCTTTTTTTGCGACATCCAGCATGGTAATCATCATGGTTTCCTGAAAGCTAAGTTCTGCTTGTTATAATAACCTGTTTTATCGTGCGCCCATACCTAATATGATAACACAATGAAATTATTAGCTTTAGTGTCTGTTAGTGACGTTTTCATCTCACCTGTCAGTTGCCTCTTTCTACGGAAAAAAACCGTTTAAACCTGCCTGCAACGTTATTAGCGATATATCCATTACCCGCACAACTTTGCTGTTTCACCTGCTTTGTCTCTGACCGATGCGATCCCGCTCACAGAACAAATTATTGAATATGAAACCGGTTGCAGAAACAGGTCAGTTTCAGCTATCTATTAAAGAAACCTAGACCGGAGAACAACCATGAATAAAATCTTACTCTGTTGTGCCGCAGGTATGTCCACCAGCATGGTGGTGCAGCGTATGGAAAAAGCCGCTAAAGAAAAAAATATTGCCGTGGAGATTAATGCGGTTGGGCTGGACGAGTTTGTTGAGCAGATCGCCGATTACGACTGCTGCCTGCTCGGCCCGCAAATCAAATACAAGCTGGTGGATTTCAAGCCGCTGGCCGATGAACTCAACAAGCCGATCGCCGTGATCAACACCATGGATTACGGCATGATGAACGGCGAAAAAATCCTCGCAGACGCCCTCTTGATGATCCAGAACGGCGGGGCCGCCAAATGAGTCGCTTCAGCGAGTCCCTGTTCGGCGTGATCGAGAATCGCATCAGCCCGATCGCGGCCAGGCTCTCCAGCCAGCGCCACGTGGTGGCGATCAAAGATGGCTTTATCTCGTCGATGCCGTTCCTGATTGTGGGTTCGTTCATGCTGTTGTTCGCTCATCCACCGTTCGGTGCCGACAGCCAGTGGGCTTTTGCTCAGTGGTGGCTGGGCATGGTGGAGCGTCATTCAGCGCAAATCATGATGCCCTACAATATGACGATGGGCATTATGGCGGTCTATATCGCCGCCGCCATCTCCTATAACCTCGCCATCAGCTATAAGATGAACGGTTTTATGGCCGCCTGTCTGTCGCTAATGTCGTTTCTGCTGGTCGCCGCGCCGCAGGGCAATGGCGCACTTCCTGTGGGTTCGCTGGGGGGAGAAGGGATCTTTACGGCGATTATCGTCAGCCTCTACTCCACTGAGCTGATGCACTTCCTGCAAAAACACCATATCGGCTTTAAGCTGCCAGAGCAGGTTCCGCCGAAAATTCGCCAGTCGTTCGATCTGCTGATCCCGATCCTTGCCATCTTCCTGACACTGTTCCCCCTCAGTCTGCTGGTACAGGATCAGTTCGGTATGCTGCTGCCGCAGGCGATTATGGCGATCTTCAAACCCATTATCTCCGCGTCTGACTCACTGCCAGCGGTACTGATTGCCGTGCTGCTGTGCCATCTGTTGTGGTTTGCCGGTATCCACGGTGCGGTGATCGTCGGTGGGATTTTGCAGGCCTTCTGGCTGACCAACCTCGGCATTAACCAGCAGGAATTAAACGCAGGCCAGCCGATCACGCAAATCTTTATTGAGCCATTCTGGCAGTTCTTTATCGTGGTGGGCGGTTCCGGTTCCACCATGGGCCTGGTGTTCCTCTATCTGCGGAGCCGTTCGGCACACCTGCGCTCCATCGGCAAGCTGGGTCTGGTGCCGAGTATGTTCAATATCAATGAGCCGATTATCTTCGGTTCCCCGGTGGTGATGAACCCGCTGCTGTTTATCCCGTTTATTACCGCACCGCTGGTCAATGCCATTATTGCCTGGGTGGCCACGCGTACTGACCTGGTGAACCACGTGGTTTCGCTGGCCCCCTGGACCACACCCGGCCCGATTGGTGCCGCCTGGTCAACGGGCTGGGACTTCCGCGCCGTGATTCTGGTGGGCGTGCTGATTGTGGTATCAACGCTGATTTACTATCCCTTCTTCAAAATGTATGAGCGCGAGCTGTTGAAGCAGGAGAAGCCAACCCCGTCGGATACTGAACTGAAAGCCGTGGAGAACTGATCATGGATATGGAAACCACCGTAATGGAACTCATCATTCACGCCGGCGAAGCCCGCTCCTGCTCAATGCAGGCGCTGCGTGCAGCACGGACTTATGACTGGCAGGAAGCGGACGCACAGCTGACGGCCGCGACAGCCGCTGCCAGAGCCGCGCATAAGATCCAGACGGCGCTGATTGGCGCTGATGAAGGGGTCGGCAAGGTGCCGGTGAACCTGATTCTGGTCCATGCGCAGGATCACCTGATGAACGCCATGCTGTGCCGTGAGCTAGCGGAAGAGATCATCATCCTGCATCGTGAAGTGCAGGCGTTGAAACAGGCCAAATAATCTCGGGCGAGGCATGCCTCGCCCCAACACGTATTTCGCAGGGATCATGCATGCCTCACCCTGCACGTATTTCGCAGGGGTCATGCATGCCTCGCCCTGCACGTATTTCGTAGGGGTCAGGCATGCCTCGCCCTGCACGTATTTCGCAGGAGTCAGGCATGCCTCGCCCTGCACGTATTTCGCAGGAGTCAGGCATGCCTCGCCCTGCACGTATTTCGTAGGGGTCAGGCATGCCTCACCCTGCACGTATTTCGCAGGGGTCATGCATGCCTTGCCCTGCACGTATTTCGTAGGGGTCAGGCATGCCTCGCCCTGCACGTATTTCGCAGGAGTCAGGCATGCCTCGCCCTGCACGTATTTCGTAGGGGTCAGGCATGCCTGACCCGTCAAAAACGCAAGGAGAACAGGATGCAATACCGCAAGCTATCGCCCTTCCCTGACGGTTTTTTATGGGGAGCTTCCACCTCGGCCTATCAGGTAGAGGGGGCGTCGAACCAGGACGGTAAAGGACCCTCGGTCATTGATAAAGCCCGTTTCGATCCGCGCCTGACAGACTTCACTGTGACCAGCGATCACTACCACCGCTTTGCCGAAGATGTGGCACTGTTCGCTGAACTGGGCCTGAAAACCTACCGTCTTTCTATTTCCTGGAGCCGCCTGTTCCCGCAGGGAACCGGTGAGATCAATGCCAAAGGCGTTGAGTTCTATCAGAAGCTGATCACCGCACTCACCGACAAAGGGATTGAGCCGCTGGTCACGCTGTACCATTTCGATCTGCCCTGGGCGTTACAGGAGAAAGGTGGCTGGTCCGATCCCGCCACCATCGCGGCGTTTGAGCACTTTGCCCGCACCTGCTTTGAGTTGTACGGCGATCGGGTGAAATACTGGCTGACCATAAACGAGCAGAACATGATGATCCTCAAAGGGGATGTCATTGGTACGCTGCCCGCCGGCACACCGGACCCGCACAAAACCCTGTATCAACAGAACCACCATATGATGCTGGCGCAGGCGCGGGCGATGATCGCCTGCCACGAGATGTTGCCTGCGGCAAAAATCGGCCCGGCACCGAATATCTCCTGCGTCTACCCGGCCAGTTCCAAGCCCGAAGACGTGCTGGCGGCGAATAACTTCACCTCTATTCGCAACTGGCTGTACCTCGACCTCGCCTGTTATGGCCGTTACAACACCATTGCCTGGCGCTTTATGCAGGAGAAAGGCTGGCTGCCAACGATTACCGATGCCGAGATGGCGTTGCTGAAGCAGGCGAAACCTGACTTTATCGCCTTCAACTATTATGCCTCCGCGACCGTTGCCGCCGAGTTGAGCGATGAAGGGGAAGGCAACCAGAAAGTTGACCAGCAGATGGCCGGTATCGATAAAAGCGTTTACGTTGGCACCAATAACCCGCATCTGAAGAAAAATCAGTTTAACTGGTATGTTGACCCGGTTGGCTTCCGCATCACTGCCCGCGAGATCTACGATCGTTACCACCTGCCGCTGATTGTCACTGAGAATGGTCTCGGTGCCTTTGACGAGCTGGCCGCCGGGAATAAAGTGTATGACGACTACCGTATTGCTTATCTCAGTGACCATCTTGAGCAACTCCAGTTAGCGATCAGCGATGGCGTCGACCTCTTCGGTTACTGCCCGTGGTCAGCGATCGATCTGGTCAGTACGCATCAGGGGATCAGCAAGCGTTACGGCTTTATCTACGTTAACCGTGATGAGCACGACCTGAAGGATCTGGCACGCTACCGTAAGAAAAGCTTTAGCTGGTATCAGCGCGTGATCCAGACCAACGGGGCGAATTTAAATAAAGATATCGAGTATTAAATCCCGGCATCAATCGTTGGGGATTTGTAGGGGCGAGGCACGCCTCGCCCGCATCATTAAGACGTTGTTAATCTCACCAGAAAGGATGGATTATGTCAGAGCAGCAATTACCAAAAGATTTTTTATGGGGCGGCGCGGTTGCGGCACACCAGGTTGAAGGCGGTTGGGACCAGGGCGGTAAAGGTCCAAGTATTGTCGATGTCTTATCCGGCGGCGCGCACGGCGTGGACCGCGTGATCACCGATGGCATTGACCCGGCGCATCACTACCCGAATCACCTGGCGGTGGATTTCTACCATCGCTACAAAGAAGATATCGCGCTGTTTGCCGAGATGGGCTTTAAGTGTTTCCGTACCTCGATTGCCTGGACGCGCATTTTCCCGAAAGGCGACGAGCTGGAGCCAAACGAAGCGGGCTTACAGTTCTACGACGACCTGTTTGATGAACTGCTGAAATACAATATTGAACCGGTGATCACCCTCTCCCACTTCGAGATGCCTGAGCATCTGGTGAAAGAGTACGGCGGCTGGCTGAACCGTAAAGTGGTGGATTTCTTTGTGCGTTACAGCGAAGTGGTACTGAAGCGCTATCAGCACAAAGTGAAATACTGGATGACCTTTAATGAGATCAATAACCAGCGTAACTGGCGTTATCCGCTGTTCGGTTACTGTAACTCCGGGGTGATTTTTAACGACCACGAAAAACCCGAGCAGGCGATGTATCAGGTTCTGCATCACCAGTTTGTTGCCAGTGCGCAGGTGGTAAAACTGGGTCACGAGATCAACCCGAACTTGCAGATCGGCTGCATGCTGGCGATTGTGCCGCTCTACCCGTGGTCATGCCACCCGGATGATGTGATGTTCGCGCAGGAATCGATGCGTGAGCGCTATCTGTTCGGTGATGTGCACCTGCGCGGTTACTACCCATCGTACATTCTGAAAGAGTGGGAGCGTAAGGGTTACCAGATTGAGATGCAGCCGGGCGATGAGCAGGCGCTGCGTGATGGCTGTGCTGACTATCTGGGCTTCAGTTACTACATGAGTAATGCGGTGCAGTTCTCTGCGAAGGACAGCGACGACGGTCGTCATATTGAAGGTTTCCCGGGCAGCCGTCCGAACCCGCATGTAAAAGCCTCCGATTGGGGCTGGCAGATTGACCCGGTCGGCCTGCGCTACACGCTGAACGCCTTCTGGGAACGCTATCAGAAGCCGATGTTTATCGTTGAGAACGGCTTTGGTGCCTACGATACCGTTGAAGCCGATGGTCAGATCAACGATGACTACCGTATTGCTTATTTGCAGGCACATATTGAGCAGATGAAAATTGCGGTACTGGAAGATGGCGTTGATCTGATGGGTTACACCCCATGGGGCTGCCTCGACTGCGTGTCATTCACCACCGGCCAGTACAACAAACGTTATGGCTTTATCCATGTGGATAAAAACGATGACGGTACCGGCACCATGGCGCGTTCGAAGAAGAAAAGCTTCGACTGGTATAAGCAGGTGATCGCCAGCAACGGTGCGGATCTGTAACGTGTTGCGGTGATGTGGTGTCAAAGGACCACAAAGGGCAGAACGCCGGGACGCCGTAAATCCATCCCTGGAGGCTCCAGCCGCCGCATCCATGCGGCGGAGGCCCGGCTAACCTGTCCCTTTGTGGTCCCTGTCTGACAACATCGTCGCTGTTGAAAAAAGTCACAGCAACACCGTGCTAAATGGCAATCGGGGCTATCCGGGTTAGCGGACCGTTGAGCGCAGGGATGCGCGAACACGAGCCCCCAGGGATGGGTTTACGGCGTGTCCGCGTTTCGGATAGCCCTGATAGGCCGAATGACGGTTTATCAGCGATAAATCAGCCCTTCTTCCCCCCCGATTTACCAATCGACCGATGCAGATCCTGAATGCGCTTCATCGACTTCATGGTTTTCTGCGGGGCAGTAGACGCCAGCGACATGACCAGCATCTCCAGGCATAGCAGGACGGAACCGTGCAGAGGGACTTTGCCGTTTTCCCCGCCGCGCGGCACGGTGATCACCGTATGCGCTTCCCGGCTAAAACGGGAGTCGGGCGCATTGGTCAGTAAGATGGCAGGGATCCCCAGCCGTCGCGCTTCGGCCAGCGTGGTGAGCCCTTCGCGATGCGCCGATTTCTGCCCCATCATGATCAGTACATCGCCGCGTTGGAGATCTAACAACTGTTCCGCCAGCAAAATTCCGGTGCGATTCAGCGCATACGCAGGCGTACCGATACGCGTTAATAATCGCGCCGTGTAGTCAGCCAGAATTCCGGAAGCCCCAATCCCAAAAATCGCTACCTGTCGCGCCTCGGCCAGCAGAGCGACGGCTTGTGCCATCGCCCGACGATTCTGCGGTTCACTTAGCGCTTCACAAGCACGCTGATGCCCTTCCACCACAAAATCAATGCTGGCATTAATATCGCAGGACAGCGCGCTGACCGTGGTATTCATCTTCTCCGCTGAGTTGATCCCTGGCCCCAGGAAACGCTCGATAGTCAGCTTTAAATCACGTAACCCGGCGAAACCCAGCGCCTGCATGGCCCGGATTACCGTCGCATCTGAACTCTGCGTCGCAGCGGCGATCTCCATCGCCGTATTCTCCAGCACCACATGACGGTGCTCGTTGATATAGCTGGCCACCGCATATAACCGTGGGGAGAGTTGATGCGCACGTGCGCGAAAACGCTCGCCGTACAGATCCACACGCCTGCGCCCGGTAGACAAACTCATGGCTGCCCCGCTTTTTCCGGCAGCGTGCGCCCGGAAAGATGCGATTGCACCTGTGCCACCAGCAGCCCCAGCGAGGCATAAGAGTTCGAGATCACTTCGTCGCGTGACAATAAAATGTAATGCCCTTCGCGACAGGCGCGTAAGAAATCACAGAATCCCGGCATGACCCGATTCATATCGGCGATCTCATCAGCAGGTTTACCTCCGGTATCAGCCCGCCAGGTATCAAAAATATAATCTGCATCCAATTCAGGGAGTCTTTCTGCGCTGACATCGACTCTTCCTCCCTCAGGGATCGCGTCCACCAACGGAGGAAAACGAAAACCGGCATCGCGAAGCACCCGCCCAAGCGAATGGTAGCTGTGATGCACGGTTAGCTTGCCATTGTTGGCCTGTAATACCGATACGGTAATGTGCTGCGTATCCACCACGTGTTTAAGCTGTTTGATCTGCTCCTGGTAGCGGCGTTCCAGAATCGCGAGCTGTGCCTGGCTGCCCGTCAGTTGCGCCAGCTTGCTGTAGATACGCGGAGCGCCCCCTTTAAGGTGGTCAATACTGACCGTCGGGGCAATTTTCTCCAGCTGTTCAACCGCCACATTGCGGGCAGGCTCGGTGATGATCAGATCCGGTTTGGCCGCAGCAATCGCTTCAATATCCATATCGGCAGTGCCAATAAACTGAATGGACGAGTTATCGAAATCCACCCCGGTGAGCAGACCGCTTGAACGCAAAAAATGGCTGCCGTCCGGGCGCGTGCGTCCGTGGCTGGCCACAGGCGGTACACCCAGTTCAATCAGGGGAATGGTGATATCCAGATCATGTAGCGAGACGATACGTTTCGGATGCATCGGCACGACCACCTTGCGACCCAGATCGTCGGTAAACGACTGCGTGGGCACCGCAGCAGCAGCGGTAGCCCCGATTAGCAGCAGCAGAGAAAAGAGAAAACGCATAGCAGTTCCTTTAGTAGGGGCGAGGCACGCCTCGTCCGGATTACAGCGCATCACGACGGCGCCAGAGCAACAGCAGGAAAAACGGCCCGCCCACCAGGGCAATCACAATGCCCGCCGGAATTTGCAACGGGGCAAAGGCCAGCCGCCCGATGGTGTCCGTGACCAGCACCAGCAACGCCCCAATCAGCGCGCTGCCGCTGAGCAGCGCAACCTGCCCGCCGCGCAGCAGAAAACGCGCCATATGCGGGGCGATCAGCCCGACAAACCCCAGGCTGCCCACGCACGAGACGCTGGCCGCCGTCAGCAGGACTGGCGCGGCAAAGCGGATCAACGCCAGATGCTGTAGCCGCACGCCCAGACCGCTGGCCGCCTGATTACCGAGCAGCGCCACATCAGAGGCACGGGCAGTAAGAAACAGGATCAGCGCGCCCGGCAGCGCCCAGCAGGCGGCAACGGCCAGCAGTGACCAGGTCGCGGCATGCAGGCTGCCCGCCATCCACACCAGCGCCGTCTGCACATCGCGCACGTCGGCGGTGGTCATAAATACCCCTATCCCAGCCGAGAATGCCCAGGAAACGCCGATGCCGATCAGAATAAAACGGGGACGCGAGAAATCCCGCGCCAGTGCCACCACCAGCAATGCCACCAGCAGCCCGCCCGCCATCCCCGCCAGCGGCCGCCACAGCAGACCGAGCGATGGGAACAACAGGATCAGCGTCAACACCACCGCGCTGGTGCCTTCTTTCACCCCGATCAACCCCGGATCGGCCAGCCCGTTACGGGTAATGGATTGCATCGCAGCGCCCGCCATCCCCAGCATCGCTCCACTCAGGGCGGCCATCAGCAGGCGCGGCAGACGAATATCCCAGACAATGTAGTCCTGCTGTGACGGCAACGGTTGCGGGTAGAACAGTGCCCGGCCAATGGCCGATGCAGGGACGGGCAGCGATCCCTGGGTAACGCCAAAAATCACCAGCGCCAGCGCCAGCAACGCCAACAGCGCAGCGCAGGCCAGTGCACGCGGGCGCAGCAGCAGGCTAAAGGCACCCCACTGCCAGCGCCGATAGCCCACCCGTTGAAGCGACATTTTCATTTAAAAAATCTCGACGCGATAAAGATAAATACCGGCGCACCGACCAGCGCCGTCATCACGCCCGTCGCCAGTTCCTGAGGGGCAATCAGCGTGCGGGCGGCAATATCCGCCAGCAGCAACAACAGTGCGCCGCACAAGGCCGACAGCGGGATTGCCAGGCGAATATCATCGGTGATCAGTCGCCGCACGATATGCGGCACCACCAGACCAATAAAGCCAATGGGTCCTGCCACCGACACCGCCGCACCGCACAGCAGCGCGGTGGCGATCAGCCCCAGCAGCCGGGTACGGGCAATATTCACCCCCAGCCCGCTGGCAATCACATCGCCCAGTGCCAGCACATTCAGACGCGGGGCAATCCACAGTGCCAGAACCATCCCTACCGCACCCGGCAGCGCAGCAGCGCGCGTCAACGTCCAGCTTAGCCCGGCAAGATCGCCCGCCAGCCAGGTGCGTATTTCCATCAGCGTTTGTTCATCGAGGATCAGGATAGCCGCCGTGACTGACGAGGCAAAAGAGGAGACCGCCACGCCACAGAGGGTCACCTTCAGCGGCGTCAGACCGGTACGCCCGGCGGATGCCAGCAGCATCACCAGCGCAAACAACGCGGCAGCGCCCCCAGCCGCAATCAGCGGGCGACCCAACAGCAGCCCGCCCCATTGACTGCCCAGCGCGGACGCAATGACGACTGCCAGTGCCGCCCCGGCATTCAGCCCGAGGATATGGGGTTCGCCCAGCGGGTTGCGGATCACCGCCTGGAGCAGCATTCCGGCCACGCCCAGCACCGCACCGGTCATCAGTGCAGCAACCAGTCGCAGCAACCGCAGATCCACGATCACCTTATGGTCAAAGTTACGTGGGTTAAATTCCAGCAGCGCCTGTAATACCGTACCGGGGCCGATATAACGCGCCCCCAGACCGAGGTGGATCAGCGCGCAGCCCAGCAGGGCCACCAGCAGGATGATCAGTGCCACGCCCGAACGGGCGCGACGACGGCGTACCACCGCAGCAAAATCACTCATCCGGTGCGGTCACCGGGCGCCCGGAACGGCATAAAGAAGGGTTTTCCGGTCAGCGGGTTTACCGACATCTGAACGTCGACATCAAACACCGTTTTGATCAACGCGGGTGTACAGTGCTCTCCTTCGCGGATCACACCCTCCAGGCGCCCCTGTCGCAGGAATACCACTGTATCGGCATAGTTCACGGCAAAGTTCAGGTCGTGCAGCACGACGACAACGGTACGGCCATGCAGTCGCGTCAGATCATGCAGCAGTTCGAGAATATCGACCTGATAACGCAAATCGAGGAACGTGGTGGGTTCGTCCAGCAGGATAGTGGCGGTTTGCTGTGCCAGCGCCATCGCAATCCAGCAGCGCTGGCGCTGGCCGCCGGACAGACTGTCGACAGGCAGATGGGCAAACTCCAGCGTGCCGGTCATCCGCAGGGCATCGAGCACCGCTTCTTCATCTTCCGTTGACCACTGACGCATAAAGTTTTGCCAGGGATAGCGCCCGCGTGACACCAGTTCAAATACGGTTAATCCATCCGGCAACAGCGGCGATTGCGGCAACATGCCCAGCTGGCGTGCCACCGCTTTGGTGGGCTGATCGTGGATGATTTTACCGTCGAGCCGCACGCAGCCGTCGAGAGGCGCCAGCATACGGGCAATGGTGGTCAGCAATGTGGATTTACCGGAACCGTTCGCGCCGACCAGTACGGTCATTTTGCCGTGTTCGATGGTCAGGCTGACACCGTCAACAATGATTTTTTTGCCATAACCGGCAGAGAGTTTGTCGAGGACAATACCCTGTTCTGCGGACGCCGGGAGTGCGCCTGCTGTCTTTTCCACCCGCTGTGGCATCTACCGCTCCTGCACCGCAACGGCGTGGCAACCGGCCAGCGCGCGCGTACGCCTTAAATAAAAATAAATCTCATTCGTTTTCTCGATCATGCGTAGAATGCCTGTAGTAGTCAAGAAATAATAGACAGCTTACTGACAGAGCGATACCCGGTTATAAAAGCCATAAAAAGATGCTGGATATGAAATTATTTAACCTATTTATCAAAAGATTAAAAAATAATACCCGCAATGCGAATGTGATAATTCAGCGGTAATCAGCCTGTCTGTTTTTTTGATGTTTTTTACATTTACTACTACATAACGGCGTGTTTGAATGATTCTCAATTACATATCCGAGCCATGAACACCGGGTTTAACGGATAGGACTGCGCGTGACGCAACCCATCGGGCAATGAAGACAACACACCTTTTCTCATTCAACAGGGAATGAGAAAGCTTGCGGAAAATACAATAAATGACTGAATTATCACCTTCTTTTCTGGGGAAAAAAGGGCGCGTACTGTTTTCAATGCTCTTTATCGGGGTGCTGACAACGCCGGTAGCGATGGCAGCAGTCACGCCAGCCAGCAACGTGAACAAAAGCGATGCCGACAGCAGCAATGATAGCGGCACGCTGACGGTCGAAGCGAAAGTATCCGATGCAGACCAGCCAATGACCTCCGGCTATCAGCCGCTGAACTCTTCCACCGCCACGCTGACCAATACCCCGCTGCTGGATATTCCGCAGGTGGTGAACACCGTCAGCGACCGGGTGATTGAGGATCAGCACGCTACCACGCTGGATGAAGTGCTGAACAACGTCAGTAACGTGGTTCAGACCAACACCCTCGGCGGCACTCAGGACGCGTTTGTACGCCGTGGTTTTGGTAGCAACCGTGATGGTTCGGTGATGACCAACGGCCTGAAAACCGTGCTGCCGCGCAGCTTTAACGCTGCGACCGATCGCGTTGAAGTGCTGAAAGGCCCGGCATCAACGCTGTACGGTATTCTCGATCCCGGCGGCCTGATCAATGTGATAACTAAACGCCCGGAAAAAACCTTCGGTGGCTCGATTCAGGCCACCTCCACCAGCTTTGGCGGCGGCACCGGCAGCGTAGATGTTACCGGCCCGATTGAAGGCACCAATCTTGCTTACCGCCTGATCGGTTCTTATCAGCATGAAGATTACTGGCGTAATTTCGGCAAAGAACGCAGCAGCTTTATTGCCCCGTCTCTGACCTGGTTTGGCGATGATGCCACAGTGACCGTTGCTTACTCACACCGTAACTACAGCACCCCGTTCGACCGCGGCACCATTTTCGATTTGGATACCGGCCATGCGGTGGATGTGAATCGCGAAACCCGTTTCGATGAAGCCTATAACATTACCGACGGTGAGTCGGATCTGGCCCAGTTGAATACCGAGTACCGCATCAATAATCAGTGGACGGCGAAGTTCGATTACAGCTTCAGCCAGGACAAATACAGCGATAATCAGGCGCGCGTGATGGCCTATGATTCCGCCACCGGCAACCTGACGCGTCGTGTCGATGCCACCCAGGGATCGACCCAGCGCCAGCACTCCGCACGTTTCGATCTCCAGGGCGACGTGGTCATCGGCGGTTTCTATAATGAGATCCTGACCGGGCTGTCGTATGAGAACTACGATCTGCTGCGCACCGATATGATCCGCTGTAAGAACGTGAAAGATTTCAATATTTACACCCCGTCCTACGGCACTACCGGGAAATGCACCACGGTATCGGCCGCCGACAGCGACCAGCGCATCCAGCAGGTCAGTTACTCCGGCTACGTGCAGGACTCGCTCTACCTGACCGATAAGTGGATTGCGGTCAGCGCCATGCGCTACACCACCTTTACCGAATATGCCGGTAAAGGCCGCCCGTTCAACGTCAATACTGACAGCCGCGACAGCGCGTGGGTGCCGAAATTTGGTCTGGTGTATAAAGCCACACCGAATATCTCGTTCTTCGGTAACGTTTCGCGTTCGTTTATGCCGCAGTATTCGATTGCCAGCTACATCGGTGAGCTGCCGCCGGAAACCGCGACCGCCTATGAAGTGGGTGCCAAGTTTGACCTGTTCAGCGGTGTGACCGCTAACGTGACAATGTTCAATATCGATAAGAGCCACGTGCTGTATACCGATACGGTTAACGGCGAGAGCGTGGCGAAAACCGCCGGGAAAGTGCGTTCGCGTGGGGTAGAAGTGGATGTGGCGGGTGCGCTGACGCAGAACGTCAACGTCATTGCCAGCTACGGTTATACCGATGCCAAGGTGATGGAAGACCCGGATTATCAGGGCAAGATGTTGCCTAACGTGCCGCGTCACACCGGTTCACTGTTCCTGACCTATGACTTCCACAACGTGATTGGCGGCAATACGCTGACCGTTGGCGGCGGCGGTCATGCGGTGAGCCGTCGTTCCGGTGACAATGGCGAGGATTACTCGTTACAGGGCTACGCGGTAGCGGATGCATTCGCGTCTTATAAGATCAAAACGCAGAACCCGGTGACCTTGCAGGTAAACGTGAAGAACCTGTTCGATAAGACGTACTATACCTCGTCGATCGCCACCAACAATCTGTCCAACCAGATTGGCGATCCGCGTGAAGTGCAGTTCACCGTGAAGATGGATTTCTGATAGTCAAATTTGGGTCAGTTGAAATACGGGTCAGGCATGCCTGACCCCTACGAAAATCGGGACCACAATGCCCCGCGCGGCAAAACCGCACCACAACCGTAGCGACCGGGCATGCCCGGTCCTTTTATGGTCCGTGTTCAAAAACCGTAGCGGATCGCATCCTTACTCTGCTGCATCAACCCGTCGATTTTCTCTGAGTAAAGCTCCACGCCCTTGCCGTCACCCGCCAGTGAACAGGCGCGACGCTTCGCATTCCAGGCCTTCATCAGCTGGGCCTGGGCAAAACCCGGTTTCCCGTAGCGGGCCATGCTCTGCTCCCAGCACTGGATGGCACTGTCGCTGTCCTGCTGCGCCATAAACTGCTTACCCAGCTCATTCAGCGCGTCAGCACAGGCTTTAGCCGGCAGTTCCTGCTGTAAGATCTTCTCAATTGCGTCCATAAAACCTCCTGATTCATTAATGGAAGAAGTTAAGGATATGGCCGAATACCAGTCCGACGCCGATCACATCCGAGTCGCTAAAGGTCACGTTCTGGAAGCCATACTGGCCGAGCAGCGGCAGTAACAGCGCGGGCAGCAGCGTGATAAACAGCCCATGGAACACGCCACCAATCACCGCACCGCGCCGTCCACCCACGGCGTTAGCAAAGATCCCGGCGGTGCCCCCGGCAAAGAAGTTGGTCAGCATTCCCGGCAGGATCATCGCCAGCCCAACCCACGGGAACAGGAACATCCCGATCACCGCACCAATGGTGGTCGAGATAAAACCGATGATCACCGCGTTAGGCGCATAGGGGAACAGCACCGGGCAGTCGAGTGCCGGAACCGCATCCGGCACGATGCGCAGCGCAATACCGCGAAACGCCGGGACAATTTCCGCCAGCAGCAGGCGCACACCCGCCAGCAGCACATACACACCGACAACAAACTGGATAGATTGCAGGAAGGCATAGACCAGATAGTTCACACCATTAGAAGAGGCGGCCACCACTTCCGGGCCTGCAGCAATCGCCGGAATCAAGTAGATCGGGATCATCACCACCATCATCGACAGATAGGTGTCTTGCAGGAAGGACAGCGCCTGCGGCAGCTCCACATCTTCAGTGCTTTTGCTGACATCGCCGGTCACTTTTGCCACACTCGCCTGCACCATATAGCCGATAGTACAGAAGTGGCCGAGGGCAATATCATCACCGCCGGTGATCTTACGCACAATCGGCTGGGCAATCGCGGGCATCAATACCGCCATCACCCCGGCAATGCCCCCGCCAAGCAGGATCAGCTCCACGCCGCGCAGCCCGCCC
Organism: Erwinia sp. JH02; assembly: GCF_013074405.1. Classification (NCBI taxonomy): domain Bacteria; kingdom Pseudomonadati; phylum Pseudomonadota; class Gammaproteobacteria; order Enterobacterales; family Erwiniaceae; genus Erwinia; species Erwinia sp. JH02. The sequence continues at coordinate 625,884 of NZ_JABANZ010000002.1, forward strand.
ATATAACCAATCACCGAGCAGACGGTCGCCATCCACAGCGATGCCTGCCCAGTGAGGAAGATATATTTGTAGCGCGTCAGACGGGCGATCAGAATATTGACGACAAAGGCGACCACCATAATCAGGGCTGTTTCACGCCCGAGGGTTTGCTGGGCGATACCGGCGATGGAACCCACATCGGTCACCACACCGCGCATATTAAAGCCTTTCTGGAAGATATCGCCGAGGAAGGTTAATGTGGCAACAATAATACTGGCACCCGACAGCAGCACTAAGAAACCCAGTAACGTTTTTAATGTTCCGGTGATCACCTGGCCCGGGCTTTTTCGCAAAGCAATCAGGCCAATCATGGCAATTAAAGAGATCAGGATAGACGCCTGCCCCAGAACATCATGGACAATAAAGGTAAGGAAAGACATAGAACTCCCCTGTTTACTTTCACATATACCCTTCATACTTCAAGCTACAGATGTGTTGGCTCGAATTATTTTGGGTAGATATTATTTATGATTTAAGGTGCCGAAGGCGACGTAAACCATTTTGGATTTAATCGGATTTTTAAAAAAAATTAGATAAGATAGCCTTTCTCTTTAAGGATCGGCTCTAGTTTTAGTTTTATTTCGTTCTTATCCACCAGACGCTTAAGATAAATAATGGTGGAATTGATGGTGTAATGCTGGAACTGCGAACGGAAATTTTCACCGGTCATGATAATATCTGCACGCGATGAGGTCGCGCTGGAAATATCACAGTGAGATAAGTCGGCATCCACACCCAGATCTTTCAGTGCCGCTTCAATACTCATTTCACAGGCAAAACTACTGCCCAGCCCGGCACCACATACGGCCAGAATAGATAATTTTTTCATCAGGCATACCTTAATTAAGTGTCTGTAAGTCCGCGACCTCTGACTGCGGGTATGATGACGGGCATCCCAGCCCTGACGGCGGTTCAGAACTGCTGCAGAATGTTAAGTACCGCTGACTTATCCCGTGCCTGCCTTAACTGTTCGACCACGCCGTCCTGGCAAAAAAGCTGCGACAGGCTGGCGATCATTTCAATATGCGAGTGGCTATCGATAGCGGCCAGTGCAAATATCACATACACCGGATCATTATCTTCACTACCAAAGTTCACACCCTCAGAAATAATTAATAAGGAGAGTGCCGTATGATTCACCCCTTCCTCTGGCCGGGCGTGGGGCATCGCAATACCTTCACCCAGAACATAATAGGGACCAATCTGTTCATGCATATCATAAATAGCATTAAGGTATCGGGGTTGTACTGCACCATTATCGATCATCGGTTGCAATGCAATCTCAACGGCTTTACGCCAGTTATCCGTATGCGTTAACAGTTTCAGGTTACTGTCATTAATCCAGTCGGTTAACATACATCGTCGCCCTGTTCATTATTCAGCAAGTTAATTCACTATACTTTCCGCAGAATGATAAAAACGTGATCAATATGACTTATTTAATAATAAATTATTAAACATCAGTTAATTAGATTAATAACCATAGCTTCGCCCTGGTTAATTACACCAGTGGTAACACTCTTTATTTAATACGCCGTAAATATTCAGGATTAATCCTGTTTATTTTTGGCAGAGGCGAATAAATTAACTAAGCTTGATTCACGATCTCCTGCGTCCAGCGAATTAACCCATTGAAGTCGATCTCGCTGCGTTGATCGGCAACCCATACCGGCCCGAGTTGCATCGGTTCGGCGCGGTCAGCCAGTTGTTGCAGTTCTGCCACGTATTCCGCTCCCGGATGTCCCGGCAATCTTGCGCCCAGCCTGCTGCTGTAACGCTGCGCTGCCATCTCACCAGGGATCTGGCACCAGATCTCAGCAATGCGATCAATGCCCGCCGCGTCGATAAACCCTGACAGATCCGCTTTTGGCTGGAAGCCAAACCACGCATCAACAATAAAGGTGTTACCTGCCGGGGCAGCGGCAATAATCGACCAAATCACCTGATAAGCGGCAATGCCCAGCTTACGGTTCATCGGGCGGTCAATACCGTCAATCTGACGCATAAACGGCTCTTTAATCTGATCCAGCGTCAGCAGTGGCCAACCGGTCGCCGTCGACAGACGGGTGGCGATATGGCTTTTTCCCGATGCGGGTACGCCGTTCACCATCACCAGGCGTTTACCGTGGTTCCGGGGGGCAGAGTGCTGCAAAACGGGCTGCTCAGGCATGGCTGGTTTTTTCCTCTGTGCTACGGGCATGGAAGTACTTGCCGATCACCGCCTGGATTTCACGCAGGCGTGGGATGGCCAGCGTTTCCAGTTTTTCGCGGGTGATACGGCGGTCCAGCGAGATGCAGTCTTTCCACAATGCACGCCCGGCAATCACACCGGAAGCGCCGTTGCTCATAGCATCCGCCACCTGGGTCAGGAAAGTTGTATGATCCACTCCCGCCGAGAGTACGGCCCAGGGCACATCCCCGGCAAGCTCGGTGATATCGGCACAAGCTTTAGCCGATCCAGGATACGGGATCTTCAGCACTTTGGCACCCAGCTCCAGTGACAGTTTGGTGCCTTCATAGATCAGTGACGGCACACGGCTTTTATACGCGTCGTCCGTCTCTTCCGGCAGGGGATAGGTAAGAAACTCCACCACCAGCAGCAGATCTTCGCGGGCAAAGTCTTCGATGCAGTGGCGCAGAATATCGAGGTTATGTTGATTCGCATCCGGGCGGTCGGCGCGTAAATAGACCATAATTTTACCGCCGTTAGCGCCCAGCTCGCGCACGCGGCGGGCGCTGATGCCCTCCACAAGGCGTGAATTGCGGTAGCCTTCCGGGGTGGTATCAAAACCCGACGCATCCAGGCCAATCAGCAGAGCGGTATCGCGATTGATGATCCCGTGATCCACCAGATCCGGTACAGCACAGACGGCATCCACCAGCACGCAGGAAGCCTGACTGGCGAGATAGCGGGTGATATCCGCCTTGATACCGCCGAGCTGCTGCTCGGAAATGGCTTTTTGCTGGTCGGGATCGGCACTTAACAGCGTTCGCATCGCACCGCGCTGGTCGCAGGCAATCACCAGCATCGCGCCGTTGCTGCCGCAAATTTGCTGATAACCGCGCAGTTCAGAAGTGGACATGTGTGACATTAGGGTGAACTCCTATACAGATTACAGGGTAAAAAAGCCGTCGTAGACGACCCGAAAGTTACCTTTAGCCTGTGTGCACGACGCCGGGCTGTTGCCGGTGAATCTCCAGTCCTGTCAGGGGTTTCAGCCACCTGTGCACGTTGCAATTTTGCTGGTGTTGAGCAATAATTCTCCAACCGATGAACTGAGTGTAATACATTGCAGAAAGGAATTACAACCCTGAAAGAGCCACTTTTACAAGATCCCGCCACCACGCGGGCAATGATGCATATGGTGGCGAAGCTGCACTATCAGTCCGATATGTCGCAGGTCGATATCGCTAAAAAACTGGGCGTGTCCACCGCCACGATCTCGCGTCTGCTGACCAAAGCGCGCGCGGCGGGGATTGTGCGAATAGAGGTGATTGAGCTGACGTCCCCTGAGGAGATCACGGCGGATCTGATTGCCCGGCTGGGGTTAAAAACCGCTGCCGTGGTGGAGTCCCCACCTGCCAATATCCTCAGTGCCCTGAATGCGCCGCTGGCCTCGCTGCTTCAGCAGGCCGACCTGGTCAGTGGTTCGGTCGTGGGCATTGGCTGGGGACGGGCGGTACGTGAAGTGACGCTATCCGGCCTGCCGCGCCTGCCGGGGGTGATGACGGTTGCACTCAACGGCGGTATGCAGCAGGCGGCGGCGCATTTTCAGATTAACGAATTTGTGCGCCAGGCCGCAGAACAGATGGAGGGAACACCGCATTTCCTGCACGCGCCCTATATCTCGTCGCCGGTGCTGCGTGATGCATTTCTCTGCGATCCGGGCGTGCAACAAATTACCTCGCTATGGGATAAGCTGGACGTGGCCATCGTGGGCGTCGGCCTGACGCATCATGCGCCCCACCCCAGCGAAACCAGCACGGCCACCCCTGATGAGCAGGCGCTCAGCCATGCAGCGGGCGATGTTCTGCGCCACTACGTGACCGAACAGGGGGAAGTGCTGCACTGGGAGGGCGAACAGCGGATGATTGCAGCATCACCAGACCAGCTTCGTCAGACCCCGTTATGCATCGGGGTGGCGGCCACGGCAGAGAAAGCCGCCGGGATTATTGGTGCCGTACGTTCCGGCATGATCAACGCACTGGTGACCGATATTAAAACAGCTCAGGCCATCCTTGACCGTCTGGTCACCGAGCCGCAGTAAACCATAACTGCCTTTATCCCTGGCGGATAAAGGCAGTTCATTCTCTGTAAAAATAACACCTTATAAGAAATAACCTATTACGGATTAATTCTCATTCCGTAATATTGATCCAATTTATTTTTTAATAGGAATAGTTATCATAATCATTTAAAAAGCAGAACTGTTTATATTCACCATGGAATGATTATCACTTACCAATCATACTCTTAGGCGATAACAATAAAATTAGCCTATGCTATATAAAACGGTTTTTATTTTATCAATCTGCGTGCATAATGCGCAGAAATCACCTGTTTTACTCGTTATACTTCACGTTACAGAAACATTCACTCTGTCCCTGTAACATGAATTATTGAGAGTAATAAATCGCAAAATATAATGTTAAAGGAGTCACCATGCTGACTAATGAAATGACCGCTCAGTTGAACGATCAACTGAATCTGGAATTCTATTCTGCCAACCTGTACCTGCAGATGAGCGCATGGTGCAACGACAAAGGCTTCGAGGGTGCGGCTGCGTTTATGCGTGAGCACTCCACAGAAGAGATGCAGCACATGCAGCGTCTGTTCAACTACCTGAGCGATACGGGCGCGATGCCGGTACTGGGCACCATTGAAGCCCCACCGGTCACCTTCAACTCCCTGCACGAAGTGCTGGAGCAGGCTTATCAGCACGAGCAGTTGATCACCGCTAAAATCAACGAACTGGCGCACGCAGCCATGACCACCCAGGACTACTCCACCTTTAACTTCCTGCAGTGGTATGTGTCTGAGCAGCACGAGGAAGAGAAGCTGTTCAAATCTGTACTGGATAAACTGGCACTGGTGGGTAACAGCGGTCAGGCCCTGTTCTTTGTGGATAAAGATTTGCAGAAACTGAGCGAACCTGGTGCACACCAGGCGTAATCGCTGACAAACGTCGCCCCTTTTTCAGGGACGACGTTTTTTTCCTTTTCTTGCTCTTTTACTCCCCTTTCCGCAATTTTTTCACCTGCTCCGCCGTCACATCGCTGGCCTGATTTCCCCAACTGTTGCGCACATAGTTACTCAGCTCGGCCACCTGTTGATCCGTCAGCCGCCAGCCAAATCCTGGCATTCGCATACCTGTCAATGCTCTTTCTGTCACCGCAGCCCGGCCTCCGTGCAAAATCATTGAAACCAGTGACGAAGGATCATCCCCCAACAGCGCCGGGTTACTTGCCAGTGCCGGGAAGGTGTGAGTGTATCCCCGACCATCGCTACGGTGGCAGGCGGCACAGTTATCCTGATACAGCACCGCCCCCGGGTATTGAGCTTCGGCATAATCTTCACTGGCTGGCGAAGAAGAGAATTTACCGGGAGGCAGGCTCTTCAGAAACACCGCAATAGCACTAAGATCCGCCGGCGTAAGATGCTGCGTACTCTGCTGCACCACATCGGCCATGGAACCAAATGCCATTGTGCGGTCGTTCTGCCCTGTTTTGAGGAAATTGATAATATCCTGCTGCGTCCAGCTCCCCAGCCCGCGAACGTTGTTGCCCCGCAGATCCGGTGCATGCCAGCCGTTAATGGTTCCTCCGGACAGATAGGCGCTGTCATTGTGGTCCAGCCCTTTTTCCTGCATCGCTATACCGCGTGGCGTATGGCAGCTACCGCAGTGCCCCGGAGCCATCACCAGCCAGGCGCCCCGGTTCCACTCGGCGCTTTTCAGCGGGTCGTTAAGATAGCGTTCATCGTCATGAAACATCATATTCCACACCCACAACGGCCAGCGTATATTTAACGGCCAGGGGATATCGCTTTTTCGGTTTTCCTGCCGGACGGCAGGAACCTCCTGTGTGAAGTACGTATACAGATCGTGCAGCTGCTGGTCGTCAAACTTGCTGAACGCGGTATAAGGCATCGCCGGATACAGATAATGACCATTCCGGGCCTTCCCCTCACGAAGCGCCCGCGCAAAATCCTGATAGCTGTATTGACCGATGCCGGTTTGTGCATCCGGGGTAATATTGGTGGAGTAAATAGCCCCGATGGGGGTATCCATCTTCAGTCCCCCGGCAAAAGGCGTGCCTTTTTCTGCGGTGTGGCAGGCTGCACAATCTGCCGCCAGGGCCAGATAGTGCCCCGGACTGATGCTGCCCTCAGGCACAGCGGCAATGCTGTTACTGGCCACTGCCAGCAGCACACACAGACCGTATTGTCTGATATTCATGGCTCACTCCCTGTCAGGCCTGCACCAGCGGTCCGGGCTGGGCGAAATATTGAGTACGGATGGCGTGCGCTGCCCACAGTGCAGTGGCGCAAACAATACCGGTGGGGTTGTAGGCAAGATTTTGAGGGAAGACAGATGCCCCCAGCACAAACAAATTGTGCACATCCCAGCTTTGCAAATATTTGTTCACCACACTGTTTTTCGGGTTATCACCCATCACTGTCCCCCCCGTGGTATGCGTGGACTGGTAAGGCCGCACATCATAGTGGTCACCGGGCTTCATAAAACCCGATTCAACCTGCTGTGCCCCCATTACACGGGCTATCTGCTCCGCTTTGCCTTGCATGAACTGCGTCATTTTCAGTTCATTCGGCTGCCAGTCAAACGTCATGCGCAGCAGCGGCTGGCCGTGGACATCCTTGTAGGTCGGGTCGAGGTCGAGATAACACTGTTTATACGGCATGACCGATCCCGATGAACCGATGGTCATGGTGTGCAGATAGTGCTGTTTGATGCTTTTTTTCCAGCCGCTGCCCCACTGCGGGGATGCCGCAGGCAACGGCATCTGCTGGATCGGCCGCCCGCCGCTGGTGGCAGCCCCGATGGTGGCGCCGCCAATAAAACCCAGCCCGCTCTGGTCAAAATTCCCGGCATTGAAATCATCAATAAACGTCCCGGTCACGCCAGAGGCGGCAAACGGATTAAAGTTATGCTTCTCGCCAAAGAACAGATTGAGGCTGCCATTCATCTGGTAAGCATAGTTACGGCCAACCACGCCCTCTCCGCTCTGCGCATTGTAGGGTTTACCTATCCCCGACAGCAGCAGCAGGCGAACGTTATGCAGCTGGAAGGCGCTGAGGATCACCAGATCCGCAGGCTGTTCATGCTGTACCCCCAGCTCATCCACCCAGGTCACGCCAGTGGCTTTTTTCCCACTGGCATCAGTATTAATACGCAACACCTGTGCCTGAGTGCGCAGCGAAAAGTTCGAAAACTGGCGAAGTGAAGGCAGGATAGTTGACTGCGGCGAGGCTTTGGAACCGTTGAAACAGCCGAAACGTTCACAGAACCCGCAGTAGTTGCAGACGCCCAGCTGCACACCATAAGGGTTCTTCCAGGCTTCGGTGCAGTTGGCTGCCGGAATAGGGAACGGGCTGTACCCCAGGCTTTCTGCCGCCCGGGCAAAAAGCTGCCCGGCATACTGTTGCTTCAGGGGCTTTGTCGGGTAAGGTGCACGCCGTGGCGCTTCAAACGGATTGCCCCCGGCGACGGTCTCCCCACGGAGGTTACCCACCTGCCCTGCTGTGCCGCAGATTTTTTCGAATTTCTCAAAGAAGGGTTCCAGCTCCTGATAACTCACCGGATAGTCCTGCAACGTCATATCCGCCGGGATCACGCTGGCCCCGTAACGTTCGGTGACGGTACTGTGCATCTTCAGGTCGGTTTCCCGAGGCCGCCACAGCATCCCGTTCCAGTGAACCCCCGCCCCGCCTACGCCGTTACCGGGCAGGAAAGAACCAAAGCGGCGGTAAGGCATGGCATGGTCGGCTGAGGTGTGGCGCACCGTCACCGTCTCACGCGCCGGGTTCTGGAACAGCTTCAGCCGGATACCGTAGGTCAGTTCATCCGTTATGCGCGGGTAAGCAAAGTCCGGCCAGGTATCGCGCTGTTCACCGCGCTCCAGTGCCAGGATATTCAGCCCGGTTTCCGCCAACTCGCGGGCCATCAGCGCCCCCGTCCAGCCAAACCCAACAATCACAACGTCAACCGGGGGGTGTTTGATTGTACTCATGCGCTGCGCCCCCGATAGCCAGAAATACTGACCGGAGGCAGCGGATAGGGTTTATTCGGGTTATCCATCTGATCCTGATAATCGGCACGTGCACCGGGGAAACCGATCAGCGTCCAGCTGGCCAGCGTCTGATTTCCGCCGTGCTGCGGGTCAGCCAAATAGCCCTCTTTGGTGTTATCCAGCAGTTGGGTAAAGAACAGCGCGCCAGGCAATCCGCTAAAGTTAAGTTCACCGGCTTCCAGCTGCGTTAACAGGGCATCCTGCTGCCGGGGTTTCAGGTCGGCAAAGTCTGCCTGCTCATGCTGCTGGCAGTGCTGGTCTATCGCGGCGATTCCCCGGCGGTAGATCTCGCGCGGTACCAGCGGTGACTGATATCCCAACTCCGGGATCGCCTCCGCAAACGGTGGCTGCATATACCACAGCTGACCGTGGCCGTAGGGTTGTTCCATCTGTCTGTCGATAAAAACCGGCACCCCTTCGCTAACGGCACCGGGGCCTAGCGCATCCTCCGGGATCAGTCGGCCGCAGGCGGCAATAATAAAGCGCCATTCACGGGGGTTAAACCACAAAGGAACCGGGCCAGGAGAGACGCCCTGCGCCGGGGCAGCCTGCGCACTGAGGGGAGCGACTCCGCGTCCCACCACCGTAGCCAGCGGGATAAACGCCAGCGATTGTTGCAGGAAACGTCGCCTGCCACGGGCAACATCATCATGATCTACCATTGTCTTCTTCCTGTGAATAGTCGGTATTCAGCCCGCACAGGGGCCAGTGCTGCAGCATAAAACCTTATTTTCTGCGGGGGATAGAATAGGCGACAAAGGAAGACGACGGGGGCGGGAAACGTGTTAGCAGATATGAGTTTGGATAAAGATTATTCCAGGATAATCGCTTCAGCTCATTGATAACCTCCATAATGAACAAAGGGTGCGAATCGCACCCTTTGTTCAGAGATTTATGGCGTCGGTTTCAGGGTAACCCAGTAACCTGGCTGATAATCAATCGGCAAGAACCGCTGATGGAACTCACGGAACGTAGCGTCCGGGTCGATATCTTTAAACAACTCCGGATGCAGCCATTTTGCCAGCATCTGAATCGCGACAAACTGATAAGGGCTGTCGTAGAACTGATGCCAGATAGCGTGTGCGTTACCGTTGGTGGCCACCGGCAACGTACGGAATGCCGGACGCGCCATCAGGGCGGTTAAACGCTGGGTCGCCAGCGTCACATCCGCACCTGGCCCGACACCCACCCAGCCACCGGCCGTATTGTAGTTTTTCCAGTTCGCACCGGTCACCACCACCACATCCGGACGCGAAGCGATAATCTGCTCAGGATTCAGCGTACCGAAGGTGCCTGGGATCAGCCCTTTGGCAATATTCGTTCCCCCTGCCACTTCGACCATACGGCCGAAGTTCTCGTCGCCGAAGGACATGCAGCACTCTTCGGTATAGCCACCGGCACGATCCAGCATCACTTTAGGACGCGGGCCCTGATAGTTTTTCAGGCGTTCGGTGACGATATCGATCTGCTGCTGACGGAAGGCGATGATCTCTTCCGCACGTTCAGGTTTACCAACCAGCTGCCCCATAATGCGGATGCTTTTCACCGCGTTCTCAAACGGCTTTTCGCGGAAATCGATAAACACCACCGGGATGCCCAGCTTGTCGAGTTTTTCCGTCAGTTTAGATTCATCGGTGGCCGCTTTCGATTCCAGGTTCATCAACACCAGATCGGGCTTCAGCGTCAGCGCCTGCTCAACGTTAAAGGTGCCATCTTTCGCGCCGCCGAAGGTCGGTAGTGAAGTAATGGACGGATATTTTTTGGCGTAGATCTGATAGCTGTCAAAATCCGCTTTTGGCAGATCGTCGCGCCAGCCCACCACACGCTGGAACGGTGCATCGGTATCAAAGGCCGCAAGCAGGTAGATCTGCCGCCCTTCACCGAGGATCACGCGTTTCACTTCGGATTTGATTTCGACCTTACGGCCGCTGACATCTTCCACCACAAACGGTGCCGCCAGCAGGCTGGCCGACGCGAACAAACCGCCAGCAAAGATCACTGCTTTACCCCAGAACGTCATAGCACTCTCCACAGAGGAAATAATAATTATTCTCAATCTCAATTTTGCTGAGGAATGCTACGACGAGGCCGGGGTTATTACAATATGTGTCAGGAAATTTCGCATGAGGATGAGAAGGTAAAACGGTAGAACTTCGTGTCCACCGTCATCACCGGGAAGCTGACGGGTAGCTCCGTCACCGGGATCTCGCTAAAACCGTTTTTCTCGTAAAAACGGTGTGCCGCGAGAAACTTCGCGGTGGTTCCAAGGAAGATATCGTCCACCCTCCGGTGTCGTGCATGCATCATCAGGGTGTTAAGCAACGCAGACGCCACCCCCCACTCCCGCCCGCGATACGGCGCGGCAACAAACATCTTACGCAGCGCCGTTTGCTGTTGACCTATATCTTTCAGACCAATACAGCCCACCACGCGTTCACCAATCTGCGCCAGCCAGAAATCACCGTTTCCCTGCTGATAAAAATGGCCGATATCGCTGAGATCCGGCTGCTGTGCTGCCGTGATGGCAATGCCAAACTCCTCATTCTGGATCGGCAGGATAAGCTGTACGACGCCAGGCTGGTATTCCGATCGGTAGCGCTGGATAGTGATAAGCTCGGTGGGCATCATGCGTGGCTCCGCTGGGGTTAAGATCATTCGGCGATGCAGATTAATCTATCGCTTTTACTAATACCTTGGCGAATGAAAAATCCCCACAGGGAGATTAAATGCTCTCCGGCTATTCTGTTCGCGACTCATTGTTGGGCGCTTAAAAATCATAGTAAACCGATAGCCAGGTCTGGTCTGGGTCATTGTCAGACGCTGCGGTGAAGGTGTGTTCCAGATAAATGGAGAAGCCATAAGCCAGCTGCGTGTAAACCCCCAGATATCCATGATTCGCATGATAATTTTCATTTCCCTGCAAGCGCAGCGTATCCACCGCAAAATAGGGCTGAACGGAGTGAAGATAACGCTTGTCGATCGGAAAGGTATAACCGGCAAAGGCCTCCAGCCCATAACCGCGTCGCGCAAAATAGTTGTCGGTGCTCTGCCGTATCGTGGCAGGAACATAATGTCGATACAGGGTGGCAGTTTCGACCAGATACCAGTTGCCCGGCTGCCAGGTCATGGCAGCGCCGCTAAACTGCTGGCGATAACCGCGTTGTTTTCTGCCCGAACCTCTGACCGTGGCGTTGGTCTGATTCCAGCTGGCGCTCATCGTCAGATCTTTTGCCATCTGATAGTCAACACCAATGCCACCACCGCGTTTGCGTCGGTAATACTGGCTGTCACCCAACACCAGTTCATCCTGCGGCAGCAAATAGTCAACAAAGAGCGTCAGGTCACCGAAGATGTTGGTGTACTTCAGACTATTGCGTGGGCGTTCTCCCCCGTCATAGTCCCCACCGACGCCAATCCAGTTAGCACTGGCATGCCCGTCATTGTCCCAAACGTCACTTTTTATCCCAATCGTGTCGTAATAGACGCTGTACTGGTGTCCAAAAGTGAGCGTACCGTAGCGGTCATCTTTAATGCCACCAAACAGCTTACGCTGAATCCCCCAGTTATTGTCATGATCGTAGTGGTGCTTCAGCCCGAGTACATGTGCCGTATCCACACCCAGTGAATAGAAGCCGATAACCGATGTGCCGGGCCTGAGCAGGTAATCGACGCTGAAGCGAAAACGCGTACCGCCATCATGCCCACCGTGGTTATCTTCTCCCTTATGCCAGATAAACTCCGGGCGAATACTGCCGCTGATGCCAAGACTCAGTGGGGATAACCACGGATCGGTGAAGGTGTTTTTTTTCAGCACGGTGATCGTCGCACAGGCCGAAGATGACGCAAGAACCAGCATTACGATAGCCAGCGCCTTCCCTGTTTTTTGCATCCTGAATATCACCTTATTGCTCCAACCAGCCCACTGCCGGGAGTTCTGCCAGGCGACATCATCAATAAATAGCGTTTTTCCCGCGTGTGTTTTAGTGGGATGTGCGGTGCTTAGTTCTCTTTTTGTGAATGGCAGCAATGAAGACGGAATAAGCGCGCCAGCTCTGCCCCCATCGGCGTCAGCGTACTGTCCTTCCGCTGAATGAGATAAAACGTGGCATTGGGCAGCACCTCTTTAATATTCAGCGCCACCAGCTGGTTGCCGAGGATCGGGTCGCCGATCACATCACTGGAGAGAATACTGACAAAATCACTCTGTGCGATCAGGCTGGTGCAGGCCATAAAGGTTTCGCAGGTGACGCTGATCGCCGGGGCCATGCCCATATCGTGCAGCAGATCATGCAGCAGGCGATAATAGCTACCGCGTGGCGTTGGCATCGTCCAGTCGCAGTGCTGCAATTCCGCCAGCGACGTCACGTGCTCACACGGATGCCCTTTGCGCACCACGACGCGATATTCGCGCTCCATCAGCCTTTCATAGCTCAGCTCGCTGTCCAGATGACCGGGATAGGATGTGTTGATAGTGAAATCCAGCTCGCCCTGTCGCAGCTCAGGGATCATTGAGACCAGTTGCCCTTCCACAATGCGGATCTTCACATTGGGAAACTGGCGACGAAACTGGGTGATCACCTGTGGCATCAGCGTTCGCGCAATGCTGCCGCCCACACCGATGTTCACCGTGCCACCCGCCAGCCCCAGCCGCTGCTGAATGTCCTCCTGCGCAACGCGCAACTCTTCAAGGACCAGGCTCGCATGTTGAAAAAAGTTATCACCAATCTCGGTGAGCGCCACGCCCTGACTGCGCCGGATAAACAACCTTGCACCCAGCACCTCCTCCAGCTCCTGAATCGATTTAGTCAGCGCGGGCTGTGACAACCCGGCGGCCCGGCTGGCAGCACGAATGCTGCCGTGACGGGCAACGTCAACAAAAGCGCGTAGCTGGTGTAACTTGATGGAGGCAGGCATAGGTTTTCCTTATGTGATAACCGCTGATTATCAGTCACAAGATATTGGCATCTTCTGCCCGTGGATTCCATTGTGTAGAACAGAAAGTAATAACACTGAAATCATGATGCCCAATCAGAAGGATGACCCATGCACCAGGCTATTGCTGACTTTGTGAAAGAGATTGCACCCCGTCTACAGGCGCGGCGGCGTGACCTGCATAAATTTGCCGAATCCGGCTGGCTGGAGTTCCGCACCGCCACCCTCGTGGCCGCCGAACTCCATCGACTTGGCTATCAGCTCCAGCTGGGTAAAGAGGTGGTGAAGGCCGAAGCGCGCATGGGCCTGCCTGCGCCGGAGGTACTGGCGCAACACGAACAGCGTGCACGGGAACAGGGGGCGCTGCCGGAGTGGCTGCCGCACTTCTCCGGCGGTTTCTGCGCGATTGTCGCCACGCTGGCGACTGGCCGCCCCGGCCCGGTGATGGCATTCCGCGTGGATATGGATGCGCTGGACGTGATTGAAAACCAGACGGAGGAGCATCGCCCGCACGCCGAGGGCTTTGGCTCCGTCAATGCAGGCATGATGCACGCCTGCGGCCACGACGGCCACACCACCATCGGCCTTGGCCTGGCGCAGGTCCTGAAGCAGTTCGAAGCCGAACTGAGCGGCACCATCAAGCTGATTTTCCAGCCAGCAGAGGAAGGCACTCGCGGCGCAAAATCGATGGTCGAAGCGGGCGTGGTCGATGACGTCGACTTCTTTACCGCCATCCATATCGGCACCGGCGTTCCAGCGGGTGAACTGGTGTGCGGCAGCGATAACTTTATGGCCACCACCAAGCTCGACGTCAGCTTCCGTGGCAATGCTGCCCATGCGGGTGCTCGCCCCGAAGAGGGCAGCAACGCGCTGCTGGCCGCCGCACAGGCCACGCTGGGATTGCACACCCTGACCCAGCACAGCGGCGGCAGCGCCCGTGTCAACGTTGGCGTCTTGCAGGCAGGTACCGGGCGTAACGTCGTCGCTGACCGTGCAATGATGAAAGTGGAAACCCGTGGCGCAACCAATGAAATCAACGATTTTATCTACCAGCGTGCGCTGCAAACCCTGAAAGGGGCGGCAGAGATGTACGGCGTGGAGCATCAGGTCACGCTGATGGGCGCGGCGCGCAGCAGCCAGCCCACCGCCCCATGGGTGCGTTATATTCGCCACCAGGCGAGGCATATTCCCGAGCTGACCTCGCGGGTCGACAAGCGCGGTGTGGCGGCCGGATCGGAAGATGCCACCTACATGATGGAGCGGGTCAAGCAGCACGGCGGGCAGGCTTCCTACATCATTTTCGGCACCGAACTGAGCGCCGGGCACCACAACGAAAAATTCGACTTCAATGAGCAGGTGATGGCGGTGGCGGTGAAAACCCTCGCGGCGATTGCACTCAATATTGCTGAATTCGAAGCGGAGGCGTGATGAACCAGGCAATGAATGACTTTGTGGCGCACTACATCGACCAGCACCAGGCGCGATTCAGCGCATTAAGCGATGCCATCTGGGACCAGCCAGAAACGCGCTTTACCGAAACCTTCGCCGCCGGGCTGCTCTCCGGGGCACTGGAACAGGAAGGTTTTAGCATTGAACAGGCGGCGGGTGGCATTGAAACTGCGTTTATCGCCAGCTACGGGAAGGGTCAGCCGGTGATTGCCCTGCTGGGTGAGTATGACGCGCTGGCCGGGCTGAGCCAGCAGGCGGGATGCAGCACGCGCACGCCGCTGGTCACGGATGGCAACGGCCACGGCTGCGGCCACAATCTGTTGGGCACTGCCGCGCTGGCGGCGGCCTGTGCGGTCAAGGCCTGGCTGCAACAGAACAGCGCAACAGGCACGATCCGCTTTTACGGCTGCCCCGGCGAAGAGGGTGGCTCCGGTAAAACCTTTATGGTGCGTGAAGGGCTGTTCGACGATGTCGATGCCGCGCTGACCTGGCACCCCGAGGGCTTCAGCGGCATGTTTAATACCGCCACCCTCGCCAATATCCAGGCGGCGTTTCACTTCAGCGGCGTCGCCTCTCATGCGGCCAATGCACCGCACCTCGGACGCAGCGCGCTGGATGCCATCACATTGATGAATACCGGCGCTAACTTCCTGCGCGAACACATTATTCCTGAAGCGCGGCTGCACTATGCGGTGACCAACAGCGGCGGCAGTTCCCCCAATGTGGTGCAGGCGGAGGCAGAAGTACTGTATCTGGTGCGCGCACCGCAGCTTGACCAGCTGGAGGATATTTACCAGCGGGTAACCGATATCGCCCGTGGCGCCGCACTGATGACAGGTACGCAGATGAGCGTGCGCTTTGAAAAAGCCTGCTCCAACTATCAGCCCAACCGGGTGCTGGAACAGCTGATGTATCGCCAGCTCACGCATTTTGGATTGCCCGATTATACCGACGAAGAACGCCAGTTTGCCGCCGATATTCGCCAGACGCTGAACGCCGACGATCTGCGTAACGCCCGGCTGAACGCTGCGCGTACCGGGGGGAGTGCGGGCCACGCCTGGGTAGAGGCGCTGGGCGATCGCGTGCTGATGGAGAGCGTTGCTCCGTACTGCGCCAGCGAAGAGGTGCTGTACGGCTCAACCGATGTGGGTGACGTCAGTTGGGTGGCACCGACCGCACAGTGTTTTACCCCCTGTTTTGCCTTCGGCACGGCACTGCACAGCTGGCAGTTAGTGGCCCAGGGCCGCACCCCGATTGCCCATAAAGGCATGTGTCTTGCAGGTAAAACCCTGGCGGCAACCGCGCTGGCATTATTCAGCGATGCGGATGTCCTGGATAATGCGCAGCAGGAGTTCCGTCAGCAGCGGGCCAGACAGCCTTACCACTGCCCCATTCCGGCAGGCGTTAAACCAACGCCGCTGGCGTAACGATATTCGACGTTCCCGGAGGCCTGGCTCGATCCCGGCCCCGTTAAAAAAATAACACGCAAACACCATCATAACGACGACAAGGCAATAGGGTTAATCAATGAGCGAAACAACAGCGGCCAACAAAAGCCCGGGAAAGATTTTTTACTGGATTGAACGCATCGGCAACAAGATACCTAATCCGTTTCTGTTATTTGTTTATCTGATTGCTGTACTGATGATATCGACCGCGCTGCTCTCCTGGTTCGGCGTGGCGGTGAAAAATCCGGCCAGCGGTAAGATGGTCGAGGTCAAAAACCTGCTGAGCGTGGCGGGCATCCAGTGGGTCCTGCCGAATATCATCAAAAACTTCAGCGGCTTTGCCCCGCTGGGTTCGATCCTCGCGCTGATGATTGGTGCCGGACTGGCCGAAAAAACCGGGCTGTTGCAGGCACTGATGAATAAGATGGCCTCGTTTGTCAGCGCCCGCTACGCCAGTTATATGGTGCTGTTTATCGCCTTCTTCAGCCATATTTCGTCGGATGCTGCACTGGTGGTGATGCCGCCACTGGGTGCCCTGATGTTTATTGCCGTCGGTCGTCATCCGGTCGCCGGGCTGCTTGCCGCAATTGCCGGGGTGGCTTCCGGCTTTACCGCCAACCTGCTGATTGTGACCACCGATGTGCTGCTCTCGGGCATCAGCAGTGAGGCGGCCAAAGCGGTGAGCGATACCGTACACGTCAGCGTCATCGATAACTGGTTCTTTATGGCCAGCTCGGTGATCGTGCTGACCTTCGCGGGCGGGCTGCTGACGGATAAGTTTGTTGAACCCCGCCTGCCCGCCTGGCAGGGAGACAGTGAAGAGAAGCTCGCCAGCCTGACACCGTTGCAGAACCGTGGCCTGCTGATGAGTGCGCTGGCGGCAGTCGTGTTTATCGGTCTGGTGGCGCTGATGGTGGTACCTGAAGGGGCGATGCTGCGCAATCCGGGCAGCGGCGCGATCATCCCTTCGCCGTTTATTCAGGGCATTGTGCCGCTGATTATTCTGTTCTTCTTTGTGGTGGCGATCACTTACGGCGTGGCGACAAAGCAGATCACCCGCCCGGATGATGTACCTGCCCTGCTGATTGAACCGATGAAAAGCATGGCCGGATTTATCGTGATGGTGTTCCCGCTCGCCCAGTTTGTCGCGATGTTTAACTGGAGCAATATGGGCACATTTATGGCGGTGGGGCTGACGGATGTGCTGGAGCAAATGTCCATGACCGGCGCACCGGCGTTTATCGGGCTGATGTTCCTGTCGGCGTTTCTTTGCATGTTTATCGCCAGTGGGTCAGCTATCTGGTCGATCCTGGCACCAATTTTCGTGCCGATGTTTATGCTGCTTGGCTTCCACCCGGCCTTCGCACAGATGATTTTCCGCATCGCTGACTCTGCTGTGTTGCCGCTGTCGCCAATGTCACCGTTCCTGCCGCTGTTCCTTGGCTTCCTGCAACGCTACCGCAAAGACGCGCAGCTCGGGACCTATTACACGCTGATTATGCCGTATCCGCTGGTGTTTTTTGCCGTGTGGATTGCGCTGCTGCTGGCGTGGTATGCGCTGGGGCTGCCGATTGGGCCGGGGGTATATCCGGTGTTGCCGTAGGGGGCGTGACGCCTGCCGCAAGCGCGGATTCCAAAGGGCGGGGCGACTGCCGCCCTTTGGTCGCTTCGCCCACAAAGTGGGAAAGCGAAACGCCCTTGGCCTGGCCGTTAATCTTGACCTGCCGTTGACCGTAAACGCCGTAAGATAACGGTTTAAACCTGCCACGGCAGCACGCCACGATGACGTCGTGCCAGCCATGACGCCAGCAGCATCAGCAGCACCACCAGCAGGATCATCAAACAGCCAACGGCGGCGGCCAGCGTTGAGGAACCGCCCTCATCGAGGAAGACAATCGTCGGCCCGAGGGTCTGGGTTGTGGAGGTCACCAACAGAATCGATACCTGAATTTCGTTCAGCGCGGTCAGGAATACCAGAATCGCCCCGGCAATCGCCGAAGGCGCCACCAGCGGCAGCACAATGTCACGCATGCGCCGCAGAAACCCCGCTCCCGCCAGCTGTGCGGCTTCATCCAGCGAACGCTCGATGCGGGCAAAACCGGCCAGCGTTGGCCGTAGCACCAGCGCCAGAAAGTTGGAAAGATAGGCCGCGAGAATAATCCACACCGTGCCGTAAAGACTGACATTCACCAGCGGCAACGGTTTCAGGAAGAACAGCAGCGCGGCAATCCCGGTCACCACACCAGGCAAAGCGTAAGCCAGTTCGCTGGAGAGATGCAGCACCCGTACCAGGCGACTGCGGCGCCAGCTGAGGAAACAGGCCATAAACAGCGCCATCACCGTGAGGATCGCCACTGCCAGCAGCGTCAGGCCCAGACTGGTGAGAAAAGCATGACGCACTGCGGGGTAGTCAAACAGCGCATTGCGGTAGTTAAGCAGCGTCAGTGATTGCAGGTTCAGTGACTGACCAAAACCCTGCGTCAACGAGGTGGTCAGCAGCGCCGAGAGCGGCAGCAGCAGGATCAGCACCATCAGCAACCATACCGCACACTCCACCGGCAGACGCCAGCGCCCGAGGGACTGAGTGAACGGCTGCGTGCTGCCATTCACGCGCACATCGCGTCGCCCGCCCAGCAGATTACTGACCAGCATACCGCCCAAAGTGATCGCCGCCAGCAGTAGCGAGAGCACCGCCATATCAGGCAATGCGCCCGGTCCGGTGGTATTAAGCTGCTGATAAACCAGCGTGATCAACGTGGGCACCCGGCCAGGAATACCGAGCATAGCCTGAATACCAAAGTTGCCTGCCGCCGCCACAAACGACAGCGCCGCACCGGCAAAGATCGCCGGACGCGCCAGCGGCAGGACCACCGTCAACAGAACGTGCAGCGGCGATGCGCCGGTAATGCGAGCCGCCTCCACCAGTTCAGCAGGCAGACGTTGCAACCCGGCGCGCACCGCCAGAAACACCAGCGGCGCATTGTGCAGGCCGAGCAGCAGAATAATACCACCCAGTGAATAGAGCGGCGGTGGCCCGCCGCTGTCAAACGGCAACCCAAGGGCCACCAGCGCCTGCATCACCAGACTGGACGGCGACAGCGCCTGTACCCACGCAAGCGCCGTGACCTGTGGGGGGATCATCAGTGGCAGGATAAACGCAAAGACCCATGCCGCTTTCGCACGCATATTACTCAGCGCCACCAGCCAGGCAGCCAGCGTACCCAGCAGCAGCGCCAGTGCCGTCGAGGCCAGCGCAATCAGCAGCGTGTTGCCCGTTGCACGCAGCACCCGCGGGGTGGCCAGCAGCTCAAACAGACGCTGACTGTCCGGCACACCCTGCGGCGCCACGGCGGCCCAGACCAGCCGCGCCAGCGGGGCCACCGACAGCAGGCCGATCATCAGCGCCAGCAGCCACAGCACCCAGTGCTCGCTGCCAGGCAGACGCAACCTGCGCTGCCCCGGCAGGCTGCGCGTCAGAGAAGGCAGCACGCTCATCCTTTAGCCACCAAAAATTTCAGTGAATTTATCCCGCACCTGCTTATCGTCGGCCACCGCTTTATCGGTATCCAGCGTCAGCAGTTTGATGCTCTCCATCGGCGCAAAGCCTTCCGGCGCAGCCACACGTTTGTCGACAGGACGGTTCCCCTGGGTCGCGACTAACTGCTGACCTTTCTCCGACAGCATAAAGCTGACGAAGACTTTGGCAGCCGCAACGTTATGTGCCCCTTTGAGGATCGCCACCGGCTCTGTCACATAGGACACGCCTTCCTGCGGATAGACCAGGTCCACCGGGGATCCCTGCTTCTTAGCACGGATGATATCGGCATCGGTGATCACGCCATATTTCGCCATGCCGCTGGCCACCGCTTTCAGCGCCGGGCCGTTGCCACCTTCCGGGGTCACGCCGTTCGCGGCCAGCTTCTGATAAAAATCCCAGCCAATCGTCGGCGTATTGATCACCGTGTGCAGATGATAGAGCGCCGCACCGGAGTAAAGCGGGCTTGGCACCGCCACCTGCCCCCGGTTATCTGCCGCCGTCAACGCCATCCAGCTGTTTACCGGTTTGGCCTTTTGGGTGTTATAGCCAATCACCGTGGCGATGATTTTGGTGCCAAACCAGGTCTTATCTTTGTCATAGAAATCAGGGCTGATGTTGCTGACCGGCGCATCCGGCCAGGCCATCAGTTTGCCCTCTTTTTTCAGCGCGCCGAGGTTAATGGCATCTGCCACCAGCAGCACATCGGCTTTCACCTCACCGCTCATCATTTCGGTCCGCAGCACGTTCATCAATTGCGTGGTGCCGTTACGCGTCCAGGACACCTCGATGCCGGGGTTCGCCGCTTTAAAGGCATCCATGGTTTGCTGGGCAATTTCCGGTGCCTGCGAGGTATACACCACCAGTTTGCCATCGGCCGCCAGGGTGGACAGTGAAGAGAAGCCCACCAGCAGCGCCAGAATTTTTATCGTGTTACGCATATCCCTGAAGTCCTTTAAGTGATGGTAAATGAGAGAAAAATTAAGCGGGAATGACCCAGCCATCAACGACCGACAGCTTCAGGCGCTCACCCGTCTGCCACAGTGGCGCATCGGTAAGCATCAGGGTCAGGCGGTTTTCCGGGTCAGCCTCCGGCGCGATCTCCAACTGGCGGTAACTGCCACGGTAAATCACCCGCTGAATAGTGCCCCAGAAGCCCGGCTGTTCTTCCGTTGCCAGACGTAAATCGGCTGCATGCAAACAGATTTTCCCAACAGGCAGTACGGGCTGTTGGGGGCTGGCACGCAGGGAGATGCGCTGTCCGTAAAGCGTGACCCAGGCGCGGCCGTGTCCGTCCGCTTCAATATCGCTGACGGTGACCACGCGGCCATCGTCAATAAAGCGCGCCACCATTTCACAGGCGGGCTGGCGGTAGAGAGTTTGCGGGCTGGCGAACTGCATCACCTGCCCGGCGTGCATCACCACAATGCGGTCGGCCAGCGCCATCGCTTCATGCTGATCGTGAGTGATATACAACAGCGTGGCACCAGAGTGCTGGTGAAAGCGGGTGAATTCCTCTTCCATGGTGGCGCGCAGATGCACATCGAGGTTGGCCAGAGGCTCGTCGAGCAGCACCACCTGAGGACGCGTTACCAGACAGCGGGCCAGTGCCACACGCTGCCGCTGGCCGCCTGAGAGATCGGCCGGCTTACGTTCGGCCATTCCTTCCAACCCGACCTGTAACAGAGCCGCAACCACCCGCTGCTGACGCAGCTCACGTGCCATCCCTTTCACTTTCAGACCGTATTCCACGTTTTCCGCCACTGACATATGCGGCCACAGCGCGTAGTTCTGAAAGACAATGCTCAGATCGCGCTGTTCCGGCGGCAGATGCTGCCCCGGCGCGCTGTAACAGCGTTCACCTATGCTGATCGTTCCCGCATCCGGGGTTTCAAAACCGGCCAGCGTACGCAACAGAGTGGTCTTACCGCAGCCGGAAGGGCCGAGTACCGCAATAAATTCACCGTGTTCAATATGGAGTGACACATCGCGCAGCACCGGCTGCGAACCAAAGGATTTACACAGGTTGTCGATCAGGATCGCAGACATAAATGCAGTTCAGCTCCGTCAGTCACAGTAACGCGTTAAAACATACTGAGCGTAGATGACAGGCAGGTGACAGTGCGATAGCGAACGGCAGTGACGTTGCTGACCAGGGCGGGTCAGGCGTGCCTGACCCCTACAGAATGCTGCGGGTTGTTGGAATGGGCCGGGCGTGCCTGACCCCTGCGGAATGCTGCGGATTGTCAGGACGGGCCAGGCGTGCCTGACCCCTACGGAATGCTGCGGGTTGTTGGAATGGGCCGGACGTGCCTGACCCCTGCGGAATGCTGCGGGTTGTTGGAATGGGCCAGGCGTGCCTGACCCCTGCGGAATGCTGCGGATTGTCAGGACGGGTCAGGCGTGCCTGACCCCTACGGAATGCTGCGGGTTGTTGGAATGGGCCGGACGTGCCTGACCCCTGCGGAATGCTGCGGGTTGTTGGAATGGGCCGGGCGTGCCTGACCCCTACGGAATGCTGCGGGTTGTTGGAATGGGCCGGACGTGCCTGACCCCTGCGGAATGCTGCGGGTTGTTGGAATGGGCCGGGCGTGCCTGACCCCTACGGAATGCTGCGGGTTGTTGGAATGGGCCAGGCGTGCCTGACCCCTGCGGAATGCTGCGGGTTGTTGGAATGGGCCAGGCGTGCCTGACCCCGCCGTAGGGGCGGGGCATGCCCCGCCCGAAGCGATGCAGGGTTATTCCACGATCGGAGTTTTGGTTTTGTTCAGGGCCTTCATAAAGGCATCATCAAGGTGCAGGTGCTGTTTCACCAGCGCCGGAGGGGTCAGTGCCAGCCACTGATTAAGCGACAGATCCGCATAATAATCGCTTTTAAACAGCTCTAAAAAACGCAGCGGTTTATCACCGGTGTTCTCGATGTAGTGGCCCATGGCAAACGGCACATAGCCGACATCACCGGCGCGAAAATCAAAGGTTCGCGCCTCACCCGAGGAAGCAAACACCCCCATGCGCCCTTCCCCTTCCAGATAGTACTGCCACTCATCGTTATTCGGATGCCAGTGCAGCTCACGCATCGCCCCCGGCAGTAACTCCACCAGCGCGGCGGCGACGGTTTTCGAGATTTTAAAGTTGGAGGAGTCGGTAATGCGCACCGTCCCGCCTTTCAGCTTAATCGGCGTTTGCGCCATCATACGATGGCTAAACTTCAGCGTAGAAGGTTTTGCTCCGGCGATGGCATCGGCACTGAGCGCTCCCGGCACCTGCCCGGCAAAAATATACTCGTCAGACGGTGACGGCAGCGAGCTGAAGGTGCTGGCAGGCACACCGAAGTTTTTCGCCAACACGTCCGGGGGAATATGTTTGAACCAGTCACTGAGTAAAAACGTGCTGTCTTCATCGAAGTTGCCGTCGTCGAAAGCCAGCAAAAACTCGCAGCCATCCGGCCCCAGTCCCTGAATCGAGTGCGGCATACCTGACGGGAAATACCACAAATCGCCCACGCCGACATCATCCACAAACCAGCCACCCTCGGTATCCAGCGCGGTAATGCGCGCATTGCCATACAGCATATAGGCCCACTCGCCCTCTTTATGCCAGTGCAGCTCACGGATACCACCGCTGTTCAGACGCATATCCACACCCGCAATAGTGGTCGAGATCCCCAGCTCGCGCTGAGTCACCTGGCGAGTCCATCCGCCGCTGCCTTTGCGCACATGCGCGTCGCTGAAGGAAAAACGCAAATTCGGTAAGGTGCCGCTATCGGTCGCCGGGGGATTTACAATGTCAGGGTTTTCCCCCTCACGGATCGGGTCTCGCGGGCCGGGATCGGTGCCGCCCATTTTCCCATTCCAGGGCTGGGCTGCGGGCTGTTCGTGAGCATGAACCGTACCGGCGGCCAGCGCCACGGTACCACCGGCGGCAAAAGCCATAAAACTGCGACGTGAAAGAGGATTCATCCTTTGATTTCCTTATGTCAGTCAAAATAAACATTTTTTACGGCGCACAGGCACCGATAGTGGATAAGACTATTCGATATTTTTTCCCCTGCCAGTCAGATAATTGGCGCTAAACTCAGTGAAATGTAAGCAAGGATCCATCAGTAAATTTCATCGCATAACAGTGAATAAAACCGATAACACGGATGATTAGCGAATTTTTTGTCGCTTGTTGCTTTTCTGTTTTGTCCTCATCCACCAAAAGCACAAAACAGCGGTCAGCCATTAATGTTATTTATCGACTGTTTTCCGTGCGAAGAAACACCTGGTTACAGGCGATAACGCATGATTGCGTTAAACAACGCGCTCTGTTAGAGCCTAGAATAAAGCCTGTTTCCACACTTTCCTGCCACCTGAGTACAGGCTGCTATGAACATTGATTCAGACATCACTTTTCGCAAACTGGAAATTTTCATCGCCTTTATGAACCGGGGTAATCTGTCGCGTACCGCTGATGCCCTCGGTATCAGCAGCGTCAGTGTTCATCGGGCGCTGCACAGTCTGGAAGAGAGCGTACGCTGCCCGCTGTTCATTCATAAAGGCCGCAGCCTGGTCCCGCTGCCTGCCGCGCATACGCTGTGGGAGTACAGTCAAGAAGCGCTGGATATGATGTCGCGCGGCGTGGAAGAAACGAGGAAAACGGCGGGCATAGGACAGGGACATATGCGTCTGGGAACGCTCTATTCGCTGACGCTGGAAACGATTCCACAGTTGATTATGGGGATGAAACTACGCCGCCCCGATCTGGAGCTTGAACTGACTATGGGTTCAAACCAGACGCTCACCACGCGCCTTTCAGAAGGCTCGCTGGATGCCATTCTGATCGCCATCGCCCCCGGTGATCTGGACTACAATCGCTTCGAATGTCTGCCGTTATTTGATGATGATATCTTTCTTGCCGCGCCTTCCACTTCTGGGCTGGACACTCGCTTCCCGGCGGATCTGCGCGATTTTCGTCAGCAAAAATTTGTCTCCCTGGCGGAGGGTTTCGCCACCTGGCAGGGCTTCCAGGAAGCGTTTCATGTTGCCGGATATGCACCGAATATTGTCACCCGGGTGAATGATATTTTCTCGATGCTGAGTCTGGTGCAGGCGGGGGTGGGGTTTACACTACTGCCGGGCAGAATGAAGCGGGTGTATGAGAACTCCGTGCAGTTGCTCAGGCTGGCCGAGCCGTATCAGATGCGCCAGAAGATCGGGATTGTCTTTGAGCGTAACCGCGAGCATGACCCGAATCTGCTGGCGCTGGTGGCCGAAGGGCGCATGTACAGCCGCCAACGCAGCACAACATAATGACTACCGCGTTAGACGTTCCGCCAGGCGCTTAGCCAGCAGCTCACCGCTCTGTTCCAGTGCGATCGCTTCCCCTGCGCTGCCACAGAATGCTTTGCGCGCAAGGCCGGTCAGTACCGATCCCGGCGGCATCTCAATCGCCAGCCCCACATCCCGTTCGCGGGCCGCCACCATCGCCTCATGCCAGCGCACCGTACGCGACATATTTTTCGCCAGGTCGTCAGCAATCTGCTCCGGCTGCCACAGCACACGTGCCGTGCTGCCACTGAGATACGCACAGTGTGGGCGCGTCAGTGACACCGCCTGAAATGCCATCGCCAGTTTCATAGCCGGTTCGGCCAGCAGCGCGCAGTGAGAAGGTACACTCACTGCCAGTCGATGAACTTTCTGCGCCCCAGCGTGACGTGCGCGGGTGGCGACGGCGCTCATCGCGGCGTCACTGCCGGCAATCACCAGTTGCTGAGGCGCATTGATGTTAGCCAGCCAGCAGTCGTTGCCCAGCAGCGGTGTCAGCTGTGATACCTCCAGCCCGATAATCGCCGTCAAGCCGTAGCCTTGCGGATAAGCTTCCTCCATTAGCGTACCGCGCAGCGCAACCAGCCGTAAGGCATCATCAAACGCCAGCGCCCCGGCCACCACCGCCGCCGGAAAAGCCCCAATCGACAGGCCGCAGGTGATATCCGGCACAATGCCCTGCCGCTGGAGTTCACGCGCATGCGCCACGCCGGTAATCAGCAGACAGAGCTGTACCGCCCGGGTATGTTGCAGCGCGCTGGCCTGATCTAACTCGCGAGCATCCTCCGCCAGCACCTCACTGGCCTGATCAAGTAACGCCTGTCCATTGGGGAGCTGTTGCAGCATTCCGGGGCGCTGTGGCCCCTGACCTGGAAAAGAGAACAGTATTTTCATGGTATGACACTCCACGGCTGGGTGGTGATGCGCGGGCCTGCGTTGGTTTTCAACAGCACGCGCCCGTCACGCAGCCATTCACTTAAGGCAAAGGCGCCTTGTGGCACTTCCACCTGTGTATCCACACGACAAGGCAGTTGGCTGACAAACTGCTGCCAGCGTTCCAGCTCCTGCTGCGCCACGGGTTCCGGGCAGCGGATCAGCAGGTCGAGATCGCTATCGTTATGCAGTACCGGGATTTCCGTTGCCAGCGCATAGCCTACGCTGCCGGTAATGCCCCATGTCCACCACCAGCGCTGCTGCGCCAGTTGAATAGCCGCCTGTACTGGCGGCTGGGAAACAAAAGGAGAAGCCAGCAGATGCTCCACCACACTGAGTGCCTCCGGCGACAGCGTGCGGACCACATGCTTTGCTGCTACCCAACCTGCGGCACGCTGATCGCGGAGCAGGCCACGCACCCCAACCGGAATACGCCCATCCTGATCATGGTCGCGACGCACGACCAGCGGCAAAGTTCGCCGCCACTGGCTGGCAACCCAGTCGGGCAGATCGCCCTCCATCGCGTCAGCAGTGCGGATCCAGATCAAATCATGTGGCGTTATAGTCATCTTACATTCCGGATGTCAGGGTGATAAACAGCGGTAACGTGATGATACACAATAGCGAACTGATCAACAGTGTCGCTTCCGAATCCGGCGACTGCACGCCAAAACGGTTGCCAAAGACGACGCCGAAGAAACCGGCTGACAACGCCACCATCAGGATCGCCGTGATCGCCACCTGTCCGCTGATACCCAAGGCCAGCACCAGCCCCCAGGCAATAAACGGCTGAATAAGCATCGTTGTGATACTCGATATCACCACCACGCCGTTGATTTTCAGCTGACGCGCCGACAGAATCACCCCCGTCAGGAACAGTGCGCCCGCCGTGGCCGACAGTCCGAGCGGTTTGATTGCCGCCAGCACCAGCTCCGGCATCTTCACACCCAGCCCCGATAACACCACACCGAGCAGCGGTCCCCAGACAATCGGCTTGATCACCGAACGCCACATCAGCACCGGCAACATGCCGATCCCCGCACTGCCCGCATCACCCGCTGCACGCGCTTTTTCGCGCTCCAGCGTTAGCAGACAGAACGGCGTCATCAGCACTGAGCCGCAGGCAATCGACACCGCGACCGACAGCGAGGTGGATGCACCTTCCCCCAGCACGCTACCGAGGATCGGCAAGCCCAGGGCAGCATAGTTCGGCAATGCCACGGTCAGCGTCAGTACCGCCGCATCCTGTGGTGACTTTTTAAACATCCGCGTACTAATAAAGTAGATCGCGGCATAGACAATCCACATCGCCAGCACCAGCACCAGAATCAGTGGCGACTGCTGGATAATCCCGGCCCACGGCGTCTGCACAGTGGCACTGAACAAGGCCGCTGGCAGGGCAAAGTCCATCACAAAAATATTCAGTAAAGAGACATTCTTATTATCCACCATCCCGGCTTTGCCGGCGTAAAAGCCCAGGAGCATAATGATAAAGATGGGGGCAAGAGCATGAACAATCACGTAAGTCATAACATCACCTGTTAGTTGAAGTAAGCACAGGCGCGATGATTATTAGTTCAGACTGGCGGATGTCTGTCAGATATCCGCCAGTCTCGCAGGTTGTCTTATCGATTTCACAACGGGCCTTACCAGAGTTGACGCATCCGTTCTCTGACGGTGTGTGAACTGCGACGGTTCTCTGCTTTTAGCCGGCACTGCAACCCAGGATCATGGCGTGCCGCAGTAATAGCCGCCGTCAGCGCCTGTTGCACCTGTGCCACATCAGCAGCATCGGGTGCATCAGGCTGACGAATATCCAGCAGCGCTTCCAGCAATCCCAGACTGTGGTAATTTTTGATGTCGTAAGCCATCGGCGGGATGGTCTGCGCCAGTTTTTCCAGTGCCTCGACGCTGCGCAGCGTAATACGCGCCGCCGCCGCTTTGCCCATCGCATGAATCAGCACGCCGCTGTCGTTAAAGGCGATCAGCCGGTTAGCCTGGTAGCCGTGTGCCAGGAAAGCCCCCGACATCGCTTTGCCAACAATCAGCCCAATCACCACATGACCCGCCAGCCGCGCTTCTGCGTAAGCCCCGGCGGCAGCAGCCAGCGCCTGATGAATACCAAAAGCCTCTTCACGCCGACCGTAGGCCTGGCTGGCAACATCAATCACCGCGATAATCGGCCGCTTGTCGGCTTTTTGGGCATCCTGCGCCACAGTTTCACTGACCACTTTCGCCAGCGTCCAGCCCTCTAACAGTCCGACTTCGCCCTGTCTGGCGCGGGGATAGTGGTTATCGGCATCCGGTACCACGGCAATAAAACGCACGGCTTCCCCGTTTACGTGACCGTCAGCGACCTGCACAGACGGGCATAACCCCGGTAAACGGGCCGCTCCGGCACTGAGTTGCTGTAGCCAGATTTCACCGCGTCCTGTTGGCTGTTTCATTTGTGATCCTCCCCACTGAATAGCTGTGTAATCTGTTGTGCATCGGCCTGCTGGCGGGTATCAAACTGTGCCAGACGCGGCAGATAGTGCTGATAATGCTGTGAGCGATGTAACGCCGGAACGCCCTTCGCCAGCGCCGTACGCATGGCCTGTTGAACGACATGCTGACCGTCAGCGACAATCGCATCCACCAGGCCGCTGCGGGCGCGCACTTCTCCTCCGGTCATGCTCCAGATAAATGGCCTGTCGCGAGAGTCGTACTCATCAATACCCGCTTCCTGTTCAATCACCTGCGGACCATTCAGCCCCAGCCGGGCCTCACGGGTGACAATCAGATAGCTGCACAGCCCGGCGGCGATCGACATCCCGCCAAAGCAGCCCACCGTGCCCGCGATAATGCCAACCACCGGGGTGTAGCGCCGCAGGTCGACAATGGCGGCGTGGATATCCGCAATCGCTGCCAGACCGAGGTTGGCTTCCTGTAGCCGTACGCCACCCGTTTCCAGGCAGAGCACTGCGCGAGTGGCGATGCCCTTGCGGTTATCCTCAGCGGCCAGTTCCAGTGCAGCCGCCATTTTCGCCCCGGAGACTTCGCCCATGCTGCCGCCCTGGAATGCCCCTTCAATGGCAATCACCACGGCGGGTTGACCATCGATGGTGCCTTTTGCCACCACCATGCCGTCATCAGACTGCGGCACAACGCCTTGTGCACCCAGCCACGGCGACATGATGCCGTCGAACGGGTCGAGCAGTTCGCGGAAGCTACCGTCATCCAGCAGCAGACGTGCGCGCTCACGCGCTTTCAGTTCGATAAAGCTGCTGTCATTACGCATCGGCTACCTCCTCAAACACCTGTTCAATGCGGATGCGGGCCACACCGGGGGTGGCACCAAAATCATGAATGGTCATCTGCCCGGCAGGTAGTGAGCCAAAGCTGCTGATACGCTCAAACAGCGCCTGCCAGCGCGGGCTGCTGTTATCGACCGAGGTGGTGATTGCCACGCTCAGGACATGGCTGCTGTTCGCTGTGAACAGCACTTCCATATCGCCGGACCCTACCACACCCGCCAGCACCTTACCGCTGAGGTGGCGTGTAGCCGGAAAAGACAAGGTTATCTGTTGCATAAGATCCTCTTAAAATTGATTGCTCGTCTGCGGGGATGAGCAATTGTTGCGGGCGGGGCATGCCCCGCCCCTACGAACAGCGGGTTGCCACACATCGCCAGGACGACCGTTTGTTGCGGGCGGGGCATGCCCCTACGCCCATCCTTTTGTAGGGGTCGGGCATCCCCGGCCCGAGCAATGGACATGGTCCAGGAAAATCGTGGCAGACAGCAGGTCGGCTGCACCGCCTGGTGAAGCATTCAGCGCCAGCATTGCTGCATCCAGCCGCTGAAGCGCCTGCTGCCCTGCAGGTTGCTGCACCCCGCCTGCCACCAGTACCGCCCGCGCCCCCTGCTGCATCGCTTCCAGCCCTGGCATTCCGGCACGCGACAGTACACAGGTATCGCTGAGCGAGGTCATGATCGCCATCAGCGCATCCAGCCGTGCTGCGTTGCTGTTCGCCCCCTGCTGGCGACTTTGCCAGAGCTGCGGCAGAGCCAGATTCATCACATGGGGGAACCCCTGCTGAGCCTCTTCCCGTGCTCCGGGCAGACGATAACGTGAACAGGCGCGCAGGCCGTTGCTGAACAGCGTCGGCGCAGCGTCATCCGGCAGCTGTGCCAGGCGCGCGGCCATACGGGTTATCTGCGTCGGGCTACCGCGCCCTCCGCACATGGCAGCCGCAGAGACCAGCAACCCCAGAGCCCAGATAGCACCGCGATGCGTATTCACTCCGCCAGTCACCTGCATCATCACCGCTTCGCCTTCACGTCCCAGTCGGCCCACCAACTGGCGCAGAGCGATATCCGCCGGACGCTGCCAGCTCTGTCGCGCCATCTCGCGGAACATTGGCGTCAGACTGTGAGCAGAACGCTCCATCAGCGCCAACGTCAGGTCGTGATGCGCCCCGCTACCCCGGCGATCCACCAATCCTGGTTTCGGCGTGAGGTTGGCTTCTATGACCAGGCAACGTGTTGCCAGCGCGGCCAGGCGCTGTGCATGGCGTTCCGCCGAACTTGCAGCCCACTGCCGTTGCAGGTTCACTACCAGCTCCTGAATTTGGCCGGAGGCTCATACAACCCGCCGGACCATTCGACCAGGTCAGCCACGCTGCCTGCCGCCAGCAGGGAACGGGTGGCATCGGTACGGCGAATGCCAAGATCTTCCGGGAAGGCCACCTTCCCTTCGCGCCGCAGCTGCTGCACCCGCTTCGCATCCACGCCCAGACCGATATCGGTAATCCCGGCGACCGCCGCCACCATCGCCCGCCGTTCTTCCAGCGACTGCGCACGATAGAGGTAAGCAATCCCCTCTTCGGTCAGTACGTGGGTAACGTCATCGCCGTAGATCATGACCGGGGCCAGCGGCATGCCGGACGCTTTTGCCACCTCGACCGCTTCCAGTTTTTCAACAAAGGTCGGTTTTGCGCCAGCCTGGAAGGTTTCCACCATCTGCACCACCAGCTTGCGACCCCGTGCCATCGGGTCAGGTTCGTTGATCATAGCCAGCCAGGCTGGGGTGGCATGGCGGCGACCATGCGGGTCGTGCCCCATATTGGGCGCACCGCCAAAGCCCGACAGGCGGCCACGCGTCACGGTGGAGGAGTTCGCATCGCCGTCCACCTGTAAGGTGGAGCCGATAAACATATCGGCGGCATACTGGCCCGCCATCTGGCAGAAGGCGCGGTTGGATCGCATAGAACCATCGGCCCCGGTGAAGAACACGTCCGGGCGCGCTGCAACGTATTTTTCCATTCCCAGCTCACCGCCGAAGCAGTGCACGCTTTCCACCCAGCCGCTTTCAATCGCCGGGATTAACGTCGGGTGCGGATTCAGGGTCCAGTGACGGCAGATTTTGCCTTTCAGGCCCAGCTGTTCGCCGTAAGTGGGTAGCAGCAGTTCGATGGCGGCGGTGTTAAACCCAATACCGTGGTTGAGCGACTGCACTTTGTGCTCGGCGTAGATGCCTTTGATCGCCAGCATCGCCATCAGCACATGCTCCTGTTTGATCAGGCGTGGGTCACGGGTGAACAACGGTTCGATAAAGAAGGGTTTATCCGCCACCACCACAAAGTCGATCCACGAACCGGGGATATCGACGCGCGGCAGATCGCTCTCGTCATCCACCAGTTCATTCACCTGGGCAATGACGATGCCATCATGGAATGCCGCCGCTTCGACCAGTGCCGGGGTGTCTTCCGTACTGGGACCGGTGTAGAGATTGCCTTTACGATCGGCTTTGAAACCCGCGACCAGCGCCACGTTAGGGATCAGGTCAACATACAGCCGCGAATAGAGTTCGATGTAGGTGTGAATGGCGCCAATTTCCAGCAGGCCGTCCTCCAGCAGCTGCGAAATACGCAGGCTCTGGGTGCCGGAAAATGAGAAATCGAGCTTGCGGGCAATCCCTTTTTCGAAGATATCAAGATGCTCGCTACGGCCGACGCTCGGCATGATCATATGCAGATCGTGCAGTTTTTTCGGGTTGACCTGCGCCAGCGATCGGGACAGAAAATCGGCCTGTTTCTGGTTGTTACCCTCCATAACGACGCGGTCGCCAGGGACAATCAGTTTTTCCAGCATGGCGATCAAATCATCGGTAGGGAGAACTTTGTGGGTGAGCCCGAGGCTGGCAATACGGCGCTGTTTTTCGCGGCGACGCGTATCCCAGATTCGGGGGGATGATTGGGTAAGCATGATGTAACCTCCTGTAAGCGCATCCTGTCAGGGATGCTTCAGTCTGATTACCGAGTCTGCACGCCGGGGCGCAGTCAAACAATTACACCCAGTGCTATAACCATTACGCCAGGCGTAACGGTTTTTTAAATATTAATTAAATCAGATGTGTAATGATTTTAAATCGGGATCGTGGTCACAATGCTTTCGCGCTAAATGCACAAAGGCGGGCAGATAATGGCAGAAGCCTGTGTGCTCGTAGTGCAGTGACAGGGCTGGAGCCGGGGTGGGCACGCCGGATCGGCAAAAGACGCACCCATGAGGGCCTCGGCACGCAGCGTTCTGGCGCGTGACGTCCGGCTTACCTCACCCCAGCCCCATCCCCGCACAAACGGTGCCCGTGTTAGAAAAGGGGGTTAATTAGCATATAGGATCGTTTTGTAAACCGTAGGTGCAGGCATAAGGATCGGTCCATTGGTTGTCTTTATGGAAGAAGACGAGTGACTCTCCATTATCCAGAATAGCAAATGCCAGGCCACTGGATTGTACCGTCCAGTCTCCGGATGAACCGTCTTTGAATTTCACTGAACCAGATGAAACACAGGGAGAATAATATTCATGAAGTAGATTCCCACTTTTTTTATATTCTTTTGCCAGATTAAAAAAACGAATCATTTGTTTTTTATTCGGTATAAATACTTTACAGGCTTCTTCTTCATTTTTATCTTCACGACCTTGAGACTGTTGACCAACATCTTTGATATCGATATCGATAACCGTCCTTCCCTGAACTTGCATCGAGCAAAAAAACAGAGATAAAAAAATAATAATTAATGATTTATTTACATTCATTATTGAAAATATATTTCCCTTTTCAGAAAAAACTGCGCCATCTCTGGCGCAGTGGTGATTTAACATATTGGATCGTCGCCTAAACCGTAGGTGCAGGCATAAGGATCGGTCCATTGGTTGTCTTTATGGAAGAAGACGGATGATTTCCCATTTTCAAAAACAACAATCCCTAAACCGCTGGATTGTACTGTCCATCGGCCTGAAGTACCGTCTTTAAATTTGACGCTACCTATCGCCAGGCAGGGTGAGTAATATTCATGAAGTAGATTTCCACTTTCTTCCGATTCTTTAGAAAGATTGAAATATCGGGTCATCTGTTTTTTTGTCGGCCTGAAGACCTTGCAGGCTATTTCTTCATCCTTATCATTCCGTTGGTCAGAGTACAACCCGATACCTTTAACCTCGAGGTGGCTGACAACTCTTGCCTGCGCATGAACTGAAACGACAATGAAAATGCAGAAAATAGCCGTGAAGATATTTGTCATTTTTACCATTTCGCTGTGCTGGCCTCAGTTGAGTTTTTCCTACCAATATCCGGATGACGATGTATTTCATTCATTGAGACTTTTAGCGTACTGACAAGCTCTTTAACTAACCAATTCAGAGAATCGTTCTGCTGCTCATTGACCTCTTCATAAACGAATTCTGTTTTCCCAGTTTTAGGATTTTCTACTCTTTCCGCCTTGCCCACAATTTCTATCCCAATACTGTCAACATTACTGGGGAATCGATCCGGATAATTTTTCACTTTTTCAATCTGATGCACCTTATCGTAATTTTTCCATGACTTTTCCAGTTCAGTCACTTTTTTCAAATCTGCCGGCTCGCATTTTTTCGTCAGATAGCAGCGGGATTGTAGCCTTCCCACATGCCAGGTGACTTTAAACAATGAGGCGGTTTGATAGATGGTGCCATCTCTGTCAATCAGAAAGTGAGCGCCAGCGGCGCCTTTGTTTTGATAGCTATGAAAGGTGCTGCTCGCTGTAGAGGCATTGGTCTGATGCACGACAATGCCATTCACCGCATCCATTTTTTCATGCTCGATATTATTGAATATTTTGATCTTAATACGGTCGGCATAAATATGACCATTTTCATTAACGTATAGCATTGGTTTCCCTCCCTTGAGGCGATTTAGATCACCGTATTGGCTTTGATGTCATAGCCCATTGAAACGGTTCCCGCCGTTTTCCCCTCTGCATTTTGCAGCACGTAATCCATCTTCACCCGCGAGAACGCGATGGCGACCTTTTCGAGTGGTGCGGGCATGTTGTCATAGCAGATCAACGCCACCCGGGTAATGATGACCTCTTGCAGGGTGATGATCTGATATTCCAGCGGCGATCCGCCCGCTTTGCGCACGGTCAGCACCGCTTCGGGGATCGGTTTACCGCTAAGGGAATACTGGAGAAGATTGGGGCTGGATTTATCAATAAAGTGATCGAAGTAAAGATCGCCGACGGTGGATTTCCCTGCGCCACCGCCGCTTCCTGAGTGCATATTGGATGGCTGGCGGGCAGCCCACGTCCAGCGCAGAACGTCAATTTCGCCTTTATGTGCAAAATCCTGGGATTCGCCCTCAATACCGGTAAATCTGATAAAAATATCCTGAGCCATATCTCTTCCTTGTTGATGAATAAAATCATAAAACGAATGGCTGTTTATTTAAACGGAACCTGTTAGTGGATTGATTAATAGATTTAATCTGTTAAGGACAGGGAAAGGTAAAGCCAATGGCGGTGAATAACAAATAGTAAAAAAACGATTTATAAAAGATTACGGGAGAATAAAGAAACACACCATCGTGGCTGTTTTAACACACACAGCGAGCACTCTATTACGGGGAGGGGGCCAGTTTGAGGTAAGCCGGGCGGCACGCGCCAGGGATGGCGCGTGCCGAGGCCCGCAGCGATCAGTCGGCCAGAGGTTCTGCCATCGGTGGCGTATGATGCACCGCAATATAACGCTGGAAGCGACTCTCTTTCAACTTCGTCAGATCCACCAGCACCAGCCCGTCTATACAGTGGTTGAAGTCCGGGTCACTGCCGAAGTCGATAAACTGTACCCCGCCGGTTTCGCA
Source organism: Erwinia sp. JH02 (assembly GCF_013074405.1). Classification (NCBI taxonomy): domain Bacteria; kingdom Pseudomonadati; phylum Pseudomonadota; class Gammaproteobacteria; order Enterobacterales; family Erwiniaceae; genus Erwinia; species Erwinia sp. JH02. Next base: position 660,994 of record NZ_JABANZ010000002.1, read on the forward strand.
CAGCTCGGAATACTGCTTGTACAGCGGTGGGATCCCCGTACCCAGGTTGCTTAATAGCCGCTTCAGACGTTTGAGATCGTCACTGTAGTTATCACCGCTGAACTGGGCCAGCACATCAGGCAGCGAGGCCGGATACGGACGGCGTGAGGTGGCCAGCGGCAGGTCCGGGGCAAAGTACAGACGATAGAATGCCACCAGCAGATCGCGCGCCGCCAGCGGCAGACCTCCCGAGATGGAAACCGGGCCAAACAGATAGCGGTACTGCGGATATTTCGCCAGATACGCGCCAATGCCCATCCACAGATAATCGAGGCCACGTTTGCCCCAATAGGCAGGCTGAATAAAACTGCGCCCCAGTTCAATGCCCTGCATCAGCACCGGGCTCATCTGGTGGTCGTAATGGAACAGGCTGTGGCTGTAGATCCCTTCAAAGCCTTTTCGTTCGAACTGTTCAGCGGTGGGAATAAAGCGGTAAGCGCCAACGATATCCAGCGCCTCTTCATCCCATAAAATCAGGTGATAATAGTCGTCGTCGTAATCATCAAGATCGCGTCGCGTCCCGCTGCCCTCACCCACCGCGCGGAAGGCGATTTCACGCAGCCTTCCCAGCTCACGCAGGATCGGGACATAGTCTTCGCCCTGACGGCGATAGAGGTAAATCATCTTACCGTCGGGCAGTTGCCCCAGCACTTCGCATCCGGCCAGTGCCCGCTTCAGCACCGCGCGATCTTCTGCGCGCGCAATGGCAGCTTCCGTCTGGAACAACTCGGATTTACCCAGCCCGATACGGTAGAGATGACGGCGAAAACGCGCCGCCAGCTCTTTCGCCGGGGTGTGTCCATCATGCCAGCTGGCGTAAGGGATGCGCTTACCGATTTTCAATTTCAGCCGCACGCCACGATTGCCGAACATTTCACGCACCAGTAACAGCATCGACAACGGCTGATAGATTTTTGAGGTGAGATAGAACAGCGCGCTGTTGCGGCCGCTGACGTGGATCGGCACCACCGGCGCGCGGAAACGGGCGGCCAGGCGCAGGAAACCGTGGCTCCATTTGCCATCTTTCACACCCTTGCTGCCAAAGCGGGAGACTTCCCCCGCCGGGAAGAAGATCAGCACGCCCTGGTTTTCCAGCTGCTCCTGCATCTGCCCCACCTGCTGGCGGCTGGTGCGGTTGCCCATGTTGTCCACCAGCACCATCAGGCTGCTCAGCGAAGACAGGCAGTTCAGCAGACGGTTGGTGACAATTTTCACATCGCGCCGCACCTGAGAGACGGCATGCAGCAGCGCCAAACCATCCAGCGTTCCCAGCGGATGGTTGGCAACAATCACCACCGGTCCTGTGCTGGGGATCTGCTCCAGGTCGCGTTCGCTGAGTTCACAGCTGACATCCAGGTACTCCAGCACCTGCTCCACCATATCCAGCCCTTTCAGGTGGCGGTTGCGCTGGTTGAACTGCTGGAACTCTTTTTCATGGAGCAGGCGGCGCAGCACGCTTTTCTGCCAGGAGGGGGTGTCATGTCCGGGACTGAGATCGTCTAATACGCTTTCAACTGTAAACACGGGTTAGCCTCCAGGTGTTTTATCGGCACACTAACCAGCCCGGATGACATTTTCATGTCAGGTAAATGACAGGTGAAATACCCGATGAATTTGTGTCGCCGCCCTGAAGAGAAGAAGGATTCAGATTGCACTGAATATTGCGGGAATTAACGGCTTTTCTTGCTGTTCTTCAGGCGTTCAGGTTAAAATGCGCCCAACTATAACCCATTCAATTTATTGATATTTTTTTATTTACCGCATCGTTACAACGCGTGCTTTCGGAAATTTTTCGCACCTTATGGCGTCCCTTTCCCTCCTGGCAGCATAATCCACGTGTGGCAGTAAAAATTATCAGCATGACTGACTCCTCATGATGAACCTGAAAACGCTGCTTCCTCTGCTCTGTCTGCTGTTAGCCGGGTGTGGTTCGCTGTCCAGCAACAGTATTGATACGTCAGCGGCAGCCAGCTTGCAGGCCAGCTGTCGCCTGCCGCTCAATGCGCAGATTGATCAACTGGCGCAGCCGCAGATTGACCAGCAGCGCACACCAGGCATGGTGGTGGCCGTGCTGGGTGCAGACCGTCAGCGCCATATATTCAGCTACGGCTATACCGATACCGATAAACGTATTCCCATCAACGGCGATACACTGTTTGCCGTCGGCTCTGTCACCAAAGGGTTCACCGCCGAAAGTGCGGCGCTGCTGGTCGCTGACGGGAAGCTGCGCTGGGATGAGACGCTCGGCCAGCTCATCGGCAAAGATGTTCCCCTGAGTGAAGATGCACGCGCTATCCCGCTGCAACAGCTTGCAACGCATACTGCCGGGCTACCACGCCAGATGCCCAGTCTGCATATGCTTCGCAAGCTGACGGCGTATCTGTTTTACGGTGAGCCTTTCTACGATGATCTTGATGACGGCGAGTTCCTGAACTATTTGCAGGATTTCAGCCGCCCGCGTCATCAGCAGGTGATGTATTCCAATCTGGGGTACGCCATTCTTGATTACGCCATCACACAGCGATCGGGCCAGACGCCACAGCAGATCGCCGGGCAGCGGATTATTGCGCCACTCGGCCTGCGTCATACCGGTTTTCAGCCGCAGCGATTGCCGGGCTATTTGCTGCGTGCACGCGGCCATGCCGGGGATCAGCCGAAGTTTGTGAAGCGCGGAGAGGCGGTGCCGGACTGGAATTTTAACGGTTATATGGTGGGTGCCGCATCGTTGTGGTCAAGCGGCAACGATTTGCTGACCTATCTGAGTGCCCATCTGTACGGCAGCGGCGATCCGACCCTGGATAAAGCCTTTATTGATGCCACCACCATCCGCTTTAAAGAGGCGCAAAACGACTCCTCCGCACTGGCGTGGCTGAGCAACAATCTCAATGGGCAGAGCATTCTCTACCAGTCCGGTTTTATTGGCGGCTATGCCAGTTATATCGGAATGGATCTGAAGCATAAAACGGCGATTGTGGTGCTGCAAAACAGCTTTAACTGGGACAACACCATCGGCCACCGCATGCTGTTGCGCATGGCAGAAAACCAGGATACGCCGGGTGGATGCCGGTAATGCGGGGCGGGCATGCCCACCCCCTACGATGACCGGCGTACAGGCCGACCGTTTTTTCCGTCCTGCGCGGGTGGCGCTGCGTAGGGGCGAGGCATGCCTCGCCCGGGGTTATTCGTCGAGCTCCAGCGGTGGCAACTGCGAGAACACACTCAATAAACCACTGCTCCATAACTGGCGGATCTGCGAGAAATAGGGATGTTTTTCAGTAATATGATACTGCTGCATACTGCTGTAACTGTCCGTTGGATAGACCATCACATCCAGCGGTAACCCCACCGAAATATTACTCGCCAGCGTGGAGTCCATCGAAATCAGTGCGCACTGCATCGCCTGATCCAGCGGTGTATCAAAACGCAGCACGCGGTCAATAATCGGCTTACCGTATTTGCTTTCCCCAATCTGGAAATACGGCGTATCGGTACTGGCTTCGATAAAGTTGCCCTGCGGGTAGATCTGGAACAGCCGTGGCTCTTCGCCTTTGATCTGCCCGCCCAGCATCAACGTGCCGCCAAACTCCTCGCCGTCGCGCTTGATCACCGAACGTAACGTTTCCCCTACCAGCAGCGCCACATCGTACATGTTCGTGGCGTTCATCAGGCTAGGATTTTTGCCATCTTCGCAGCCACGCCGCAGCAGGCTCAGCGCACTCTGGGTGGTGGCCAGATTACCGGCGCTTTGCAGCACCAGGGTCCGTTCGCCATCTTGCTGAAAAACATGAAGCTTACGGAACGAGGAAATATGATCCACGCCCGCATTGGTTCGGGAATCGGAAACGAAAATCATCCCTGACGATAAACGCATAGCTACACAATAGGTCATAGTGAGTCCGATAAAAGATTACTGCTGCGAAAACACCAGTTGTACCGCAGCCACTGCCTGCATATCTTCACTGCCACCGCCAAGGCGCATTCCACGCACCGGGCAGGCATCCAGATAATCCACCCCCACCGCCAGTTTCAGATGCTGGCGGGTGCTGCGGGTATTATTGGTAATATCGAAACTGTGCCAACTGCCGCCCACCCAGGCTTCCACCCAGGCATGCGTGGCTACATGTTCCACGTTGTCAGTATACAGATAGCCGCTCACATAACGGGCGGGAATATGCAGGCTGCGACAACAGGCGAGAAAGACGTGGCTGTGATCCTGACAAACCCCGCTGCCGGCGGCAAACACTTTCGCGGCGGTATCCGTCACCAGCGTACTGCCGGGCTGGTAAGGCATTTTCAACAGCAACTCGCCCATCAGGCGCTCCAGACTGTCCAGCGGAGCCTCTTCACGGTAATAGCGGCGGGCAAAATCGTTGATCGCCGCGTCAGGCTGCGTCAGCGGAGTGATGCGTAAAAACACCAGCGGCGAGAGCATGCAGTCCGGGTCCGGGGCGCTATCTTCGTCGTCGAGGATCTCCACCACGCCACGAGCTTCAATCTCGATTTCCTGATGCGGACGGTCGAGCGTCAGCACATGCAGCACATTACCCCAGGTGTCGGTGGTGCAGATCGCCTCTTCCGGCAGCAGCAGATCCCACGAAATAATATGCTGATGCACCGAGTCCTGTGGCGTCAGACGCAGGTACTGCGTGCTTTGACGCACCAGGCTTTGATAGCTGAAACAGGTTTTATGCGCGATGGTCAGCTTCATTATTTCGCCTCCAGATAAGTGTGATGGATGCTGTCAGCAATCAATGCCAGTTCACCCAGAAAACGTTGCAACCAGGCATGCAGCCCGTCATCCATCAGGGATTCCCAACTGCTGAAACGCAGCTGCGCATGCAGTATCGTCAATAAGTAACGCGGCCTGTCTTCACCGCTGCTGCCGATTTGATCGAGTTGCCTTGCGATTTCATCAAGACAGGATCGTAACGATCGCGGGCTCTCTTCACGCAGGATCAACATCTCGTTGACGCCGTCCGCCGCCAGTTGCTGCTTGTAGATGGTGTGATAGGCTTCGCGCGCGGACACTGAACGTAGCAGTGTATCCAGCCGGTAGTATTCGCGCACGGTGTCATCATCGTCATCGGTCAGATACTGATAAACATCGAGCAGGCGTGCCGTGCAGTCGGCACGTTCCAGCAACGTTCCCAGACGAATAAAGCTCATGGCATCGCCACGCATCAGGGTGCCGAACATCGCACCACGAAACAGATGTGAGCGCTCTTTAACCCAGTCGAAGAAGGCATCCGCACCGTCGCTGCTGACGCCGTGACGCCGCATTTTTCTCAGTTCAATCCAGCTGGAGTTAATACTCTCCCAGACTTCAGAAGAGAGGCTGCCGCGAACCGCATGGGCGTTGTTCCAGGCTGCCTGCCAGCAATTGAAAATGCTGCCGGGGTTACGCTCATCAAAGGCAAAAAAGCTGAACAGCTGTGACATACTCAGCCGATCGCTGACCGACCAGTAAAGTTCATCCGTGTTGGTCAGATTGAGCGGCACGCGCAGCTCATTATTGTGGCTGCCGCGCACCGGCATCAGAGAAAGACGGTTTGTGACGTCGAGCACGCGTGCAATATTTTCTGCGCGCTCTAAATAGCGCGCCATCCAGTACAGGCCACTGGCCGTGCGACTCAGCATGCGTCATCCTCCAGAACCCAGGTATCTTTCGTCCCACCGCCCTGCGATGAGTTCACCACCAGCGAACCTTCGGTCAGCGCTACGCGCGTCAGGCCACCGGGCACCAGCCGGATATCCGCCCCACTCAGGGCAAAGGGACGCAGGTCGATATGACGCGGGGCCAGCCCCTGATCGACAAAAGTCGGACAGGTGGAGAGTGCCAGCGTGTTCTGTGCAATGTAGTTCTGTGGTTTGGCGAGTAACAGCGCGCGGAAATCGGCCAACTGCTGTTTACTGGCCACCGGGCCAATCAACATGCCGTATCCCCCCGCACCGTGAACCTCCTTCACGACCAGCTTTTCGAGGTTAGCCAGTACCCAGGAGAGCTCATCAGGGCGGCGACACTGCCAGGTCGGTACGTTGTTGAGGAGCGGCTCTTCCCCCAGATAGAAGCGAATCATTTCCGGTACATACGGGTAGATCGACTTATCATCGGCCACGCCGGTGCCGATGGCGTTAGCCAGCACCACGTTGCCCGCACGATACACCGACAGCAGGCCCGGCACACCGAGCATCGAATCCGGCCGGAACGCCAGAGGATCAAGGAAGGCATCGTCCACACGGCGGTAGATCACATCGATCTTGCACGGCCCGGCCGTGGTGCGCATCAGCACCGCGCCATCTTTGACAAACAGGTCAGCACTTTCCACCAGCTCCACGCCCATTTGCTGGGCAAGGAAGCTGTGTTCAAAGTAGGCACTGTTAAAGCGGCCCGGTGTCAGTACCACTACCACCGGATCGTTGATCGGCGAGCTTTCGCGCAGGGTTTGTAGCAGCAGAGACGGATAACGTTCGACAGGGGCAATGCGCTGATCGGCAAACAGCTCCGGGTAAAGGCGCATCATCATTCTGCGGTTTTCCAGCATGTAGGAGACGCCGGACGGGGTACGCAGATTGTCCTCCAGCACGTAGTATTCGCCATCGCTGTTGCGCACCATATCCACGCCAATAATGTGCGCGTAGAGGTTACGGTGCAGATTCAGGCCCTGCATGCAGGGTTGATATTGATCGTTAACCAGTACCTGTTCAGCGGGAATGATCCCGGCTTTAAGGATGCGCTGGTCATGGTAGATGTCATGCAGAAAAGCATTCAGCGCCTGAACGCGCTGGCGGATGCCTTTATCCAGCATTGCCCACTCGCTGGCAGGAATAATCCGCGGTACGCTGTCGAACGGGATCAGACGCTCGGCACCGCCGTCATCACCATACACATTAAAAGTAATCCCCAGGCGGTGAAACAACAGTTCCGCCTCTTCACGTTTGCGCGCAATCGCCTGCTGGTCAGCCTGCTGTAGCCACTGCCAGTATTCCCGATAGTGCCCGCGATAGCGTCCATCGTTCAGCAACATCTCATCATAAAAGTGTGACGCTATTTCATAGCTTTGATTCATGATTTCCCTACCGCTGTCTGTGAACCTGAATAAGAGTTGCACAAAGTGTGCCAGAGTCGGAATGAGCGGCCTGCCCCGCACAGAACGAGGAACGAACAACAGCCTGGTGACAAATCGGGTCAGGGAAAGCGAAGCGTAGAATGAGAATGCACCAATATGGTGCATTCCGGTCAAACGATGAGAGAGATTCTTAACGAGTCAGCGGGTGCCAGACCTCAGTCAGTGCGCCTTCCCCACCGGTAACGGGGTCGGTTTCGGGCATCGCGACGCGTTTTATTTCAAGCATAGACTGTTCCATCAATGCCTGCTCGTCGCGCAGGGTTTTGGGCGTCACGCCCGGTGGGTAAGCACCAACGGCCATGAAATCATCACTGGCGGCAATTTGCTGATGTCCGACACCCGCCGGTATCAGTATTACGTCACCCGCATAAACGGTGACCATGCGCCCACTTTCGCCACCAAACAGGATCTCGGCCCAGCCGCAGGTGATCCCCAGCAATTCATGGGTATTCGGGTGATAATGGGTGTAGGGATAAATCGGCGCGTGCCAGCTGACCGGCCAACCGTGGCGGGCAAACTCAGCGCGGAACCACAGCGCCAAATCGTCTGGCGATATCTCTTCTGCCCCTTCTTCCGGCTCGTCCGGCACCACCTGTGGATAGATGATCAGCGGCAGCGGGTTGTTGGGGATGCCCTGTGAGGGCTGCGCCAGCATCAGATGGCGCGGGTTTGAGGAGGCACCTGCAGCAAAGGTCCCGGCAGCAAACGACATCATTAACATTACACTGCGAGAATGGGTCACCATATCAGGCTCCTGGTCAAATTGCCTTGTTGAGTGATTGTTAAATTAATTGTGGCACTATTCTGCCAGCTTGCAATCTTTTCCCCACGCCGCAGATCACATAACTTATTAATTTAACTGAACTTAAGCCAAATTCATTGGTTGTTACCCACCTCTCATCCCCTTCACCCTGAGATTTGACTTTACGATCACTCGATAACACATTGTTACTATTACTGTATGTAACATTTATTTCCCATTACCGGGTGGCCTCAATTTAAATAACAGGACGCCTTTTCATTGAATTTTTTAATGCGTTACGACTACAGCAATTGTTATGGAAATTAGATTATAATTACCGATTATCGCCAGAAGTATTCACCAGCATATTCACTGATTTTTCTGAACAATGGCAAGCTATGACAGCGGATTATATTATTCACCACTGGTACGTCGATTTTTCGTCCGGTACGTTACTCCATCAACTCAGTGGTGAAGAACGGCGCCTGGGCGAATATCAATTCAAACTGTTGCTAGTACTGGCTGAAAATGCTGGAAAAACATTAAGTCGTGATGAGCTCACTACGCTGGTTTGGGAACGGCGGGTTATTGGTATTAACAGTTTACCGAATGCGATTCATGCGCTGCGCGTGGCGCTGGAGGATGACGGCAAGCAGCAGCGTATTATTAAAACGATCCCTAAAAAGGGCTATATCCTTGAGGCAGAATTTTGCCAACGTATTTGCTATGACAAAGAAGAAGCGGATAGCCTGACCGATGCCTCGCAGCAGACATCGGTACAAGAGGAGAGGATACCCCCGCAGGATATGCACCAGGTAGAACCTGCGATATTACCCGGGCTGGCCGAAACGGAAACAACGATTAACGCGGAGCCGAAACCACGCTTACGTCGCGTATTCTGGCTTTGGCTTATTTTCTTTCAGGCGTTACTGTTACTGTGCGTGCTGGCGTGGGCCGGGCGAGCGCTTTTTCCGGTAAACAGTAGCGAGTTGGTGAAAAAAAACTCCGTCCCGTACAGCCATATTCAGCTAATGGAATTGCGCCGGGGATGGGACAACACGTCCGCGTCCTATGATTTAAATAAGCTTTTGGGACCGGTGCTATTTACGCTGAATCAAAATTTGAAAAATCAGAAAGTGAATATGGAAATTTTCTATTACACCTCCGGCACGACGCTGAACTACACCATGACGTTATCGAATCAGTGCGATCGTAAACAGCTGGCGATGAACATTATCAACTGGCGTACGGATGGTGCTCAACTGAGCGCTCTAATCTACCGTGAAGGCGAACGAAAAATTAATGAAATGGCCAACTGCGTCAATTAGCTTACTGATCGTGACTTTGCTGGTCCCCCTTGGGGTGGCAGTGATCAAAAATTTGCCAGGGGATAAGGGCCTGTTCACGGAGGATTTCGTTAAAGTAAATTTACAGCTGGGGTATTACGACCTGCTGGCGCGCCAGCGTGAAATTTATGATACCCGCTTCGACGGCAAAGGGAACACCGTGATGATGACCCTGACCAGCCCAAACGATAATCGTTTTATGGCCAAAATCAGCCTGGAAGAAAAAACTCAAAATGCCAAAGGTGTGATGTTTACTTTCCATAAAATTTATTATGCAGATGATGGTCAGACGCGGATGATTAAAAATATTTTTGGCTATGCGGAAAACAACAGCGTGCATTTTGACACCTTGCGGCTGGGTAAAGAACGCCTGATGATCACCCCTTCTGGCCAAATGGTACGTTACCGATAGTACCAATGGGCCGGTTTCCTTAGCGGTCGGTAAACAGGGTGCGCCATGCCTGAAGCGTTTTGGGCATGGTCTCTTTATCCTTCTCGGTGGTCACATAATCCACTTCCACGCCGTTATCGGTGTCAGGGCTGACCCGTAGCGCCCAGATTTTCCCTTCCGGCGTGTACATGATGATGGCTGACTGCCGGTTCGCCATGCCTTTTACCCACAGGGTGAGTACCGTCGCACCAAACTGGTCAAGGTCCTGGCTGTAGACAAAACTGGTTGCCGTCGCAACATATTGCGCATAGTCACTGCCTGTCAGCTGACGAAAGCGATCGTCCAGGGCTTTATTCGGTAAAATACCGAGGGTTAACAGCGTGGCCGGCAGACGCGGATCGTTATCCGCTTTAACGTACACCCCGTCAATTGACGTCTTGCCGGGTAACAGCATATCGCAGCGTCCATGCGAATCGCTGCTGACTTCAAGGCGGTTATCCGGGCGCGGGATCAGAACAATTGAACACCCGCCACCCCAGACAATTTTATCGGTAAACCCTACCCCGTCGGACAGCGTCACTTTACCGCTGAAACTCGACCGGTACACCCCTCCCCAGACTGATGCATCCATATTGAACTCATCGCCTGCCAGCTGGCTGATACGAATTTTTCCACCATTGCCGTGAGGTGCACTGACATTCCACCAGACGCCCTGCCAGTCCACCTGGCGATCCGCATCATACAGCTGGCTCAGGCCACCGAGATAGGCACTGCGCAGGCAGCTGTCGCTAACGCAGGTATTACGCTCCCGGGCCATCTCCTTCGCTATCTGATTCACATGCTGTGGCTCGCGCATTTGCAGTTCACTGAATGCATTAACAAACACCCTATCCAGCCACATCAATTCCGGCTTATCACAGACGGTATTTTCTACCACGCTGGAGGCGCGCCCACAGTCGATGGCCTTCGCCGTGGAGGTAAGGAGCAGGAGAGTAAAGCCAATGACAGCAGGGGCTTTGATTAAATCCATCTGTTTTTTATTCCCTTATCAGCAGGCCATCGGGAATGGCCTGAACTTTATACATTGCCACGGCAGGTGACAGCTGGCCCATCCCTGTGAGCAACTGTTATAGTTGAATAGCGATAAACTGTGTCTGCTATTATAGGTGCAAACATGGTTTACTTTCACTCTGCCCGAACTGTTTTGCAGAGGTCACTAATGGAAGAAGTTAAAAAAATATTGCTGCGCGAGATCGATACATTGAATCGCGAAGAGCAACGCGATAATAAACCGCGCTTCAGTTTTCAGTTTTTGAAGACCCATCCGGGGCTTTGGGCATCCATGTACGGGTGCTACATTCTGACGGTTGCCCTAATCTTTACCACGGACTTTCTGGGCTGGCCCGCGTTCTGGGGGGCGACTATTTTTATCATGCTGATGAGCGGCCTGATGCTCATGGACGTGAACCCGAAATACCGCTTTGAGGATATCGATACCCTTGATCTGCGCGTTTGCTACAACGGCGAATGGTATTATGTGCGCACCCTGTCTGAACGGGCGATTAGCGACATCCTCAGTAGTGACAATGTGCCGGACAAGGTTAAGCAGGGCATTACTAAGCTGCTGTCGTTAAAAGGTGAAGTCGATTTTTATGATGTCTTCCACCTGACCTGGGGACAGAAAAGCGCTTCAGCGGTATAAAATAACCCGATGCGGGTCAGGCATGCCTGACCCTTACGGCAGTAATTCTGCGATTAATCGTCCTAATGTGGCGACCGCCACTTCCTGCGACTCATCCCACCACGCGGTGTTAAAACGAAAATAGTTGGCGTACTGCTCGCTGGAGGAGAACATTTTTCCGGGGGCAATGCTGATATTGTTGTGCAGTGCACGGTAATAAAGCTCAGTCGTATTGACCTGTTTGGGCAGTTCCACCCACAGGAAGTAGCCACCGCGTGAATCATTGATTTGCGCCCCGGCAGGCAGAGAACGTTTGAGAGCCTGACGCGCCAGATTTTTACGCTGTTCGAGTGTCTGCCGTAAACGCCGCAGATGGCGATCATAGCTGCGCGTGCCGAGGTAAGTGGCCAGTGCCTGCTGCATCGGTGCGCTGGTCGACAAGGTACTCATCAACTGCAAACGCTGAATGCGCTGCGCATGTTTTCCCGCAGCCACCCAGCCGACTCGAAATCCTGCTACCAGATTTTTAGAAAATGAGGAGCAGTGCAGCACGTTATGCTCGCGGTCGAATGCTTTGGCCGGCAGGGGTTTTTCGTGGCCGAAATAGAGTTCGCTGTAAACATCATCCTCAATCAGCGCCACGCCGTGCCGGGCCAGTAACGCGACCAGTTGCTGCTTTTTCTCTTTGCTGAGCGTGCAGCCGACCGGGTTCTGCTGGTTAGTCATCATCCACAGCGCTTTAATCGGCCAGCGGGCCAGCGAACGGCTCAGCTCATCGAGATCGATACCGGTTTGTGGATCGCTGGCGATGGCCACGCTTTTCAGCTTCAGACGTTCAATCGCCTGCAACGCACCGTAAAACGAGGGGTTTTCTATCGCCACCCAGTCACCCGGTTCTGTCAGCACCTGCAAACTGAGGTTAAGGGCCTCCATTGCGCCATTGGTGATCACAATCTCATCCGGGGAGACCTGAATGCCCTGTAAGGCGTAACGCTGCGCCAGTGTTTTGCGCAGCGCTTCATTACCCGGTGGCAGATTATGCAGGGCATCGATGGCTTTCATACTGTGAGAAACGGTGGTCAACGCACGCATCAGCTGACGCTGAGGGAAGAGTTCCGGGTCAGGAAACGCGGAACCAAATGGAACCATCTGCGGGTCACGGCAGGCCTGTAATACATCGAAAATAAAGGCATTGATATCGACAGATTCAGCCAGCTGCACTTTCTGATGGCTAAGAGGCTGACTGAGAAATTCGGCGCGCGGCGCAACATAATAACCTGACTGCGGCCGCGACTGGATCCAGCCCTGGCTTTCCAGCACCTGATAAGCGTGCATTACGGTCATCAGGCTCATGCCGCTCAGCTCAACCTGTTGACGCAACGAGGGAAGTTTTTCCCCCGGCAGCCATATCTCCGTCTCGATCTGCTGCTGGATTTGTGCCACCAGCTGTTCATATTTTGCCACGACTGTTACAGGCCATTTTAACAAAAGAGAAAACTATTATACCACGTCAGAGAGCGGTATGACCGCCGCCAACTTTGGGACATCTTCCTCGCGCGTCTCAACGCCATCATCGCCGTCAACATACTGCTTCAGGCCCGGGACGTTCTCCGGTGGCACAGGACGACCCAGCAGATAACCCTGTAAGGTATTGCAGCCCAGCCCTGTCAGAAATGCCTGTTGTTCGGCCGTTTCCACCCCTTCCGCGACCACTTTCAGATTGAGCGTTTGCGCCAGCGCCACAATCGCGGTGACGATGGTGGCATCTTCCGTTTGTGCCTGAAGCTCATTCACAAATGCACGGTCGATTTTCAACTCGCTGGCCGGCAGACGCTTCAGATACAGCAGGCTGGAATATCCGGTGCCAAAATCATCGATAGAGGCTTTCACCCCCAGTTCCGTTAGTTCGGTCAGAATGCGAATGCTTTCATCCGGGTCGCGCATCGCAGTGGTTTCCGTCACTTCCAGCGTCAGCAGTTCCGGCGGGATGTGGTGCGTTTCCAGCGCCTTCACTACGGTTTCCACCAGCCCGGCCTGCTCAAACTGCAATGCAGACAGGTTGACGGCGACCGACCACTGGCTGTTGCCCTGCAAATGCCAGCAGCGCAACTGGCGGCAGGCTTCCCCGATCACCCAGTTACCGATGCTGACGATCAGCCCGGTTTTTTCTGCCAGCGGCAGGAAGACATCCGGCGTCAGCAGACCACGTTGCGGATGCTGCCAGCGCAGCAGTGCTTCAAAACCGATAATCGGCCCACGTGGCGCACAGAATTTAGGCTGATAAAACAGCCGCAGTTCTTTATTTTCCTGCGCCAGCCACAGGTCATTAATCAGCTGTAACTGGTTCTGTGCGATGGTGTTCATCGACGGCTGGAAGAAGCTGTAACCGTTACGACCGTTATTTTTAGTGTGGTACATGGCGGCATCGGCGTTAAACATCAGTTCACGTTCATCGAGTCCATCGCCCGGGAAGACAGCAATACCAATACTCAGCGACACCACCAGCTCGTAGCGGGAGATATCAAATGGCCGCTCGACGGCCTTCACCAGCGCATCCGCCACGGCGGCAGCATCGTTAGGATCGTCAATCTCAATCAGCAGTACAAACTCATCACCGCCGAGGCGGGCCAGCGTGTGATGCCCCTGCACTTTCTCTTTCATGCGTTCGGTCACCGCGATCAGCAGGCTGTCGCCAATGTGGTGGCCGAAGGCGTCGTTGACGGCTTTGAAACCATCAAGATCCATAAACAACAGGGCAAATTTTGAGTCCTCGCGCGAGGCTTTATTGATGGCCTGGTCGAGACGATCTTCTAACAGGATGCGGTTTGGCAGGCGGGTCAGGTTGTCATGCAGCGCCAGCTGTGCCAGCTCGCGGTTTGCCTCTGCCAGAGAGGATGCCAGCACCGACGTCCGTGCCTGAAGGCGAGCATCCAGCATTGAAACCAGCAGCGTAATACCGAGGATGGCCAGCGTCACGACGACAACCAGAATCGCCAGCCAGTTGCTGTTAACCCCAAGATGCGTGGCGTGACTGTCCATCGGGAAACTGGCTGCCGCCATGCCGGTATAGTGCATCCCGGCAATAGCGACACCCATGATCAGTGCAGCGCCGCTGCGCATAAGTGCCAGGCGGCCGGTGCCCTGACGCAGACGGAAAGCCAGCCATAGCGCAGCACCGGAGGCAACCAGTGCAATCAACACGGATAGCCAGATCCAGCGCCAGTCCCAGATAATACCGGGATTGACCGCCAGAGCAGCCATGCCGGTGTAGTGCATCGCCACGACTCCGCTGCCCATGATCACCGCCCCGCCGCAAAGCCGATACCACGGCAGTTCACCGTAACACACGATCCACAGCGCAAAGACGGATGCCGCCACAGCGATCACCATGGAGACCACCGTCAGGCTGGCGTCGTAGCTCATGACCATCGGCAGACTCATCGCCAGCATGCCGATAAAGTGCATAGACCAGATCCCAACGCCCATGGCAAAACCGCCACCGAATAGCCAGACGCGGGCAACGTTGCCACTGGAGGTGGCAACTCGTCCCGCCATGTCCAGCGCAGTATAGGAGGCCAGAAACGCGACGATAAAAGAGACGATAACCAGAAGTTGATCGTACGAACTCATGAGCATATGACAATCTCGAATGCAGTAGCCATTTCGGCTTAGTGTGTAGTGACCCGGTGTCATTATTAATCACCCCAGGCTTGTGCTTATTTATCGGCGAAAAATCAGCCAGCTTTAGCAGCCACAGGGGAAAGTGAAGGAACCTGAAGAGGATTTTTACAGGCATAAGATATATCCCTATAATTTATATAGTGTATTAATATTCCTCTTCTTCGGCAGTGAACATAGCATTGGCCCGATACTTCGCCTAGATCAGGATAGGAATATTCTTGAAAATTTTCCAATCCCTGTCGCCACGCGGTGGTAAAGCCTGCTTATCTATGTCAGGCGTAACACATAAATAATATTTTTACGATTCTGTTATCAGCCTGGCCAGGCTGAACTATAGTTAAGTCAATCAATGTTAACGCGTTAATTCAAATAACAGATTATTCCTTACGTTATATTTTACCCGCTAAAGGGTTTTTATTATTTTTTATGTTTGTTCAGTCACACTGACGACAATATTTCATCAGGCGGAAAAGCAAGTTCATCACTTTAATTAGTAAGGAATAGTTATGAAAACTAAGCTTTTTCTGCTGGGCTGCGGCCTGAGCCTTGGCGTAGCCAGTTCAGGCTTTGCCGCCACCACCACCGGAACCATCACCGCCAGACTGGTACTGACAGCGGGCTGCCTGGTCAATGGGCAAGTCGCCACTCCGGGTGCCATTGGTAACCTGGGTACGTTGGAATTCCCTGGTGGTGCCGCGACCTTTGATATCAAAACCGCCGCCGTTGTCGGTACGGTGGGTAATGGTATTTTTGTTCGCTGCTCCACGGGATCGACCTACTCTGTGCAAATCACCAGCAGCAGTGCTAAGCCAACCACCGTGTATGGCACAGAAACGACGCAGCCACGCTATCTGATCAGCGGCACCACGGCCACCGTGGGTATCGCCTACTCCCTGTACCCCAATACTGACTACACCACGCCAATTGCCAATAACACCAATATCGCCCCGGTCGGCACCCCCGATGCGACTTACGGAGATAACTATCCGATTTATGGTCGTATTGCTGGTGGGGGGAATACCTCCGCCATTCCTGCCGCCACCTACACGGATACGATTAACGTTGCAGTGAATTACTGATTGCCGCGACAGGGGAGTCCATCGTGCGGGAGCTGCTCAGGCGACATGCGGGCGTTATTCGTCCGTTCACGTTACTGCTGCTGGCCTACAGCAGCAGCAGTAACGCATTGCCTACCGCCGATTTTGGGGTCAGTGCTTCTATCGTCAATGGCTGTGTGATCACCAGCACGGCTCCCACGGTTTTCGGTACGCTCGACTTTGGCACTCAACCCGGGGTAGGCAGCGTCACCGCCAATGCCGCCTATGTGCAGAATTCCAGTATTACGCTGGCCTGCACGCCGGGCACAACACTGAATATGAGTATCAACGGCGGGAGTAACTACACCACCACGCGCAACTTGAGAGTGGCCGGCAACACCAACCTGGTGGCGTATAGCCTGTACACCAGTGCCGCTCACACCACCGCCATTCCGGTGAATCAGAATGTGTTACTGACGCTAAGCAATGCCAACAATATCACGCTGCCGATCTACGGCCAGTTACAACTGAACGGTGTTAACCGTGCCGGGACCTACAGCGATACTTTGACGGTGACTTTGAGCTGGTAATTTCGGGGAATTGAAGGAGCAATAATGAAAAAACATCATCTCACAGGCGTGCTATTCACTCTGCTGTTGAGCGTTCTGGCATTCAATTCCCATGCAGGGAACTCAGTGCTCATCTGGCCGATCGACCCCAAAATCAGTCAGAACGATAAAGCCACCGAACTGTGGCTGGAAAACCGCGGTGCCAGCACCACGCTAATGCAGGTGCGCGTATTTGGCTGGCAGCAGGTTAATGGTCAGGAGCAATATCAGACCCAGCAACAGGTGGCTGCCAGCCCGCCGATGGTGCGCATTGAACCGGGTAAACGCCAGCTGGTGCGTCTGATTAAGCAAACGCCGCCCGCCGCCGGTCAGGAAGCCGCTTATCGGGTCATTCTGGATGAAATCCCTACGCCAAAAGCACCGGGTGAAGACCAGACCGGAGTGACGCTCCAGATGCGCTATTCCGTACCATTATTTGTCTACGGCAGCGGCCTTGATCCATCGACCGCCCGCCCTGACCTCAGCTGGCGGCTGGTCAATCGCGAAGGAAAACAGGCGCTTGAAATCACTAATCGTGGTAACGCTCATGCGCGCTTAAGTAATGTCGAACTAGGGGGGAAAAAACTCGCCGGAAGCCTGCTGGGCTATGTACTGGCCAATGCCAGTAACACTTTCCCGCTGAGCAGCCCCGCCTCAGAACGTGCCGAAATCAGTGCACAACTGGAGCAAAATCAGACCTGGCGTAGCACCAGTTCCGCCGCCAGGCGATGAACAGACGCTGCCTGGTGCCGGGACGGCACCGCACTCTGATCGTGACCGGCCTGCTGACCTGCCTGTCTTCTGTGACATGCAGTGCTGAAACCTATACCTCACTGCCACCCCCGCCCGCTGCCAGCGCCGGAGGCCAGGCAGATCAGCCACAAAGCTATATGCTGGGGTTGGTGGTCAATGATGAGGATCGCGGCATGGTGGTGCCAGTGCAGTTTCGTGATGGGCATTATCTTTTGCGTGCCGCCGATCTTCAGCAGGCTGGCATCCCGAGCGCGCAAATCAACTCATCAATTATGGATGTCTCCGCTATGGATCGGGTCAAAGCGGAGTATGACCGCCAGCGCCAGCGTATCCTGATCAATGTACCGCCCGAATGGCTTCCCGAGCAGACCTTTACGGGCACCACGCATAACGGCCCCCGTTATGAAGGACGTAGCAGCAGCGGTGCGCTGTTAAATTATGACCTGTATGTCAGTCAGTCGACTGGCGGGGGTTCACGTCTGTCAGCGACAAATGAGCTGCGCCTGTTTGGCGGTTACGGCCAGTTTGTCAGCAATGGCGTTTACCAGCAGCAGCTCTCCGGCCAGACCAGCTATCTGGAAAATGGCTATATCCGTTATGACACCCACTGGTCGAATCAAAATGAAGAAAATGCCCTGGACTGGCAGGTCGGTGATCTGATCAGCGACTCGCTGGCGTGGAGTAGCAGCGTCCGCCTCGGCGGTATTCAGCTTTCGCGCGATTTCTCATTGCGTCCGGATTTGGTCACGTATCCTCTGCCCTCATTTTCCGGCCAGGCCGCCGTCCCCTCTACTGTTGATCTCTTCGTCAATGGCTATAAAACCAGCAGTAATGACGTGCAGCCCGGCCCTTACTCATTGACGAATATGCCGTTTGTTAACGGCGCAGGGAATGCAGTGGTGGTCACGACCGATGCTCAGGGGCGGCGGGTCAGTACCACGCTACCGTTTTATGTCGCCAGTAACCTGTTGAAAAGTGGGCTGTCTGATTACTCTTTCTCCGCCGGGGCCCTGCGCCAGAACTACGGGGTGAAAAATTTTGATTACGGTTCAGCGGCGACCAGCGGTTCTTATCGCTACGGGCTGATCGACTGGCTGACGTTGGAAAGCCATGCCGAAGCTGCGCCGTCACTGGCACTGGGCGGCGCGGGTGTACAACTCAAACTGGGGGCATACGGCGTGGTTAACGGGGCGGTCAGCCAGAGCCAGATGCAGGGAGAGAGCGGCAGGCAGTACAGCTGGGGCTATCAGTACAGCACCAATCGTTTTAGCGTGGGTATGCAACAGACCAAACGCACCACCGGTTTTGGTAACCTCGCCCTGTATGCCGACCGTGAGAACTACAGCGACAACATCGAATACAACACGCTCAGCCGCCGTAGCGCACAGTACAATGCCAGCGTGTCGCTGGATCAGTTCGGTAGCCTGGGTGCAGCACTGATTGATATCACCAGCGGCAGCGGCGAACGAACCCGATTGCTGAATCTGTCGTGGAGCCGGACTCTGTGGGGAAACTCCAGCCTGTATGTCTCCGCCAGTCGCGACCAGCAGCAAGGCGACTGGTCCGGTGCGATTGGCCTGATGATCCCCTTCAGCGATATGACCAGCGCCAGCATCAGCGTAGAGCGTAATCAGCAGGGCGGCGCTTCAGAGCGTCTCAGCCTGTCACACTCCATGCCGACCGATGGCGGTTTTGCGTGGGATGCCTCGGTCGCCAATCAGAGCGATGGGGGCAACTACCGTCAGGGCACCCTGCGCTGGCGTAACCAGAAAATGGAAACCTCAGCAGGCTTCTACGGCGATGACAATTACAGCACTCAATATGGTGATTTATCCGGTTCCCTGGTGCTGATGGACGGCGGCGTGTTTGCCGCTAACCAGGTGACGGATGCCTTTGTGCTGGTGAAAACGGATTACCCGGATATCAATGTGCGTTTTGAAAACCAGCTGATGGGCAAGACTGACAAAAAAGGCTACCTGCTGGTGCCCAGAGTCAGCTCCTATTATCCGGCAAAATACGATATCGACACCCTCGATCTTCCGGCCGATATGACCAGCAGCAGCGTCGAGCAGCGGCTCGTAGTGAAGCGCCAGAGCGGCTATCTGCTGCATTTCCCCATTGAGCCGTTGCGTGCTGCCAGCGTGATCCTGCATGACCAGAACGGTGAGGCGCTGCCGCTCTCCAGCGAGATCACTCGTCAGGGTCAGCAGACGGAGTATGTTGGCTGGGACGGTATTGTCTGGATGGAAAACCTGGCAGTACGCAACGCCATCCATGTACGAACCCCGGATGGACGCACCTGTGACACGGAACTGACCGTCTCCGGTGGACGGCCTAAATCACTGACCACCTACGGCCCGCTGGTTTGTGCGCTGCCGCCGTTACCTTCAGGAAATACACCATGAGAAAACTGTTATTGCTGTGCAGCGCTATCCTGCTGATAGTGAGCACATTGCCTGCGCTGGCAGCCTGTACCACGCCGACGGTGACGGCCAGCTTTGGCCCCGTCAGCTCGTTTACCGTTAATACGGGCATTAGCACCGTCACACAAAATATTACCGTTAACTGCGGTGCCGGGGTGCTGGCGCTGTTGAGCAGCGACACCGTTAAGCTCCAGTTGACCGGTGCTACTACTGGCTCAATCATTGGTAATCGTGGCGCAATGAAACAGGGCTCGGACCTGATCCCGATACAGCTCTGTTACGACGCCGCCTGCACCACCAGCGAACTGACGATCAATGGTGCAACCTACACTATGTCGCGCTCTCAGTTGCTTGGCCTGAATATTGGCGGCACCGGTCAGGTGATTTTTAACATCCCCCTTTACCTGCGTACCGTTCCCGGCGCGGTGGTCGCGGAGGGTAACTACACCGTCACGCTGGCGGTCACGGTCAATTACGACGTCTGTACGGGCATTGGTGCGCTGGGTCTTTGCTTGCTGGGTTCACAGCAAACCGGCAGCAGCACGCAGTCTATTGTCGTGAATATTGCGATTTCCAAAGACTGCACGACGATCACTGCGCCCAACGTCAACTTTAGCAGCGCCCCTCTGGTCAGCCAGTTCAACCCCATCAGTCAGACTCTCAACGTGATCTGCACCAAAGGTAGCACCTACAGCGTTGGTATGAGCAATGGCCTGCATGCCGTTGGTACGCAGCGCTATATGACCAGCGCCGCGGGCGGTCAGCTGGCGTATGAGATTTATAAAGGATCGGGTACCACCCGCTGGGGAAGCAGTGTGGCGGCTGACCGGGTACCGAGCACTGCCGGCATCGCCAGTACGGATGGTCTCACCCGTACGTTTAGCTACAATGCGCAGGTGCTGTCCAGTCAGGCGACGCCTGTCGCTGGGACGTATAATGATACGGTGACGGTGGATTTATCGTTTTGAAGTCAAGGCCCTTAAACCGGTGAGTCACACTAACCTAAGTGATTCCCACCCGTCACACCATGCACCTCTGCCGTGACATAACTTGATTCCTGCGAAGCCAGATAAACATAAATCGGTGCCAGCTCCGCAGGCTGCCCTGCCCGCTTCATCGGCGTCTGCTGACCAAATTCCGGGATCTTATCCTGCGTCTGCCCGCCCGCTATCTGCAACGCCGTCCAGATGGGGCCCGGTGCCACACAGTTCACCCGAATACCTTTATCGATAATCTGCTTCGCCAGCGCCCGGGTATACGCGAGGATCGCCGCCTTGGTGGACGCATAATCCAGCAGATGCGCACTCGGCTGATAGGCCTGAATGGATGACGTAGTAATGATGCTGCCGCCCGCCGGCATATGGGGGATGGCCGCCTGTGTGATCCAGTAAAGCGCGAAAACGTTGGTCTCATACGTCTTGCGGAACTGCTCGGTGGTGAGGTCGGCAATGTGCTCTACCGCCACCTGTTTACCGGCGACCAGCGCCAGGATGTCCAGGCCACCCAGCAGCTCCCGGGCGTCTTCCACCAGTTTTTTGCTGAAGGCCTCATCACTGATGTCCCCCGGCAGCAGTACGGCTTTACGTCCCGCCTGCTCAACCAGCCTGGCAACCTCTTCGGCATCGCGCTGCTCATCCGGCAAATAAGAGAGCGCCACGTCCGCCCCTTCACGAGCATAGGCTATCGCCGCCGCACGGCCAATACCGGAGTCGGCACCGGTCACCAGCGCCTTACGCCCTTTCAGTCGTTCACTGCCACGATAGCTATTTTCACCACAATCCGGCCGTGGGCGCATATCGGCCTGCACGCCCGGTGCAGGTTGACGCTGCTTCGGGTACTCAGTGGCGGGATACTGGGTGAGAGGATTCTGCATTTCATATTGGTCTGCCATGGTTCCTCCGGCTGTTGATAACAGTTTTATTCACCAATAAGGCTAGTCAGCACTCAGAGCATGTCGAGGGCGGAAACAGGGAAAACGAACCATCCTGTTGATATGCGGTACGAAAAAGAGAAATAAGAAATGCAATAAAATATAACCAAATGTGAACTCTCATTGAAGATTGCCCGAAGACGGTGCAGAAAGGTGTACAGATTTTAAACTCCACATCTCCTGTTAATTTTTGATTACCAATGTAAATAAATTGTAAATTAACAGAGTGATCGCCATCACATACATGACTGCCCTGGCAGGATAAAAACGAGAGAAACACAAAAAGGATGCGGTCATGGCGATAATCCCCCAGCTCAATACATCGCGGCAAGGCGGTGCGAAAACAATCTTCAACGTTACCAGCGGTAACTTCCTCGAAATGTACGATTTCATGGTGTTTGGCTATTACGCCACCGCCATTGCCAAAACCTTCTTCCCCGGGGATGACCCCTTCGCCTCACTGATGCTGACGCTGATGACCTTCGGCGCAGGATTTCTGATGCGTCCGCTGGGGGCAATTATCCTCGGCGCATATATTGACCAGCATGGACGTCGTAAGGGGTTACTGCTCACACTCGGGCTAATGGCGATGGGTACACTGACCATTGCGGTTGTACCGGGCTACAGCACCCTTGGCATGGCCGCCCCGATCCTGATCCTGCTGGGGCGTTTGCTCCAGGGATTCTCAGCCGGGGTCGAACTGGGCGGTGTGTCGGTGTATCTGTCAGAGATCGCGCCAAAGGGCAAAAAAGGCTTCTACGTCAGCTGGCAATCTGGTAGTCAGCAGATTGCGGTGATCTTCGCGGCACTACTGGGCCTGCTGCTTAACCATCTGCTGGATAAAGGCCAGGTGACCGAATGGGGCTGGCGCATTCCCTTCGTCATCGGCTGTATGATTGTGCCGTTCCTGTTCTGGATCCGCCGGATGCTGGAGGAGACAGAAGCCTTTAGCCAGCGTAAACATCACCCGACGATGCGTCAGATCATGCACTCGGTTGGCAGTAACTGGGCGCTGATCCTCGCCGGCATGCTGATGGTGGTCACCACCACGGTGATGTTCTATATGATCACCGCGTTTACCCCTACGTTCGGCAAAACAGTGCTGATGATGAGCGACAGAGAGAGCTTCTTTGTCACGCTGTGCGTTGGGGTCTCCAATCTGATCTGGCTGCCGCTAATGGGTTCTCTCTCTGACCGCTACGGTCGCCGCCCGCTGTTACTGCTGTTTACCGTGCTGATGATTCTTACTGCCTGGCCGGTGCTGCACTGGCTGGTCGGCTCGCCCAGCCTAACCCATCTGCTGGAAGCGGAACTGTGGCTCTCCTTCCTGTATGGCAGCTATAACGGGGCCATGGTGGTGTATCTGACGGAGGTGATGCCGGCTGAAGTGCGGGCGACGGGGTTCTCCCTGGCGTATAGCCTGGCGACTGCGCTGTTTGGCGGTTTTACACCCGCGATATGCAGCTATCTGATTCATGTTACCGGAGATAAAGCGATGCCGGGCGTATGGCTGACGATTGCCGCGCTATGCGGGCTGGCAGGCTCGTTGATGATTAAGTGGTTGGTGAAGCAGTATCAGGTACGGCGTCTGAAAGAGCCGGCGATTCAGGTATAAACGAAAGGGGCGACCAGAAATGGTCGCCCCTGCGAGATTATTTACTGACGGTTTCCATGCCCATCAGGCCAATCTTCAGATACCCGGCCTGGCGCAGTTTATCCATCACGCCCATCAGGGTTTCATAATCGACCGACTTATCCGCCTGGAAGAAAATGGTCGTGTCTTTCTTGCCTTCAGTCTGCTTAATCAGCGTATCGACCAGCGTTTCCTGCGTCACGGCATCATTACCGATAAACAGCTGACGGTCGGCTTTGATCGACAGATACACCGGTTTTTCAGGACGCGGCTGCGGCGAACTGGTGGACGCAGGCAGATTGACACGCACGTCAACGGTGGCCAGTGGCGCGGCGACCATAAAGATAATCAGCAGCACCAGCATGACGTCGATAAACGGCGTCACGTTAATTTCGTGCATTTCACCGTTGCTATCGAGATCTTCGTTTAATCGCATTGCCATAATGCTTAACCTACCCGCAGTTTCTGCGCAGACTGAACGCGATGGGCACCTTCGCTGGCAGCGAGGTCAAGGTCGCGGCTCTGTAACAGCAGAACCTGTGCCGCCACATCGCCAAGTGAGGCTTTGTAGCTGCCGATCGTACGGGCAAAGACGTTATAGATCACTACCGCAGGGATCGCCGCAACCAGACCGATAGCGGTGGCCAGCAGTGCTTCAGCAATACCGGGAGCAACAACGGCCAGGTTAGTGGTCTGCGTTTTTGCAATGCCGATGAAGCTGTTCATAATACCCCAGACCGTACCGAACAGACCGACAAACGGTGCAATCGCACCAATGGTTGCGAGGAAGCCGTTACCACGACCGGCATGACGGCTGAAAGCCGCAACGCGACGCTCAAGGCGGAAACCGGTACGCTCTTTGATGCCGGTGTTGTCGTCAGAACCGGCTGACAGTTCCAGCTCGTTTTCCGCTTCTTTCACCAACAGCGTGCTGAGACTGTGGCCTTTAAAGCTCTCACACACCTGAGAGGCTTCTTCCAGCGAACGTACGCTAGCCAGCAACTGCTGCTCACGTTTCAGACGCTTACGCGCAGCGCTCAGCTCAATGCTTTTGCTGAAGAAAATAGCCCAGGTGACAACGGACGCCAACAGAAGGCCAATCATCACCGCTTTAACCACGATGTCTGCATGCTGATACATGCCCCAGACGGACAGGTCCATCTGCATCAAATCATTTGTCACGCTGTGTCTCCAACGTCAATTGCTGATAGCGAAAAATTCTATCGCGGATCATACCAAAACAGCGGGGAATTGATAGTAGTTCTCATTACTATTTACAACTTTTTGGACGTTTTATGCTCGTTTCGTTGATTACCGGAACCGACTTTCGCACTGATGGTGAATTTTCATCACTTATGCGCCTGTCGAATTTCCCCTGAACGGCTACCGTGTTAACGTTAAAAAAAGGGTAAAAATGACACAGGATTTTTATGAGCAGCGAAAAAATTGAAACGGCACTGATTCGTGCCGGACGTAGCAAACGTTATACCCAGGGATCCGTAAACACAGTGATTCAGCGTGCTTCTTCACTGGTATTCGATACGGTTGCCGACAAAAAACGGGCCACTGCCGGACGGGCAGACGGCGAGCTGTTTTACGGGCGCCGTGGCACCCTGACCCACTTTTCATTGCAGGAAGCGATGACCGAGCTGGAAGGCGGTGCCGGCTGTGCACTCTACCCTTGCGGTGCGGCAGCGGTGGCCAATGCTATCCTCGCCTTTGTTTCCGCCGGGGATAATGTGCTGATGAGCGGCAGCGTCTATGAGCCAACGCAGGATTTCTGCACCAAAATCCTGAGTAAAATGAATGTGAGCACCACCTGGTTTGATCACACCATCGGCAGCGAGATCGCCGAAAAGGTGCAGCCCAATACGCGCGTGGTGTTTCTGGAGTCTCCGGCGTCGATCACTATGGAAGTGCAGGACGTTCCGGCGATCGTTGCGGCAATCCGCAGCAAAGCTCCCGACGCGATCATTATGATCGACAATACCTGGGGCGCAGGCATTTTGTTCCGCGCGCTGGATTTTGGCGTAGATATCTCCATTCAGGCGGGCACCAAATATCTGATTGGTCATTCCGATGCGATGATTGGCACCGCCGTCGCTAATGCACGCTGCTGGGAACAGCTGCGGGAAAACTCCTATCTGATGGGGCAAATGGTCGATGCCGATACGGCTTATATGGCCAGCCGTGGCCTGCGCACCCTGGCGGTGCGTCTGCGCCAGCATGAAGAGAGCAGCCTGCGCGTGGCGCACTGGCTGGCAGAGCGTCCTGAAGTGGCGGTGGTCAATCACCCGGCGCTGCCGCAGTGCAAAGGTCATGCTTTCTGGAAGCGTGATTTCACCGGCAGCAGCGGCCTGTTCTCCTTTGTGCTAAAGGAAAAACTGAGCCATACGCAACTGGCACATTACCTCGACCACTTCACTCACTTCAGTATGGCGTACTCCTGGGGCGGCTATGAATCATTGATTCTGGCTAACCAGCCGGAAGAACTCGCGGCGATCCGTCCGGCGGGCGGTGTGGATTTCACCGGTACGCTGGTGCGCCTGCATATCGGGCTGGAAAACGTGGACGATTTGATTGATGACCTGGCCGCCGGTTTTGCCCGCCTGAGCCGCTGAATCCCCGAAACCTCAACAATTGATCAATGGCGTCTCGGGTTCGCGCCTTTGATCAAGGTGTTGGCACTCATTTACAGTTACACTAAGCAACGAAGTTTCGATAGCCAGAATAATGGGTGTTTTCTATAGCCAACGAGCTGGCGCTACAGCAAGGCGCCAGGTATGAAGGCGAAGCGGTCACGGGATAAAGAATGAGTGTACTACACGAGATTGTTCAGGCGCTCTGGCATCAGGATTTTGCCGCGCTGGCCAATCCGGATGTAATTTGGATCGTTTACGGGATTATGTTCCTGACGTTGTTCTTAGAAAATGGCCTGTTGCCCGCCGCATTTTTGCCGGGTGACAGCCTGCTGCTGCTGGCAGGTGCCATGATCGCCAAAGGCGTGATGACATTTATTCCGACGCTGCTGATTCTGACCACGGCCGCCAGTCTGGGCTGCTGGCTGGGCTATATTCAGGGACGGTGGCTGGGGAATACCCGGCTGGTCAAAGGCTGGTTACTGCATCTGCCCGCACAGTATCATCAACGCGCATGGCATCTGTTTAATCGTCACGGTCTGATGGCGTTACTGGTAGGGCGTTTTCTGGCCTTCGTGCGCACAATTCTGCCAACGCTGGCGGGGATTTCGGGCCTGAAAAACGGCCGTTTTCAGCTATTCAACTGGCTGAGTGGCCTGCTATGGGTCACGATTCTGGTGGGCTTTGGCTACAGTATCAGTCAGGTGCCGTTTATTAAACGCCATGAAGATCAGGTGATGGCCTGCCTGATGGTTCTGCCGCTGGTGATGCTCTCGATTGGTTTAGTCGGCAGTATTGCGCTGGTCGTGAAAGGCAAAAAAGCCCGGTAAGACCGGGCTTTTTGATCAACGGGGCAACAGCGGTTGCTCTTCCCCGTCATAGTGCGTTTTACAGCTGTTCTGCCGTCTTTTCAACCAGCGCCAGCAGGGTTTTAATATCCTGCAAGGTGACCGTTGGGTTCAGTAACGTCATCTTCAGGCAGGTTACCCCGTCCGATTCCGTCACACCCACGTTGGCACGGCCCGAATCCAGCAAGGCATCACCAATTTTCTGGTTGATCAGTGCAATCGCCGCGTCATCGGCAGTCGCCAGCGACGCCGGACGATAGCGGAACAATACGCTCGCCAGCTGTGGCTGCATCACCAGCTCCAGTGATGGCTGCTCAGTGACATACTGCGCCACGTCTTGTGCCAGCGTCACACCGTGATCGATGATTTCAGCGTACTGCTGCTGACCTAATGCTTCCAGCCCCATCCACAGTTTTAACGCATCAAAACGGCGCGTGGTCTGCAAGGATTTGGACACCAGATTCGGCACGCCCTGCGCTTCGTCGAACTCTGAGTTCAGGTAAGCCGCCTGGTAACGCATCAGCTCATAGTGACGGGCTTCTTTCAACAGGAACGCCCCGCAGCTGATGGTCTGGAAGAACTGCTTGTGGAAGTCCAGGGTAATGGAATCCACCAACTCAATGCCGTCCAGGTAGTCGCGGTATTTCTCAGACAGCAACAGCGCGCCGCCCCATGCCGCATCCACGTGCACCCAGATTTTATGCTGTGCCGCCAGTTCAGCAATCGCCCGCAGCGGGTCGATAGCGCCCGCATCGGTAGTGCCTGCTGTCGCCACAATCGCCAGAATCTGTTCGCCATTAGCCTGCGCCTGCGCGACTTTCTCAGCTAAGTCGTTGATGTCCATCCGCGCAAAGCGGTCGGTTTTCACCAGCGTCACGGAGCGGTAACCCAGCCCCATCAGCGCCATATTTTTCTGCACGGAGAAGTGGGCGTTCTCAGAACACAGCACTTTGATCTTGCTCAGGTCGCCTGGCAGGCCATCCTGCTGAACAGAGTGGCCCCTGGCGGCAAAGAAAGCATCACGTGCCAGCATCAGGCCCATCAGATTGCTCTGGGTGCCGCCACTGGTGAAGACGCCCGCATCCCCCGCCTGATAGCCTACCTGAGTACGCAGCCATTCAATCAGCTTCATCTCAATGATGGTGGCTGACGGGCTTTGATCCCAGGAGTCCATGCTCTGGTTGGTGGCGTTGATCAGGACTTCAGCCGCCTGGCTCACCACCAGGCTTGGGCAATGAAGGTGAGCGACGCACTGTGGGTGATGCACCGACAGGCTGTCTTTTAAGAAGAACTCAACCGCACGCTCAATGGCGGCCTGGTTGCCCAGACCCTGAGAAGTAAAGTCCAGTTGGATACGT
Source organism: Erwinia sp. JH02 (assembly GCF_013074405.1). NCBI lineage: Bacteria > Pseudomonadati > Pseudomonadota > Gammaproteobacteria > Enterobacterales > Erwiniaceae > Erwinia > Erwinia sp. JH02. The sequence goes on from NZ_JABANZ010000002.1 coordinate 689,230, forward strand.
TCACGCAGCTCAGCAACACTTTTACCCTGATACATCTCAGGCTGCTGCAGCCACTGCACGACGGCTTCACTGGTCTGTTTGATCGCTTGCTGGTACGCATCGGTGCTTTGCACCGAGTCGGCCAGAATCGGGTTTAACCGGGACATCAACTTACTCCAGTTAAGACTGTTTAACGCCAGCAGACAGCAGGGCGTGTTCAAATTTATCCAGGAAAATACCCAGCTCTTCCTGGGTGATCAACAGGGATGGCAGCAGACGCAGCACACAACCGTTACGCCCACCACGTTCCAGGATCAGACCGTTTTCGAAGCATTTTTTCTGGATCAGCGCAGACAGATCGCCATCAGCCGGGTAGCAACCCATATGATCTGGCGCTTCCTGCGGCTTCACGAATTCGATACCGATCATCAGGCCCAGGCCACGAATATGGCCGATGGCCGGATAACGTGTTTGCAGCTCAGCCAGTTTGCCTTTCAGCCACTCGCCCTGCTGCGCCACTTTATCGGCAACATTGTTGTTTTTCAGGATCTTCAGCGTGGTCAGGCCGGTTGCCATCGCCAGCTGGTTGCCACGGAAGGTGCCGGTGTGGTGGCCAGGAGACCAGGCATCGAATTTCTTCTTAATGCCCAACACCGCCAGTGGCAGACCGCCGCCGACCGCTTTAGACATCACGATGATGTCCGGCTGAATGCCCGCGTGTTCAAAGGCGAAGAATTTACCAGTACGGGCAAAGCCAGCCTGAACTTCATCAATGATCAGCAGAATGCCGTGCTCTTCGGTCACTTTACGGATGCGTTGCAGCCACTCAACCGGCGCCGGGTTCACCCCGCCTTCGCCCTGCACCGCTTCCAGGATCACGGCTGCAGGTTTGCGCACACCGCTCTCAACGTCGTTGATCAGGTTTTCGAAGTAGTAAGTTAATGCTTTTACGCCAGCATCACCGCCAATGCCCAGCGGGCAACGGTACAGATGTGGGTAAGGCATAAACTGCACTTCTGGCATCATACCATCGACGGCTTCTTTCGGTGACAGGTTACCCGTCACAGACAGTGCGCCGTGGGTCATACCGTGATAGCCACCGGAGAAGCTGATCACACCGGCACGGCCGGTGACTTTTTTCGCCAGCTTCAGCGCAGCTTCTACCGCATCCGCACCGGAAGGACCGGTGAACTGCAGGCAGTACTCTTTACCTTGCTCTGGCAGTAATGACAGCAGGTATTCTGAGAACTGATCTTTCAACGGCGTGGTCAGGTCTAGAGTATGTAACGGCAAGCCGCTGGTAATGACATTCTGGATGCTCTGTAAAACGTCCGGATGGTTATGTCCAAGGGCCAGCGTTCCCGCGCCGGCAAGGCAGTCAAGATATTGATTATTCTCAACATCTGTAATCCAAACACCCTGAGCTTTCGCAATTGCAAACGGCAATTTGCGCGGATAGCTCCTTACATTAGATTCAAACTCGGCCTGTCTGGCCAAATAGGTCTCATTGTTTCCATCAAAAGATTTGGCATCTAAAGCATCAATACGGACTTTATCCGTCATCATATCTCTCCTACAACCGGGGGTGTCAGTCACGCCGCAGTTGAATTAATTGAATTAAAGTGAATGGGTACCCTGCATAAAACGCGGCCAATATATGGCTTTTTAACTCTCTTCTCAATAATTTATTTTATTTAGATTTTCTTACTATTTATCAATGTGTTGTTGTTTTTTGGCCCGTAAACCTTTGATATAGTGCCCCCTGCCGGATCTGACGGCTATCCCGCCTGGCGCATCCGCATCATTTCTTCCCCTGGCGTAACGCCAAAATAGCGCTTAAATTCGCGTGAAAACTGCGACGGACTCTCATATCCCACCTTAATGGCGGCCACGCTGGCCTTCATACCTTCCTGCAACATCATCATGCGCGCCTGGTGCAGGCGATAGCTTTTCAGATACTGCAACGGCGAGGTGCTGGTGACCGCTTTGAAGTTATGATGAAACGCAGACACACTCATATTGGCTTCGGCGGCCAACAGGTCCACGCTCAGGCTGTCGGTAAAATGGTGCTCAATACGCCGTAAGGCACGGGCAATCTGGCTGAACTGCGTCTGCCGACTGACCAGCGCCAGCAGCGCGCCGCCGCACGGCCCTTGCAGGACGTGATAGAGAATTTCCCGCACTATCTGCGGCCCCAACACGCGGGCATCGCGCGGGTGGCTCATCACATCCAGCAGGCGCTCGGTGGCACACAGCATCTCTTCCGTCAGCAGCGCGGAGTGGATTCCGCGCGTTTGCGGTTCCGGATGGAAGCCATCGTCTTCACCGATATCAATCAGCAGATCCTGTAGCTTCAGCGCATCTACGCGCAGTGACAATCCCGCCAGCGGCAGCTCCGGCGTCGCAAAGGTTTCGCATTCAAACGGCAGCGGGACGGTCAGCATCAGATATTTGGTGGCGTCATACTGGAACTCGCTGTTACCGAGGTAACCCGTTTTCTGCCCCTGAAACAGGATCACAATGGCGGGCTGGTACATCACCGGCTGACGTGCCCAGTAGCGATCGGCGTACATTAGCGTGATGCCCGGCACCGGAGCCAGTCGTTCTTTATCGCCCGTCACCAGGCCGATGACCTGTTGCGCCAGTCGGGCGCAGATTGCCTGTCGATCCATTATTGCTCCCCATTTACCGAAAGAAACCCGGCGCTATCATCGCCCGCACATTGCCATTTCTCCAGCCTTTTGGAGAATCAGGCAAGAAACAGGCAGGAATGTGCATTGAGCCAACAGCACCTTGTGGTGACAATTGAAGCGACTCTTCAGACAATGCCCCACTCACCAGGACTGTCATCGATGAATAATTTTTTACTGCATACTCCCACCCGTATTCTGTTTGGTCAGGGGCAGATCGCCCATTTAGCCGCTGAAATTCCTGCTAACAGCAAAGTGCTGATCACCTTCGGCGGCGGCAGCGTGAAGAAAAATGGCGTGATGGACCAGGTGTACAGTGCGCTTGAAGGCTTTGACGTACAGGAATTTGGCGGTATTGAACCGAACCCCAGCTTCGAAACGCTGATGCAGGCCGTTGACGTGGTTAAACGTGAAAACATCACCTTCCTGCTGGCGGTGGGCGGCGGTTCGGTGCTGGACGGCACTAAATTTATCGCCGCTGCTGCTTTCTACCCGCAAGATCCGTGGCACATCCTGCAAACCGGCGGCGCGGAGATCCATAAAGCGCTGCCGATTGGCTCGGTGCTCACACTGCCTGCAACCGGATCGGAATCGAACCGCAGCGCAGTGATCACCCGCCGTTCCACCCACGACAAACAGGCATTTCGCAATAATCATGTGTTCCCGCGCTTCGCCGTACTCGACCCGGTGTATACCTACAGCCTGCCACCGCGCCAGATTGCCAACGGCGTGGTCGATGCCTTTGTGCATACCATCGAGCAGTACCTGACTTATCCGGTCGATGCCCGGGTGCAGGATCGTTTTGCCGAAGGCCTGCTGCTGACGCTGATGGAAGAAGGCCCGAAAGCCCTGGCCGAGCCGGAAAATTACGCGGTGCGCGCCAATGTGATGTGGAGCGCCACCATGGCCCTGAATGGCCTGATTGGTGCCGGGGTGCCGCAGGACTGGGCGACCCATATGCTCGGCCACGAACTGACCGCGCTGCACGGGCTGGATCATGCACAGACACTGGCCATTGTGCTGCCTTCGTTGATGAACATTAAGCGTGATACCAAGCGTGAGAAACTGTTGCAGTTCGCCGCCCGCATCTGGGGCCTGCACGATGGCAGTGATGATCAACGTATCGATGGCGCGATTGCCGCCACCCGCAGCTTCTTCGAGCAGATGGGTGTACCGACGCGCTTTAGCGACTACCAGCTCGACGGTTCTTCCATTCCGCAACTGCTCAAGAAACTGGAAGAAAAAGGCCTGACCGCGCTGGGTGAACGCCAGGACATCACGCTGGACGTCAGCCGTCAGATTTATCTGGATGCCCGTTAATCCCCTCCCGTTGTCTGTGTATCAACTAGACTTAGAGCCATCAACCGGTGCCCGCGCACCGGTTCACTCGCTGATAAGGAGATAACATGGCAGATCAACCAATCATTAAACTGCACGATGGCAATATGATGCCGCAGCTCGGACTGGGTGTCTGGCAGGCCAGCATTGATGAGGCTCGGGCCGCCGCCGTTAAGGCGTTATCCGTGGGTTATCGTTCCATTGATACCGCTGCAATTTATAAAAATGAGGAAGGCATTGGCCAGGCATTACAGGAAACCGATGTCGCCCGCGATGATATCTTCGTGACCACCAAACTGTGGAATGACGATCAGCTCAACGCCCCACAGGCGCTGGAAACCAGCCTGAAAAAATTGCAGCTGGAGAGCGTCGATCTCTATCTGATGCACTGGCCTTGCCCGGGGAAGAACAACTTTGTTGCGGCCTGGCAGGCGATGATTGAGCTGCAAAAGCAGGGGCTGACCAAAAGTATTGGCGTGTGTAATTTCAACGAGCCACACCTGAAGCGCCTGCTGGATGAGACAGGGGTCAGCCCGGTGATTAACCAGGTTGAACTGCACCCGATGCTGCAACAGCGCACCCTGCATGCGTGGAATGCGCTGCATCAGATTCAGACCGAATCCTGGAGCCCGCTGGCACAGGGCGGTAAAGGCGTATTCGATCAGGATGTGATTAAACAGCTGGCGAAAAAGTACGACAAAACCCCGGCGCAGATTGTCATCCGCTGGCATCTGGACAGTGGGCTGGTGGTGATCCCGAAATCGGTCACGCCGTCGCGTATTGAGGAGAATTTCAAGGTGTTCGATTTCCGCCTGCAAAAAACGGAGATCAGTGAGATTGCCGCGCTGGATCAGGGTAATCGACTGGGGCCGGACCCGGATGAATTGAATTAGTATTCCGTCATTTCGTATTATCTGTCACGGGCGAGGCATGCCTCGCCCCTACAAAAGCGCGAAACGTTAAAAACTACCTTGCCCGACCTGAACGGCGGGATTCACCGCCAGCTGCCCCGCCGTGCCACGATCCGCCATCTCCAGCGTCTGGCTGTAATAGGTAAACGGGAAATGCTCTGATGATGCCTGAGTAAAGGAGACAAACAGCTCGACGTCGCCATCCACCCACAGTGTATCTTTCCAGCCGCGATCTTCTGCCATCGGCTGTGCGCCATTCACGCTCTTGATCAGGAACATCACGCCCTGAATATGGAACGACTGCGGCATATCAGCATGAATAACCCAGCGCTCAAAACTGCCCTGCTGTGCCTGCACGTCAATGCGCGTCATATCCCACAGCGCGCCGTTAATGCCGGGCATTGAATCCCCCAAACGGAACTCGCGCGTGCGGCTGACAGCACCCTCGATCATCTGATCGGCCAGCAGACGCATCGGTAAGTTATCCGTCACTAACGGCAGCAGCCCGGTCGGGCGCAGGGTCAGGATCAGCGTTGAGGTCAGAATCGAAGAGGGTTCAAAGAAACCGCGCAGACGGTCGACAATCCCGGCGGCTTCCCCGGCGGTAATCGAGACTTCATCGCCCTGGGACATATCAACAAGGATTTCACGTCGTTCGCCAGGCGCCAGCGACAGCTGTTCAACCGCTACGGGTGCGGGCAGGAAGCCCTGATCGCTGGCAATCACATTAAACGGGCGGCTGTCACTCATGCGCAGCTGATAGCGGCGAGCGTTAGAAGCATTCAGCAGACGCAAACGCACCCAGCCTCGGGAGACTTCGAGAAACGGATTCTGTACGCCATTCACCAACAGCGTATCGCCAATAAACCCGCCATTACCCGGTGGGTCATACTCCGGTGCACCAAAATTATCCAGCCGCTTGTCCTGAATAATCAGTGGAAAATCGTCCACGCCGTAGTGATTGGGGATAGGTAAGGACTTACTCACTTCATCCTCGACCAGCCACATCCCGGCCAGGCCGTTGTAGACGTGCGGAGCCATGCGATTAGGCGTGTTGGCATGATACCAGCAGGTGGAGGCCGCCTGACGGATCGGCACCACCGGCGCCCAGTCAACACCCGGCGACATCATACGCGCCGCGCCGCCCATCAGCACACCCGGCACCTGCAGGCCGCTCACCGTCATCGACACCGGTTCATTCAGACGGTTGCTGTAGATCAGCTTAACGTCATCCCCGTTCCAGACGCGTACCGTTGGGCCAAGATAGAGACCATTCATTCCCCATACCGGCACTTTATTGCTGCCGTTAAAGGCCCAATGGCTGCGTTGCAACGTCAGGAACAGCGGCTGCCCGCGACGTGACTCGATCAGTGGCGGGACCGGTAACGGATTGCCCTGCCCGGCACCCGCAGCACGGGCACGTAAGGGAAGAGTAGAAGCACAGAGGGCAATGCCTGAGGCTTGAATAAACTGACGACGACTGAAGGACATACCCACTCCGTAAGTCAAAACGGCCGCCGCAGCGACGCTATTCCATTTTTTATCATTATGCGCGGGCTGTGTTTCCGCGTGATGTGCTGTCGTAAAGAGAGGACAGCGTGGCCGGATCACCGGCCACTCCGTTAATTTATAGCTTACCTGACGCTTCGCGTGCAGCGACTTCGGCATTTAACTCATCCAGCTTCGCCGACATCAGTTCACGACAGTGTGTCGCCAGCTTGCGCACGGACTGCTCGGCAAAGGCCTGGGTATCAACCGGCGGCAGCATTTCAACAATCGCCAGCCCGTTCTTCAACCGGTTCAGTTCGATTTTTCCGTGAATATTCGACACCACGATCGGAATAATGGGCACACCAGCCGCAACCGCCGCATGGAAGGCACCCGTCTTGAATGGCAGCAGGCCACGACCGCGGCTGCGTGTCCCTTCCGGGAACATCAGGAAGGAGATCCTTTTACGTTTAAACTGATCCACCAGTTCACCAATAGTACCGTGTGCTTTGGCGCGGTTATCACGGTCAATCAGCAGGTTACCTGTCAGCCAGTAGAGCAGACCAAAGAAAGGCACCCACAGCAGGCTGCGCTTACCGACAGTGACCGTTGTTGGCTGCACCATGCTGGCCGCCGTGATCATGTCGTAATTGTTCTGATGGTTACAGATATAAATCGCGTTCGGGTAGTTTTCAGCGCCCTCTGGCTTGCGCAGCTCCACCTTCAGACCGAATATCGGTGCCAGACGACCAAACAGATGACCAAAGGTAGCAACATGGCGCGGATCGCGCGGCCTGAACAGACAACAGTAGATACAGCCAAACACACACAACAGGATCGAATACATCACCACGATGATGATACGTAGAAGAGAAAGCATCACTACCTCGTTTTTACTTACAGGTCACACACCGGACAGGTCCATGCGCACTCATGCTTATTATATTTTTTGGGAAATAATCGCCGAGCTGGCCCGTCAATGACGATCGGGCCAGACGAGCGAATTACTCCTCGCTGTCATCCGTTGGGGCTGCACGCACCGGGCCGTCAACGTCGACCCGATCAATGCGCTGCAAGCCACGCGGCAACAGCGTGCCACGACGCCCACGCTCGGCACGGAACTTTTGCAGATCGGCCGCTTTCAGCGTCAGCTTACGTTTACCCACATGCAGCGTAATATCACTTTGTGGTGTCAGCAACAGCAACCAGGCCAGTTTATCCTCACCGGAGGCTGCCTGAGCCGACGGGATGGAGACAATTTTATTCCCCTTCCCTTTCGACAGCTGCGGCAGGTCACCCACCGGGAACATCAACATACGTCCGGCAGCAGTAATGGCCAGCAGCAGATCGTCATTGCTGTGGATCGCCATTGGCGTCATCACTTTGGCATTTGACGGCAGGGTCAGCAGCGCTTTACCGGCACGGTTACGTGACACCAGGTCGCTAAAGGTACAGACGAAACCATAGCCCGCATCGGACGCCATCAGCAGTTTCTGATCGTCCTCCTCCATCAGCACCTGTTCAATAACGGCGCCCGGTGGCGGTGTCAGTTTACCCGTCAGCGGCTCACCCTGACCACGCGCCGATGGCAGTGTGATCGGATCGAGCGCATAGCTGCGCCCGGTGGAGTCGATAAAGGCCACCGGCTGGTTACTCTTGCCACGAGCGGCAGCACGGAAGCTGTCACCCGCTTTGTAGCTGAGGCCCGTTGGGTCAATATCATGGCCTTTGGCGCTGCGCACCCAGCCGCTTTGTGACAGGACGATCGTCACGGGTTCGGACGGCACCAGCTCACTTTCGCTGATGGCTTTTGCTTCTTCGCGCTCACGCAGCGGTGAACGACGATCATCGCCATACGCATCGCTGTCTGCCTGCAACTCTTTCTTCAGCAGGGTATTCATTTTGCGTTCAGAGGCCAGAAGCCCTTGCAGATAGGCCTGCTCTTTTTCCAGCTCATCCCGCTCCCCGCGAATTTTCATCTCTTCCAGTTTGGCGAGATGGCGGAGTTTCAGCTCGAGGATGGATTCAGCCTGGATTTCAGTGATGTCGAAACGCGACATTAATACCGGCTTCGGTTCATCTTCCGTACGAATGATATGGATGACGTCGTCGATATTGAGGAACGCCACCAGCAAACCAGCAAGGATATGCAGACGTTTCTGCACTTTTTCCAGACGGAAGTTCAGACGGCGGCGCACCGTATCACGACGGAACACCAGCCATTCATTGAGAATTTCCAGCAGGTTTTTCACCGCCGGACGGTTATCCAGGCCGATCATGTTCAGGTTAATGCGGTAGCTGCGTTCAAGATCGGTGGTCGCAAACAGGTGGTTCATCACCTGTTCCATATCCACACGGTTGGAACGCGGCACAATCACCAGACGCGTCGGGTTTTCGTGGTTCGATTCATCGCGCAGATCTTCGACCATCGGCAGCTTTTTGTTACGCATCTGCGCAGCAATCTGCTCAAGCACGCGCGCGCCGGATACCTGATGCGGCAGCGCCGTAATCACCACGTCACCGTCTTCTTTCTTCCATACCGCACGCATACGCACCGAGCCACGACCGCTCTGGTAGATTTTACGTATTTCGTTGCGCGGGGTAATGATCTCCGCTTCCGTCGGATAATCCGGCCCCTGAACGATATCGAGCAGGTCATCCAGCGTGGTTTTCGGGCTGTCGATCAGTGTAATGGCAGCTTTGGCGACTTCACGCAGGTTATGCGGTGGAATGTCGGTTGCCATGCCCACGGCAATCCCGGTGGTGCCATTGAGCAAAATGTTCGGCAGGCGCGCCGGCAGCATCGACGGTTCCTGCATGGTGCCGTCAAAGTTGGGTACGTAGTCAACGGTGCCCTGCCCGAGCTCGCCCAGCAGCACTTCGGCATACTTTGACAAACGTGACTCGGTGTAACGCATCGCGGCGAAAGATTTGGGATCGTCCGGTGCCCCCCAGTTCCCCTGGCCATCAACCAGCGGGTAACGGTAGGAGAACGGCTGCGCCATCAACACCATCGCTTCATAGCAGGCGCTGTCACCGTGCGGATGGTATTTACCCAGCACATCACCGACGGTACGAGCAGATTTTTTGAACTTAGCGTTGTTGCTCAATCCCAGTTCTGACATCGCATACACAATGCGGCGCTGAACGGGCTTGAGGCCATCGCCAATATAAGGAAGCGCACGATCCATGATGACGTACATGGAGTAGTTAAGGTACGCATTCTCAGTAAAGGTATGCAGGGCAAGGCGCTCTGCACCATCCTGCGTCAGATCAGTCATTATTCTCTTTTCCTCACATCGCGGCGCGTTAAGGGCCTGCCAACTCCGCACCACACAGCGGTAAGTTTGGCGAGGATAGTACCTTATCTGATAAGGGTCTGTCACAGGGATCAATGGTTCAGCACGAGTGACAGCAACAAATTGTCCTGCACTAAGGGAGAAATGAATATTCCCCAGCCCGGAGAAATAAAACTAATAATATGAGAACAAGATCACACTTATTCACCCATTCATTAATGTGATCCCTCTCCCAAATAATAATCCCGCATTCTGCTGTTTTAATTTTGTCCCGCACAGGGACACGCTTTAGTATTGCCCACATCCCCGACAGCAACTAGATTTAATCTCACTCAGTCAGCACAAGATAAATCCGACCCGAAAGGGTGAATAATTAAAACATAATACCCAAAGTCATTGACGTAACAGCACGACAGCAAACACCGCTGGCATGTCAAATATCAAGGGTATTCAAGGGTGATCTGATGCAACTACTAACCTCTCGACAACACAAATTGCTGAAGTATCTTCTGCAACATCAGGAGTATGTTCCGGTTAAAAATATGGCCAGCCTGCTGGCCGTGTCAGAAAAAACGGTACATCGCGATATCCAGTTTATCGAAACACTGTTAACCGAGTGGAATATCACTACAGATAAAAAGGTTGGCATTGGTATTATGCTGATTGCCGATGACAGCCAGCGTTTAATGCTGCTGGAGCAACTGATAACACCAGAAGAAGGCGGCGCTGAGGCGCTGGCCAATAATTCACGCCGGGTAAAAATTGCGTCTCAACTTCTGAGCGATACCCCGCGGGAAACCTCCATCAGCAAGCTGTCTGAACGCTACTTCATCAGTAGCGCCTCTATCGTCAATGACCTGAAGATCATTGAAAGCTGGATTGCCCCACTCGGCCTGGCACTGGTCCGCAGTCAGAGCGGTACGCATATTGAAGGCAGCGAAAATCATATTCGCCAGGCGATGGCCTCACTGATTAATGATGTGATGAATTTCCAGGACCCGGGGACGGTCAATCATTCACGTCTGGACCCCGGCAGTTATAAAGCCCTGACGCACTATTTTGGTGAAGAGGATGTGCTGTTTGTTCAGCAAATCCTGGAGCAGATGGAACGCCAGTTAACCTATCCCCTGGGTGAACCTTATTATATTAATCTTTTCACCCATATTTTAATTATGATGCACCGCATGGCGCTGGGTAACCCGCTTATTCTGAGCGAAGAAAACATCAGCCAAAAACCGGACGAAATTATTTTCGCTATCGCACAGGAAATGATTAATCAGGTTGAAATCAGAATTAATAATCAACTACCTTGTGATGAAGTCTGGTTTGTTTATCAATATATCATTTCCTCTGGCATTGTGGTCGAGGAAAATGAGGATAACCCTCCGTTGTATTGTCAGTTATCCAATAGTGAGTCGCGCCATTTAACGCTGGATTTAATCGCCACCTTTTCTGCCGTGATTAATATTGACCTGAGCAGCGACCGTCTGCTGCATGAAGGGTTGCTGGTGCATATTAAGCCGTTACTTAACCGACTTAAATATCAAATACGCATCCGCAATCCGTTACTGGAAGATATAAAAAAAGAGCTGGCCGATATTTATCAGTTGACCGGACATGCAGTGTCGCAACTGTGCCAGCGCTTTAAATTACCGGAGATTGCCGATGATGAAGTGGGTTATCTGACCGTGCATTTTCAGGCGGCACTGGAGCGCCAGATTGCTCACAAACGCATCCTGATTGTCTGTTCAAGCGGTGTGGGCACGTCGCACCTGCTGAAGAGCCGCATTCTGCGCGCCTTCCCTGACTGGGTCATCGCTGGCGTCGTCTCGGCCAGCACCATGAACCAGTGTTGCCAGCAGCAGGATATTGAACTGGTGATCTCCACGATTCATCTGGCCGACCAGCCGCTTCCGGTGGTCTACGTGTCGGCCTTTTTTAACGACGACGATATTAAACGCGTCACCGAGAAGGTCATCGCCAGCAAATTGATGCAGGCATCCGATCGTATCAAGGCACCCGAACACGCCTTTTCAACTTGCTCTTAAGAGGTCTGCAAATGGATATCAATAAAATTCTCAGCGCCCGGCGCGTCAAATTAAACATGAACGCCAGCACGAAAGATGAAGCGATACGCGAACTGACCGATTTGCTGTATGAGGACGGTGCCCTGACCTCGAAAGAGGACTTTATTCACGACGTCTGGTTACGTGAAGCCGAAGGCTCGACCGGATTCGAGAATCATATTGCTATTCCACACGGCAAGTCGCTGGCAGTAAAACAGACCACGCTGGCGATTGGCCGGACCCGCGCCGATATTCCGTGGGAAACGCTCGATGGCAGTGAAGTGCGCTGCATTATTTTATTTGCGGTCCGTATGGAAGATCAAAACACCACACATATTCGTCTGTTGTCTCAGGTGGCCTGTGCCCTGGCGGATGATGATGTGATTGCCCAACTGTTACAAGAGCAGGATGCAGACAGCATTATCCAACTGTTCAGCCAGTACGCGGAAACAGACCTCTGTTAACACTGAAGACGAGGCTTACCATGAAAATTGTTTGTGTGGCCGCCTGCACGGCAGGCATCGCGCATACCTACATCGCGCGCGAAAAACTGATTAAGGGCGCGAAAGCGCTCAACTTCGACATCCTGGTGGAAACCCAGGGCACCATCGGCACCGAGAATGCCCTGAATGCGGCAGACATTGCCGCGGCTGACGTAGTGATCCTGGCCGTCGATATCAAAATCAACGGCGAGGAGCGTTTTAAAGGTAAACCGGTGGTGCGGGTGAAAACCGATGTCGTGATCAAATCCCCGGTGAAGTTCCTGGAAAAAGTGGCCGATTCGTTAGCACGTGCCTGAGCACTCTCACGGGGAAATCACGATGAACACTCAATCAAACAAACTGGGGCAAGAGATTAAGGGGCATCTGCTGACCGGTATCTCATGGATGATCCCGTTGATCGTCGCCGCCGGGATCTGCATTGCGCTAGGCCAGGTGATCGGCGGCCCGGACGTCGGTAAACAGACCGGCAGCGTGGCCTGGATGCTGAATCAGATCGGCGGCTGGGGAATGGGGCTGATCGTGCCGCTGATTTCTGCGGCGATCGCCTGGTCAATTGCCGATCGCCCCGGCTTTGCACCCGGTCTGATCGTGGGTTTTATCTGCGGCCAGATCGGCACCGGGTTTATCGGCGGCATTCTCGGCGGCTTCCTGGTGGGCTACACCGTGCTGCTGCTGAAACGCAGCATCAGGCTGCCCACGTCTATGCAGGGGCTGATGCCGGTGATGATCCTGCCGGTGCTCAGTACCGTGATCGCCGGGTTGCTGATGATGACGTTCATCGGCCAGCCGATCATCTGGTTGCAGAAAGCGCTGATCCATCTGCTGGAGTCGATGCAGGGCGGATCGAAGTTCCTGATGGGAGCGATCCTCGGTGCCATGGCCACCTTTGACTTCGGCGGGCCGGTGAATAAAACCATGTCCCTGTTTGCTGACGGCATGCTGGTTGATGGCATCTATGGCCCGGAAGCGGTGAAGTTTGTCGGCTCAATGATCCCGCCGTTTGGTATCACCCTCTCCTTCCTGCTGACGCGCAATAAATACACCCGCGCAGAAAAAGAGGCCCTGAAAGCCGCCTTCCCGATGGGCATCTGCATGATCACCGAAGGGGTGATCCCCATTGCCGCCCGTGACCTGTTCCGTGTGGTTGGCAGCTGTGTGGTGGCCTCCGCCATCGCAGGCGGGCTGATTATGGTCTGGGGCGTAGAGGCGCCTGTACCGCACGGCGGGATGTTTGTGGTGCCGCTGTTTACCAAACCCGTGATGTTCTGCCTGGCCCTGGGGATCGGCACGGTGATCTGCGGCGTGATGCTGTCAGTCATTAAGAAACGCGTGACCGAAGCGGATGAAGAGTTTAACGATGTCGACGATGGCAGCATGCGCGACGAAGACATTAAATTCACCCTGGAATAAGGAGTTGTTATGTACGCCTCAATGAAAGCCGTGATTGCCGATGCCTTTCAGCGACAGTACGCGGTCTTAGCCATTAACTGCTTCAATCTGGAGAGCGCCCGTGCGGCCATCAGCGCCGCCAGCGCACAGCGCGCCCCGATTATCCTGAATATCTATCAGGGGCACTGCGAACACTTCCCACCAGCAGTCGCGCTGCCGCTGGTCAGGGCGCTGGCAGAGCAGGCCAGCGTGCCGGTGGCCCTCAGTCTTGACCACGGCCGTGACTTTACGCTGATTGGTCAGTGCTTCCGCGCCGGGTTTACCGGGCTGATGATTGACGCCTCCGCTTTTCCGCTGGAGGAGAACATCCGCCAGACTCAGCAGGTGGTACAGATGGCCCACACTGCAGGGGTTTGCGTGGAGGGCGAGCTGGGCCATATTGCTGATGCGCCGGTCTATGACCTGCAGGATGCCAGCGTGAAGATGACCCAGGTGGCCGATGTGATGCCGTTTATCGCACAGACCGATATTGACCTGCTGGCGGTATCCGTCGGTACGGCACACGGCATCTATCCGCCGGGTGTGACACCCGCGATTGATTTCACCCGGCTGGAGGAGCTGCATCGCGCTTCACCGTTACCGCTGGCCCTGCATGGCGGCAGCGGCACCAAAGCGGAAGATATTCGCCGCGTCAGCCAGCATGGTGTGGCAAAGATTAACGTTGGTGCGGCGGTGTTTGAAGCCGGAAAAAGCGCACTGCAACAAGCCTTAAAACAGCACCCTAAGGCGGAGCTGCCCGATCTGATGGCGGTGATGGAATCCGCCTGTCGCGAAGTCGTTACTGAGTATCTCAACTGGTCTGGCGCCGTGGGTAAAGCGTAACGCCCGATCCGATTCCGTTCACCCTGCGTTCCGTCAGTGACCCGTCACTGATGCAGGAAAGTTTTGCCTAAAATCTGACTCTGAGGGAGTACAACCATGTTGATGTCAATGCACGAACTGTTAAAACCAACCCGTGAAAATCGCTTCGCCATTGGTGCCTTTAACGTTGCCGACAGCTGCTTTATCCGCGCCGTCGTCGAGCAGGCAGAGGCCAGCAACAGCCCGGCGATTATCTCCATCCACCCCAGCGAACTGGAGTTCGTGACCGATGAGTTCTTCGGCTATGTGCGTGAACGCACCCTGCGCAGCCGCATTCCTTTTGTTATCCACCTTGATCACGGCGCATCGGTTGAGCACGTCCAGCGCGCCATTCAGTGCGGGTTTACCTCAGTGATGATTGATGGATCGCTGCTGCCGTATGAAGAGAACGTGGCGCTGACGCAGGAAGTGGTGAAGCTGGCCCATGCGGTGGGGATCTCTGTGGAAGGTGAGCTGGGCACCATTGGGGATACCGGCACGTCAGTGGAGGGCGGGGTCAGTAAGGTGATTTATACCGATCCTGATCAGGCAGAGGACTTTGTTGCCCGCACCGGCGTGGATACGCTGGCGGTCGCCATCGGCACCGCGCACGGTATTTATCCAAAAGATATGAAGCCGGAGCTGCAAATGCATATCCTGCGCGAGATCTCACAGCGCGTGTCGATTCCACTGGTGCTGCACGGCGGATCGGCCAACCCGGATGCGGAGATCGCGGAGTCGGTGACACTGGGTGTCGGTAAGATCAATATCTCCAGTGATATGAAGTATGCCTACTTTGCCAAAGCCCGTGAGATTCTGAGCCGCGAAACCTGGTGGGATCCGAATGTGATCTACCCTGAGCCGATCAAGGCGGCAAAAGAGGTGATTGCTTATAAGATGTCGCTGTTTGGTTCGACGGGCAAAGCGGATTTATATCGTTAGGGTGGGTCTTTGGTCTGGGCCGCTGTTTTAAGGGCCAGGCATGCCTGGCCCCTACGGACGGTGTAGGGGTCGGGCATGCCCGCCCCTGATGCGTTATTTCCCCGCCAACCACTGCTTCACAACCTGCTGGTATTCCCCAGTGGCTTTACTCAAGTGCAGCCACTGGTCAACGTACATCTTCCAGCTGATATCATCACGTGGCAGCATCCACGCCTTCTCACCGTACTGTAACGGCTTGTCCGGGTTAATCGCACACAGCGACGGATAGCGCTTCTGCTGATACTGGGCTTCCGACGCATCGGTGATCATCACGTCCGCTTTCTTATCCACCAGCTGCTGGAAAATCGTCACGTTATCGTGAAACAACGTCAGGTTGGCCTCGGGCAGATAAGCATGCACAAAGGCTTCATTGGTGCCGCCCGCCGGTTCAATCAGACGCACCGACGGTTTATTCATCTGTTCAACGGTGTGGTATTTCTTCTTATCCGCGCAGCGCACCAGCGGGATTTTCCCGTCGGTATCCAGCGGTTCCGCAAACCACGCCGTCTGCTGACGCTTCAGTGTCACTGAAACACCGCCCAGAGCGATGTCACACTGCTTGCCGATAAAGTCAGGTGTCAGGGTTTTCCAGGTGGTGGGGACCCACTTCACCTCGGCGCCCAGGCTTTTTGCCAACGACTGCACCAGCGAAATATCAATGCCTTCATAGCCGCCATCCGCACGCAGATAGGTATAAGGCTTGTAGTCTCCCGTGG
The DNA here is from genome assembly GCF_013074405.1 of Erwinia sp. JH02. Classification (NCBI taxonomy): domain Bacteria; kingdom Pseudomonadati; phylum Pseudomonadota; class Gammaproteobacteria; order Enterobacterales; family Erwiniaceae; genus Erwinia; species Erwinia sp. JH02. The sequence goes on from NZ_JABANZ010000002.1 coordinate 705,490, forward strand.
TACACACCACCAGCGTTTTACTCTGCATGGCACGGTCAAGATGCGATTGCGCGCTGGCGCTTCCCGCTACCAACAGAAGGGCCACAGCCCCGATTTTCATCATCATAGTTCTCTCATTGTTATTATCAGTGCCGCGTATTGTTGCTTAAAACGCAATAGTATTGTGATCCATACCCCATTTTTCTCACCCCTGTCGTCAGATACACTCTCCGAAATTGCACACAGCTGAGAAAAATTTATGAGCCAGATTCTGATTATTGATGCCGGGAAAGCCTTCGCTCATTCAAAAGGCGAACTGAACCACACGCTGACTAACGTGGCCGCCAGCTTCCTGCGTGACGCGGGTCATCAGGTCGATGTTACCGTACTCGACGACGGTTACGTAGTCGCTGAAGAAATCGAAAAATACCTCGCTGCCGATACCATTATTTACCAGATGCCAGGCTGGTGGATGGGCGAGCCGTGGACGCTAAAAAAATATATCGATGAAGTATTTACCGAAGGCCACGGCAAACTGTACGCCAGCGATGGCCGTACCCGCTCTGATGCAGCCAAAAAATATGGCTCTGGCGGCCTGTTACAGGGTAAAACCTATATGCTGTCGCTGACCTGGAACGCCCCGTTACAGGCGTTCACCGATCCGGAACAGTTCTTTGAAGGCGTGGGCGTTGATGGCGTGTATCTGCACTTCCACAAAGCAAACCAGTTCCTGGGTATGGACGGTTTACCGACCTTTATCTGCAACGATGTGATCAAACAGCCGGATATTGACGGCGATATTGCACGCTATCGGACTCATCTGAACGCGATCTTTGCTTAACTAAAGGTACACACCTCGAGTAAAAGGAAACAGTATGCTGACCGTGATCGCTGAAATTTGTATCAAGCCAGGCCGACGTACTGCCGTTTTACAAGCGATAGAAACGCTGACGCCTGTCGTTCTGGATGAGGAAGGCTGCGGCAGTTATCAGGCGCTGATTGACCATAAAGCCCAGGTACCGTGGAAGCAGTACTCACCGGACTCGATCTTTATGGTGGAGCACTGGGACTCACTGCGCCATCTTGAGCAGCATCAGCAGGCTGCCCATATGGAAGCACACCGTACCGCGATTAAAAACGATGTGGTGGATGTGAAGATCTTTGTGCTGGAACCGGCACTGTAAAGACACGCGGGCTGATCGGAACAGAAGGTCAGCCCCTGCTTTTTGCCTTATAACAACGTCTTGCTGGCAAACTGCTCACTGAGAAAATCCAGGAAACAGCTGATCCGCGCCGACAGCGTGCTGTTACGGTAGTACACAGCATGAATCGGGTGGTGCATCTCACGCGTTTCAGCCTCCAGAACCGGCACCAGCCGACCGGAAGCCAGATCCTCACGGCTGAGAAAATCCGACACGCGGGTAATACCCATGCCGTTCACCGCCAGCTGGCGCAGCGTTTCCCCACTTGATGCCATCACCGTTGGTTTAATCTGTAAAAGCTCCCCCTCCACCCGCCATACCGGCCAGATATTGTGCTGGTCAAGATTGCAGAAGCCCAGTAACCGATGGTTCTCGACCATATCGGCCACGCTTTGCGGTACACCATGCTCCTCCAGATAGCCCGGGCTGGCCATCAGCCGCAGCCTGCTGCACCCCAGCGCGCGAGCATGCATCGTGGAATCGCGCAGCTCGCCAATACGGATCGCGATATCCGTCTGCTGTTCCAGCAGATCGATCACCACTTCATCAGTATTCAGCTCCAGCTGGATCAGCGGATAACGGCGTGAAAACTCCGGCATCAGCGGCACAATCACATGCAGCATAAACGGCGTGGCAGCATTGACGCGCAGCCGGCCAGACGGGATCTCACGCCGCTGAGCGATCTGCTCTTCGGCGGTTTCGACTGAACGAATGATCTGCCGCGCGTGCTCAAGAAAGATTTGCCCTTCTTCAGTCAGTGCGATACGGCGAGTGGTGCGGTGCAGCAACGTGGTTTGCAGCTTGCTTTCCAGCCGACTGAGGGCGCGGCTGATACCGGACGTGGTCTGGTTAAGCTGCTCTGCGGCGGCAGTGATCGAACCGGTATCGACCACAACAACCCACGCACGAAGCTCTTCAAGGGTGATTTTCAATAGTTCAACCTGCTGGAAAGATGACACTCACAATACTAACAGAATCATCACGAGTCCTGGCGCAGGTTGACATTTTTATGCGTTTACGGCATTACCGGGCGTGAATACGGAAACAATCCGATCAAGCGTCAGCAAAGCAGATGATTAGATTTTACTTTCAGAAGGGGTAAAAAGAACACTGCAGAATGGGCAAAGAAGATTTTTGTTCTTATGAACTCTTGGAGCACTGTGGTCGGAATTTTTACTGCATTTAGGACATGCGATGGAGATGAGGAAGCCGTTGGATTTAGGTTGTTTTTGATTATAAGCCATAAATATTTCCTGTGTTGTTTGGACGCGTATAGTACACCCTCAATCAACATTCCCCTTACTCTTTCTTTCTTAAAAGCAGTTTTAGCTATCAAAATGGTGCGCCAACAGGCTGTGAATGCTCAACATAACCCTCTGTCACAAGGCCGCATCCGTTAATCCTCGTTAAGGAGCGATGCGAATAATTTTCTGCGTCAGGCGCATGGCTGAATCAAACGGGCCTGTATTGCGCACAATTTTGACCATCACGCTGGCACCCAACCAAAGCTGATAAAGGTTTTCCGCCACGTTGGTGGGATGATCATCGATAGTCAGAGAACCCTCAGCGACACCGGCCTCTAACGCTTCCGCCAGGCGCGATATGATTCCTGAAGTTCCTGACTCAAGTGTCACGCGCATAGTGTCAGAAAGATCGGCCACTTCAGCCCCGAGTTTCACGGCAAGGCACTTACCCTGACAATGCGAAAACGATTGTGATTCACGCCATTGCCGCCAGTAGTTCATCAGCCGCTGCGCCATATTGAGACCAGGCTGGCTCAGGGTGCTATCAATTTCTGCCAGATAATCATCAAAATAACGAGCCAGCATCGCTACCCCAAATGCTTCTTTCGAGCTGAAGTAGTGATAAAACGAACCTTTGGGCACACCCGCATCAGTGAGTATTTCGTTTAATCCGACAGCCGAAAAACCCTTGCCTGCCATGATACGTTGGCCTGTGGCGAGGATATGGTCGCGGATGTCGTTGCTATGATGTTGAGTTGAAGTCGTCATAGGTTAACGTTACCAAAAAACTAGACCAGTCGTCTATATGGGGCAGCTAAATATCGCTGCCCCAGGTAAGCACCGTTTATTCGGTCAGCTGTCGGATCAGTTGTTCCGCCGTTGCCGCTGATGAAGTTGGATTTTGTCCGGTGATCAGCAGACCATCGCTGACGACATACGAACTCCAGTCCGCCCCTTTGGAATAAATTCCACCTTTGGCAATCAATTCATCTTCCACTAGGAAAGGCACCACGTCAGTCAGGCCCACTGCGTCCTCTTCACTATTGGTAAAGCCGGTGACTTTGCGGCCTGCCACCAGCGGTTGCCCTTCGGGTGTTTTAACGTGGCGAAGGACGCCCGGTGCATGGCAGACCAGTGCCACAGGCTTGTTTGCCGCGAGGAAGGCTTCAATCAGCGCGATAGAGTTTTTATCTTCGGCCAGATCCCACAGCGGGCCATGGCCGCCCGGATAAAAGACCGCGTCGTACCCGTCTTGCGAAATGCTGTCCAGACGCACCGTGGCGGCAAGCTGGGCAGTTGCTTCTGCATCGGCCTCAAAGCGGTGGGTCTGTTCAGTCTGAAAATCCGGCTCATTACTTTTTGCATCTAACGGCGGGTTGCCGCCCTTTGGCGAGGCCAGCGTAATTTCTGCGCCCGCATCTTTAAATGCGTAGTAGGGAGCTGCCAGCTCTTCAAGCCAGAAACCAGTTTTACGTCCGGTATTGCCCAGCTGGTCGTGTGAGGTTAACACCATAAGAATCTTCATCTTAATCTCCTGCCTGTCAGTTTGAAATGCTTGAATTAGACCAGTCGTCTAGATGGTAGTTGTAACAAGGCTTCATCTGCTCAAGTCATGTCGTTAAGCTAACAGCAATTAGACCAGTCGTCTACAAATAATAGTTAACATCTTCAGATTGTCTTTCATCCTGGGGACAGATCATTCAGCGTGAGGCAAAAGCATCCTTGCTTAAAAGGCAGTTTAAAAAAACTGCCCCCCGGCGATCACCTTTCAATAAACTGGGAAATTAATTCTCTTTTTCAACAGCTTAACTTCAACTCCAGGGTCAACTGACATCAGACTTCGATTTCAGCCATATCGCCTTTTTCCTGCAACCAGTTACGGCGGTCTTCGGAGCGTTTCTTCGCCAACAGCATGTCCATGATAGCCATGGTGTGCTGAATATCCTCATCGCTGATGGTGAGCTGCACCAGACGACGCGTGTTGGGATCCAGCGTGGTTTCGCGCAGCTGTAACGGGTTCATCTCACCCAGACCTTTGAATCGCTGCACATTCGGTTTGCCTTTCTTGCGCTTCAACTGCTCAAGAATACCGGCCTTCTCGTCTTCATCCAGCGCGTAATAGACCTCTTTACCGAGATCGATACGGTACAGCGGCGGCATCGCAACGTAGACGTGACCGTTTTTCACCAGCGTGCTGAAGTGGCGCACAAACAGCGCGCACAACAGCGTGGCAATGTGCAGACCATCGGAGTCCGCATCCGCAAGGATGCAGATCTTGCCGTAGCGAAGCTGGCTCAGATCGTCACTGTCAGGATCGATACCGATCGCCACTGAAATATCATGCACTTCCTGTGATGCCAGAACCTCATCAGAGGAGACTTCCCACGTATTGAGGATCTTACCTTTCAGCGGCATGATCGCCTGATATTCACGGTCGCGAGCCTGCTTGGCAGAACCGCCCGCCGAATCCCCTTCCACCAGGAACAGCTCGGTACGGTTAAGATCCTGAGCAGAACAGTCCGCCAGTTTACCCGGCAGCGCCGGTCCGCTGGTCAGCTTTTTACGCACCACTTTTTTCGCCGCACGCAGGCGACGCTGCGCGCTGGAAATCGCCATTTCTGCCAGCATTTCTGCTGTCTGGATATTCTGGTTCAGCCACAGGCTGAAGGCATCTTTAACCACGCCTGAAACGAAGGCCGCGCACTGACGGGATGACAAACGCTCTTTAGTCTGCCCGGCAAACTGCGGGTCCTGCATTTTGACCGACAGCACGTAGGCGCAGCGATCCCAGATGTCTTCCGCCGACAGCTTCACGCCGCGCGGCAGAATATTGCGGTATTCGCAGAACTCGCGCATCGCGTCGAGCAGACCCTGACGCAGGCCGTTAACATGCGTACCGCCCTGCATGGTCGGGATCAGGTTAACGTAACTTTCCGTCAACAGCTCGCCGCCTTCTGGCAACCACAGCAGCGCCCAGTCCACCGCTTCCACATCACCGGAGAAGGCCCCCACAAAGGCTTTTTCTGGCAGGGTTGGCAGGCCGTTAACCGCTTCCATCAAATAGTCCGTCAGACCATCGGCGTAGCACCAGGTCTGCTCGGTGTTGTTCACTTTGTCTTTAAAGACAATCTCAACACCCGGGCACAGCACCGCTTTCGCTTTCAGCAGATGGCTCAAACGTGAGACCGAGAAACGCGGACTGTCGAAGAAAGAGACATCCGGCCAGAACTGTACGCGGGTGCCGGTGTTACGTTTGCCGACGGTGCCAGTGACCGTCAGGTCCTGCACTTTATCGCCGTTTTCAAACGCCATCTCGTACACTTCACCGTTACGACGAACGGTAACTTCCACACGTGTTGACAGGGCGTTGACCACCGAGATCCCGACGCCATGCAGGCCACCTGAGAACTGATAGTTTTTATTGGAGAATTTGCCCCCGGCATGCAGGCGGCAGAAAATCAGCTCAACGGCCGGCACGCCCTCTTCGGGGTGAATATCCACCGGCATGCCGCGCCCGTCGTCGATCACTTCCAACGACTGGTCAGCGTGCAGAATCACTTCCACGCGTTTAGCGTGACCGGCCAGCGCTTCATCCACGCTGTTATCGATCACTTCCTGGCCTAAGTGGTTAGGACGCACGGTATCGGTGTACATGCCCGGGCGGCGACGCACGGGTTCAAGGCCGCTGAGAACCTCAATGGAGTCAGCGTTGTAGCTGGATTGAGTCATCGTAACAATCTGATTGGTGGTGGCTAAAAATGAGTGACCAGACTCCGGCTATCTCATTCCTGGAAACCCAGGAAGTCGAGCATCGCGGAGAAATGGCGTTCGAATCCGATAAAAGCATGATTTCCGCCCTCTTCTACCGTTTGGCGGCAGGCGCTGTAGTAGTCCAGGGCCTGGCGGTAGTCGAGCACTTCATCACCCGTTTGTTGCAGTAACCAGAGCAAGTCTGGTGACTCTAACGGGTCAATTTGCATCACTTTTAGATCGTAAATATGGCGAGACTCTAACACATATTGCTGACCGGTGTATGGGTTCTCGTTGTGGCCGAGGTAATCAGCCAGCAGCTCAAACGGGCGTACCGCTGGGTTCACCACCACGGCGGGCAGCGTGAAACATTGGGACAGCCAGGTGGCATAATAACCGCCCAACGACGAGCCTATAATGCCCAGCGGCTCGCCCGCTGACTGCATAACAAACGTCTCCAGCAGCGCGGCAGCTTCGGAGGGGAATGCCGGAAGCTGGGGCACATGCAGAGTGATGTCAGGACGTTGCTCTGCCAGCCACTGTTTAAACTGCGTTGCCTTGGCAGACTGCGGCGAACTGTTAAAACCATGCAGATAAAGCAGCGTGGCCATCGGTCAGTATCCTTCTGAGTCGAGATCCGGGTTAAATATGCGCGTGGTCAGACGTTGCACCTGAGTGTCGAGCCGACCATCGTCATACAGGTCCAGCCAGCGCCAGCCTGGAGACTCAGCGTCAATCGTGAAGTTGGTACAGTGTGGTTTGAACTGGACGCAGGTGGAAGGTGAAGCCAGCACACGCCGCCCCTGCCATTCAAGGTCGAGTTCTTGATGGATATGCCCGCATAACAAATTTCTCGCCTGCGGATAGCGTCGCAGGACCGTATCCAGCATATGCGGATTACGCAGACTGTGTTGGTCAAGCCACGAACAGCCAGACGGTACCGGATGGTGATGCAATAATACCAACGTGTGCCGCTGCGGCTCTGCTGCCAGTACACTTTCAAGCCATTCCAACTGGTACTCGCTCAGTTCACCGTGCGGGACACCGAAGACCTGACTGTCCAGCAACACAATTTGCCAGTGATCCCCGACCAGCACCTGTTTTTGGTCGGCAATCGTCGAGGCCGCCAGCGTGGTAAACATGGTTGGCTGGAAGTCATGGTTGCCAGGCAACCAGACGCAGGGGGCAGGCAGGCGAGCAATGCCCTCAGCGAAATGCTGATAGGCAAGAGCGGAGTGGTCCTGTGCCAGATCGCCAGTGGCGACAATCAAATCGTAGTGACGCTTATCCGCTGCGATAACATCCAGCACGGCATCAAAACTGGCCCAGGTATTTACCCCTAGCAGCGTTTCATGTTTACCTGCAAAAAGGTGAGTGTCCGTTATCTGTAAAATCCTGACTTTGGACCCACTCGCCACAGGAAGTTTTAACAGGCTATCCAATCAAAGTCCTTAAGGTAATACCCATCTGTTTCAGGCCGCAGGCGCATCGGCTTCCTGCTTTATACATTCATTTGGGTACACATCTGAAAATTGTTGCAGCGTTTTCAACATACCGGAACGGCTATCGCACCGTGGGACAAACAGTAGCGCAACCAGTCCGCTAAAAATTGGTTAATTTGGTGCTTTTCATCACGCTGATGCAGCTTTTTATTAGGATAATCATAGCGTGCTTTAAAGCGATAGATCTGCTGAGTGGAACACACTTCCGCCACCATCGCGTCATGATACAACCGCACGGACATCGAAGGCAGGCTCCAGTAACTGACCGCAGGGGCCGTTTGCCTGATTTCCACCAGCGTGGTGTAACGGGTCGACTCCTGAATGGTGATGAGATAGCTGGCACCGTTCACCTGATACGCCATCGATTCACCCACCCGATCCTCCTTTGGCAATAAACGCCGCAGCTGCGCAAAGTTCGTTTCGCAGACACGCATCATTTCAGGAAAGTCGGGGACATAACGTTTCATTATTCAGGATTCCACTCTTGGCGTAGCTGTTTATGGTGCAACTCCAGCCATTGCAAAGCAATGACAGCAGCAGCGTTATCGATTTTCCCCTGTTCCACCCATTGATAAGCCTGACTCCGGCTGACCACATGCACAAGAATATCCTCATTCTCTTCCTCCAGGCCGTGGTTTCCCTGCGCCACGCTGGCATCCACTTCACCGACAAACACCGTCAGACGCTCGGAGGTGCCTCCCGCACTAGAGAGGTAATTGCTAATCGGCTTGATACGACCCGGCGTTAGCCCGGCTTCTTCCAGAGCTTCTCTGCGCGCCACACCCTCCGGGGTTTCTCCCGGTTCGATCATCCCGGCCACCAGTTCAAGCACCCAGGGCGTCGCGCTGGTATCGTAAGCGGCAATACGGATCTGCTCAATCAGCACCACTTCATCACGTTTCGGGTCATAGGGTAGCAGCACGGCAGCGTGACCGCGCTCAAAAATTTCCCGCGTCACTTCACCACTCATACCGCCATTAAACAAGCGATGACGAAAGCGATAGCGTTCGAGCGAAAAAAAACCGCGATAAAGCGTCTCTCGTGCAATAATTTCTACATCGTTTTTTGTGAAAGTCACTGGGTATTTACGACCAGTATCCATAACTCTGTCTCCTGCTAAGTGATGGCAAAAACGTAAAGTGCAATAGTATTCCGACAGTTGTCTGGTTCTTAACGACTTATTTGAGTAAATTAAGGCAGGATGGCACTTTCAGCCAACTTACCTTATCGGAACTCTCTGCTATTATCGGCGATAATTTTTGGCCTACGTCAGCGCTACCATAGCAATTTTGCTGCACTACAAGGAATGCAAATGAACAAACTGCTCCCTTTACTCATCGGTCTGAGCCTGGGCGGCTTCAGTGTTGCCAGCCAGGCTGAAAACCTGCTGCAGGTATATCAGCAGGCACGTTTATCAAATCCTGACCTTCGTAGCTCTGCCGCCGATCGTGATGCTGCCTTTGAGAAAATTAACGAATCCCGCAGCCCACTGCTACCACAGTTAGGCCTGGGCGCTGACTATACCTATAACAGCGGCTACCGTGATGCCAGAGATACCAATAGCACCACCAAAAGCGCGTCGTTACAGCTGACTCAGACCATTTTTGACATGTCAAAATGGCGTGCACTGACGCTGCAGGAAAAAACGGCAGGCATCCAGGATGTCACTTATCAGACGGCACAACAGACCCTGATTCTGAACACCGCAACCGCCTATTTCAATGTGTTGAACGCGATCGACACATTGTCGTATACCGAAGCCCAGAAGCAATCTATTTACCGTGAACTGGATCAGACCACTCAGCGTTTTAACGTGGGTCTGGTCGCCATCACTGATGTGCAGAACGCACGCTCCCAGTACGACAGCGTACTGGCCAGCGAAGTTTCCGCGCGTAACGACCTCGATAACGCGGTAGAAACACTGCGTCAGGTGACCGGCAATTACTATCCGAGCCTGGCATCGCTGAACGTCGATGCGTTTAAAACGGAAAAACCTCAGCCAGTGAATGCCCTGCTGAAGGAAGCGGAAAGCCGTAACCTGTCGCTGCTTTCTGCACGCCTGTCTCAGGACCTGGCGCGTGAGCAGATTCGTTCATCAGAAACCGGCCATATGCCTACGTTGGATCTGACGGCCTCAACCGGTTTATCCAACAACCGTTATGGCGGCGACCGTTCCAGTCCCAATAACACTGACAACATCACAGGCAGTAACCAGGTAGGTCTGAGCTTCAACCTGCCACTGTACAGCGGCGGTGCCGTTAGTTCCCAGGTGAAACAGGCGCAATATGCGTTTGTTGCCGCCAGTGAGCAGTTGGAAAGCGCACACCGTTCCGCCATCCAGACCGTGCGTTCCTCGTTTAACAACGTGAACGCCTCGATCAGCAGCATTAACGCTTACAAGCAGGCGGTTGTCTCTGCACAGAGCTCGCTGGATGCGATGGAAGCCGGTTACTCCGTGGGTACCCGTACTATCGTTGACGTGCTGGATGCCACCACCACGCTGTATAACGCTAAGCAGCAGCTGGCGAATGCCCGTTACAGCTACATGATTAACCAGCTCAATATTAAATCTGCGCTGGGTACGCTGAACGAGCAGGATCTGCAAACGCTGAACAATCATCTGGGCAAAGATGTCGGCACCTCGCCAGAAATCGTCGCCCCGGAAAATGCACAGCAAGCTGCCAACGCGGACAGTGCTGAACCCCGTTCAGCCAGCAAAGCGACGCCGGTTAGCAACAAATCGGCCACCCGTGGCAACAGTAATCCATTCAGTCAGTAATTCCCCAAGGGGCAGCAAACGCTGCCCCTTCACAATCAAACGTATAGCTACGTAAAGATCCCCTCCAGGTCAGGCTTCATCGCTTCATTTTTCACCGCTGTTCCCCTATCCTATGCACTACCTTTGGGCACAGGACGAAAAGTGATGAAACGGACTAAACAGATTAATCATGCCTCCTTTCGCAAAAGCTGGAGTGCACGCCATTTAACGCCGGTCGCACTGGCGGTGAGTGCAGTATTTATGCTGGCCGCATGTGAACAGGCCGACGAAACCGTATCGATGTATCAGAACGCTGATGACTGCTCGGCCGCTAACCCAGGCAAGAGCGCACAGTGCACTACGGCGTTTAATAGCGCCAAAGAAGAAGCGGTCAAAACCGCACCGAAATATGCGACCCGTGAAGACTGCGTGGCAGAGTTTGGTGAAGGTCAGTGCCAGCAGGCTCCTGCTCAGGCGGGCGTAGGTACTACCAATGCGGAATCTCAGTCCAGCGGAAGCTTCTGGATGCCACTGATGGCCGGTTACATGATGGGCCGTATGATGGGTGGCGGTATGGGGCAGCAGCAGCCGCTGTTCTCCTCGAAGAACCCAGCCAGCCCGGCCAACGGCAAGTTCGTTGATGCCAGCGGCAAGAGCTTCGGCGCAGCAACCTCGGGCCGTACCATGACAGTGCCTAAAACAGCGCTGGCGCCAAAACCGGCCACCACCAGCACCGTCACCCGCGGTGGCTTCGGTGAGTCCGTTGCCAAGCAAGCCACCATGCAGCGCAGCAGTGCTACCAGCACCAACCGCAGCATGGGGGGCTAATCGCCAATGAAACGTATTGCCATTGCTGAACGCCCTGACTGGCGGGAAAAAGCGACGGAATATGGTTTTCGTTTTCACACCATGCACGGGGAACCGTACTGGTGTGAAGATGCCTATTACCAGTTCACGTTGCAGCAGATTGAGTCACTGGAAGATGTGACCAGCGAACTTCATCAGATGTGTTTGCAGGCGGTGGAACTGGTGGTCAACAGTGAAGAACTGCTGACCAAGTTCCGCATTCCGAAGCACACCTGGGATTTTGTGCGTGAATCCTGGAAAAGCGGCCAGCCGTCACTTTACTCAAGAATGGATCTCGCCTGGGACGGTGTGACGCCGGCCAAGCTGCTGGAAAATAACGCCGATACCCCCACTTCGCTGTATGAAGCGGCCTTCTTCCAATGGCTGTGGCTGGAAGACCAGCTGAATGCTGGCCACCTCCCTGCGGGTAGCGATCAGTTCAACAGCCTGCAGGAAAAACTGATCGAGCGCTTTGGCGAACTGCATCAGCAGCACGGTTTTAGCTGGCTACACTTTGCCTGCTGCCGTGATACCGATGAAGACCGTGGCACCGTTCAGTATCTGCAGGATTGCGCCACGGAAGCCGGGCTACCGAGTGAATTCCTGTATATGGATGAAATCGGCCTGGGTGAGAAAGGGCAGTTTACCGATGTTCACGATCAGGTGATCGGCAATCTGTTTAAGCTCTATCCATGGGAATTTATGCTGCGTGAGATGTTCTCCACCAAACTGGCTGACGCCGGTGTGCGCTGGCTGGAGCCTGGTTGGAAAAGCATTATTTCCAATAAAGCGCTGCTGCCGCTGCTGTGGAAAATGTTCCCGAACCATCCGAACTTGCTGCCCGCTTACTTTGCTGAAGATAACGTACCGCATATGGATAAATATGTGGTTAAACCGTTGTTTTCCCGCGAGGGTGCCAATATCCGCATCGTAGAAAACGGTAAAGAGATTGCACGTGTTGATGGGCCGTACGGTGAGGAAGGTATGATCGTGCAGCAGTTCCATCCGCTGCCAAAGTTCGGCGACAGCTATACGCTGATCGGATCCTGGCTGATCAACGATCAGCCAGCGGGTATTGGTTTGCGTGAAGACCGCGATCTGATCACTCAGGATCTCTCGCGCTTCTATCCACACGCGTTTATCGAATAATGTGTGATCGTCGGGCGAGGCATGCCTCGCCCCTACCCATGATTGTGCAAAATTGCACGTCGTGGTCTGGTATGCCCCGCCCCTACATATGCTTGTGCAAAATTGCACGCCGTGGTCTGGTATGCCCCGCCCCTACATATGCTTGTGCAAAATTGCACGTCGTGGTCTGGTATGCCCCGCCCCTACATATGCTTGTGCAAAATTGCACGCCGTGGTCTGGTATGCCTCGCCCCTACATATGCTTGTGCAAAATTGCACGCCGTGGTCTGGTATGCCTCGCCCCTACATATGCTTGTGCAAAATTGCACGCCGTGGTCTGGTATGCCTCGCCCCTACATATGCTTGTGCAAAATTGCACGCCGTGGTCTGGTATGCCTCGCCCCTACATATGCTTGTGCAAAATTGCACGCCGTGGTCTGGTATGCCTCGCCCCTACATATGCTTGTGCAAAATTGCACGCCGTGGTCTGGTATGCCTCGCCCCTACATATGCTTGTGCAAAATGGTCACGTAGTGGCCGGGCATGCCCGGCCTCTGCTACCCCACCTGCACCGACAGCATGCTTAATGACCCCATCACAATCCCATCCACCGGGACAGATATCGCTTCGCCCTCAGCACGTGCGCCGAGCACATACAACAACGGCAGGTAATGTTCTGGTGTCGGGTTCGACAGCGCCGCCCCCTCGTGCTGCATAAAGTTCACCAGTGGATGCTGCTCATCTTCGCCTTCCCAGCTCAGATTATCGCGCACGTACTGGTTAAAAGATTCTGCCCACGGATAGGCTTCTGCTTCGCCCTGCCAGCGCACCATACGCAGGTTGTGTACCACGTTTCCACTGGCAACAATCATGATGCCCTGATCGCGCAGCGCTGCCAGTTTACGGCCTAATTCAAAATGGTATGCGGCAGGTTTCGTCCCATCCACGCTGAGTTGCACCACGGGAATGTCCGCATCCGGGTACATTTTGATTAATACGCCCCAGGAACCGTGATCGAATCCCCACTCCTGATCCAGATCGACTGCCACCGGGGCCAGTGTTTCCGCTATCTGGCGGGCGAGTGCCGGCGATCCCGGAGCCGGATACCGTGTATCAAACAACGCCTGCGGGAAGCCGCCAAAATCATGAATTGTGCGTGGTTTTTCCATCGCCGTCACCGCCGTGCCGCGCGTGTACCAGTGGGCAGAAACGGCAATGATCGCTTTTGGACGTGGCAGGTTTTTCCCCAGCTCACGCCAGGTCTCGGTCCAGATATTTTCTTCCAGTACGTTCATCGGACTGCCATGACCGAGGAAAAGTGCAGGCATACGTGTGTGGCTCATGGTGTGATTCCCAGAAAGTGGTATTCAATGGAAGTCACATTACGCCCTTTTTTCCACGGATGAACCTGGATAACCCTGACGAAGATATTCAGAAAATTTGAAGGGGAAATAGCGGAAGGAAAGAATGCAGATTGAAGGAAGTATGGCGGGGGGAATTCCTTTGCATAATTCAAGCTACAGGAGAACCAATGCGCCCACCACTTGAAGTATGACGAGGAATTCCCCTAAATAATTCAAGCTATGGGCAGGCGGCAACGCAGCAAGTCCCCGGGAGCATACATCAGTATGTGACCGGGGCGCGCGAGGAGAGCCAACGCACCCATCGCTTGAAGTATGACGGGGAACTCCCCTAAATAATTCAAGCTATGGGTAGGCGGCAACGCAGCAAGTCCCCGGGAGCATACATCAGTATGTGACCGGGGCGCGCGAGGAGAGCCAACGCACCCATCGCTTGAAGTATGACGGGGAATTTAGCTGGCCTGACGCGTCTCGTGACTACGACGATACGCCACCAGATCTTCGATCGTCACAACTGGCATGTTGTGTTGTTTAGCAAACACTACCGCTTCCGGCGCGTGCGCCATAGAGCCATCATCGTTGGTCAGTTCACACAGAACACCGGCTGGCTTGAAACCTGCCAGCGTGACCAGGTCGATAGTGGCTTCAGTATGGCCACCGCGGGTCAGAACACCACCTGAACGTCCACGCAGCGGGAACACGTGGCCAGGACGATTAAGGTCTTCTGGCTTTGCATTGTCAGCAATGGCGGTGCGGATGGTGGTCAGGCGGTCAGAGGCGGAAACACCGGTGGTCACACCCTGTGCCGCTTCAATCGTCACGGTAAAACCGGTGCCGTAAGAGCTGGTGTTGTTCTGCACCATCATTGGCAGGTCCAGCTGTTCCAGACGTTCTTCCGTCAGACAAAGGCAGACAATGCCGCTGCCGTGGCGAATGGTCAGTGCCATCTGCTCAACGGTCATGGTTTCAGCGGCGAAGATCATATCACCTTCATTTTCACGATCTTCATCGTCTAAAACCATCACACCGCGGCCTTCGCGCAGTGCTTCGATGGCACGGGTTACACGCTGTTCAGGCGTGCCAAATTCAGAAAGTAGCGACTGATTCATGGTAAATAAACCTTAAATAAATGTATGGGTTACCAGAACCAGGGCGTGCTTAGGAGTGTCATGCGGTGACAAAAAAATAACGCGAGGCGAGCAAAAGCCCGTCAAGAATCGTTACTCTCTCCCATCCGGACTCTAACCGTCGGCCCCGGAATTACACCGGATCTGCTGTCCTTCAGGAATGACCCTGAAGCGCTCGCGGGCTTTCAGCAAAAGCTGATTTACCGCCGGTGGGGAATTTCGCCCCGCCCTGAGAATAAGCAAAATCATCATAGCGCTGAAAAAGTGACAGATCAACGAACAAAATGGGCAAATTGATATCCATTTTTTCGCTATGGTGTTTTCAGGTTTATACCGAACGCATCTGGGATTACACTAGGATAAAATTCGCTGTTATCAGGAAACCGCTATGCTTGACCCAAAAAAAATTGAACAACTGGCCCGTCAGGTCCATGAGTCTATGCCGAAAGGCATCCGTGAGTTTGGTGATGATGTGGAGAAGAAAATCCGTCAGACATTACAGGCACAGCTGACCCGTCTGGATGTGGTTAACCGCGAAGAGTTTGATGTACAGACTCAGGTACTGCTGCGTACCCGCGAGAAGCTGGCTGCGCTGGAACAGCGCCTGACAGAGCTGGAAAGCCGCGTTTCCCCTGCCCCCGTACCGGTCGTTAGCGAGCCAAAAGCGGCAGAATAGGCCACGCTTTAGTGATACGGCTGCCCTCCCCGGGCAGCCGTTGAAGGCTAGCTTCTTCCGGTACCAGAAATAATCGTTTTAATGATATTACTGGTGGAAATACCGTCTTCGAAGTTGAGCACTCGCACGTCACCGCCGTTGGCCCATACCTCTTTACTGCCAGCAATGTCTTCTGGCTTATAGTCGCCGCCTTTCACCAACAGATCGGGAAGGATCTCAGCGATCACACGCTGCGGCGTATCTTCTTCAAACCCAATCACCCAATCTACAGCTTCCAGCGCACCCAGCACGATCATACGGTTAATCAGCGGGTTCACCGGGCGGGTTTCCCCTTTCAGACGTCGGGTCGAGGCATCGCTGTTTACCGCCACAATCAGGCGGTCACCCAGCTTACGGGCATTGGCCAGGTAGGAAACATGCCCGGCGTGCAGAATGTCGAATACGCCGTTGGTCATCACCACTTTTTCACCGCGCTGACGGGCTTTCGTCACTTCGGCAATCAACTGAGCTTCATCCATCACACCAAAACCCGATTCCGGGCGCGCGCGGATCGCATTTTCCAGCTCTACCGGAGAAACCGTTGAGGTACCGAGTTTACCCACCACCACGCCCGCGGCCGCATTGGCCAGGAAGCAGCTCTCTTCCAACGAGTTACCCGCCGCCAGCGCCGCCGCCAGCACGCCAATCACCGTATCACCCGCACCGGTGACATCGAACACTTCCTGCGCCAGGGTCGGCATATGGAATGGCGCTTTACCCGGCTGAAGCAGGGTCATACCGTGCTCTGAACGGGTCACCAGCAACGCAGACAGCGCGTGCTGCTGCATCAGAGCAGTACCGCGTTCCACAATTTCTTCTTCCGATTTACACTTGCCCACCACCGCTTCAAATTCGGAGAGGTTTGGCGTCAGCAGCGTTGCACCGTGGTAGCGGCCGAAATCGGTACCTTTCGGATCCACCAATACCGGAACCCCCGCTTTACGCGCCAGGGCAATCATCGTTTCCACGGTGGCCAGTGCGCCTTTCGCATAATCAGACAGCACTAACGCGCCAATTGTTGGCAGCGCCTGCTCAATACGCTGATGCATCGGCTCAGGATCAATGCCTTCAAATCCCTCTTCGAAATCCAGACGGATGAGCTGCTGATTGCGAGACAACACGCGCAGTTTAGTAATAGTCGGATGAGTAGGCACAGAGACAAAATCACACTGGACATTCACGCCAGCCAGGGACGCGCTGAGGGCACGCGCGGCATCATCAACACCGGTCAATCCAACCAGTCGTGAAGCAGCACCCAGCGCGGCAATATTCATCGCTACGTTGGCCGCACCACCAGGGCGCTCCTCCACATGATCCACTTTCACCACTGGCACCGGAGCCTCAGGTGAAATGCGGCTGGTTGGGCCGTGCCAGTAGCGATCCAGCATCACATCGCCAACCACCAGCACACCCGCACGCGTAAAATCGGGTAGTGTAATTTTCATTCCAGAGACTCCAGACTGCAGTAAAAATGAGTGCGCGCGATGATATCACAATTGTCTTAATGGCAAATCATCGCATCTGCACGTGAAATCAGGCGCCCAACCATGCCTGCCAACTGGCATTGACCACCGATCTTTCACCTGACCAGGCCGTATCCTCTACCAGGCCAGGCAGCTCCTGCAACGCCAGATGGTGCAAGGCATCGCGCAGCGTGACATAAGCATGCGTCAGTGCTTCCGCCTCTTCCTGCTCCATTTTGCCGCTGTTCGCCAGCAACGCCAGAATGCGCACGTTATCGGACCAGCGGGTCAGCATGGGCTCCTGGGCGGCATAACGCAGCACCAGGTATTGCGTAATAAATTCAATATCGGTAATCCCGCCTTCATCGGCTTTGATATCCCAACGCCCTTTGTGCTTGTGACCCAGATGGGCGCGCATTTTCTCACGCATTTCGCGCACTTCTGTTTTCAGCGCGTCGGCCTCTCGGGGTATCGAGAGAATGCCACGGCGGATCTGGTCGAAACGCTGGCTCAGGGCGGCGTCACCAAACACGATGCGCGCGCGCACCAACGCCTGATGCTCCCAGGTCCAGGCTTCATTGCGCTGATAGTCATCAAAGGCATCGAAGGTGCTGACCAGCATCCCCGCCGCCCCTGACGGGCGCAGGCGGGCATCCACTTCGTAGAGAATACCGGAGGAAGTACGGGTGCTAAACAGATGCATCACACGTTGTGCCAGGCGCAGATAAAACTGCCTTCCGTCAATACTACGCTCACCCAGTGTCACCGCTTCTGACGGACAGTCATGCAGGAACACCAGATCGAGGTCAGAACTGTAACCCAACTCCCAGCCCCCCAGTTTGCCGTAGCCCACAACCGCAAAGCCGCGCTCGCTGTCGGTGGTCAGATGGGAAGGCCGGCCGTAACGCTGTACCATCATGTTCCACGCCTGCTGAACCACGGTCTCAATCATCGCTTCCGCCAGCCAGGTCAGATGATCGCTCACTTTCATCACCGGCAAGGTTTTGGCAATATCTGCGGCAGCAATACGCAGATGCTGTGCTTGTTTAAACTGACGCAGCGCTTCCAGCTGCTGCTCTTCATCTTCTTCCGGGATACGCAGCAGATATTGTCGCAGTTCATCACGATAGGCATCTGTTGCCGTGGGCTGATACAACGTGGCAGGGTCGAGCAGTTCATCCAGCAATAGCGGATGCCGGGCCAGCTGGCTGGCAACCATCGGGGAAGCAGCACACAAGCGAATTAAGTGCTTCAGCGCACCATGGAATTCAGTGAGCAGCTCCAGATAGGTGCTACGCGTCACCACGCCCAGCAGCAATGGCGTAAGGCGGCTCAGCGTGACCGGGGCATCATCACGTGGCACAACCTCACTCAACAGTCGCGGCATCAGCTGATCCAGCGCCTGACGGCCACGCGGGCCAATCGTACGTTTATCGACGTCCTGGCGGAAATCGGTAATCGTGCGTAGCAATTGCTGGCGTGCATCGCTGTCGAGATGGGGGACCAGCGGTTCCAGCTCCGCCTCTTCCAGCTGGTCCTGCCACAATACGCCATATTCACCCGCTTCACGGTTCTCACCGTTTTCAGGCGCATCGTCACCAATCAGATCGTTAAAAATGGTCCGTACCGCCAGCATATGGCGATCCAGCTCAAGGTGTAATGCAGCCCAGTCGGCAAACCCCATCGCCCAGGCGAGACGCGCGCGATCCAGCTCGCTGCCCGGTAGCGTCTGTGTCTGTTCATCGTTGATACTTTGCAGCAGGTTTTCCAGCCGCCGCAGGAACAGATAGGCCTCCTGTAACTGCTCCACCTGCTCTGCCGGTAACAGATTCAACTGACCAATCGCGTCCAGCGTTGGCAACAGGGAACGTAGCTGAAGTGAACGCTCACGCCCGCCACGGATCAGCTGGAACACCTGTACGATAAATTCCGTTTCGCGAATACCGCCCGCACCGAGCTTAATGTTATCCGTCAGCCCGCGTCGCCGGACTTCGCGGGCGATCATGCTTTTCATATTACGCAGTGACTGGATCACACTGAAGTCGATGTAGCGGCGAAACACAAACGGCCGCAGCATCTGGCGCAGTTCCTCACTCCAGCGGTCATTCCCACCGCCCATCAGGCGCGCTTTAACCATTGCATAGCGTTCCCAGTCGCGTCCCTGCTCCTGGTAATAATCTTCCAGCGCCGCAAAACTCAGCACTAATGGCCCGCTGTCGCCAAACGGGCGCAGACGCATATCAACGCGATAAACAAAACCATCGGCCGTGGGCTGATCCAGCACCTTGATCAGCCGCTGACCCAGCCGGGTAAAGAACTGAGCATTGTCCAGTTCACGGCGGCCCCCCTGCGTGGTGCCGTTTTCCGGCCAGGTGAAAATCAGATCGATATCAGAGGAGAAATTCAGTTCGCCGCCGCCCAGTTTCCCCATGCCGAGGATCAACAGCGGCTGGGGTTCTCCGGCAGCGTTCATTGGGGTGCCAAAATCACGGCAGCAGGCGTGCCATAACCAGTCGCGGGCAGCCACAATCAGGGCTTCCGCCAGTTCGCTCAGTTGACGTAAAGATTGTTGTGTATCACTGGTGGCCAGCGTCTGCATCCAGGCAATGCGCGTCAGCATATGACGACGGAACAGGCGGAGTTCGCGCATCAGCGCATTCTCATCATGCACCGTCTCCAGCTTTGCTTGCAGCCAGTCAGCATAATGATGCCATTCATCCGGGTGCGGCGGGGAGTGCTGAAGCTGCTGCCACCCTTCAGGGTATTTTGCCAGGTTATCGCTGATAAAATCGCTAAATACCAATACTGCCTGCTGCTGCGCAGAAGCCTCGCTAAACAGCGGGCTTAGCAATGCACACTGTTGCTGCATGAGCAGCGGCAGAGGTTGACCTGGTGATGGCACCATACAATAAACACTCCCTATATCCCCCTCATACTTCGAGCTGCAGCTCGCATTATGAGGGGGATTGCATTGAAAGACCCCGAAACGGGTTACAGACTGCCGTTTTTCCAGAATGCCGACTGTTTCAGCGCCTGCTGACGATGGGCATCCAGCCAGACATCCTGCTGCCCCACAATCGCTTCACGCAGCTGCTTCCAGCTTTGTAACCAGGCATTGACGATGGTGGCATCATAGGCGCCCGCCAGCAGATGAACCGCCAGAATCTGGCGATGCAAACGCGTCAGTTTGTCCTGATATTCACCCGAATGATTCAGGTGATCGAATGTCTCTTTCAGATCGGCTGCAATGCGGCCCAGCATGATGTCGCTGAAGCGTTTGAACGAACCTTGTAGTTTGGCATCCGACTTTTGATCGACGAACTGGCGCCAGCGCTCAGTGGCAATCCAGTGAGTAAGCGCTAACTGAGTTTCCAGCCAGAGGGGACTGAAGCAACATTTTTGCGCGTCAGGCTGATCATCCTGCAACGCCTCTTCCAGCAACGTCAGCTTCTGACGCAGTTCGCTGCTGGCTTTGCGTGGCACCAGCGCACCGTACAGAGAAAACGTCTGACGCAGCACTTCAAGCGCATCTTTCACTTCATGCAACGCACCCGAACTGCCGCGCAGCCACAGCTCCTCGTGATATTGCCACTGGCTTAATGCCAACAGAAATGATGCACGCATTCCCTCTTCCACGGTCGCTTTTGGCTTCACTTTTAGCAGGGGAACCGGACGCAGCGCACGCGGCAGGTCGCCCTGAGCCAGCGCATAACCACGCGCCGCTTTACTCAGGCTCCCCAGACGCAGACCGTCAATCGTTGCCAGTTCAGCGGCAAAGGCCAGCAGGTCATCGCGCTGACCGCTTTTCAGCTCCAGCTCGACTTCCATCAAGGGTTCACAGCGGTCATCTGCCGTGATCTCACCGCAGTCATAGGCCACCTCTATCTCGCTTTGTAGGTAAGTAACCACCCACTTTTCACGCACAAAATGCGTGCTAAACAGCGCCTTGAGCTGCGGTTGTAAGGCTGTGATATCGGTTCCTGCAGGCCAGACATCGGCAGGCAGTTGCTGAATATCCAGCTCGGGCTTAGCCAGTGCCACATTATATTCCGGGCGCTGGTGCAGCCCACCAATCGTCTGACCGGCGGTTTTCAGCGTCATTTCATAGCGGTCACCGAAGCCGCGAATACGCAGCCCCATATCCCAACGGCGCAGCTGGTTGTCAGGGGTTTCGAAGTAGATATTCGTCAACGTCTGACCGGCAGTGTACTGATGAGGCCAGGCGGTGAGTTTGCTGGCGATTTTTGCAGCCGCTTCTGGTGCGGCAATGAACTTTAATTCGATTTCGATGGTCATAATGTCTTATTTACGTCGTTAACGGCAGAGTAAACGGTTAAGGTGTCTGATTATGCTCGCATTGCCAGGCGGGCGATCGTTCCTTTTGCCTATGAAGAGTAATGCACAAGAGACAGCACTGTCTCTGGTTTATTACGTTTTCGCGCACAACCTCTCAGGCGGCTTGAGACCAGGATAGTTCTCATTCAGCTTTCTGTGAGGCCGCTCCAGACTGTGCGATTACCTTTTTACAGCCCTTATTTAGAAAGAGTTCGAATGAAAATAACTCACCTCATCGGCCTGACATTGCTCACGTTGAGTGCTGCGGCAACCGTTCATGCCGAAGAAAAACGCTACATCTCCGACGAGCTGTCCACCTGGGTTCGCAGTGGCCCCGGTAATGATTACCGTCTGATCGGCACGTTAAACGCAGGCGAAGAAGTTGCCCTGCTGCAGTCGAATGATAGCAGCAACTATGGCCAAATCCGTGACAGCCAGGGCCGTACCACCTGGATCCCGCTGGCCCAGCTTAGCCAACAGCCCAGCCTGCGTACCCGCGTCCCGCAGTTGGAAGAACAGGTGAAAATGCTCACCGCTAAACTGGCGAACATCGACAGTAGCTGGAATAACCGCACCGCCGATATGCAAAAAAAGGTCGCTGGCAGCGATGACGCGATCAACAGCCTGAAAGAAGAGAATCAGCAGTTAAAAAACCAGTTGGTCGTCGCGAAGAAAAAAGTCGATGCGGCCAATGTGCAACTGGATGACAAGCAGCGCACCATCATTATGCAGTGGTTTATGTATGGTGGCGGTGTCGCTGGCGTTGGCCTGGTGCTGGGCCTGCTACTTCCTCATATGATCCCACGCCGGAAAAAAAGCGATCGCTGGATGAACTAATCCTGCACTTGTTTGCGTTAAGGGTATCTGCGGATGCCCTTTTTGCCATGTCTGCGATTTATCATTTACGCAACATGGATGTTATAGTCTGACGATTAATACTCAGTTAATTCTGATTATCAGCCTTGTGGAGACCCGCAGTGAAAACATACCTTGTCGGCGGCGCCGTGCGCGATGGACTGTTGAATTTGCCGGTGAAAGACAAAGACTGGGTGGTGGTAGGTGCCTCTCCTCAGCAGATGCTGGAGCTGGGCTTTGAGCAGGTAGGCCGCGACTTCCCGGTGTTTTTGCACCCTTCAAGCCATGAAGAGTATGCGCTGGCCCGCACCGAACGTAAATCCGGCAGCGGTTATACCGGATTTGTCTGCTATTCCGCGCCGGATGTCACACTTGAGCAGGATCTGGCACGGCGCGATCTGACCATCAATGCCATCGCACAGGACGCCGACGGCCACTACTATGATCCCTACGGCGGGCGTGACGATCTTGAAAACCGTCTGCTTCGCCACGTCTCTGAAGCCTTCAATGAAGATCCACTGCGTGTGCTACGCGTAGCGCGTTTTGCCGCCCGTTACGCCCATCTTAACTTCCACATTGCCAGTGAAACCCTCGCCCTGATGCAATCGATGGCAGAGAGCGGCGAACTCTCTCACCTTACGCCAGAGCGCGTCTGGAAAGAGACTGAAGCGGCCTTACAAACACGCAACCCGCAGGTCTTTTTCCAGGTACTGCGTGACTGCGGGGCACTGGCGGTGCTGTTTCCGGAGCTGGACAACCTGTACGGCGTTCCCGCCCCGGCAAAATGGCACCCCGAGATCGACACCGGCGTGCATACGCTGATGACGCTGGCGATGGCAGCCCAGCTCAGCCCGGAGGTTGATATCCGTTTCGCCACGTTATTCCACGATGTGGGCAAAGCCCTGACGCCGCCAGAAAAGTGGCCAAGCCATCACGGACATGGTCCGGCAGGCGTACCGCTGGTCGCGGCCCTGTGTGAACGCTTACGTATTCCGAATGCCCTGCGCGATCTGGCACTGCTGGTGACCGAATTTCACGACCTGGTGCATACCGTCCAGAACCAGTCAGCAACCACGCTGGTGGCGTTGTTTGACCGACTGGATGCCTGGCGCAAACCCCATCGCGTGGAGCAAATCGCACTGACCAGCGAAGCCGATGCCCGTGGGCGCACCGGATTCGAAAATAATCCGTACCCGCAGGGAGATTATCTGCGTGAGGCGTGGAAGGTCGCGTTGAGCGTGTCGACAAAAGACGTTGTCGCGGCCGGTTTCAAAGGCGCGGAGGTGCGGGAAGAACTGACGCGCCGCCGGATAGCGGCACTGGAAAACTGGAAAACCGCTTAATATTGCCAAACGTAAGGGTCAGGCAAGCCTGACCCAATGCACGTTACAGGACAAATACCGCGTAAACCGCGGCTGCCACGATAAAGCGATAGATAGCGAACGGGATAAACGAAATACGTTTGATGATGTGCAGGAAGCTCTTAATCGCGATCAACGCCACGATAAACGCGGTGACAAAACCGACGGCAAACATCGGGAAGTCAGCCATCGTCAGGAAGCCCATGCTCTTGTAGAGATCCAGACCGGTCGCGCCAATCATCATCGGCACTGCGAGGAGAAACGAGAACTCAGACGCAGCATAACGGCTTACGCCCATCAGCATCCCGCCCGAAATGGTGGCTCCGGAACGTGAAAAGCCCGGCCACAGCGCCAGACACTGGAAGCAGCCAATAATAAACGCCTGACGATAAGTAATGTCATCCACACCCACCGCTTTCGGCTGTTTTGGCTTCAGCAATTCAGCCGCAATCAACAGCACGCCACCCACCACCAACGCATACATCACGTTGACCGGGTTAAACAACGTTTTGATTTTATCATGCAGTAACAGCCCAATCACCACGGCGGGCACCATACCCAGCAGGATATGAATCAGAGTCAGCTTACCCTGGCCTGTGCCCTCATGTTTGACTTCACCAAAGTGAATGCCAATCAGGCCGAACAAACGACGCCAGAACATCACTACGACGGCCAGAATCGAGCCGAGCTGAATCACAACTTCAAAGGTCTCCGCTTTTTCGCCTTCAAACCCCAGTAAATGACCGACAATGATCATATGCCCGGTAGAAGATACGGGGAGAAACTCCGTCAGCCCCTCTACAATCCCAAGTATTGCTGCCACCCATAGCTGATGAATATCTGCCATCAAATCTACCCCTAACCCTGGTTAAACCATGAAAAATGGCGGTCGCTTTACGCTTCCGCCCAATGTGCCCCAACTGCATTAGGGCAACCTTAAGACAGAGCATAATGTGGTTTGGTTTCATCGTGATGGCAATGAAAACGGATTTATTTAGGATTAGTCCCGCGTTCGATGACCACGCCCACCTGGCGCGCCTGAGCGACAGCACCCGGTTTACTGACTTTGATTTTGACCCACGGCGAGGCGAATCGAGCCAGCAGCAGTGATGCAATCTCTTCTGCTACACGCTCTACCAACGCAAATTTACCCTGGCTGACGTGGTTAATAATCGCTTCAGATACATCGGCATAGCTCAGACAATCGTTAACATCATCACTGGCAGCCGCTTTACGGTTGTCCCATGCCATTTCGACATCGAACACCAGCTTCTGCTGAATCGTTTGTTCCCAGTCGTAAACGCCAATGGTGGTGATAACGGACAGTTGATCAATAAATACGATATCCATGATACGGCTCTCTGTTTTTGTGGTTGCCGGATACCATCCCCGGCGGTTTATGCGTATTATCCACGGATGCTGACTTTAAAACGACCCCCACAAGACGGAACGGTGTTATGAGTGTATTCGCGCTTGGCATGATCATTTTCGCGTATCTGTGTGGCTCCATCTCCAGCGCGATTTTGGTCTGTCGACTGTTCAGATTGCCGGACCCGCGCCACAATGGCTCGGGCAACCCAGGTGCCACTAACGTGCTGCGCCTCGGTGGTAAAGGTGCCGCCGCTACGGTGCTGGTGTTTGATGTATGCAAAGGGATGCTGCCGGTATGGCTGGCTTATCACCTGGGCGTGACGCCGCTTTATCTTGGTCTGACCGCGATTGCGGCCTGCCTCGGCCATATTTACCCGGTCTTCTTTCATTTCAAAGGCGGCAAAGGCGTGGCCACCGCATTTGGTGCTATCGCCCCAATCGGCTGGGATCTCACGGGTTTAATGACGGGAACCTGGCTGCTGACCGTGCTGTTAAGCGGATACTCTTCGCTGGGTGCGATTATCAGCGCACTGATTGCCCCGTTCTACGTCTGGTGGTTTAAACCGCAGTTTACTTTTCCCGTCGCCATGCTTTCCTGCCTGATCCTGTTACGTCATCACGACAATATTCAGCGCCTGTGGCGCGGGCAGGAAAATAAGATTTGGAAAAAGAAAAAGAAGAAACCGTAGGGCATCGTGCATTGATGTCGGGTTCAGGCATGCCTGAACCTGATGAGAACATTTATCCTGGGGTCAGGCGCGCCTGACCCCAATCATAATGCAGGCAGTTCCGCCAGCGGCCAGCGCGGACGCACGGTGACACTGAGATCGGCGTGTTTGTCACCTTTCATCCGCACCATCCCGGCATAAGCGATCATCGCGCCGTTGTCGGTACAGAATTCCGGACGAGCGTAGAACACCTCACCGCCCCGCTTCTCCATCATCTCCGCCAGCTTACTGCGCAGCGTGCGGTTCGCGCTGACGCCCCCGGCAATCACCAGCCGCTTGAATCCACTTTGATCGAGCGCCCGGCGGCATTTTATCGCCAGCGTATCGACCACGGCATCCTCAAAAGCACGTGCTATGTCCGCGCGGGTCTGCTCACTGTCGTCATTGTCGCGAATGGTATTCGCCGCGAAGGTTTTCAGGCCGGAAAAACTAAAATCCAGCCCTGGGCGATCGGTCATTGGACGCGGGAAGACAAAACGCTTTTCCACACCCTGTTGCGCCATTTTTGACAGCATCGGCCCGCCAGGATAGTCCAGCCCCAGCAGTTTAGCGGTTTTATCGAAGGCTTCACCGGCAGCATCATCCACTGATTCACCCAGCAGGGTATATTCACCAATGCCGGTGACGCTAATCAACTGCGTATGGCCGCCAGAAACCAGCAGCGCCACAAACGGGAAGTCCGGTGGATTATCTTCCAGCATCGGTGCCAGCAGATGCCCTTCCATGTGGTGCACGGCAATCGCCGGGACATCCCATGCAAACGCCAGCGAGCGGCCAATGGTCGCGCCGACCAGCAGTGCCCCTACCAGCCCAGGACCTGCGGTATACGCCACCGCATCGATATCCTGCGCCTGAAGCCCGGCTTCCTTCAGCGCCGCCTGTATCAGCGGCACGGTTTTACGCACGTGATCGCGCGAAGCCAGTTCCGGTACCACGCCACCGTAGTCGGCGTGGAGTTTGACCTGGCTGTAAAGTTGATTGGCGAGCAAACCGGCCGCATCGTCATAAATGGCAATGCCGGTTTCATCGCAGGATGTTTCAATTCCGAGAACACGCATGGATTTTTCACCTCATTCTTGCGGCGCGCAGTGTAGCATGAAGGCGCTTTTGCGGGCGGCAAATTTCCCGGTTAGTCGGTTACACCTTGTACAATAAGGTGTTTTTTTTCCCACCAGGGAGGTGGGTTTCGTGTATAATCAGTCCCCTGAAAAAAACCGGCAGCCGCACAGGCCTATCTGTTGGTTACTTAATGCTATGGTGCTTTACAACTAAGCCTGTGTTGGAGTAAAATTCCGCACCATTTTGAAATGAGCTGGCACCGATGTCAGCAGCAAAACCGAATTTATCGAGGTGAGAGTTACATGCCGGTAATTAAAGTACGTGAAAACGAGCCATTCGACGTTGCACTGCGTCGCTTCAAGCGTTCTTGTGAGAAAGCAGGCGTTCTGGCTGAAGTTCGTCGTCGTGAGTTTTATGAAAAACCTACTACCGAACGTAAGCGCGCTAAAGCGTCTGCAGTAAAACGCCACGCGAAGAAACTGGCTCGCGAAAACGCACGCCGCACTCGTCTGTACTAATATCCTGAGGGTTCGCCCTCATGCTTCACAGACTAGTTAGTAGTTATCAGGCCGTGCTTCCGGAAGGAATGCGCGGCTTGTTGTCGTTTATGAACCATAAATAGAAAGCGCCAGAGTTACCCCGGTAACGCTCTGTTTTGATTCCTAAACGCCAATACAGCCAGACACCTAAAGACGCGGAAGTATTTATTTCCGATGATTTTCTGTTTCTGGCAAGGCGGCAACGGAGTGAATCTCCGGGAGCTTACATCAGTAAGTGACCGGGGTGAACGATGGCAGCCAACACCGCCAGAAGCGGAAAGATGAAGGGTAATCCCCAATAGCTTTCTGTTTCCTGGCAAGGCGGCAACGGAGTGAATCTCCGGGAGCTTACATCAGTAAGTGACCGGGGTGAACGATGGCAGCCAACACCGCCAGAAGCGGAAAGATGAAGGGGATTTATGGCTGGACGCATACCGCGTGTATTTATCAATGACTTGCTCGCTCGCACGGATATCGTGGATCTCATCGATGCCCGGGTGAAGCTGAAAAAGCAGGGCAAGAATTACCACGCATGCTGTCCTTTTCATAATGAGAAAACGCCCTCTTTCACCGTTAACGGCGAAAAGCAGTTTTATCACTGTTTCGGCTGTGGTGCGCATGGCAACGCTGTCGACTTCCTGATGAACTATGATCGTCTGGAATTCGTTGAAAGCATTGAAGAACTGGCGACCTTATATGGACTGGAAGTACCGTATGAAAGCGGCAGTGGTCCAACCCAGCTTGAGCGTCATCAGCGTCAAAGTCTTTATCAGTTAATGACCGGTCTGAGCGACTTCTATCGACAGTCACTGACACAAAATGCATCGGCAGGCGCACGTGACTATCTGGCACAGCGCGGCCTGAGCGATGATGTCATTAAGCACTTTTCCATCGGTTTCGCCCCGGCAGGCTGGGATAACGCGTTAAAACGTTTTGGCCGTAATCCTGACGACAAACAGTCGTTGATCGATGCGGGCATGCTGGTCACCAATGACCAGGGCCGCAGCTACGATCGCTTCCGTGAGCGGGTGATGTTTCCAATCCACGATAAACGTGGGCGAGTCATTGGTTTCGGCGGTCGCGTATTAGGCGACGGCATGCCGAAATACCTCAACTCACCGGAAACCGATATTTTCCACAAAGGTCGCCAACTTTACGGCCTGTTTGAAGCGCTAAAAAACCATCCGGAGCCGTCCAAATTACTGGTCGTTGAAGGCTATATGGATGTGGTGGCGCTGGCACAGTTTGGCGTTGATTATGCCGTGGCCTCACTCGGCACATCGACCACCGCAGAGCATATTCAGCTACTATTCCGGTCAACCGACACGGTAATTTGCTGCTATGACGGCGACAGAGCAGGCCGTGAAGCAGCATGGCGTGCGCTGGAAACGGCTTTACCTTACATGAATGACGGTCGTCAGCTACGCTTTATGTTCCTGCCTGACGGCGAAGACCCGGATACGCTGGTGCGTAAAGAGGGCAAAGAAGCATTTGAAACGCGGATGGAGCAGGCTATGCCACTCTCGTCGTTTCTGTTTGATACGTTGATGCCGCAGGTGGATTTGCGTTCCCCTGATGGGCGCGCTCAGCTGAGTACGCTGGCGCTGCCGCTGATTAGCCAGGTGCCCGGTGAAACATTGCGTATATACCTGCGTCAGGAACTGGGTAATAAACTGGGTATCCTTGACGACAGCCAGTTGGAGAAGCTGCTGCCGAAGCAGGCGGAAAATGCGAAGCCTGTACCCCAGCCCCAGCTAAAACGCACAACCATGCGTATACTTATTGGGCTGTTGATACAGAATCCACAGCTGGCCATCATGGTGCCCTCGCTGGATGGGCTTGAGCAGTCAGAAATACCAGGTTTCCCGCTATTCGTGGAGTTAGTGAGCACTTGCGTAGCGCAACCTGGCTTGACGACCGGACAGCTACTAGAGTTATATCGCGGAACAAAATTTAGCCAGAGCCTTGAAACCCTGGCAACCTGGAACCACATGATCGTAGATGATGAAGTGGACACCATGTTTAAGGACGCGCTGGCGAGTATGTACGACGATGCGCTGGAACGCAGGCTGGAAGAACTTATTGCCCGCGACCGCACGCACGTACTCAACGCAGAAGAGCGCCGCGAGTTCTGGACATTGAGCCAGGCACTGAAGAAACAGTAAATGAATAAGGTTTTGACCTTATTACACAGAATTTAGAGGCGTTATCGGCGCAGTCAGTTTGGACACCGTCTGCACGCAGCACCCGGAGCGTACTGAAGTACGTGAGGACTGCGAGCACAGCCGGGGTTCAAAATGGCAAGTGAGATAGCCTCGACAAAGATCAAAGCGGCTTAAGTGCCGAATATCCGTCAGGTAGATCCTGACAGCCGCCATGACGGGCAGCGGCAATAATCTCAACGCCCTCACTGTTATTGTTGGCACGTTAGCCGACCCGACACCAATCTAATTTAACAGAAGTGTGGATACCGTCTTATGGAGCAAAACCCGCAGTCACAGCTAAAGCTACTTGTCACCCGTGGTAAGGAGCAAGGCTATCTGACCTATGCCGAGGTCAATGACCATCTGCCGGAAGATATCGTCGACTCCGATCAGATCGAAGACATCATCCAGATGATCAACGACATGGGCATCCAGGTTGTGGAAGAAGCGCCTGATGCCGATGATCTGATGCTGAATGAGAACAACAACGATACGGACGAAGATGCTGCTGAAGCCGCTGCTCAAGTGCTCTCCAGCGTTGAATCTGAAATCGGACGAACCACTGACCCGGTGCGCATGTACATGCGTGAAATGGGTACGGTTGAACTGCTGACGCGTGAAGGCGAGATCGACATAGCAAAACGCATCGAAGACGGTATCAACCAGGTTCAGTGTTCCGTTGCTGAATACCCTGAAGCCATCACTTATTTGCTTGAACAGTATGACCGCGTTGAAGCGGGCGAAGCACGCTTGTCCGATCTGATCACCGGCTTTGTCGACCCGAATGCCGAAGCAGAAATCGCGCCAACCGCTACCCACGTGGGTTCTGAACTCTCCGCTGAAGAGCGTGAGGAAGAAGAAGAAGAAGATGAAGAGTCTGACGATGACAGCGCCGACGATGACAACAGCATCGACCCGGAACTGGCGCGTGAGAAATTCAACGATCTGCGCGTACAGTACGAAACCACCCGTACCGTAATTAAGGCCAAAAGCCGCAGCCACGCTGATGCTATCGCTGAAATTCAGAATCTGTCTGACGTATTTAAACAGTTCCGCCTGGTGCCGAAGCAATTCGACTTCCTGGTGAACAGCATGCGTACTATGATGGACCGCGTTCGTACCCAGGAACGCCTCATCCTGAAGCTGTGTGTTGAAATCTGTAAAATGCCGAAGAAGAACTTCATCACCCTGTTCACCGGCAATGAAACCAGCGAAACCTGGTTCAAAGCCGCACTGGCGATGAACAAACCGTGGTCAGAGAAACTGAATGATGTATCCGATGATGTGCATCGCAGCCTGACGAAACTGCAACAGATTGAAGCAGAAACGGGCCTGACGATTGAACAGGTTAAAGACATCAACCGTCGTATGTCCATCGGTGAAGCGAAAGCGCGCCGTGCGAAGAAAGAGATGGTTGAAGCGAACTTGCGTCTGGTTATCTCTATCGCCAAGAAGTACACCAACCGTGGTCTGCAGTTCCTGGATCTGATTCAGGAAGGCAACATCGGTCTGATGAAAGCGGTAGATAAGTTTGAATACCGTCGTGGTTATAAGTTCTCGACTTATGCCACCTGGTGGATCCGTCAGGCGATCACCCGTTCTATCGCGGACCAGGCACGTACCATCCGTATTCCGGTGCATATGATTGAGACCATTAACAAACTCAACCGTATTTCGCGCCAGATGCTGCAAGAGATGGGCCGTGAACCTACGCCGGAAGAACTGGCCGAACGTATGCTGATGCCAGAAGATAAAATCCGTAAGGTGCTGAAAATTGCTAAAGAGCCGATCTCCATGGAGACGCCGATTGGTGATGATGAAGATTCCCATCTGGGTGATTTTATCGAAGATACCACGCTGGAGCTGCCGCTGGACTCTGCCACCTCAGAGAGCCTGCGTTCTGCCACCCATGACGTGCTGGCCGGTCTGACCGCGCGTGAAGCGAAAGTACTGCGTATGCGTTTTGGTATCGATATGAATACCGACCACACGCTGGAAGAAGTGGGCAAACAGTTTGACGTGACACGTGAACGTATCCGTCAGATTGAAGCGAAAGCGCTGCGTAAGCTGCGTCATCCAAGCCGTTCTGAAGTACTGCGCAGCTTCCTCGACGATTAATCGACGCGGTGCTCAAAGATGGCTCCTCTCTGAGGGGCCATTTTTTTTACCTGTTATCCAGACCGCTCTACAAGCCGCGTAATTTCAATGCCCTGTCCAGCTCCGCATAAGCCGCGGTCATCTCTTCCTGTGAAGCGCGATTCAGCCCACTGGGGTTGGGTAACACCCAGACCTCCGTCTCACCCAGCATCAGCGGCTGGCGGCCCCACTCCACCTTACTGTGACGAAACGCCTGCTGATAAGCCTGCTTGCCCAGTACCGCCAGCGCCGCGGGCTGAAAGCGTTCAACCTTGTCCACCAGCGCCTGCCCGCCACTCCGTAACTCACTGCCTGCCAGCTCACTGGCCAGCACGGTGGGCCGTTCAACCAGCATGGTGATGCCACAGCGCGTTTCCAGCAGTTGCTGTTCCTGCTCAGGACGAAGCTGCGTCCAAGTGAATCGGGCCTGAAAAAGGGTTTTCCAGAAGCGGTTACCCGGATGAGCAAAATGATAGCCAGTATGCGCGGATGATTTGCCCGGATTGATGCCACAAAACAGCACCCGCAGGCCGGGCTGAATAATATCGCTAATGCCGTGTGCTTCCATGGTGAGATTCCTCCTTATAAAACAGGCCTCCGCAAACGCGGAAGCCCACACAGACCTTAAATCGCCGCGATCACAGCCGCAGTGATCGCTTCGGTTTTCATCACACCATTTACGTGCTGCTGCGCGGTAACCTGCTCAACGGCACGGAGAATAGCATCGGCAGCAGCCGTCTCCCCCAGATGTTCCAGCATCATCGCCGCCGACCAGATCGCCGCGATCGGATTCGCAATTCCCTGCCCGGCAATATCGGGCGCAGAACCGTGCACCGGTTCAAACATCGATGGCACCGTGGGATCGGGATTCAGGTTCGCAGAAGCCGCATACCCCAGCCCGCCCTGAATGGCTGCACCCAGGTCAGTCAAAATATCGCCAAACAGATTAGAGGCCACAATCACATCAAGCGTTTCCGGGTTCATCACCATACGCGCCGCAATCGCATCAATATGATAACGATTCACCGTCACATCCGGGTAATCACGGGCAATCTCTTCGGTGACTTCATCCCACATCACCATGGTGTATTTCTGTGCGTTCGATTTGGTCACGGATGCGAGGCGCTTGCTGCGTTTTTGCGCCATCTCAAAACCAAAGCGCAGAATTCGCTCCACACCCCGTCGGGTAAAGATAGAAGTTTCCACCGCCACTTCGGCAGGTGTCCCCTGATGGATGCGCCCGCCAGCCCCGCTGTACTCACCTTCCGTGTTTTCTCGGATGCAGAGAATATCAAACTCACTCTTTCGCAGCGGGCCTTCCACCCCCGCCAGCAGGCGGTGAGGGCGGACATTAGCATAGAGATCAAACTGTTTGCGGATGGGCAGCAGCAGGCCATGCAGTGACACATTGTCTGCCACTTTCTCTGGCCAGCCTACCGCGCCCAGCAAGACAGCATCAAACTGGCTCAGCGTTTCAATGCCATTCTTCGGCATCATTTCACCGTGCTCAAGGTAGTACTCACAGGACCACGGAAACCACTCGCCGCTCAGGGCAAAATCAAATCGGCCTGCGCTATGTTCCAGCACCTGCCAGGCAGCTTTCGTTACATCCACGCCAATACCGTCACCGGGGATCACGGCCACTTGATAGCTTTTCATGACTCTCCTTGGATTAATAAGATAACCATCAGAATGACATCTTCGCCCAGGTGGCTAAATTGTGCTGCTTTTTTCGGGTCGCCCGGCGGCAGATGCTGCCGAATACGCAGGCTGAGCCTGTGCGGCATTTTACAGGGCAGAGAAATTACATCACCTGCTGAATCGCCCAGATGGCCAGCGCATGATCTTCATGAGAAGGCAGCCCGCTGACGGTCACCGCGCCAATCACTCCCCCGTTCCCCAGCAACAGTGGGAAGCTGCCACCGCTGTCGGTATAACGCTGTTGATCGAGGAATTTCATCTCAGACATCGGCGTCCCCTGGGCTTTATTCAGCTCCTGAGCGTAGAGTGAAGAGTGTGCATTGCGCAGTACGGTGTGGCGCTTACGGGCGATCCATTCCAGGTTCTCCGAGCTTGAACCACTGAGTGCGGTACTGAACAGCACCTGACCAAAGGCATACACTTCAATCGCAACCGGCATCTTTTCCGCTACGGCACGTTCACGCAGCAGGCTGCCAATTTTCCATGCGCTATCGAAATCAAACTGATTGACGCGTACGGTCGCTTCCTGCTCTAGCAGGGTTTCAAGGCTGGGAATCGCTGACATGGGTCTCTCCGGCAAAGGGTAATCAATCTGCCTTGCAGGGTAAATGACATTAACTTTTCATTAAATAAAAAAAGGAAATAAAAATTTTATTTGGGAGGGAGATCAAAAATTGAGATGCAACTGAGAGTAACAACGGGTCGCAGGCGACCCGTTGTCCGTATCAGCGAAAGACGCTGACGGCTTCAACCAGACGCTCGGCCTGATGCTTCATGCGTTGTGCGGCAAGCGCACCTTCACTGACCAGCGCGCTGTTATCATGCGTCAGGCGATCGAGTGCTTCTACCGCCTGGCCCACTTCACCCAGCCCGGTCCCTTGCTCGGCGGTGGCAACGCTAATCTGCTGCAACAGTTCAGTGACGTTCTGCACTTTTTCGACGATATCCCCAATGGCTTTCCCGGCTTCATGCACCTGTCCGGCACCGGATTGTACTTTCAGGTTACTGGCGGCAATCAGGTGGCGTATCTCGCTGGCAGCACCGGCGCTACGCTGAGCAAGATTTCGCACTTCGCCTGCCACCACGGCAAAGCCTTTGCCCTGCTCACCGGCGCGCGCTGCTTCCACTGCCGCATTCAACGCCAGAATGTTGGTCTGGAAAGCAATGCTGTCGATCAGGCCGGTAATGGTGGCAATCTGCCGTGAACTCTCGGCGATTTCGTCCATCGTCACCACCACATTTTGCATCACTTCACCGCCTTTGACGGCGGCACTGCTGGCGGTACGTGAGAACTGATTCGCCTGCTCGGTGCTCTCGCCGTTGCGCTGCACCGTGCTGGTCATCTGATTCATGGTGCTGGCCGTCTGCTGGACGCTGGCCGCCGTCTGCTCGGTGTGGCTGCTGATTTTGTCATTACCGCGTGCCAGTTCATCGCTGGCCCGGTGAACATCCAGCACCTGATCGCTGACGTCGTTTAATAACCAGCGGAACATCAGCCCCAACTGGCCGACCGCGCGTAGCGTGGTGCCAATCTCATCCACCCGATCGAGGTGGTTAACATGCGGGTTGGCCCCGGTCGCCACATTCAGCGCCTGACGACATACGGCGGCCAGTGGCCGGGCAATCTGACGTTGCAGCCAGGTATCCACCAGCAGCGCCATTAACGCTGAGAACAGGGTAAATCCGCCCAGCGCGGCCCCGCTTAATCCCGACACAAACGCTGCAGCCACCAGCGGCAGCCACAATGCCAGCACCGCACCGCGGATGCGCCAGCGCAGTGACATCGTTTTCAGTAGCGTCAGCCCGCTCAGCCAGCCCGTACGCACCAACAGCCCACGATGCAAACGCCAGCCCTTCATCCGCCCCTGATTCATTTTCTGATACAGCGCCTCAGCCGCGCGCACCTCTTCCGCTGAAGGCTTAATGCGCACAGACATATGCCCCTGAATTTCACCGTTGCGGATCACCGGCACCACATTGGCACGCACCCAGTAATGGTCACCGTTTTTACGTCGGTTCTTCACCAGTCCGGTCCAGGGCAGTCCCTGTTTCAGGGTGGCCCACATATCGGCAAATGCGGCTTGTG
The DNA here is from genome assembly GCF_013074405.1 of Erwinia sp. JH02. Classification (NCBI taxonomy): domain Bacteria; kingdom Pseudomonadati; phylum Pseudomonadota; class Gammaproteobacteria; order Enterobacterales; family Erwiniaceae; genus Erwinia; species Erwinia sp. JH02. The sequence goes on from NZ_JABANZ010000002.1 coordinate 740,940, forward strand.
GCATATCAGGGTGACGAACGAGGTTATGGGGCTGGCCGTCGATTTCACTGCGGTCATAGCCACTCACCTCAATAAACGCGCTGTTGGCGTAGGTGATATAGCTAGCGGCATCGGTGGTGGTCATCAGGGTGGTATCGTCGTCGAGCAGGTATTCCTGCTGAGTCACGGGCTGGTGGGTGTGCATTATAACGACCTTGTTATGGTTGTATGAATTTTGCAGGTATTTAAGGAGGGGTTGTCGGCAGGATGTAACTAAAGCTTTAACAATTTTCATCTGATTTGTGCGACAGCACACAACTGTCGCATCATTTCACGGACGGGCAAACGCTTCACGCAACCAGTGGATAAATCCGCTAACCGCGCGCGGGACCTGTGCTGACCATGGGCGTACCACATACAGCATATCGGCAAAGGCACCCACGGCCTGCCACTGGGGCAGTAATTGCACCAAAGAGCCATCCTTTAGCGCCGCTTGAGCACTGAAGTCCGGCAGCAGCGCAATCCCCAGGCCTTCAAGGGCAGCATCGCGGATCGATTCACTGTTATTGGTGGCAAATGGCCCGCTGACATTCACCGCGATACGCTCACCGCCCGTCAGCGGCTGGAAACTCCAGCGCGGCGGTTCCACCCCGCGTGGATAGTAGAGGCACAGATGGTCACTCAGCGCCTGCGGACTGGCAGGATGACCGTAACGGGCAAGGTACGCCGGTGATGCCACCACGACGGCGTGAGTGTGGCACAGCGGCAGCGCCACATGGGTTTCCGGCAGGCTGTTACTGTGGCGGATGGCGAGATCAAACCCCTCACTTGCCAGCGACACCAGGCGGTCGGACACCTCCAGCTGCACACGCACCTGGGGATGCTCGCGCAGAAACGCGGTGATATGCGGCACCAGCTGCTGGCGCGCAAACGCCACGGGCGCCGTCACCCGCACCAGCCCGCGCAGGGGGCCGGCAGAATCGCGCACGCTGAAAAAGCTCTGTTCAATCTGGGCAAACGGCGCACGCAGATCGTCCACCAGTTTCTCTCCGGCGCTGGTCAGTCTTACGCTGCGCGTGGTGCGCGTCACCAGCGGCACCCCGGCCAGCTGCTCCAGCTCTTTGATCTTCTGCGACATCGCCGCCTTGCTCACTTCCAGCCGTTCAGCCGCCGCGGTAAAACTGCCCTGCTCGGCCAGCACCGTCAGCCAGTGCAGGTGATTCCATAACGCATCGGTCTTCAGCTCTTTCATGGTTATTGTTCACTATAGTAAATAATCAATTCAAGTATAGCGGTTTTTCCCAACGGAGATTGCGGGTAAATTGGTTTCCAGAGACAGACGCGGAGTCACCGCCGTCAGCCCATTTTCAGCAATGAATTCACTAACAATGTCGAGGTTTCCATGCCGTTACTGCAATTTGATGTCATTCAGGGTCGTTCAGAATCAGAGCTGAAAACACTGCTGGATGCTGCGCACCGTGCAGTCCTGGCGGCCTTTAACGTCCCCGAGCGCGATCGCTACCAGATTGTTCACGAAAACAAAGGTTATCAGATGGTATTTGAGGATACCGGCCTCGGGCTTCAGCGTACCGATAATCTGGTAATGGTGCGGGTTTTTACCAGCCCACGCAGCAGCGAGCAAAAACAGTTCTTTATGGCTGAGCTGTGCCGGGAGTTAAAAGAGAGCTGCGGCATTCTGCCTTCGGACGTGATGATCACCTTTATGACCAATGACAAAGGTGACTGGAGCTTCGGAAACGGCGAGGCACAATATTTGACGGGTGCGCTGTAAGGCACGTCAGACTGGCAGCAGCTCGTAGCGTTTTTTATACTCTCGCGGGCTGACACCAACATGCTGACGAAAGATGCGGGAAAAATAGAGCGCATCGTCATATCCCACCGTCAGGGCCACCTGGGCAATACTGAGATGGGTCGACTGCAAAAGATTACTGGCGCGGATGACCCTTTGTTGTTCACGCCAGGCAAAGATCGTCATCTTCATTTCACGTTTAAACAGATGGGCGACGCGCGACGGTGAAAGAAAGACCTGACGGGCCAGTTGCTCAATGGTCAGATCCTCAGCCAGGTGGTCGTTAAGATACTGGCACAGCGTACTAATACGCGGCTCAATGGTCTGATGGCTGCACAACGGTTGCCGCTGAAAACAGTCAATAATCAAGCGTTCCAGGGCATTCATCGCCAGTGCTTCCGCCAGCAAACCACTACGGCCATTCTGCTGAATCACTTCAAGGAACAGTCGCTGCGCCTGTTCACTCGGCTGGCCGAGTGGCAGGGAGGTGATGCCGATGCCATTGATCACCTGATCCCAGCGCAACCAGTCAAGCCAGTATGGCCGTGGCAGAAAGTAGATCCACAGATGATCCCAATGTTCATGATGTTCGGCGCGGCCATAATGATGCGCCACGCCGGGAGGAAACAGGAAAAGATCGTTCTCCCGGCTGGCAATATCGCGGCATCCGGCCCGAATGCGTCCCTCACCGCGCAGGGTCAGATGCAGGATATAGCCCTTCATGCCCTCCGGACGATTAATGTAGTAATCCAGTTTGCTGCCACGTGAAATGGGGGTAAAACCGGCCACCAGCCAGGCGCTGAAGGTAAAACTTTTCATCAAGGGTGAGTCATTCACCATATCCTGCTGATTGAGTTCCATAATTCTGCTCTGTTCACCGGTTACCCCACTGCCTCAGTCTCCCGGCGTAAATTGATAAATATGCACGCCCCAGGGATCGAGGCAAACCTCGGTTCCCGCGTTCACACGACCTCCGTGAAGCACGTCCTCTGCCGCCTGAGGCAGACTAAAGCGTATCGCCGTCGCTGAATAATTAAAACAGAACATCAGCGGGTTACCCGCTTTATTGATCGTTTTACGGGTAATCAGTGGGAACGTATACCCGACTGTTTCACCACTCAACCGCTGGACCAGGCGGGCAATCAGGGATTGCCCCGCAAGGAAGCCCAGATAGATCGCCCTGCCCGCACCATAGTCGGCTTCGGTGATCGCCGCATAGTCACCCCACGCCGGATGCTGATAGCGCGCCAGTACCTGCACACGCGGATCGTTATCCGGTGTCAACAGCTCCATCCACAGCTCTACCGGCTCATCCTGATCCAGTTGCAGATCGGAACAGCTGTTCAGTGTCACCTGCTGTGGCAGGGCGAACTGGCTGTAGCTGACGCGGCAGCTCTGGTTAAGAATCCCGGGCTGACGCTCTGTCCGCACTTTAACATGCTGATCGCTGAAGCCACTTTTGAAACCAATTAAGGCCTGACCGCCCGCCTCAATATAGCGGTTAATTCGCATCAACAGCGCATCATCGGCAGCATACAACGCAGGCACCACAATCACCCGGTAGCGTGCGCTCTCCACATCAACATCGTTGATAATGTCCACGCCAATATTCGCGTCGTAGAGTGCATCATAGAAACGGCGGAAAATATCGTTATAGACATTGGTCTGCGCATCTCCCGGCTTAAACCAGTTAAAGGCTTCCATCGCGGTATTGCTGACTAAAATCGCCACATCGTTTTCACAGCGCAGGGAATCCAGCGTGGCGGACAGACGGGCAAAATCAGCGCCAATCGTTTTAGCTTCAAGATAGGTGGGATTTGCTGAAAAATCATGACTTAACAGCCCTTTCCAGTATGTCTCAAACGAATTATGGATCGAATGCCAGTGCCAGTACGACACCATTTTGGCCCCGGAGGCAATATGGCTGAAGGCCTGCAAACGCAGCTGGCCGGGATACGGCGTCCACTGGGCGAAGCCCTGCGCCTGGGTTTCCAGCACCAGATAATTTGCCCCCTGCTTTAGCCCGCGCGTCACATCCCCACCAAAGGCAATCTCCCGCCCGGTCAGCTGTTGCTGGGAGGGATGGTAGATATCCACCCCGGCAATCGTGAGTGCTTCGGCCGCAGCAAAATGATCCACACGTGGCTGGATACCGTACGAGTAACCGCGCCACTCAAAATCAAAGTTATGAGTGATAAACTGCTCTGGCTGCTTATATTCGGCGACAATCCGGCTTTGCCAGGCGAGATAATCGGTCACTTTCTGACGCTGGAACGCAGCAAAGGCACTGCCCAGGCTGGCATTGATCGTACTCTCTGGCGGCGGGAAATCCTGCCAGTTATCAATGCGATTACTCCAGTAGTCCAGCCCGAAGTCGACATTCATCTGACGGATATCGGGGTAACGCCGTTGCAGGCTGTGAATAAACTGCTGCCGCATCTCCGGCCCGACGTTATCGTAGTGTTTGGTTTCGTTATCCAGCTGGTAGCCAATAATCGCCGGATGGTGCTGCACATGGTCCAGCAGCACACGGATGATGTTTTCGGCGTAACTCAGAAAAACCGGGCTGACAATATCCATAATCTGACGACGACCATACTTCTGCTGCCCGGAAACCGTGGTAACCATCACCTCCGGGTGTTTTTTCGCCAGCCAGGCAGGAATGGCGTAAGTCGGGGTGCCGATAATCACATGGATGCCTGCGTGCTGCATGGCATCCAGCACGCGATCAATATGCCTGAAGTTGTACTCCCCTTCCTGCGGCTCCAGCGTACTCCATGTCGATTCCGCGATACGCACCACATTGATTCCGGCATCAAGCATCATGGCGATATCTTTTTCCAGCCGCTCCTCCGGCATATATTCGTCGTAGTAAGCCACTCCGTAATAGAGTTGAGACATTTTCTCCCCCTTATTCAGTAATAATATGATTGCGGCGGGAAAACAAACGAGTGCCTTCCAGCGTGAAGAATGAAATAGCGGTAAACACCAGTGCAACGCTGCCAAGAATGATATAGCTATCAGCAAAGCCCATATTTTTGTACATATGACCAATACCGCTGGAGAGGAAAATTTCACTGAAGCGTTTAGAGAACTGGAACCCAATCAGATAAACCGTGGCAGATAACCAGGGATTAAAGTTGGCGATGATATATTTTAATCCCGCGACCAAAAATACCGAACTTTCGAAACCATGCAGCATTTTCACTGCGCTAATGGATACCGGTCCGACAGCATAAGCGGAACCAATAATACGCAGACTCATAATCAGACCACAGTAAATCAGTGCATTTTTAGGGCCTATTTTATTGACGAACCAGGGCGCAAAGAACATCACCACGGCATCGAGAAATATCTGCGCGGTGTACAGATAGCCAAATACTTCAGCGCCGCGCGCTTTAGACGAGAAAAAATGGCTGTAGTAGATGGCAAACTGCTGGTCGTAGGTCTCATACACGGCGCCCACGCCCACCATATAGAGGCAGAAAAACCAGAACTTACGCAGTTTTAGCAGGTTACGAACATCCTGCAACGTCACCGGTGTGCGGGGGGCGACAGCAGCGCTGGCAACGGCAGCCACCTTCGGATCGGTTTTCCAGACAATCAGCATCAGGGCAATCCCCCCTGCGCTGGCCATCCAGAAAATATAATCCTGGTTAATCCCGTACAGCTCGCCCGCCAGGAACGTCCCAATCGCAGCACCAATTCCGCCAAACATCCGGGCGCGGCCAAACTCAAAGCCGGTCATACGGCTGACTTTATCAATATAGGCTTCGCATACCCCACAGCCCGCACCAAATGCCAGGCCGATATACACACCCCCGGCAAATGCACCGAGGATCACATTATATTTTAACAGTGGAGCAAAGACCCAAATCCAGTAAGGAGCAAAAATCGTAATAATGATCGCCAGCATCCACATCAGATGCTTACGAAATACCAGACGATCGGCAACAAAACCAAACAGGGGTTGTACGCAGACAGAAACAATAGCGGTAAAGGAATAAACCAGCCCCACATCTGCATAATCAATGCCGATGGTATCGGTCAGCCACAATGAAAGATACGGATAACAACTGCCCCAGCCAATAAAGAAAAACAAAAAAAACAGGCAACACATCAAATAATTTTTTTCAATCTTAAACATGATGCACCTCTTCCATATGACGGCCTGATTACCGTTATGAGATGCGCTAACTTAACGCCAATTAATTCGACAAAGCAGGAGTGACACGCTGGCAACATAGAAAAATCTGCTGCTACCGAAAGGTTTGTGAGGTAACTCACGCCGGGGAGAGGAAAAACGCGTGGGAAAGCACACTGACGCCCCGGCTAATACCAGAGCGCCAGTAAAGACTTAGAAGTCGTAACGCAGACGGACCAGGTTCATATCACCCAGATCGTCGGTGCTGGAGGTAAACACGTGTTCATAATCAACACGGAAACCGTAATCCAGTTTAAAGGTCACCCCCACGCCGTTATCAATGCGCTGGTAATCACGCCCGGTGACATACTGCAGACGGTCGCCCATCACGTACGGCATCACAGACTTCAGGCCATAAGCGCCGACCGGCACGGTATAACCGGCGAGGTATTCCATCCCCCACGCGTTACCCGAAAAGTAGTTATTCACATCGGCTTTTTTGGTGGTGAGGAAGTTATCGTACCAGCCGCCACCGACGGTGAAGGTCCAGTTATCCGGCTGCCAGCTCAGCGCAGTACCTACGATGTTCTGATCGTACGTCTTCTCATCACTGTTGCCCGGATTGCGCATTTCGGCACGGGTGTAGTTCCACGCGGTGCCCCACGTCAGGTCTTTGGTGATGTGGTAATCCACACCCAGTGAGCCACCGCCTTCACGCTTGTAACGCAGGCCGTTGCCTGGCAGATAGTCGCTGTCAGAGAACAGGTAAGAGGCATAGACATCGGCATCGCCAAAGGTGTTTTTATATTTCAGCATTTTGCGTGAGCGGTAAGAACCGTCGTAATCGCCGTTAATGCCGTTACCCGGTGCCTGGCCTACCATGTCGTAATCCCAGATATCAGTTTTGGCCCCCACCACATCGTAATAAACGCTATTCTGCTGGCCGAAGGTCAACTGGCCCCAGGTATTACTTTTCAGGCCGGTATATAACATACGGCGCGAGGTATTATTTGCCCCCTCGGCATGATGATTATCCCAACCAACCAGCGCCGGAATATTGACACCCAGTTCGTAATAACTGATCCAGCTAATGTCATCAAACAGATAATAATCAGCGGCGAAGCGGAAACGGGTACCGCCATCAAAACCATTTCTTTTATAGGAACCTTTATCACCATCGCCGGTCATATTATTGAACTGAGGACGAATGCTGCCGCCCACGGTAAAATTCAGACGGCTTAAGGGGTCACCGGCCTGAGGGTCCTGCTTCAGTACGGTAATCTCAGCCTGGGCAGCAAATGAAGCACTGCCGACAATCAGCCCCAGACCAATGGCCTGAGTTAAAATGCGCATCTTTGTTAACATTTTTTATTCCTGCGTAATATAGTCAAATAAATAGCACAAAAATAGTAGCCTGAACCGAATTGAAAAAGACTCATCTGCTGTACTGTTTTGTGCTGTTTACGCCGAAAATAAATTAAGCAAACATTTCAAAGGGTAACTTTAGTCATATAATTAATCATATTGTGCTTTATTTTTGTTATTTTTATAAAATAGGTAGATATATCTGATTGATGCAGGGAATACAGAAAACATCTTTTCTCGTCATTCTTTCTCTGCACAGGCCGTTTTACGCTGCGGCGGCACCCGTTTTCTGAGCGGGAATCCGGCCAGACAATCGAAGAAGCTTCCCGGCAGTGGCCGGAATGTGTGAGCCAAATCTGATTTTTCTAATTATTTTCCCGACGGGGAAAAGGTTAACACTATTAATTTTCACGCCCCCTCGTTTCACCGTAACAGGCAACCCTGAGCCCGCCTGACCCGCAGCCACCTTGTCTCGCCGCGTATGTCGCCCTCACACATCAGCCGATCCGTCTGCACGCCCTGCTTATCAATTATTCGGATTTCGCCACATTAACTTAAACAAAGGCTAAACCACAGTGATCCAACCCCCTGTAACCTCACATTTTCCTGTCCACCTTGAATGTTGCCAGGGATAATTTGTTGCGTTAAATTAATTCGTTACATTTTTGATTCATCACTTCGCAGGCACCTGACAAGGATTGCGTCACAGACAGGGTAAAAATCGATCTCATGGTTTCAGAATGGTTATCGCTACTCTTTTTTACTGCATCAGCTTCTCTCTACGCATGGAAGGCGGGACGTCATAAGCTGTGGTTTTCTGCGGTGCTGGCTCTGCTCGGCATCTATATCATTCTTAATGCGTCCCTGTTTGCCAGTAACTATTTTACCGGTGAAGGCATTAATGACGCGGTGATTTATACGATTACCAGCAGCCTGAGCGGTGCCGGATTACAGAAGTATATTCTGCCGGCAGTCGGGCTATTAATAAGTTTATTCCTGGTTTTTTTATTATTATCCTGGGTATTACGACTGCGAAAAAGCCACAATTACAGTCAACTTTATAGTGCGCTGGCACTGTTGCTGGCGCTGGCATCGATAAAAACCACACCGGCGTATCAACAAGTGACTGCATTAATAAAGTCACAGGTCAGCAAAGGGGAGTCGGACTTTGACGCCCACTACAAAGTGCCGGGAAAAACCCTGCGCGGCGAGCGTCCGAACCTGGTCTATATCTACGCGGAGAGCCTGGAGCGCACCTACTTTGATGAAAACGCGTTCCCGAAACTGGCCCCGGAGCTGTCTGATATCAAAAACAGCGCGGTGGACTTCAGCAACACCGAACAGCTTCCCGGCACCGAATACACCATTGCCGGTATGGTGGCTTCGCAGTGCGGCATCCCGCTGTTTGCGCCGTTTGACGGCAACGCCTCCAGTTCACTGTCCAGCTTTTACCCGCAAAACATCTGCCTGGGTGACATTCTGAAGTCCTCTGGCTATCAGAACTATTTTTACCAGGGTGCCAGCCTGAGTTTTGCCGGAAAAGATCTGTTCCTGTCGTCCCACGGCTTCGACCATATGTATGGCTTTAAAGAGCTTTCAGGCGTGGTCAAAGACCCGAAATACCGTAATGACTGGGGCTGGTACGACGATACCGTGCTCGACATCGTGTTTGAGAAATACCTCGAACTGGCGCAAAAAAACCAGCCGTTCTCGCTGTTTGCCCTGACCGTGGATACTCATCATCCCGATGGATTTATCTCACGCAGCTGCCAGCGCAAGTCGTATCCGTTTGAAGGCAAAGAGAACAAATCCTTCGCCGCCGTGGCCTGCGGTCAGGAGCATATCGCAAAACTTATCGCGAAAATCCGTGCCACACCGTACTTTAAAAACACCATTATTGTCGTCAGCTCCGATCATCTGGCAATGAACAACACGGCGTTTAAATACCTGAATCAGCACGACCGCCGCGATCTGTTCTTTATGCTGCGCGGTGATGATGTCAGCAGCCGGATCATCAACGTTAAGCGCAGCACGCTGGATAACGGTGCCACGGTGCTGGATGCCATGGGCGGCGATAACTTTATCGGCCTGGGCCGCAGCAGCCTGTCGTCAACCTCACTTTCCACCACTTATCTCAATATCAAAGAGAAAATTAATCAGTGGAAGCCGGACGTGATCCAGCTGTGGAACTTCCCGAAAACGATCTCTGATTACAAAGTCGATACGGAGAAAAATACCTTTAGTTTCTCCGGCTCACATTTCAAGCTACCGCTGTTGCTCTCCGTGATGCCCGGCAAAATTGAACCGAAGTTCGATACCTGGCTTGCCACGCCACTGAAGCAGCAACTGGCAAAATTCGCGCCTGATGAAAAGTTTGTCTGGATTGATCGCTGCTACAAGATCGGCAGCGTGTGGGATGAGAAGCTGGCGATGCACAGCGGCCTGTGTGTGGCGAACGGTACGCTGAATACGTCCCCGACGATCTCAGAGGTTCAGGCGGGCGGTACGCTCGGCAAGATTACCTTCCCGGCGAAAACCGTATCGAGTGATGAACAATATCAGCGCAGCGTCACGCAATTACAGATTGCTGATGTCGACCTCAAGTATCGTTCTGACAGCATCCTGTTTAACCTGCCTGGCCTGCCACAGCAGGTACAGAAAGTGTCGGGTCTCTCCTACGTTGAGCCCTGGGGCCGCTGGTCCGATGCCAATCTGCTGCCACAGATTACCGTGCAGTATCTGGAGCCGTTACCTGCCGACTTTACGCTGACGCTGACCGCGCGTGCCTTTGGCGAGAATGCCCTGCGGCCGATCACCGTCAAGGTAGGCGAGTGGCAACAACAGGTCACTTTTGGCGAGCAGGATAGCACGCTGACGCTTCAGGTCAGCAATCCCGGGAAGGTGCGCGACATTGTGATCATACCTCCCGCGCCGGTGGAGTCCAGCGTGGGTGTTATTGATGGCTTTGCGGCCCGAAAACTGGGCGTTGGCCTTGTCAGTCTGCGGGTTACCCCGCAGCCCTGACAGGGCACGTTTTCTCCACAGGAAAAACTTGCAGATAAAATCAGAAAATCTACTATAAAGCGTTATCCATTTACTGACAGGGATGCACGCCCTTTGAAATCATCGCTTTATGCTTTTCTGCTGCTCCCTGCGCTGGCGCTGCCACTGCAAAGCCAGGCACAACCCAAGCCCGATCCGCTGCTGGCGTCGCAGACGGTCGAACGCTACGCCGACAATATTTTCTACAACACCAAAGCCAGCGGTATGGCAATGGTGGCGATTGATGCCAACCAGCGAATTTTTGTCAGCCGCGGAGTCACACGTCCCGGCAGTGCGCAACGACCGCAAAAAGATTCACTGGTGCGCATTGCCTCGCTCAGCAAGCTGATGACCAGCGAAGTGATGGTCAAACTGGCCGAAGAAGGCCGGCTTCAGCTTAACGATCCTCTGAGTAAATTCGCCCCGCCTGGCAGCAAGGTGCCCAGCTTTAACGGCCAGCCGATTCGCCTGATCAACCTGGCGACCCACACCAGCGCCTTACCGCGTGAGCAACCCGGCGGCAAAGCGAATCGCGCTGTGTTTACCTGGCCGACCAACAGTCAGCGCTGGAACTGGCTGCGCACCGCACAGCTTAAATGGGCGCCGGGTGAACGGGCAGGTTACTCTAACCTCGGCTTTGACCTGCTGGGTGATGCGCTGGCCCGCGCCGGGGGCAAACCCTATCCTGCGCTGTTGCAGGAAAAAGTCACCCGTCCCCTGGGGATGAAAGACACCACCTTTACGCCTTCTCCTGAGCAGTGTGGCCGTCTGATGATCCCGGCCAAAAGCCCAAGCCCGTGCAATAACTCGCTGGCAGCCATCGGCAGCGGCGGCGTTTACTCCACACCGGATGATATGGGCCGTTGGATGCAGCAGTTCCTCGCCTCTGATGTTCACAGCCGCAGCCCACAGGCAGACCGTCTGCAAACCATGATTTATCAGCGCAGTCAGTTAACCAAAGTCGATGGGATGGATGTACCGGGCCGCGCCGATGCACTGGGAATGGGTTGGGTGTATATGGCACCGCGTGACGGCCGCCCTGGCATTATTGAAAAAACCGGCGGCGGCGGCGGTTTCATCACCTATATGGCGATGGTGCCGCAGTACAGTGTCGGGGTATTTATCGTGGTCGCCCGCTCACCGGAGACCCGTTTTACACCGATGAGTGACGGCGTAAACAACCTGCTGACCGAACTGATTGGCAACACCTCTGGCAGTGCCCAGCTGGCCGCCAGCATTATGGCTAACTGATCCCTTCCCTGCGACAGACGCTGTTACGCCAGCGCCTGTCGCGGGACATCTGCAATTTGCGAGACGTTTAATCCTGTCTGAGCTCATCCCCAGGTACTGACTGAGGCTGACTGTGTTCCTCGACCTGCAACGGCGTCACATGATGCCGTCTGGGGGTTCTCAACAACTGTTCACGCGCCAGCAGTTGCCCACGTTTATCGTAATACCGACTGGGCCAGATCTCCGACGGATGGATTCCCAGTGCAGCGGCAATAATGAACTCCCCTTTTGGCCAGGGCCTTTTCAGGGCATTAGCCAGTGTTCCCGAACATAATCCTACCTTGCGGGATAACTCCGCCAGCGATGTCTGCCGTTTCTTGATCGCCGCGATGATATCGGCGGGGTGCATATCAGTTTTTTTCTTCATGCCTTCCTCTGCTTGTAAGCCAACTCCTGTTATCTTCCAAATTCAACACTAAGCAATACTTAGTACATTTTACACGAGCAGCTAAGAGAATCCTGTTAATTATTCAGAAGTCAGGATCGACATGCTGCCACATCGTTTGAAAGAAGCCCGGGTAAGGAAAGGGATATCACAACAGAAGCTTGGTGTTTTAGCAGGGATTGACGAAGCTACCGCCAGCGCACGGATGAACCAATATGAGCGCGGTATACACGTCCCTGACTTTGAACTGATGTGCCGCCTGGCTGAAGTTCTGAGTGTTCCTTCCTGCTATTTTTACACGGTTGAAGATGAACTGGCCGAGCTGGTGCGTTTGTGGCATCCTGAGACCAAAAAACCTTAATCCCGTGCCCGCCCTGCCTTACAATCTCTGGTTATAACGCCACCCTTTTTATCATAAGCCCCGACATTGACTCCGTGCCTCGTTTGCGGTTGTTTGTTACGCCTTCAGCTTATTGAAATTAAGGAAAATAACGTGGATCTTACCCTGAGCCGTACTGTCAAAACTGCCGCGCTGATGCTGGCTATTCTGCTCGCAGGCTGTGACCAGAAAAATAACGATGCCCACACGATTAAAGTCGGTGTGATCAACGGCGCTGAACAGGATGTGGCCGAAGTAGCCAAAGCCGTGGCGAAAGAGAAGTACGGGCTGGAGGTGGAACTGGTGGGATTCAGCGGTTCACTGCTGCCGAATGACCCCACGGCGCACGGCGATCTCGATGCCAACGTGTTCCAGCATCGTCCGTTCCTCGAACAGGACAACAAGGCCAAAGGCACCACCCTGGTCGCGGTAGGGAATACCTTTGTTTTCCCGATGGCGGGCTATTCGAAAAAAATCAAACAGATTAGCGAGCTGAAAGACGGTGATACCATCGCCATTCCGAACGACCCGACCAACCTCGGGCGTGCGCTGCTGCTGCTGCAGAAAGAGAAGCTGGTCACGCTGAAAGCGGATACCGGACTGTTGCCAACGGCGGTGGATATTACGGCCAACCCGCTGCATCTGAAGATTATGGAAATGGAAGGCGCGCAGCTGCCGCGCGTGCTGGATGACGCTCAGGTGACCGTGGCGATTATCAGCACCACCTACCTGCAACAAACTGGCCTGAACCCGGTACGCGACAGCGTATTTATCGAGGATAAACAGTCGCCGTACGTCAATATCATCGTGACCCGTGAAGACAATAAAGACGCGCCAAACGTGCGTGACTTTATCAAATCCTACCAGTCACCTGAAGTGGCGGCCGCGGCGGATAAGATCTTCAACGGTGGTGCGGTAGCGGGCTGGTAAGCGGAAAGCGTCAACCACGCGGTAAGCCGCATGGTTGACGTATTACTCAGTGCAATAACCACTTCGCATGGAGAGCGATCGCCGCCGGGCGGATCGCCTCAATGCTCTGCTCGTACGCTTCCGGCGTCAGCGTTTCCAGCTGGGAGAGGTTTTCTTCCTCGCCGTGCAGGGCAATCGCCGCCAGCGCAGGCTGCAAGGTGGCCGGCAGTGACGACCAGTCGCCCAGCGCCACGCCTTTCAGATAACCGCAACACCAGTCTTCCACCACGACAAACTCCTGATCGTCCACCGTGTTCAGGCCAAACAACGGCTCAAACTGGTCAGGATATTCATTCAGGCGGTCCGCGATATCGTTCATATGCTGGGCGATGAGATCCATAAACTGCTCAAACTCTTCATCCGACTCCCATTCCGGGTCATTCTCTTCGCCACCCCAAATCAGCGGCAGCCAGACCTGCGGCTCAACCAGCACCGGACCGGAGAGAATAGCGGTGAACAGGCCATCCAGTTCAGAGGCATCCACCACCGACTCTTCGCTGCCATATTTGATTAAGACATCGTCCAGCCATTCCAGCTCTTCTTCCGTCAATGGTCCTTGTTGCATGCTGTTACCTCGCTACGCATATCGGTTTTCACCCGGCGTTTACCGGTTTATGGGGGGTATTTTGGTTGCCAGGCAGGGAAAAAGCCACCGCCATCACGTTATATTTGCGGTTAACGCGGTGGCGTGCTCACCCTGCCCGATGGCATCCAGGCTGAGGCCGTGCGTTTTTACTGGATCTGCGCGGCGGTTCAGGCTATTAACATCCGGTAAAAATATTCCAATGGATACACCATGAGACGGATAGCGTTACTCTGCTTTACCCTTTCCCTGGGCGCCCATGCGGCGAGTTTTGACTGCACCAAAGCCAGCAGCGTCAGCGAGAAACTGATCTGCACCACGCCTGCCCTGTCCCAGGCTGACGACCAGTTGGCAAAGGTTTACCGCGAGGCCAAAACCGCCAGCGGCAACAGCAGTGAATTCCGGCAGATGACCAAAGAGAACTGGGCGCTGCGCGAGCAGTGCAAGACCGCCGCCTGCCTGAGCGAGTGGTACAGCCGTTCACAGCAAAAATATGTGGCGCTGACCACTCCGCCCCCCACCGCCTGCCCGGAAGAAGGCACTGAAGTGACGCTGACAGGTAAGCTGCTGCGCATCACCTTCCCCGGCCCGCCGAACTACGAGAGCGTTGAACAAGGCGATGAAGCCGAGGTTTACTGGGTATTGCAGGCGGATAAGCCAGTGTGTGCGGATGATGCTGCTAACTGGGGAGACCAGGCACAGATGCAACTGCTGGTGCAGGCAGGCATGTATAAAACCCATCGCCACCTGATCGGCCAGCGCGTGCGCGTTAACGGTTCACTGCTGTTTGCCGAGACGGGTCATCACCATACGCCGATGATGATTGGGGTAGGGAAACTGGAGGCGGAATAGTCTCCCGGCGCGCATAAAACGCGGTTATCGCCTATCGTTGAGCAACCCTCCCCAAAACGGAGTTTGACTATGTCACCGCTATTCGTCCCTGCGAGTCATTTCAGTATTGTGCAACTCAGTGACATTATGACCACCTGCTTTCAGCAGTATGTCGTACCGCTGTCGGTCACCCCGGACTATTTCGCCGCGCGCTTCTGTTCCGAAGGGCTGAATTTCACTGAGTCATTGGTGTGGATGCAGGGAGAGCAGCCGATCGCCATTGCGCTGGTCACGACCCGAGGCCTACGGGCACGCATCGCCGCCTTTGCGCTGCACCCGGACGCTCGCGGCAACGGGCTGGCGAAGCCAATGATGCTGGCGCTGTTATCCCGGCTGGCTGAAAAAAACTATGTTCAGGTTGCGCTGGAAGTGATTGCTGAAAACCGTGCGGCGGTGGCGCTTTACCAGGCGCTGGGCTTTGAAACCCGGCAGACACTGCTGGGCTTTACGGGTCAGGAGTCACCCAACGGCCCGACAAGCCCGCTGCCCATCGCCACTACCGACGCGTTGTTACGTGCTATCTGGCGCGCCCCGCAGAATGAGATCCCGTGGCTGCTGGACCCTCTCTCCTTTCCCGCGTTGCCCTGCCAGGTGGTTCGCGATGGCGAGCAGGCATGGGCCGTGATTGACTGGCTGACGGGTGCCCCGCAGTTGCGCTATTTGTTTGTCGAGCCCGATTTCCGCCATCAGGGGCGGGCCCGTACGATACTGGGTAAGATAAATGCGCACTATCCGGGGATCCGCACGCCGGTGTCTGTGCCGGAAAGGTTTGCCCCGTTGTTTATTCAGGCGGGGTATCAGCAGGTGGCATTACAGCAGTATGAGATGGTGAGCAGTCTGGATAAATAACCTCCCCTGAGCGGGGAGGCTCGGCATCAGTCAGGATTGAGAAATCAGCGCTTAACACTGTCGATAAAGGTTTTGCGTGCCGTTTTCGAGCCCAGACGCTCCGCTTCATCCAGCAGTTTCAATGCCTTATCAACATCACCCGCTTTGACTGCTTTCGAAATCGCGTCATTAAAGTAGCGTTCAGAATCGTCGAGCATCGGTGCGTCCGGCTTCGTCACGGCTGGCGCCGCTGCCGGAGCTGTCCTGCCGACCATGACAGGTGCCGCCGCCGGGGCCGATGACGGGAAGACCTGACCAATCATCACGTTGCCACTCTTCTGCTCGGCAGACACTTTGAGGCTCAGCAACCCCGTTGTCGTATGGCGGGCAATCGGGTCCGGGATATCCGGCACAGCGTTACCCACGCCCGCCGCATAGGCTTTCGCCGGGTTCACCATCTGCGTTGTCTCTGCCAGATCTTGACGCGTGGTATACACCAGCAGGTAAATTTGTTTTTGACCCAGCGCAGGCGTCAGTTTCAGTGTGCCTTCCAGACGATCGCTGGAAACAATGCCCGGCTGCTGATACGGGAAGTAGCTGGAGGGGTAGAAAGCCGCCGGACGCATCTGTTCATCCAGCACTAATACATTCGGTGCATACACCGTTTTCCCCGTCGCAATACTGCTCAGGGTGATTTCAAGCGATCCCCGGTCGGCAGGCAGTGCAAAGGCCGCAACGGCCCCCTGAATATCCCCCTGATTAATCGTGGCGCTGGCAGTGCCGAGCGTCACATCCTGCGTCACTGGCGGCACCAGCGGCGTCCATGAAAGCGTGTGTAAGGTCTGGCTCGCGATCGCCGGTGCGGTACTGGCATCCTGCTGCGCGGCGTAAACCCCGGCAGGCAACGCCGCCAGCAGGCTCAGCGACAAACACAGTGACAGCAGATTTTTTCTCATGGTTGTTTCCTTTTGATCACCTGAAGGCTGGCGGCTATCCACTGATATACCGCCAGCCAGCGCTTCTTAGCTCATGTTGAACGCGGCTTTTTCCAAACTGTTTCGTGTTGCTGGAAGGCGGCAAGCGGCCAAGTCCCCGGGAGCGTAGATCACTACGTGACCGGGGCGAGGCCGCGCAGCCAACGCATCAGCAGCGCGAAACAGGAAGGAAAAAGTTACCACCAGATTTCCATTTGCGCGCCGAAGGTCACCTCATCATCATTGCCACGGCTGAAAGTACGCGCACTGGTGTCATTCATCGCTAACCCATTGCTGGTGCCGGTATCCGTGTCATAACCCCACTTCTCATCCCAGTTCGCATAGGTGGCGAACACGCGGATGGCCGGGCGTGACCAGATGCTGTTACCCGCCTGCCATTGCTGGGCCAGGGTCACTTTGTACTGGCCGTTACGATCGCCGGTGCGCTGGGACTTCACGTTGTCGTAACCGACTTCCAGCAGGGTGCTCATGATCGGCGTCCATTTGTACATTGGACGCATGCCCACGGTGTACCAGGTGGTGCCGTTGTTGTTATCACGGTCAACGTCCTGATACATGCCCACATACATCAGGCTCCAGGTGTCGTTGAAATCAATCGCACCGTGGTCGAGCACGCGCACCATGCTGCCGTTGTTGTTGATCGCCGAGCCGTTAGAGTGGCCGTTTGCCGCGCCCTGGCCCGGATCGGTCATCGAGTCTGCCGCATACTGCAACACAAACTTGTTGAAGCCGTTATAGATACTCTGCGTGTGTTCTGCCGTCAGCAACCAGCCGTCTTTGGTGGCATCGTTCGCCAGGGAGTAGCCATCACGCGCATTAGCACGTCCGTAATCCACGCCCAACTCCAGCACGCCGCCGGGGTTAGTATTCAGCCCGGCAAGACGCACGTCGAACACGTCATTCGAGGTGGCCACTTCATTACGCTGGTCGGCGATATAGCCGAACGACCCGCCGCTTTCGGTGTTACGCGTTGCCGCCAGAGACAACTTACCAAAGCCCAGATCGATATCTTCCAGACCGGCACCCGGGCCGGAAATATCCCAGTAGTAGAAGTCGATCATGTGGACGTCATGACGCTGATAGAAGCGCTTACCGGCCCACATGGTAGAACCTGGCAGCCATTCGATCAGGTTTTTCCCTTTCACATTCGCTTCGCGGAAAGCCGGATCGGTTGACTCCCAGTCATTCTGCTGTGAAACGGAATAGGCCACGTTGGTATCGAAGTAGAAGCTCTTGTCCCCTTCTTTCCACACTTCCTGGCCCAGTTTTAATTCTGCATAGGTTTCGCACTCGTTACCCAGACGGTATTTGCTGTCTGCCCCGGTCGCTTTGAAGCACTGCTGCTCGCCGCCGCTGCCGGACCAGCCAATGCCCGAACGCGCATAACCGGTAAAATCAACCGCCATCGCTTGTGTAGAAAGGATACCGGCAGCCACTGCCAGCGACAGGGAAGCAATACGCATTGTTCTCATCATTTTCTCCTGTAGGGGATCGCGTGCTTTCAAACGCCGGGTTCCGGGTGTAACCGGCGACATGCCGTTCCGTCTTCGCGGAACAGATGACAGCGGTGTGGCGGCAAACCAATGGCGAATGTTGCACCTTCTTCTACCAGCACCACGTCATTCTGGCGGTACACCAGGTTCTGACGAATGGCCGGAATTTGGATATGAATCTGTGTTTCGTTACCCAACTGCTCAACCACCTGTACCTCACCGGACAACGTGACCTCAGCCACGTCACTGGGCAGCAGATGTTCAGGACGAATGCCCAGCGACAGATTGCTGCCGACGATCACCTCCGTGCCCTCTACAGGCAGCCAGACCTGCTGACGATTAGGCAGCTCAACCTGCACACGCGTGGGTTCCGCTCCGGTGACTTTGACCGGCAGGAAATTCATTTTGGGGGAGCCGATAAATCCGGCGACAAAGCGGTTAGCAGGGTAGTGATACAGCTCAAGGGGCTTACCGACCTGGGCGATATGTCCGGCGTCGAGCACCACGATCTTGTCGGCCAGCGTCATCGCTTCCACCTGATCGTGCGTCACGTAAATCATGGTGCGCCTGAGGCGCTTATGCAGACGGGAAATCTCGATACGCATCTGAACGCGCAGCGCGGCATCCAGATTAGACAGCGGTTCATCCAGCAGGAACACCGTCGGTTCCGCCACCAGCGTACGACCGATCGCCACGCGCTGCCGCTGCCCACCCGACAGGGCTTTTGGCCGGCGATCCAGCAAATGGGCCAGTTGGAGCACCTCAGAAACCTGGTTGACCCGTTGATTGATTTCGGCTTTTTTTGCCCCGGCCAGCTTCAGGCCGAAAGACATGTTCTCGGCCACCGACAGGTGCGGGTAGAGCGCATAAGACTGAAAGACCATGCCGATGCCGCGCTCTGAGGGCGGCACGTCGTTCATGCGTTTATCGCCGATCTTCAGCTCACCGGAGGTGATGTCCTCAAGGCCGGCAATCATGCGCAGAAGCGTTGACTTGCCGCAGCCGGAAGGCCCGACAAACACCACAAACTCGCCTTCTTTTATCTCCAGGTTGATATCACTGGAAATCACCGTCTTGCCAAACGCTTTGTACACGCTGTTAAGGGAAACGCTCGCCATCCTGAACTCCTGTACTTGACGCCTGCGAGAAAACTCGATGCAACGAAGAGTGAAGGAGTGGTGGGTAAACGTAATCACCCGTAACAAAGTTTTTCATGGCGGAGGCGCAGGGAGGACGGTCACTTCATGGCAACGGCTGAAAGTTCACTGCCCCGCTCAAATTCGTGATCGGGGTAGCAAAAAATGAAGCCACAAACTGAGCCTTCCACCACATAACGTCTGAGAGTGTCGGTGGGATCACACTCTGAGGGCCGGGGGCGTAGAGGGGGGGATGATGAAGGCAGAGCAGGTTGAATCCACACTGGCGCCGTACCCTGTCATTCCTTCTGTGACACGAGCAATACCGACTCCTAACAGGATAAAAAAGGATTGGATTATGACTCTCAGCATCAAGGTTCCTTTCGTTAAAAAAGTCGTTAAACAGACCCTGGCCCTCACCGCGCTCGCGACGCTGGTGCTCTCTTCCTCTGCGTTTGCCAAAATCGAAGAAGGCAGGCTGGTCATCTGGATCAACGGTGACAAGGGCTATAACGGCCTGGCGGAAGTCGGTAAGAAATTTGAAAAAGACACCGGCATTAAAGTCACCGTCGAGCACCCGGATAAGCTGGAAGAAAAATACCCACAGGTGGCCGCGACCGGTGGCGGCCCCGACATCATTTTCTGGGCGCACGATCGCTTCGGCGGTTACGCGCAGTCCGGCCTGCTGGCTGAGATCAGCCCGGACGCGGCCTTTAAAGATAAGATTTTCCCCTTCACCTGGGATGCCGTCACCTTCAACGGCAAGCTGATCGGCTACCCGGTCGCGGTGGAGGCGTTGTCGCTGATTTATAACAAAGACCTGATCAAAGAGGCACCGAAAACCTGGGAAGAGATCCCGGCACTGGACACCTCGCTGCGGGCGAAAGGCAAAAGCGCCATCATGTGGAACCTGCAGGAACCCTACTTCACCTGGCCTGTCATCGCGGCTGACGGCGGGTATGCCTATAAATATGAGAACGGCAAATACAACATCAAAGACACGGGCGTGAACAATGACGGTGCCAAAGCCGGTTTACAGTTCATTATCGACTTAGTGAAAAACAAACACATCAACGCCGACACCGACTACTCCATCGCCGAAGCCGCCTTTAATAAAGGCCAGACCGCCATGACCATCGACGGTCCGTGGGCGTGGTCGAATCTCGACAAGAGTAAAATCAACTATGGCGTTGCCCTCCTGCCCACCTTCCATGGCAAACCGTCTAAGCCGTTCGTCGGCGTGCTGACTGCCGGTATCAATGCCGCCAGCCCGAATAAAGAACTGGCGAAAGAGTTCCTGGAAAACTACCTGATCACCAACGAGGGCCTGAGCGCCGTCAATAAAGACAAACCGCTGGGCGCGGTCGCGCTGAAATCCTATCAGGAACAGTTAGAGAAAGATCCGCGCATCGCCGCCACCATGGCGAACTCGAAAAACGGCGAAATCATGCCAAATATCCCGCAGATGAGTGCGTTCTGGTATGCCGAGCGCAGCGCCATCATTAATGCGGTGAATGGCCGTCAGACCGTTGAGCAGGCGCTGAAGGACGTTGAAACACGCATTACCAAGTAATTAACGTTAACTGACTGATGCCGTTGAGGTCATGAAATAAACGGCAGAGAGCCAACCCGCTCCCTGCCGTTACTACAAGGATAGCCCCTATGCCAGTAGCCCAAACCGGTCTGACCGCTGACAAAAAATGGCCGTTGCGTCAGGTGATAAAATGGCTGGCCATTGGCCTGCTCACCTGCTTAACCGGTTATCTGATCGTGCTGATGTATGCGCAGGGTGAATATCTCTTTGCCGTTCTGGCGCTGATCCTCTCCAGTGCCGGCCTGTACATTTACGGTAACCGCCGCGCGTATTCGTGGCGCTATGTCTATCCTGGCCTGGCCGGGATGGCGTTATTTGTGCTGTTCCCGCTGGTCTGTACTATTGCGATTGCGTTTACTAACTACAGCAGCACTAACCAGCTGACCTTTGAACGTGCGCAGTCGGTACTGATGGGCCGTGAATTCCAGGGCGGTAAAGCACTGAACTTTGCGCTTTATCCGGCAGGCGAACAGTGGCAGCTGGCCCTCACTTACCCTGACAACGGTGAGGTCCTGGTTTCCCCGCCTTTCACCTTTAACGCGTCGGCCCCCCAAACGCTGACCATGACGCCGCAGGCTACCCCCACCGGGGAGAAAGCCGGGCTGCGCGTGGTCACCCAGAACCGTCAGGCGCTCGGCCAGTTAAGCGCCAGATTGCCCGAGGGTGCCACGCTGCGCATGAGTTCACTGCGCCAGTTCTCCGGCACGCAGCCGCTGTATCAGTTGAACAAAGAGAACCAGCAGCTGACCGATGCCCAGTCCGGCGTGGTTTATCAGCCGAACCGCGAGACAGGGTTTTATCAGGCGGTGAACGCCCAGGGAGAATGGCAGGCAGAGAAACTCAGCCCCGGTTTTACCGTTGGCATCGGCTGGGGCAACTTCCTGCGCGTGCTGCACGATGACGGCATCCAGAAGCCGTTCCTTTCTATCTTCGTCTGGACGGTTATTTTTGCGCTGCTCACCGTGGTGCTGACCGTTGCCGTCGGCATGGTGCTGGCCTGTGTGGTGCAGTGGGAGGAGCTGAAAGGCAAAGCGGTGTACCGCATCCTGCTGATCCTGCCCTATGCCGTTCCGGCGTTTATCTCCATTCTGATTTTCAAAGGGCTGTTCAATCAGAGCTTCGGGGAAATCAACCTGATGCTGAATGCGCTGTTTGGCATTAAACCGGCGTGGTTCAGCGATCCCTGGACGGCGAAAAGCATGATCATCATCGTCAACACCTGGCTGGGGTATCCCTACATGATGATCCTGTGTATGGGCCTGCTGAAGGCGATCCCGGACGATCTCTACGAGGCCTCGGCGATGGACGGCGCAACGCCGATGCAGAACTTCTTCCGCATTACGCTGCCGCTGCTGATCAAACCCCTGACGCCGCTGATGATCGCCAGTTTTGCGTTTAACTTTAATAACTTCGTGCTGATCCAACTGCTGACCAACGGCGGGCCGGATATGCTCGGCACCACCACCCCGGCCGGGCACACCGACCTGCTGGTGAGCTACACCTATCGCATCGCCTTTGAGGGCGGCGGCGGGCAGGACTTCGGGCTGGCGGCGGCGATTGCCACGCTGATCTTCCTGCTGGTGGGCGCACTGGCTGTCGTCAACCTGAAAGCATCACGCATGAAATTCGACTAAGGAGTGATAACAATGCCAATGGTAAAACCGAGGTCGCAAAAAGTCAGGCTGCTGGTCACACATCTGTTACTGCTGAGCTTTCTGGCGCTGATCCTGTTCCCGCTGCTGATGGTGTTTACCATCTCGCTGCGCCCGGGCAACTTCGCCACGGGCAGCCTGATCCCGGATCAGGTCTCCTGGGATCACTGGAAGCTGGCGCTGGGGATCACCGTGACGAACAGTGACGGCAGCCTGACGCCGCCGCCGTTCCCGGTGCTGCTGTGGTTATGGAACTCGATCAAGATCGCCGGGATCACCGCCGTGGGAATAGTGGCGCTTTCCACCACCTGCGCCTATGCTTTTGCCCGCATGAAGTTTCGTGGCAAAAGTTCGCTGCTGAAAGGCATGCTGATCTTCCAGATGTTCCCGGCGGTGCTGTCACTGGTGGCGCTCTACGCCCTGTTTGACCGCCTGGGCATTTACATCCCGTTCCTCGGGCTGAACACGCATGGCGGGGTGATCTTCGCCTATATGGGCGGCATCGCCCTGCACGTATGGACGATCAAAGGCTATTTCGAAACCATCGACAGTTCGCTGGAGGAAGCTGCCGCGCTGGACGGTGCCTCGCCGTGGCAGGCGTTTCGCCTGGTGCTGCTGCCGCTGTCGGTGCCGATTCTGGCGGTGGTGTTTATTCTGTCGTTTATTGCCGCCATTACCGAAGTGCCGGTGGCCTCGCTGCTGTTGCGCGATGTGAACAGCTACACGCTGGCGGTGGGAATGCAGCAGTACCTTAACCCGCAGAACTATCTGTGGGGCGACTTCGCCGCTGCCGCTATTCTCTCAGCCATCCCGATTACGGCGGTGTTCCTGATTGCCCAGCGCTGGCTGGTGGGTGGCCTGACGGCGGGTGGGGTGAAGGGTTAGTTTATAGCGATGTTTTTGCGCGTTATCCCGGTAACGGGTGTAGTACTTTTCCCTGTGTCCTGGGCGGCTGAATAAGCCGCCCTTTTTTATGTCAGGTCAGCGAGGGGTTGCTGCTGTGAGTTCTGAACAGCCACGCTACAAGGGCCTCTCGCAAAGGCCGCCCACTGGGGGCTCCCCACCAATATTAATGGCTGACAGACTGGCTTCAGGTCTGAGGCCAGTCTGAGCACGCCGGATCGGCAACAACCGCCTCCCTGCGGGCCTCGGCACGCACCATCCCTGGTGCGTGACGTCCGGCTTACCTCAGACTGGCCCCATCCCCGCAGAACGATTGTTCGCTGTAAGTTTTAAAACAGCAATAACATGACGCTCTCTGCGAATTGGTTTGGATGTTGACCTGGGTTTTGACGTTCAGGCGGCATTCAGCAGCGCTGAGGAAGCACAGCGGGAAAGCGAAACGCCCTTGACGTTGACCTGGACCATCGTGCAGACCTGCGTCACTGGTCGATCGGAACAGAAGACCGGCCACGGATAATGCCCGTGTAGTTTTATAGGAATACCTCAGTGGCCGCCCCCTGATTATGATGGTTTTTACCCAACAAAAAAGGGTTCCCCCACCAGAAGGAACCCTCTTTTTACTGCATTAACCTCAGCTTACCGACACCTTACGCCGCCGTTTATCCAGGTCCTTAATCAGCTTATTCACCTGGTCATCCGCGAACATTTCCTCCAGCGTATGGGAGAGCTTACGCCGCCAGTTCGGATACTCATCGCTGGTGCCCGGTACGTTCACCGGGGTGGACATATCCAGCCAGTCCTCTGGCTGCAAGCCCAGCAGCGCGCTGGCGCTGTCGGCCACATAGCGTTGCAGGCCACGGTTAATCACCGGGGTCATCGCCATCAGCTCCGCATGGCTGCCGGTTTTCTTCGGAATGCAGTCGTAATGATGCAGCCCGTCGAGCAGCCCCTGACGCGCCCGTGCCCGGTCGAGATACAGCTCCTGCAACACGCTCTCGTCGCGATACAGTCCGAGCATTTTCCCGAGCGTCAGATCGTCTGCCTGCCAGTAGCCGCGCAGCGTCGGCAGATCGTGCGTGGTGATGGTGGCCATCGCCTGCACCGGATACGACTGCGGCGCACGGAAGTTGTTCTCTTCATCGCGCTCAAAATAGAGCACCTTGTAGGAGTAAACCCCGCCCTCGCGCAGCTTGCTGACGATCTCCACCGGCACCGTGCCCAGATCTTCGCCGATCACCATACAGCGATGCCGTTGACTCTCCAGCGCGAGGATCGCCAGCAGATCGTCCACCGGATAGTGCACATACGCGCCTTTATCCGCCGTCTCGCCCGCCGGGATCCACCACAGACGCAGCAGCGCCATCACATGATCAATGCGCAGCGCGCCGCAGTGGGTCATATTGGCCCGCAGCAGATCGATAAACGGCTGATAGCCCCGGTTGACCATCACATGCGGGTCCATCGGACGCAGATCCCAGTTCTGCCCCAGCGGCCCAAGGATATCCGGTGGCGCACCCACCGACGCTTTCAGGCAGTACAGTTCGCCGTCGCTCCAGGTTTCAGCGCCTCCGCCCACCACGCCCACCGCCAGATCGCGGTACAGCCCCATCGACATCTGCTGCTGCTGGCTGGTGTGATAGCACTGCGCGAACTGGGTTTCCGCCAGCCACTGGAGCCACAGATAAAACTCCACCTCCTGCGCGTGCTGCTCGCAGAACGCCCGCACCGCCGGGCCGCGGGCGTCATGATACTGTTCCGGCCAGTGGTTCCAGCCCGTAGCGATGCCGTTTTCCTGCACCAGATGTGCGTACAGCGCATCAAAAGCGGCCTGTAACCACAGGCTTTCGCCCCCCTGGCGGGTAAAGTTTGCCAGCGCTTTAACCTGCGCATCCTGCGGCTTACGCCCGAGGAAATGCGCGTACGCCAGGCGCAGGCCTTCCAGCTTCAGCGGCATCACGCCGGCGTAGTCCACCTCGTGGCTGGCACGTGCCGCCGTTAAGCGTTGCTGCGTGTCGGGCAACCGCCACCAGCGCTGTGCCGCCTCGCTCTGCCTGAAATCGTCCACCGCGCTGACGTCGATATAGACAACGTTCAGCCAGCGGCGCGACGACGGGCTGTAAGGGCTGGCCGCCGCCGGGTTGGCCGGATAGAGCGCATGGATCGGGTTCAGCCCGACAAAAGCCCCGCCGCGTTCGGCAATCTTTTTCAGCAGCAGATTGAGGTCGCCAAAATCACCGATGCCCCAGTTACTGTCCGAACGCAGCGTATAAAGCTGCACGCAGGCGCCCCACAGTTTTTTTCCGGCCAGCAAGGCGTCCGGTTCATAGCAGCGCTTCGGGGCAACAATCACCCGGCAATCCCACGTCTGCGCGTCCTGCGTCAGGGTCAGCTGGTGGTAACCCGGCGGGATTTTCCCCGCCAGCGCCAGCGTCATTTTGCCGCTAATCCGGCCGCGCTGGGTGGCCCCACTCTCCAGTTGCAACGTCCAGAGGTATTCACCGTCGCCCTCGACGGGCAGCGCCAGACGCTGGCCCGCGACGAAAACTTTTACTCCCGGCACGGGCGTGGAGGCCTGGCGGCGCTCCCCCGTCCAGCCCATCGCGGTTAACAGCTCGCGTTTGGTTTCCGCGGCAATCGCCTGCTGCTGCCCGTGCGCATTAATAAAGCCGGAGGAGATCCCCGCCTCCCTGGCCGCCTGCTCCAGTGTGTTGTGCTCCATGGGGGCTCCTTAGCGTTTCGCCTGCCAGATACGCTGCTGATAATCGCGGATCGAGCGGTCTGAACTGAACATCCCGACGCGGGCGGTATTGAGGATGGTTTTACGCGTCCACTCATCGCTGTTGCGATACAGGGCATCCACCTTCTGCTGCGCGGCGCAGTAATCCGCGAAATCGGCCAGCACCAGATACGGATCCCCGCCTCCCAGCAGGCTGTCGAGCATCAGGCTGAACGCCTGCTTATCGCCATTGCTGAAGAAGCCGTTTTCCAGCTCTTTCAGGATGCTGTCCAGGTGCTTGTCTTTCTTGCGGATGCTCAGCGGATCGTAGCCACTGGCCTGCAACGCTTTCACCTGATCGACGGTGTTGCCGAAGATAAAGATATTGTCTTCGCCCACCTGTTCGGCGATCTCGACGTTGGCCCCGTCGAGCGTGCCGACGGTCAGCGCGCCATTCAGTGCCAGCTTCATGTTGCCGGTGCCGGAGGCCTCTTTACCTGCAGTTGAGATCTGCTCGGAGACGTCCGCCGCCGGGATCATCAGCTCCGCCACCGAGACACGGTAATCCGGGATAAACACCACTTTCAGACGATCGCCCACCAGCGGATCGTGATTGATCTTCTCTGCCACCTGGTTGATGGCGTAAATAATGTTTTTCGCCAGGTAATAGCCCGGCGCGGCTTTGGCACCAAACAGGAACACGCGCGGTGCCATATCCCTTTGCGGGTTATCGCGCAGCTGGCGGTAGAGCGACAAAATGTGCAGCAGGTTGAGATGCTGACGTTTGTACTCGTGCAGACGTTTGATCTGCACGTCGAAAATCGCTTCCGGGTTAAGCACAATTCCGGTGACCTGCTTCACGTACGCGGCCAGTGTGATTTTGTTATCACGCTTAATCTGCTGATAGCGCTGGCAGAACGCCGCATCATCGGCGAAAGGCTCCAGCCCTTGCAGCGCATCGAGATTATTCACCCATTCGGTTTTCAGCGTGTCATCGATCAGCGCAGAGAGCGCCGGGTTGCACTGCTTTAACCAGCGGCGCGGGGTGATGCCGTTGGTAACGTTGTGGAATTTGTTTGGCCACAGCTGGTGGTACTCCGGGAACAGATCTTTCACCACCAGCTCAGAGTGCAGCGCCGCCACGCCGTTTACCGCAAAGCCGCTGACCACGCACAGGTTGGCCATGCGCACCTGACGGTTCTGGTGCACCGAGAGTTTTTCCCACACCGCTTTGTCGCCCGGCCACTGTTTTTCCACCACTTTCTTAAAGCGGGCATTAATGGCTTTGATCAGCGAGAAGTGGCGCGGCAGCAGGCTGCGTACCAGCTTCTCATCCCAGCACTCCAGCGCTTCCGGCATCAGGGTATGGTTGGTGTAGGCGAAGGTCTTCTGGACGATCGCCCAGGCCGCGTCCCACTCCAGCTGGTGCTCGTCGAGCAGGATACGCAGCAGCTCCGGGATGGCGATAGTCGGGTGGGTGTCGTTCAGCTGGATCACCTCATAGTCGGGCAGATCCTGAATAGCGCGCCCGAGGAAGTGATGACGGCGCAGAATGTCGGCGACCGAACAGGCACACTGGAAATACTGCTGCATCAGGCGCAGCCGTTTTCCGGCATCGTGGTTGTCATTCGGATACAGCACTTTCGTCAGCTTCGCGGCATCGATACCTTTCTGCTCCGCCTTCAGGAACGCGCCGTCGTTAAACAGCGTCAGATCGAACGGATGCACGTCGGTGGCCTGCCACAGACGCAGCGGCTGGGTGACGCCATTTTGATACCCCACCACCGGCAGATCCCAGGCTTCACCGCGCAGCGTAAACGCGGGCTGCCACTGCTCTGCGCCCTGCGCGTTCTTCACCAGTTTGCCGCCGAAGGCGACATCGACTGACAGCGCGCTGTTGTGGCTGAACCACGGATAGCTTTCGCGATGCCAGTTGTCCGGTGCTTCCTGCTGCTGGCCCTCTTTAAAGGACTGGCGGAACAGACCGTACTGATAATTCAGGCCATAGCCCGTAGCGGGCTGCCCGACGGTGGCCATCGAGTCAAGGAAACAGGCCGCCAGACGCCCCAGCCCGCCGTTGCCCAGCGCCGGATCGGTCTCCTGCTCCAGCACATCGGCCAGCTCAACGCCCTGCTCTTTCAGCGCCTGGCTGACCGTGTCATACCAGCCCAGGTTGATCAGGTTGTTGGCGGTCAGACGGCCAATCAGAAATTCCATCGAAATGTAGTTCACATGGCGCTGCGGCTGCCGGGTCGCTGTGGGTGCAGGCTGTGCGTTCAGTTGTTCTGATAACGCCGCACTGGTCGCCTGCCACCACTGGTGGGGCGTCATATCCTGCGCCTGCTGCAAACCGAACCCCTGCCACTGGCGTTTTAGCGCAGCGATAAACTGTGTTTTATCTAACGTCACCTGCATCACATGCCTCTTTATTCGGGAATCTGTAGGAAAGTAGAGTGTTAGAGCCTATCCCAGTAGGCGTCATTGTCGCGGCCAGTTTGGACATGGACAGCGCGGAAAAACCGGAGCGTACACGCAGTACGTGAGGATTTTGAGCACTGCCCAGGGCCAAAATGGCAAGTAAAATAGCCTAATGGGATAAGCTCTTATATCCCTATGCTGAAGCCTTCTACGACGTGCAACATCCTCCCGCCAGCGATTAGACGGGGAGGAGCACCGGGGCGTAGCCGGAGGGGATGCAGGGTCAGGGGGAGTGGTGCAAAATTTGTCTTTAGAAGTGTGATGCAGAGCAAGTTAACAGCATGTAAATACGTAACATTGTTGCATTCGATGTTTCAAAGGAGGACTTTAGAAAAAGTGATTAATTACACGCTGCGAAATAATTATTACGCCCTCTGACTACCGTCAAAAGAATCGAAAAAAATGCTGATCCCATCAAAATTGAGCCGCCCGGTGCGGCAGCAAAATACCGTGGTGCGCGACCGACTGCTGAACCGGCTGTCGGCAGCGCCGCATTATCGTCTGACTCTGGTCGGCAGCCCGGCGGGGTATGGCAAAACCACGCTGGTCGCGCACTGGGCGGCGGGTAAGAGCGATCTGGGCTGGTATTCTCTTGATGAAAGCGACAACCTGCCGGAGCGTTTTGCCAGCTATCTGATTGCCGCCATCCAGCAGGCCTGCGGCGGCCATTGCGGCAAAAGTGAGGCGCTGAGCCTGAAGCATCAGTACGCCAGTCTGCCGGCGCTGTTCGCCCAGCTGTTCGTCGAGCTCTCCGACTGGCATCGCCCGCTGTTGCTGGTGATCGATGATTATCATCTGATCACCAACGATGCGATCCATGAAGGGATGCGTTTCTTTTTACGTCATCAGCCGGAGAATCTCTCGCTGGTGGTGCTTTCGCGCACCCTGCCGCCGCTGGGGATCGCCAACCTGCGCGTGCGTGAACAGCTGCTTGAACT
Organism: Erwinia sp. JH02; assembly: GCF_013074405.1. Lineage (NCBI taxonomy): Bacteria > Pseudomonadati > Pseudomonadota > Gammaproteobacteria > Enterobacterales > Erwiniaceae > Erwinia > Erwinia sp. JH02. The sequence continues at coordinate 770,510 of NZ_JABANZ010000002.1, forward strand.
GAATGCCACCCATCTGGCCTTTACGCACCCTGAAACGCAGCAATTTTTCGATAACCGCCTTAACGATCCCATCGACCAGGCCGACAGCAGCCGTCTGTGTGATGACGTCGCGGGCTGGGCCACCGCCTTACAGCTGATTGCCCTCTCGGCGCGCCAGTCCAGCACGCCTTCACGACAATCGACTCAGCAGTCTGCCCGTAAGCTGGCAGGGCTGAACGCCAGCCACCTTTCCGACTATCTGGTGGATGAGGTGCTGGACCGCGTCGATGCCCCGACCCGTGATTTCCTGCTGCGCTGCTCGTTGCTGCGCTCGATGAACGATGCCCTGATTGTGCGCCTGGCCGGGGGGGATAATGGCCAGCAGCGTCTGGAAGAGTTAGAGCGTCAGGGCCTGTTTATTCACCGCATGGATGACAGCGGCGAGTGGTTCAGCTTCCATCCCCTGTTCGCCACCTTCCTGCGTCAGCGCTGCCAGTGGGAACTGGCGAGTGAGCTGCCCGCCATTCACCGTGCGGCCGCCGAAGGCTGGCTGGCGCAGGGGTTCCCGGCGGAGGCAATCCACCACGCGCTGGGTGCCGATGACATCGATATGCTGCGCGATATTATGCTGCAACACGCCTGGTCACTGTTTAATCAGAGCGAGCTGGCGCTGCTGGAAGAGTGCCTGGCCGCCCTGCCTTATGACCGTCTGATCCAGAGCCCCAGGCTGGTGCTGTTGCAGGCCTGGCTGGCGCAGAGCCAGCACCGCTACGCCGAGGTCGATACCCTGCTGGCGCAGGCGGAAAGCGAGATGCAGAAGCGCGATATCGTGATGGATCAGGACCTGAACGCGGAGTTCAATGCGCTGCGTGCGCAGGTCGCCATCAATGACGGACGCCAGGATGAGGCAGAACAGCTGGCCGCCGAGGCGCTGCGTTTTCTGCCGTATGAGAGCTTTTACAGCCGGATTGTCGCCACCTCCGTCACCGGGGAGATCCAGCACTGCAAAGGCGACCTGGCCCGCGCCCTGCCGCTGATGCAGCAGACGGAACAAATTGCCCGCCGTCACGAAGCCTATCACTACGCGCTGTGGGCGCTGATACAGCAGAGCGAGATCCTCATCGCTCAGGGCTTTTTGCAGGCCGCGTTTGAGATGCAGGATCGCGCGTTCGAACTGGTGCGCGAACAGCATCTTGAACAGCTGCCGATGCACGAGTTTTTACTGCGTCTGCGATCGCAGCTGTTGTGGTCGTGGTCCCGCCTGGACGATGCCGAAGATGCCGCACGTCAGGGGCTGGAGATATTGACCAACTTCCATCCCCAGCAGCAGTTGCAGTGCCTGGCCATGCTGGCGAAGTGCTCGCTGGCACGCGGTCAGCTGGATAATGCCCATCATCATTTACAACGCTGCGAGGCGCTGCTGAAAACCGGCCAGTATCATATCGACTGGCTGACCAACACCGATAAGCCGCGTGTCACTTACTGGCAGATGGTGGGCGATAAAGCCGCCGCACGCCAGTGGCTGCAACAGGCGCGTAAACCCGATATGGCCGATAACCATTTTCAGCAGGGCCAGTGGCGCAATATCGCCCGCGTGCAGATCCTGCTGGAGAAGTTTGATGAAGCCGAAGTGGTGCTGGATGAGCTGAATCAGAATGCGCGCCAGCTGCGCCTGACCAGCGACCTGAACCGCAATCTGCTGCTGAGCAACCTGCTTTACTGGCACACGGGCCGCAAAGGGGAAGCGCAGCATGCCCTGATTGAAGCGCTGGGGCTGGCGAACCGCACCGGGTTTATCAGCCACTTTGTGATTGAAGGGGAGATGATGGCGCAGCAGCTGCGTCAGTTGATCCAGCTTAACCTGCTGCCCGACCTGGAGCAGCGCCGGGCGCAGCTGATTTTACGCGAGATTAACCAGCATCATCGCCATAAGTTTGCGCATTTCGACGAAGGTTTTGTCAATAAACTGCTGACGCATCCGCAGGTGCCAGAGCTGATCCGCACCAGCCCGCTCACCCAGCGTGAATGGCAGGTGCTGGGGTTGATTTACTCCGGCTACAGCAACGATCAGATAGCCGGGGAGCTGGACGTGGCCTCCACTACCATCAAAACCCATATCCGTAATCTGTATCAGAAGCTGGGCGTGGCGCACCGTCAGGAAGCCGTGCAGCAGGCACAGCATCTGTTGCAGGTGATGGGGTACGGGGCGTAAGGGCCCCGGAAATGCTTTTACTGGCTGCCTGTTCAGCGACCGGTCCGGTACTGGCTACCTGTTCAGCAACCGGTCTGGTACTGGCTGCCTGTTCAGCGACCGGTCTGGGGCCAGTTTGAGCACGCCGGATCGGCAAAAGACGCATCCCTGCGGGCCTCGGCACGCGACGTCCTGTCGCGTGACGTCCGGCTTACCTCAAACTGGCCCCCTCCCCGCAAGATAGCGCTCGCTGTGGGGTTTAAAACCATCAGAACGTGACGATCTCCGCTCATTAATGAGAATCAGGATTTTGGGCTTGAGTTTTGACCTGGATTTTGACATTGAGGCGGCATTCAGCAGCGCTGAGGAAGCACAGTGAACCAGGACGAACCGCCAGGACGGCGGTGAAAGGGAGAGCCGGCACAGGGATGTGCCGTCACGACCGCTCCGTCGGTGAACGACGCTTGCGAAGGCACCCGCTGAAAGCGGGCGATGCGCCTGCCGCAAGCCCGGATTCCAAAGGGCGGGGCGACTGCCGCCCTTTGGTCGCTCAGCCCGCGCAGCGGGAAAGCGAAACGCCCTTGACGTTGACCCTGGCCTGGACCTGGACCATCACCAGGGTGAAGCCTGGCATGGCGGGACCCGATATCACCTTGAGTTAATGGCATATACCTCGATGGTCGGTATCACATCCACCCCATCAGAAGTATATAAAACGGCGTTGGTGAAATCATAAATCCTTCCTGTGATCCTGACCGTCACCCGATTGCCCACTTTTGTGACGCTAGCCCCATCACTGTCCGAAGTAAGAAAAGGTACCGTATTTCCCAATACCTTTAATACATCCTTTTGTATTTCACCTGCCAGATAATAACGGTAGACATCCGAAACCGTCGCCCCGCCTCCCTGATATTTCGTCACGTATAACCAGGTATCTTCATTAAGCTTCTGGGTTTTAAAAAGGGCATCATTATAGGGAGGGCCAACGTAATAGCGGTAAGCCACGTTACCGACAACCAGCACCAGTAAAACTGCCGTTAGCAGTCGGTGTATCCATTTAATAACCGTGCTGCCTTGCATAGTCGATTCCTTGATTAATCCATCTTTGGTCTATGGGATCATCACCATATGGTGGTAAATCATACCAATGCCCCCACTCTGCTTTTGATGTTCCTGCCATCTTCTGCGCAAATCCCGCCCCCATTAACAATATATCGATCGGAATACCAACAGCATATCCCGTTGCTCCAAAATTGAAATTACCAAAGTCAGCCCAGGCTCGATTTCTCTGCTTATAATCCCATGGACCGCGATTTCTGACCTTTTGATAAAACCAATAATATGTCGTCGGTGTTGCCATATTTTTACCCGCACTTCGAAATCTTGCTTCATTCAAATTTTTTCGAAGAATATCAAAACCACCATCAGGCATGATGGGAATTATCGCCATAACAAGTATCCTTACTCAGTTGTCTATAGCTCCATTATCTTGGATGGAGAATAAAACCCATTCCCATCTTGAAAAAGATCATTAACTATCAATCAATTGAAATAAATTTATCACATTTTCAATTCTGAACAATGCTATAAAAATCCAAATAAACCCCATGATGACCTTTGAAAACAACATCATTATTTTATTATTATCGGAACCAGTATTAGTAATCAGAGTAACGCCCCCCTACATTGCTCCATCAGAAATATCATTTACCCTTAGATCAATACGCATACCCACTTCTGTAACTGAGAAGCGTGTTGCGCAGATAATTGCCGTGGAATATCAGCAGAAAGTGTTGAGGTAGCATGACGGGGTAAAGAATGCAGCCTGGTTTCAGTTTCATCGTCTAATCCCTTTTTGCGAGGCATCCCGCATTTTTGGTTTACAACCGCCCCCGTTTGTTATGTGATCACGTTACTTGTCCGGCTTACACTCCGGGCGCACACCGTAGCGGAACACATCTTCTATGCGCTTCTATCAGGCCGATCCGACGCTGGAGAACTACTGGCGCGGGGTGATCCTTTTTGGCAGGAATGTTGCCTCGTACAAATTCGCCCTCGCCCATGCGCTGTACGATTTGCAGCAGCATCAGGACGACCTGATCACGCTGGAAACCCTGGCTGCACCCTTTGCTCGCCATCTCTGCACGCACCTGCACCATGCGCCGAAACAAATCACCTCTCGCGGCAGCCAGTTTCTGGCGAGCTGCGTACAGTTCAATAACGATGAGATCGATGAAGCGCAGCTGATTGAACAGACCGTGCGCCATGGCTTTGCCAACGTGATTGATGCTTTCCATAACGTTAACCGCGCAGAGATCGATAAACGCTTTTTTATCGACGAACGTAAATCCAGCAAAGGCATCCGCCTGACCGATAACTTCTACCAGCTGACACAGACCACGCAGTTTCACAACCTGGTGAAGGAAACCGACGCCCGCTGGCGGCTGGTCGAACAGGCTTGGGCGCTCGGTGTTTCCAGCCACCTGATCGCGGTGGAGTATGACCCGGAAGACCAGCTGCTGTTCAGCCGCCAGAACAAGCGTCGCGTCAATATCACCCGTTGCCGCGACAGCCTGAACGGCTACCAGAAGGGCCGCTGTTTCTACTGCTATCGCGATATCAGCCTGCAATCCGGCCACGAGAACCTGGCCGACGTGGACCACTTCATCCCCTGGATGCTCAACGCCACCCACGCCAACCTGAACGGCGTGTGGAACCTGGTGCTGGCGTGCAGGAACTGCAATCGCGGCCAGGGAGGCAAGTCTGCACTTATTCCATCAGTGGAACTGCTGGAACGGCTGGAGGATCGTAACGAATACTTTATTAACAGCCACCTGCCGCTGCATGAAACCCTGACAGAACAGACAGGTAAAACATTTCACCAACGCCATGATTTTCTGCAAACCCAGTGGCAGAACGCGCGTAATGCCGGACTAAGCACCTGGCATCCCACCGCGCAGGGAGACGCTATTTTCTGATGAACAACGACTACTACCAGCAGCATGCCGAGCGATTTTTCAGTGAGACGGTGACAGTGGATATGTCGGCGCTGTATCAGCCGTTTGTCGCACACCTGAAGCCTGGTGCACCCATTTTAGATGCCGGTTGCGGCTCCGGACGTGATGCAAAGGCGTTTCACGAGATGGGCTATGACGTGGAAGCATTTGATGCCTCTGCCGAACTGGTGGAGCTTGCGCGCCAGCACAGCGGCCTACCCGTGGAGCAGAAGCGCTTCGAGGACGTCACCGACGTGGAGCGCTATGACGGTATCTGGTGCTGCGCTTCGCTGCTGCATGTGCCGCTGGCAGAGTTGCCTGAGGTGATGTCGCGGTTAGCCAGGGCGTTGAAACCGGATGGGGTTTGGTATGTGTCGTTTAAATATGGCTGCGGAGAAAGAGCAAAGGATGGGCGGGTGTTTACGGATATGGATGAGCCGGGGTTGAAGGCATTGGTTAGAGGGCTGGCAGGGATTGAAGTGGTGGAAATGTGGCAGACAGGGGATCAGCGACCGGGAAGAGCTGAAGAGGGATGGTTAAACGTAACCATGAATAAAAACCATAACGCCCGTTGTTAACAACTTTCAGAGTGGATGGACGGAAAAAAATGAATATTACTGAAGATCAATTACTGGAAGTTGCGTGGTTTTTGTCAAAGTTCGGCGAAAAAGAACCACCAAAAATACTGGAAATAACTAAGTGGAAAGAGGCCTTCGCACTCTTTTACCCCCGATTTGGTGCAGGAAAAACGTCAGTTAAATTTCATAACAGCCTTAAGAATAGCCGGGATCGTTTTGATTCATGGATCAGCGTCAGCCGCCGGGGATGGCGAAATAAAGATGGCACGCCTGCAGAACTTTCCATGGCAGAACAAAAAGCCATGACCAGAATGAGTTTGCTGTCTGAACAATCAGTTGCACAGCGGATTCTCTCTTTGATTGCAGACAGCACTGAATCCTCTGAATTGCATGACGTTACGCTCATTGAAAACGATAAACATCTGGATGAAACAATACGCCAGAGATTGATTGCCGCACGGCTTGGACAAGGTGAATTCAGAAAAAACTGCCTGAAACAGTATCCTGCATGTCCTGTTACCCATATAAACTTTTCACCGTTGCTCAGAGCCAGCCATATCAAGCCCTGGTCTGACTGCGACAATGCGCAGGAGCGTCTTGACCCTCATAATGGCCTGATGCTCGCTGCACATATTGATGCACTTTTTGATAACGGTTGGATTTCATTTAGCAATGAAGGCGATATCCTGATTAGCCCGGAACTGGATGAAGACGTTGTTAAGCAGTTTGCATTAAGCGATAAAAAGATCCCTGCATTTCCCGAGGCCGCGCATATTTATCTTGAATGGCATCGGGAGAAATTGCTGCGGTAAATTTTATGCTAATCGGAATGCATAAGGTTGCCGACTATTTAACTCGTATCTTAACAGTCGCCAGCTTGAACATTACTCAAAATAGTCCATATCTATTTTCGGCACGCGTAATATACGAGAAGTCACTCCAACTTCATTATCCATCATCAGGTGGACCAGGCGTTGACCATCGATCAGCACCAGCCCTTCAACTTTGCGCGAATAGTCATGCGCCTGTGAGGTAAAACCGGATGTGGTGATAAACACGCCGCGTCTGGCTTTCTGCCCGGCCAGTGCGCCAAAAAATGCCTGCAGCTCAGGGCGGCCCACCGTGTTCTGCCAGCGCTTTGCCTGCACATAAACCTTTTCCAGGCCCAGCTTATCCAGCGAGATAATGCCATCAATGCCGCCATCGCCTGAGCCCCCCACACGCTGAAGATCGTCCCGGTGCCCGCCGTAGCCAAGGCGGTGCAGCACATCAAGAACAATCACCTCAAAGCGCGCAGGAGAGACCTGTTTAAGGTTTTCCAGCAATTCATCCGCCACGGCACTGCGTATCTCATTCAGCGCCTGCTCAAGACGATCGTCAGGGCTACTCAGTGCCAGTTCTTCTATAGTGAGTGGCTTAGGCTGTGGATCGAGATCGACAGAATCGGGCTGCTGTTTCAACTTCACGCTATTAAAATCAAAGGCCAGATGAGTGATATCCTCTGCTGTCATTGGCAGAGGATGGGCGATAACCCAGCGCTGCCCTTCGGGTGTCAGGCACCATTTCCCACGAGACAGACTTTGCGACAATCCCGCACGCTTTAGTCGGTCGTGTGCCCAGCCTGCCCGGTTTTTATAAGTCAGCTGACCGCTTGCAATCACCTCTGCGCGCTGATTTTCATCCAGATTGAGCATATCTGCCGCCGCCTCTTGCGCTTCGCGGGCAGTCGCTCCTTCAGGCCTGGTAGCCAGAAAGCGCAACACGGGTTCAATAAATTTATCGTAAGTCGGTACAGACATGGCACTTCCTTATGTGTATGACAAAAATGATGAACCTGCTGTTCAGGCCCCCTTCAACATATCAAACACCACTCGGGCAAATCCTCTGGCCAGCTCAGGACTCGACAGATACTGCATCATCATTTCCTGCTGCGCTTCACTGCTGTCCATCACGGCATCATCAATGGCTTTAGGGAAATCACCCAGCATCGCCTGCTCACGCGTATTGTTAGCAATCTGCGTCATAACGGACTTATTTTCCGAGAGTTTGTCACGAACGGAAAACGCATAATTGACCATATCTTTGTCGGTCAAATTATCCGTAATAAACAGCTCATTTAACCGCGCCAGAATATGCGACATGAACTCTTCTTTCTTGTCCTTCGGCTTGGCGGTTCCCACATCATTACTGGGATGCAGTTTATATTCCGGTGAATCTTCCTGCAGCTTAAGATGCTGAGCATGGATTTTCGAGAGACGATAATGGCTCATCTGGATATTGCTGACATCCACCTCATCCTCGTCCAGTCTCTGTTCATGCAATAGCGGGCGCAGATGGCGGGCGTAGAGGCTGAGTTTCTCCAGCTCTTTATCGTCGTAATCCACGATCTGAGACATAAATTCATAAAAACGTACGAAACTGCCGAGATCCTTTTTAAAGATCTCCAGTCGATCTTTCTCCTGCTTGCAGGCTTTAAAGCTGTTTTCTGCGTTGGTGATCAACACGATATCACCGGTTTTTTTTGTGCGTTCAAACATCTCTTTCGCCAGAAGATAGGCATCAATCGAAGAGGAATAGCGTTTCTTCCAGCGCTCAACCGCAGGCTTACAGATATTACTGATCGCCGCGTTGGACTTATTTTTCATAAAGAAGGCATCGCAGAACTGCTCGACTTCATTCCACAGGAAAACACCGCTGGCGCGCAGTTTCTCGAACAGGTCAAACACCAGACCAGGATCGGTGACGTCCATCAGTTCAGCGGTCTGGTAATAGGGCTGGAACGCGGCCAGAATCTCTTCCGGGTCATTATAGAAATCCAGCACGAAGGTGCCGGACTCGGCTTTACCCGGATAGGTGCGGTTAAGACGGGACAGCGTCTGCACGCACTCTACGCCACCCAGCGGTTTATCAACGTACATGGCGCACAGCTTAGGCTGGTCAAAACCAGTCTGGAACTTATTAGCCACCAGCATCACCTGATAATCATCGCTATCAAAGGCTTTGCGCATATCGCGGCCTTTCAGGCCCGGATTCATATTGGCTTCGGTGAACTTTTTGTTTAACAGCGCCAGACTGTTATGGTCGCCTTCATTAAATTCGACCTCGCCGGAGAATGCCACCATTGCACTGATTTTCTGGTAGTTATTCTCGGCAATATACTTATCAAACGCCAGCTTATAGCGCACCGCCGCCTTGCGCGAACTGGTGACGACCATGGCCTTTGCCTGCCCGCCCAGCAAGTGCATCACGTTTTTACGGTAATGCTCCACGATCACTTTCACCTTCTGCGAAACGTTATGATCGTGCAGCGTGACCCACTGGTTCAGTTTAATTTTGGCTTTTTTGCTATCGACTTCTTTATCGCCATCTTCCAGCTTCTGCAGCAGCTGATAAGCCACCTTGTAGTTGGTGTAGTTCTTCAGCACATCGAGAATAAAGCCTTCTTCGATGGCCTGCCGCATGGAGTAAACATGGAAGGCCGCCGGTTTATTGGTTTTGGACGCCGGTTCGTCCGGTTTCGGACGGCGGCCAAACAGCTCCAGCGTTTTCGATTTCGGCGTGGCGGTAAAGGCGTAGTAATTCAGGTTGCTGCTGCCCTTACGCGCTGCCACGGTGGCATCCAGAATATCTTCTGAAGACAGTACGACATCCTCATCCGTCTCTTCCACCATCAACACTTCTTTCAGCTGACGTGCCGTGGAGCCGCTTTGTGATGAGTGTGCTTCATCGGCAATCACCGCATATTTGCGCGTTTTCAGGCTGACGCTGTTTTCAATCGCCTTTAATACAAACGGGAAAGTCTGAATGGTGACAATAATAATCGGTTGGGAACTTTCCAGCGCAGCAGCCAGTTTCTCTGACTTCGATCCATCGCCTTCCTTATTATTGATGCGCCCGACCACGCCGTCCTGATGCTCAAACTGATAGATCGTGTCCTGCAGCTGGTCGTCCAGCACCGTGCGGTCGGTGACGACGATCACCGAATGGAACTGCTTTTCTCCCTGCGCATCATAGAGCGTGGAGAGCTGATGCGCGGTCCAGGCAATCGAGTTGGATTTACCGGACCCGGCGCTGTGCTGGATCAGGTATTTATGCCCGGTGCCTTCGGCCTTGGCCGCGTTAATCAGCTGACGCACCACGTCCCACTGATGGTAACGCGGGAAGATCAGGCTCTCTTTTTTAACCTTCAGCCCGTTCCAGTCCTCTTTCTCTTCGATTTGTAGATGAACGTAACTGCTGAGGATGGTCAACAGATTTTCCGGTACCAACACTTCATTCCACAGGTAGTCCGTGGCATAGCGTTCAGGATCGTCCGGGATATCGTTGCCCGCACCGCCCTCTTGGGTGCCTTTGTTAAACGGCAGGAAGAAGGTCTCCGCCCCGGCCAGTTTGGTGGCCATAAAGACTTCGTACTGGCTGACGGCAAAGTGCACCAGCGCGCCGCGTTTAAAGGTCAGCAGCGGTTCAGGTTTATTGGTCACCGGATCTTTTGGCAGCCGGGTGTGCTTATACTGCTTAACCGCGTTTTGCACCGCCTGCTTGAACTCAGACTTCAGCTCAAGGGTAGCCACCGGCAGGCCGTTGACGAACAGCACTAGGTCGATACGCCACTTTTTGGCTTTCACGCCGGTTTCAGCAAATACACTGCTGCTGGCGTGAGGGCTATAGACCAGCTCTGGCACAATGCGGCAGATATTTTGCTGATAGCGCGCCAGGGTTTCCGGGTTGAGATTGTGTTCCGGTTTAAACTGGCACAGGGAAAAACGCGCATTGCGAATTTTTAAGCCGTGGCGCAAAACGCCGAGGGTGCCATATGCACGTGACTGGATATCGGTGGCATTGATATCGGCTTTTTTTAGCTGTGCTACCAGGTTATCCAGAAAGTGACGCTCAGTATCGTTCGGATAGACTTTGGCAAATTTTTCCCACTCTTGAGGTTGGGTGGTTTGCACAAAGTGCAGCGCATCCTGCGTATAGAGCGCACGTTCACGATCGTAGCCGTCACCTTTGCCGACGATCCAGCCGTTGCTCACCATCTGGGCGATCATCTCATTCTGGAAAATCAGCTCTTGGGTGGTATCGGTACTCATGCGTTCACCTCCTGTGATGCGTTCTCAGCGGCTGCCTCGCTGGCGGCAGGGGCAACCCAGTTGCGTAGGTCGATTTTGCCGGTGACGGCGGCGGAGATAAGGGCGGTGCGGCGTTCTTTAAGGAACATTATTTGCTCTTCTCCAAGTAATTGAAGTTGATCAAATCTCTTTGACTTCTCATCTAATAACTTAGCGATTTCTCTTTGTTCATGCCTTGGTGGGATAACTCCTGGCATCGTCTTTAGTAAGTCTTGACTAAGAGATGCCCTAGTTATCAAATTCATTTCCTTCGTAAAAAAAACACGAAGTAACTGATTGGAAAAGTAATACTTTGAATACGCTACATTTAAATTCAATGAATTTGGACGAAACCGAATCAAAAAACCGGCAAAACAGGCATTTTCTATAGTTTTTAAACAAGCCGATGCAAAGCCAATTTCCTCAATTGTTTCTGATGTTCGGGTAAAAAGCACATCGCCTGTCAAAAGCGAATATTTCTTCCTATCCTCACTCGTTGACTGTACTAATCCGCTACCGAACTCCGGCAACACTCTATTTTTATACGCATCACCATAACTCACAAATGGATAACCAGAACCGAACGCCTCGGCCCCAATATTAATTCCATTCTGGAAATCACCCAGATATCTTAGTGGTTTGACAATCCAATGCTCAGGCACCTCTCCCAACCACTCAACACCAGAATCCTTCATCGGTAGATCAGGGTTTAGCCCTTTGGTGACAGCATGGCTAATCACTGCCTGACGTTTTTCTTTAAGTAGTTCTATCAGTTGCTGCTGCTTTTCAATCAAGCTGTCTATTTTTGCAGTTTCGTAATCAAGGAAGGAAGCTATCTTCGTCGCATCCTGAAAATCCGGGACAAGTAGAAAAGAATTTTTGATGAGTTCTTGATTTAATATTTTCGCACCGTAAATATTAGTTGATGCATTTTCTATAATAAATTTAGGAAGAACATAATATAAATATGCCAATGGAAGTGCTGCCCCCCCCAGAAATGAAGCAATTGCTTCATTTGTATACAAATCACACTCAGCAAATGAAACATTGCCTACTGATAATTTGAAGCTAAAAAGTAATGACCCTTCAGGCGTTATTTCCATAGAGGCTTCTTTAGCAGCAACATCTGAGATGCATTTTGCTGTTGAGGAAATATACTTACCTTTCAAGTCAGAAATATTTACCCACAAATTTTCGCCAATAAAATTGGCATCATTTTTAGTTGGTGGAGTCCAGCCAACCTGAAACGGAGCTATATGTTTTACTCTACTAACTTCCCACTTCTTAGGGATCTCCCCCAGCCACTCCACCCCAGAATCTTTATACTCCGGATAAGCCTGATACTTAGTCATCAGGAATGTACCTCCTGCAGCAGCTTCATAATTTCTTTGCTGACCGCATCCAGATCGGCATCAATCTCTTCTAACGGGCGCGGCGGCTGATAAACATAGAAATGGCGGTTAAACGGAATTTCATAGCCAACAATACCAATATCCTCATCTTTAGCATCACGCTTGTCGGCGTTAATCCAGGCATCCTTAACGTGCGGGTGCACCTCTTTTATGAAGTAACCTTCAATCAGCTCACTGGTGGCGATTGCAGGATTTAACGGCACGTTCTCGTTATCACGCAGATCGCCATTCTGCTCAAACTCCACCACTTTGCCTTTGTATTCAAAAGCACCGTACAGCGGCTGAGCCTCTTCCTTCAGCACCTTTTTTACCACCGGTTCAGCATCCGGGTTTTTCGTGGTGATGGCGTCAATAAACTGCTTGTTCTCTTTGGCATCCAGCTTGACGCCAGCGGCTTTGATCGCGCCTTTCAGGGCCAGCTGGAACAGATTAAAGTCATTGCTGACCTGCGCCCTGCCGCCTGCCTGGGCACCTAACGCGCTCTGGATCTGCTGCGCTTTGGCCATCAGATCGCGCTGTGCCAGCCACAGCTTGCTGTCCAGCAGGTCTTTAACCTGCTTCTCTTTCAACTCGCTAAACTCTGCTTTGATAATGGCACGCGCTTCCACCTGAATGTCAGAGAAATCGCCGTACTGCTCGCCCTGCCACTGTGTGCTGAATACTTCATGCAGGCGCTCCATCGGCGCATTAAACGGCTTCGGTGCAAAGCGCAGGGTGCTAATGGCCTCATCCGTCACCTGCGCGGATAAGCGCAGCGGGCGCTCAATGGTCAGACGGCGGTAGCCAAAGTCGGTGCTGTTAAAGATTTTGCTGGCGAAGGTTTTCGGCGCTTCTTTTTTAGCAGTGGCGGACTGGCGACCACGGTTCGATTTCTGCTCCGGCGCTTTATCCAGCCCCAGCTCCGCCAGCGCCGTCGCTTCCAATACCTCGAAGTTACCGAAGGTGCGGGTGATAAGCCGGATATCCTCTTCGCCCATCAGGTTACGCTTCGAGCCGAGTGACTTACGCATCTTGCCGCACAGTTTCGTGCCATCAATCAGCTGGACCTTACCTTTGCGCTCCTGCGCCTTCTTGTTCGACAGGATCCATACATAGGTCGCAATGCCGGTGTTGTAGAACATATCGGTCGGCAGCGCGACAATCCCTTCCAGCAGGTCGGCTTCCAGAATATAGCGGCGGATTTCACTCTCGCCGCTGCCGGCTCCGCCGGTAAACAGGGGGGAACCATTAAGGATAATGCCAATACGACCACCGTCACTGGCGGTGCCATCAACGTTTTTGGTATCGCGCATTTTGCTGATCAGATGTAGCAGGAACAGCAATGAACCATCAGAGACGCGCGGCAAACCGGGGCCAAAACGCCCGTTAAAACCTTTCTGGCTGTGTTCGTCGTTGATTTCACCTTCAATCTTTTTCCAGTCCACACCAAACGGCGGGTTAGACAGCATATAGTCAAACTGATCGGCAGGCAGCTGGTCATTCGACAGCGTGTTACCCAGTTTAATACGGCTGACGTCCTGGCCCTTGATCAGCATATCTGCTTTACAGATAGCGTAAGACTCCGGGTTCAGCTCCTGACCAAAGGCACGCATCACCGCCTGCGGGTTCAGTTTATGCAGATACTCCATGCCCGAGGAGAGGAAGCCACCGGTTCCGGCCGTTGGGTCATAAATGGTGCGGATAATACCCGGCTTTATCAGCGCATCGTCATCTTCCATAAACACCAGCGAGGTGGTCAGGCGCACGATATCGCGCGGGGTAAAGTGCTCTCCTGCGGTTTCATTCGAGCTTTCAGCAAAACGGCGGATCAGCTCTTCAAATACCAGCCCCATATCGTGGTTAGAGATGGCCTGCGGACTAAGGTCGGTGGTGGCAAATTTTTTCACCACCTTGAACAGCAGATTGGCCTCATCCAACTGGCTGACAAACTCGTTAAATTTAAAATGATCGAAGATTTCACGGGCGTCCTTCGAGAAACACTGGACGTAATTCTCGAGGTTGTCTTTGATATCGTTCTGCCCCATTTTGCCCAGGTCCATCGGCGAGGTGTTATAGAACGACAGGTTGTTGGTGGCGCGTAAGATAAATTTTTCCTGACCTTCTTCCGGCAGGCTTTTCATCGCTTTGACTTCGGCGGCTTTAGCCACCACCGCGTCTTTACTGCTGGCCAGTACGCACTCCAGACGACGCAACAGCGTAAACGGCAGGATCACGCGCCCATACTGTGATTGCTTAAAATCACCACGAAGAAGATCGGCCACCGACCAGATAAAGGCAGCAGTGCTGGAAAAGTTATGAGTAGACATTATGCGACCTGAGGAATTAAAAATTTATCTGATTGTACCTGTTTTGCTTACGATTGGGGCTGATGTTTTAAGGGATACTTGTGATAAAACAGGGGCAAAACACTCACCTGAAGACTCTCATCAACACGACAACCGTCCACTATGACAAAGCCAGATCAGAGTCGAGTAGCTTGAAGCGGCAGCCTTGCCTAACCAGCTCAACACGATTAGCCAGAACAAGTGGATGAAGTAATGGCTGGTCATTATGCTCCCCGCTAAAATTGACCTGCAACCGCTCAAGGGCATAGTGAAGCAGTGGGACTCGTTGATGAATCAACAGCTTTCCATCATCCATTGCATAATCACTGGCGATAATATTTTGCTGAACAGCACTCAATCCCGGGTTAGGGATTACAACGGCCGTTATTACCGTATTCCACTCAATATCTTGTTCACGCCCGTGTTCCGAAACATCAAGCAGATCAGGCACTCCGCGAAATCTACTCATTACAAAATCAAGATAATCGCCTTTCTTCTCGCAATAAGCCCGCACATGCCAGCGGATACCATCATAGACCAGCGTATGCGGAACAATATTACGCCCCGTTTTTTCTTCGGAGCTAAGTGATACATAGTCCACATCGACTCTTAATTGATCGCGTGCGGCCTGCACCAGTCCTCTAACGATCAACGGATCAATGTGACGCGTTGGCACATTCAGGATGTCAATATGACCAAAACCCATGTCCATAACAGGTAATGTCATATTCCTTTCATGCTGCTGTGACTGTTGCTTCTCCTGATGCAGTAATGTGAGGTACTCATCCACTTTTCCTTCACTAAACATCGGCACAAAATGAGCTGTCGGCTTATAGCCCCTGAGTTGTGCGTCGTATTTCAGACCGCTGGGGGAGTGAAAACGAATGTAGTCTTTAATCACTGTTGACGCTTGCTGACGACCGATATTGAAGGCAGAAGAAAGATGATTTGAAGTCAAACGCCCCTCCCACTGCAACACAATTTCAAGTAACCGAAAACGTAACGTTTGATCCCAGGTGACCTCTTTCACTTCCATATGTGCTCCAAAATGCGACATGTGTATTTAACCAGTATCGGAATGCTATCTACGGCCAATTATACTGAACCTGTTCACAACATATAGCGCAATTAAGCATAATTTAAACCTTGAAGTATTCACTGGCATCTCAACAGGTGACGATATGAAACTGGAATTAGCACACAGTATTGAATTAGGAAAAGACATTTCTGCCGATAATGCAGATGAACTGTTTCAAAGTGGAACTATTACATCAAAGCACTTCTTTGAATGCCCGGAAGAAAACTGCCATGCTCAGGTAACCTGTGCCAATTTGGATAAACCTAAAAAACTAAGAAAACGAGATCCTTACTTCAAATTTGTCTCCGAACATCGCACAGGCTGCCCTGTTGAAGCCGAAAATGACGAGGACTTAAGACGGGTAAAAACAACATGGGATGATCCTGAAGCATTGCCCTTCATCTGCGATGATATGGTTGATTTGGATTTATCAGCACCAAACAATCGTATCGTGCATGACCTCAATACAGATGATGATGAGCAAGGCGTCATAAAGAAAATACGCCCAGCTCTGGCTGATGATGATGAGGAAAGGTTTAAGCGCCGTCATTCAAAAAAACGACTCTCAGGCCTGGTGCATGCATTTATCAATAAAGAAAATTTCTTCCTCAACACAGCCGAAGGGAAAATGCACCTCAGAGATTTTTTCATCAAGATTGGTGACAGCAAAGACCTAAAATATTTTCAAGATGAACCCCGTATTTACTTTGGTAAAGCATGGCTCAATGCTAAGGAAAATTACTATCTAGTTCGTTTTAATGATGCAATGCGCTCAGGAGAAGTAAAATCCAGACCAACTTTTTTCATCCCTGCGCGTCTGATTGATAACTCTACCTATCGCCGAACATCTCGAGAAAAACTGGATGAGATTGCAAAGGCATCCCCAATAAAGCCTTTATATTTATTCATATTTAGTGAGTTGCCACCGGTAAAAAAGAACACAGAAAATTACATTAATTTTAAACTAGATGATTTGACTTATTTATATTTTCTTCCATGGGGAAAGTAAATTGCGGTTTTTATAAAAAACAGGATAACATTTGAATGAACATAATTGATATTATAAAAGATTCATGGTTTTTTGATGATCACATGAAGAATATAACTGGACCATTGATTGTGGCTGCTTTAATATGGTCAATAAAGTCCTTAAGAAAGATCTTCAATCCATTAATTTTTATTTTCACAAACAACCTCTCATCAAAGTTCATTAAAATCTCTACTGATGAAAAAGTGAACGCATTAAAAATAATACAAAACTATAACGAAAACGATGACAAACACTTAACACTCATTAATGAACACAGACTCAGAGACTATGGCTTGCATTACCCCATACCTGTATTGAGAGTTTTATTCGATTATGTTCATGATAAAAACATTCGTCTCAACAGCACCGGGTTTTTATCTTTCCTGGATTGCAACCAGATTTTTAATTACGAGAGACACACAATGCCAGTGCATTCAAAAAGTAAAATACTCAAACACACCTCCATGTATTTAGGGGTTGTATTGTTTTTTATAATAAACTTTTCCTACATACCATCAACACTTAAATCGCTATATCACTCTACTGTTAATTTCACTAACGTAACAACAATTCTGAGTGCCACCCTTTTAGTCTGTGTATTAGTCAGAGCTTCATATATAATGATTGAGCAAGTTATTTCATTTGCATGGGCTATTAATTTCTCAAAAAAACTAAATGAATATGAAAAAGAAATGAAAAACAATAAAATTATTACGAAATTTAAAATATAGAAAAAATAGAGCTTGTATATATTTATATAAGAAATTACAACTAAGGATAATTTTGAGTGAAATCCTCCGTGCAAATAAAATGAAACTAAATCTATTCTGTTATCTGCTGCTGGCCTCAGCAGCGATGGGCAGCGCATTGCTTCCTCATCCTTTTTTGATGTGGTTCCTGCTTGCCAGCACACTGACGCTTCTGATTTATGGTGGGGGTAAACTCGCTGCCCGCTAAGGCTGGCGACGGATACCAGAGCCTACGTTGTTGGTGTTTGATTATTGGGTGGATGGCCAGGGGCGATGGTTGGTCAGCAAATATTCCGTCATAAAACACAGAAGCAGTCTTTCAAAACCTGGTTCCTTATCACAGTCATAGTTAATCTGCTCGTACTGCTGATAACTGCATATGCGTTTTATTTTCATTGAATAATGTCATACAGAAACCGTGGTGGGGTCATCTAAGCACAAGCGGCTTCATCGCGAGAACGGCCTTAACCAGAATACTGCTTTTTCTGTGATTTGGATGTTATCGACGTCGGCTAGTACGCTTAGTCAGTAACCAGCCGGACCACCGCCACCAAAGTGCTAATATTCTTTCTCTTAAACCTTTATATGGCAATAATATTAGCACTCTCGCATGCTATTTCGACAAAGGCCTTCTGTTGTATGCTGTGATCTGAGCAAGCTGTAACTCGTCCTCGCAATCAATGCAGGCCTGATTAAAATCACGCATCGTTATGCGGGATGGCATCAATGCTGAATAATCCAGAAGCTTCGCTGTGGATAGCTTCAAAGGCAGGGGTTTTAAATTTACGCTTTGCGATCATTGCAGATCTCCATCCGTTCTTTGCAGTCGATCCGCTGCATTAATCTTAAGGATCACACCCAGCGATCAACCATGCGCAGCTTTGATAAGCGCGTCGTTGATCCATTGATTAACGCTTTTGCCAGCAACTTCCGCTGCAACATTAATAGCGGAATGGCTCTCTGGAGCAATGCGAAGACTAATTTTGCCACTCGCCGGGCGGAGCGGTTCACGCCCCTGTGCGGCGCAATAGGAAATATCGTCATCCACGCTCTCTTCAAATGCTTTTCGCAGTTCGACTACATTGTCAGCGTGGAACCCAATGATATCCCTGATACCCGCAACGTGGCCCACAAGGCAATGATCTTCTTCACAATATTCAATCTTTGCCGAATAACCTTTATATGTCACGGTATTCATCATGGTGTTACTCCTGGCGCTAATAAAAATGCCTTCGCATCACGAACCTGGTACGCTTTAGCCTCTTTTCTTGCCCGCCACAAGACCCTTAATGATATCAAAAAGTGATATCAACCCAAATTCAAAAACCATAGCCCTAATCACAGAGCTTAGAGGCTGGCACATACACGACGGGAGATCAGGAAGTGGTTAGGTGAATTTTAGGCACAAAAAAACCACCTTTCGGTGGCTTTAATGTTCATACGCTTTATGGTGCCGAAGGCCGGAATCGAACCGGCACATCTCTCGATGGTTGATTTTGAATCAACTGCGTCTACCGATTTCGCCACTTCGGCACTGAAGGGTATGCGGAAAACGTTGTGGATTATACCGTTACCGCCTGCATACGCAACCCTATTCCGCAGGGTCTGCGTCTGAGTGCTGAAAAAACGTGCGCCGGGCCAGCGTATTGATATCCCGTTCGGGCTTGGCTTGCCCCGCCCCTGTGATGTTTCAGTGCAGATAATTCTTAAACCCTGGACCATAATGGCTGTACGGCGCTGTGCAGTGGAACTCACCCGCTCTCCGGCAGTCGGAACAATCAGATATCAGCGCGTGGCCAGGAGGGCGGCGTGCGTCACATCACATCGAATAGGGCTAACAATGAAAGCAGCAATGAAATGGGTTCTGGCAGGTTCAGTGGCCACCGCACTGTTCAGCGCCACGGCGGGTGCCGCCAGCTGGCAGGATCAGCTTAACTCAGCCGCCAGCGCGCTGGGCCAGAACAACAGCAGCACCAATACCTCCGGTGCTAACGCAGCGCCTGCGGGTAACTCGCTGGGCGCGTTGACCGGGTTACTGAACGGCGGCAGCCAGTCGCTCAGCGCAGGCACCATGACCAATGCGGCGGGTGTGCTGGAGTACTGTGTGAAAAACAATATTGTCGATAACAATGTGTCATCGGTGAAAGACAAACTGCTCGGTAAGCTGGGGCTGGCGGATACGCAGAAGCAGCAGGAAACCACCGACTATAAGCAGGGCCTGATGGGTCTGCTGAACACCGGCAACAATCAGCAGGTGAACCTGAAATCGCTGGGTGATACCGCCATCGGCAAGAAGGTGAAAACCAAAGCCTGTGATCTGGTGCTGAAGCAGGGCAAACAGTTTATCTCGTAATCTCTCTCTTAAGGCGGCAGGGCTGTCCCCTTGCTGCCTTCTTCCCCCGGCCACCGTTGTGTGGCCTTTTTTTATTTTACAATCAGCCGAATGCCCAGCAGCGCCATCACGCCGCCCCCTAAACGGTCGAGCGGGGCTTTGAAGCGCAGATAGGTGTTACGCGGCCCGCGTGACGACAGCGCATAAGCCACAAACAGATACCACAGGCCATCCACCATCATCGCCACCAGCGGGATGGCAATCAGCATGCCGTTGCTCACATGGGCAGGCAGCAGCGCGGCAAACACCCCGGCGAACACCATCGCGGTTTTAGGATTACTGATCTGGGTGGTAAAGGCGGTGAGAAAGGCGCGCTTCAGCGTTTTACCGTTGCTGCCTGGCAGGTCCAGCACCAGCGGTTCGCGGGCACCGCGAAACATCTTGTACGCCATCCACAGCAGGTACAGGCCCCCCGCCGTCTTCAGCGTCAGCCACAGCACAGGCACGGCATTTAACAGCGTATGCAGCCCCATCAGGGCGATAATGGCGAAGATCAGGCTACCCGCGCCCATGCCCAGCGCGGCACCGATGCCGGCACGGCGTGAGGAGGCCACGGCGGTACGCGCCACCAGAATAAAGCTCGGTCCCGGACTGATGGCACCCAGCGCCAGCGCACCGCCGATTGAAATCACTGAAAGTACTGCTGCATCCATCTTCCACCTCCATCATGTAATATCGTCTAACTTACTGAGAGTGGACATTAACTGGCAAGCCGTAATTGACGGAGACGCCTGCTATGCTTACAAAATATTCTCCGTCTTACCACCAAAGGGATCGTTGACGATGACCGAGCCGCTGCTGATTGCCCAGACCACGGAACAACAACTGCATTTGCTGCCCGCGATGGCGAACCGCCACGGGCTGATCACGGGTGCTACCGGCACCGGTAAAACCGTCACGCTGCAAAAGCTGGCGGAGAGCTTCTCAAATATCGGCGTGCCGGTGTTTATGGCCGATGTAAAAGGTGATTTAACCGGGGTTGCCAAAGCCGGGACGGAGTCAGAGAAACTGCTCGCCCGTCTGGCGAAGATTGGCGTCACGGACTGGTCACCGCAGGGTAATCCGGTGGCGCTGTGGGATATCTTTGGCGAACGCGGCCACCCGGTGCGCGCCACGGTATCGGACCTCGGGCCACTGCTGCTGGCACGCCTGCTGAATCTGAACGACGTACAGAGCGGCGTATTGCAGATTATCTTCCGTGTGGCCGACGACCAGGGCCTGCTGCTGCTCGATTTTAAGGATCTGCGCGCCGCCACGCAGTATATCGGCGAGAACGCCAAAGCGTTCCAGACCCAGTACGGCAATATCAACAGTGCCTCGGTGGGCGCCATCCAGCGCGGGCTGCTGTCGCTGGAGCAGCAGGGAGCGGAATACTTCTTTGGTGAACCGATGCTGGATATCAAAGACTGGATGCGCACCAATGAGAACGGCAAAGGGATAATCAACATCCTCGCGTCGGAGAAGCTGTACCAGATGCCAAAACTGTACGCCACCAGCCTGCTGTGGCTGCTGTCGGAGCTGTATGAGCAACTGCCGGAGGCGGGCGATCTGGAGAAGCCGAAACTGGTGTTCTTCTTTGATGAGGCGCATCTGCTGTTTGACGATGCGC
The DNA here is from genome assembly GCF_013074405.1 of Erwinia sp. JH02. Taxonomy (NCBI): domain Bacteria; kingdom Pseudomonadati; phylum Pseudomonadota; class Gammaproteobacteria; order Enterobacterales; family Erwiniaceae; genus Erwinia; species Erwinia sp. JH02. Next base: position 791,956 of record NZ_JABANZ010000002.1, read on the forward strand.
CCGCTGTGCTGCTGGATAAGATCGAGCAGGTGATCCGTCTGATCCGCTCAAAAGGCGTGGGCGTGTGGTTTGTCTCACAGAACCCGTCGGACGTGCCGGATGCGGTGCTCGGCCAGCTGGGTAACCGCGTGCAGCATGCCCTGCGTGCCTTTACCCCGAAAGACCAGAAGGCGGTCAAGGTGGCGGCGCAGACCATGCGCGCCAACCCGGCGTTTGATACCGTGACGGCCATTCAGGAGCTGGGCACCGGCGAAGCGTTGATCTCCTTCCTCGATGAGAAAGGCAGCCCCTCTGTGGTGCAGCGTGCGATGGTCATTGCCCCCGGTTCCCGCATGGGTCCGGTGACCGACGACGAGCGTAACGGGCTGATTAACCACTCGTCCCTCTCCGGCAAATATGAAGAAGCTGTCGATCGCGAATCCGCTTATGAGATGCTGCAAAAAGGGATACAGAATGCCACGAACACCGCCAGCGCTCCCGCCGCCAAAGGCGAAAACGTGGCGGTGGATAACGGTATTCTCGGCGGACTGAAGGACATTCTGTTCGGCACCACCGGGCCGCGCGGCGGCAAGCATGATGGCGTGGTGCAGAGCGTGGCCAAAAGCGCAGCGCGACAGATCACCAATCAAATCATCCGTGGTGTGTTAGGCAGCATTATGGGCGGAAGGAAACGATAAGGGCTTTATGGATAAGGAACGTGAGTTAATCCGGGCGAAGCGCCTGCCGCTGCTGTTGCTGGTCGGTGCGGCGCTGTTGTTTATCGCCACCATTCTCTGGCCGCTGTACTGGCCGCCCAATCCCTGGGTCGCCGGGCTGAAAGCGGTGGCAGAGGCGTCGATGGTCGGGGCACTGGCGGACTGGTTCGCGGTCAGCGCGCTGTTCCGCCGGGTGCCGATCCCTCTGGCGGGCCGTCATACGGCGATTATCCCGCGTAATAAGGATCGTATCGCCGACAATCTCGCCCTGTTCGTGCAGGACAAATTCCTCAATACCGATTCGCTGCTGGCGCTGATCCGCCGCCATAATCCGGCGCAGATTATTGCTAACTGGCTGAGCCACCCGGACAACGCCGCCCGCCTGAGCGGGATGGTGCTGAAAACCGTGCGCGGCTTTCTCGATCTGGCCGACGATCAGCGTATTCAGGGGTTTATGCGCCGGGCGATCCACAAAGCGATTGATAAAGTGGATCTCAGCCAGTCGGCGGCCATGATCCTCGAAAGTCTGACGAAAAATAACCGCCATCAGCAGCTGCTGGACGATGCGCTGGCGCAGATCCTGCAACTGGTGAACAAGCCCGGCACACATGAGTTTATCGCCCATCAGGTGGTGAGCTGGCTGAAGCGCGAGCATCCGCTGAAGGAGAAGATGCTGCCGAGCGAGTGGCTGGGAGAGAAAAGCGCCGAGCTGGCGGCCAATGCGGTGCAGTCGATCCTCACCGAGATTGAACACGATGATGCCCACCAGCTGCGCCAGGGCTTTAACCGCGCCGTGCAGCGGCTGATTAACCGCCTGCGAAACGACCCGGAGATGGCGGAGAAAGCGGAAGAGATTAAAGCATATCTGAAGCAGGATGAGACGCTGAACCGCTATATCGGCCAGCTGTGGAATGATTTGCGAGGCTGGCTGAAAGACGATCTGGAGCGCCCCGACTCCACGCTGCACGCCAAAGTGAGTGCTGCCGGGCAGTGGTTCGGTGAAACCCTGATGCAGGATGAGCCGCTGCGCAACTCGCTCAACCAGCATATGGAAGAGGCCGCCAGCAACGTGGCACCGGAGTTCTCGGCGTTTCTCAGCCGTCATATCAGCGATACGGTGAAAAGCTGGGACGCGGCGGATATGTCGCATCAGGTGGAGCTGAATATCGGCAAGGATTTGCAGCGTATCCGCATTAACGGCACGTTAGTCGGTGGGGTGATTGGGTTGATTTTGTATCTGCTGTCGCTGGTGCCGCAACTGCTGGAAAGGACGCAGGTGCTGTAGAGGCTTAACGGACAGGGCCAGGTCAAGGGCATTTCGCTTTCCCACTGCGTGGGCTGAGCGACAAGGGGCGGCCCGAACTTTCGCCGACGTCCTGTCGGCTCATCCTGGTTCTCTTCGCTTTCTCAGCGATTCTTAATTGCCGCCTGAAAGTCAACATCCCAGGTCAAACCCAAACCAAACCAACCCAAAAAGTGTTTCTGGTTTGGGTTTTGACGTTGAGGCGGCATCTTAGCTGCGCCGAAGGAAATCGGATTTCCAGGACGCGCCAACAGGACGTTGGCGAGAGGGTGTGCCGGGACAGGGACGTCCCGTCACACCCGGTCCGGCAGGAAAGTCGATTTTCTGAGGGAACCCGCTGAAAGCGGGCGCGGCGCCTGCCGCAAGCCCGGGGGTGAAGGGGGAAGGGGCGACTGCCTTCCCCCTTCCCGACCGCCTGCAAGGCGGCCGGAACGCCCTTGACGTTGACCTGGCTTTAACACCACAGGCTGACCAAAACAAAAAGTCCGCCTTCGGGATAGGCCGGAGCCCCCTGATTACCGCCGCTTCAGCAGCATAAACACACTGATCGCAAAGAACGCGGCACTCGGCAGCAGCGCGCCCAGCAATGGCGGAATGTTATACACCAGGCTCAACGGCCCAAAGATCTGGTCCAGCACGTAGAACAGGAAGCCAAAACTGATCCCGGTGACCACACGCATCCCCATCGACACGCTGCGCAGCGGACCAAAGATAAACGACAGGGCCATCAGCATCATCACCGCCACCGACAGCGGCTGGAAGATCTTGCTCCACATGTTCAGCTCATAGCGGCCAGACACCTGCCCACTCTGCTTCAGATACTTCGTATAGTTATACAGCCCGGTGATCGACAGCGCCGTTGGGTCCAGCGCCACCACACCCAGCTTGTCCGGGGTCAGGGTGGTTTTCCATTCGCCACTCAGCGTCTGGGTGCCTTTCACCTGCTGCGGGTCCGTCAGGTCGGACTGATCCACCTGCGCCAGCTCCCACAGTTTTTTCTCCGCGCTGTACTGCGCAGAGGCGGCATAGCGCACGGTTTGCAAACGGCGCTCTTTGTTAAAGCTGTAAATACTGATGCCCGCCAGCTGGTTGTCGCCGCGAATACGTTCGATAAAGATAAAGTTATCGCCGTCTTTCGCCCACAGCCCGCTCTGCGTGGAGAGCAGCGAACCGCCCACCAGTTGCTGCGCACGGTAGTTACGCGCCATCTGCTCACCCTGCGGGGCCACAAACTCACCAATGGCCATGGTCAGCAGCACCAGCGGGATCGCGGTTTTCATCACCGAAGCGGCAATCTGCATACGGGTAAAACCGGAAGCCTGCATCACCACCAGCTCGCTGCGCTGGGCCAGCGTACCTAAGCCCAGCAGTGCCCCAAGCAGCGCGGCCATCGGGAAGAAGATCTCAATATCTTTCGGCACACTCAGCAGGGTATACAGCCCGGCACCGAGCGCGGTGTATTCGCCCTGCCCGGTTTTACGCAGCTGATCGACAAATTTGATGATGCCGGAGAGCGACACCAGCATAAACAGCGTCGCCATAATCGTATTGAAAATCGTTTTACCGATATATTTGTCAAGAACGCCAAACATCAGACCGATCCTCCGCGAGTGAAACGCGCGCGCAGTCGGCGCATTGGCACCGTATCCCACGCATTCAGCAGTACGGCCAGCGCCAGATACCCGAGGTTAACCCCCCACATCCACAGAGCCGGATCGAGGCGCCCCTTATTACCGCTGGAGCGCAGCGAACTTTGCAGCAGGAAGAACACCAGATAGAGCAGCATCGCTGGCAGCATCGACAGCACGCGTCCCTGACGCGGGTTGACCACGCTGAGCGGCACCACCATCAGCGCCATGATCAGCACCGAGAACACCAGCGTCAGTCGCCAGTGCAACTCACTGCGGAAATCAGGTTTATCAGAGTGCCACAGCTCGCCGAAGCTCATCTGCTCAGAGTCATTCGGGTCAAGGGTAGCGGTCTGATGGCCGACAATCGCCTGATAATTTTTGAAGTCAGTAATGCGGAAGTCACGCAGCAGCGCAGTGCCTTCGAAACGGGTGCCGCTGTCGAGCGTCACCACCTGCGAACCGTCTTTACGCTGTTCCATATGTCCATGGTCAGCGACCACCACGGACGGCCGGGCATTGCCTTTCGGCCGCAACTGCGCGAGGAAAACATTGCCAAAATTGTTGCCTTTGACGTTTTCGATAAACAGCACAGATTGACCATCGCCAGACTGCTGGAACTGACCGGCGGCCAGCGCCGCGGCACCCGGGTTCGCTTTCGCGTTCTGCATCACTTCACTTTGATAACGAGAAGACCACGGCCCCATCCAGCCGACGTTGACCGCGGCAACCAATGCCGTGAACAACATCAGGATCATCGCCGCCTTCACCAGCACGCTCTTGCCTAAACCACAGGCGTGCATCACGGTGATCTCACTCTCGGTGTATAATCGGCCAAGCGTCATCAAAATGGCTAAAAAGAGGCTTAACGGCAGGATCAGCTGTGCCATCTCGGGCACGCCAAGGCCCAATAAGGTCAGCACTAAATTTGTAGGAATTTCGCCATCCACCGCGGCTCCCAGTATCCTGACTAACTTCTGACAAAAGAAGATCAGCAGCAGGATGAACAGGATAGCCAGCTGGCTTTTGAGCATTTCCCGAACCAGATATCTAATAATGATCACGCTGAGTACGCCTGTGAAAACTTGTCTTTTTGCAGGAAAATCGCTAGTTTCATCGCTTATACGCCATTTATTCTCATCAATGGCCCATGTCACTACTAAAATAGTATGACAACAACCGCGTTCTGGTGATGCAAAAAAAAATAATCCTCACCAAAACCCAATCTGACAACAGCGTTATGCGACAGCGCTATACGTTACGAAAGCGGTCTATTCTAGCCGCAGCAAGCGCCGTTGTCTTTAAGATTCAGGAGAGTGCATGGAGTTCAGTGTAAAAAGCGGTAGCCCGGAAAAACAGCGCAGTGCCTGTATTGTGGTGGGCGTGTTTGAACCGCGCCGGTTGTCACCGATTGCTGAACAGCTGGATAAAATCAGCGATGGATACATTAGCGCCCTGCTGCGCCGTGGTGAACTGGAAGGAAAAGTCGGCCAGACTCTGCTGCTGCATCATGTGCCGAACATTCTCTCTGAACGTATCTTGCTGATTGGTTGTGGCAAGGAGCGTGAGCTGGATGAGCGTCAGTACAAGCAGGTCATTCAAAAGACCATTAACACGCTGAATGACACCGGATCGATGGAAGCCGTCTGCTTCCTCACCGAGCTGCACGTCAAAGGGCGCAACACCTACTGGAAAGTACGCCAGGCGGTAGAAACGTCAAAAGAGACGCTGTACAGCTTCGACCAGTTGAAAAGCAACAAGGTTGAGCCGCGTCGTCCGCTGCGCAAGCTGGTGTTCAACGTGCCGACGCGCCGCGAACTGACCAGCGGTGAACGTGCGATTCAGCACGGTCTGGCGGTGGCTGCGGGCGTTAAGGCCGCGAAAGATCTCGGCAATATGCCACCGAACATCTGTAACGCCGCTTATCTGGCGTCACAGGCGCGCCAGCTGGCGGATACCTGGGCCAACATCACCACCCGCGTCATCGGCGAACAGCAGATGAAAGAGCTGGGGATGAACGCCTATCTTGCCGTCGGGGCCGGTTCGCAGAACGAATCCCTGATGTCGGTGATCGAGTACAAAGGCAACCCGGATAAAGAAGCACGTCCCATCGTGCTGGTCGGGAAAGGCGTGACCTTTGATACCGGCGGTATCTCGCTCAAGCCGGGCGAAGCGATGGACGAAATGAAGTACGATATGTGCGGGGCGGCCTCAGTGTATGGCGTCATGCGCATGGTTGCTGAGCTGGGTCTGCCGCTGAACGTGGTGGGCGTGCTGGCGGGCTGTGAAAACATGCCGGGTGGCCGCGCTTACCGTCCAGGTGACGTGCTGACCACCATGTCAGGCCAGACCGTAGAAGTACTGAACACGGATGCGGAAGGTCGACTGGTTCTGTGCGATGCCCTGACCTATGTTGAGCGCTTTGACCCGGATGTGGTTATCGACGTGGCTACGCTGACCGGAGCCTGCGTGATTGCGCTGGGCCACCATATCAGCGGCCTGCTGTCGAACCACAACCCGCTGGCGCATGAGCTGATTGGTGCTTCAGAACAGGCAGGCGATCGCGCATGGCGTCTGCCGATGGCGGATGAATATCAGGAGCAGCTGGATTCCAATTTTGCCGATATGGCAAACATTGGCGGCCGCCCGGGTGGTGCCATCACCGCAGCCTGCTTCCTGGCGCGCTTCACGCGTAAGTACAACTGGGCACATCTTGATGTGGCCGGAACCGCCTGGCGTTCAGGAAAGGCCAAAGGCGCGACCGGTCGTCCGGTTGCCCTGCTGTCTCAGTTCCTGTTGAACCGCGCAGGTCTGAACGGCGACGATTAAACCGACGGTAACAGGTGCCTGCAGGGTGCCTCGTTCGGGTCAGGCATGCCTGACCCCTGCGACACCGCCATCGTATTTGTAGGGGCCAGCTATGCCTGGCCCCTGCGGATCTGACCAACCCAACTGGCATCATTATGAAAAACGCAACTTTCTATCTGCTGGAAACCGATACCCCGGTTGACGGGCTGAGCGCTCATGAAGCGCTGGTCTGCGATCTGGCTGAGGCCCGCTGGCGTGACGGGAAACGCGTGCTGATTGCCTGTGAAGACGAAGCGCAGGCCATCCGGCTGGATGAAGCCCTGTGGCAACGCCCGGCAAATGCCTTCGTGCCGCATAATCTGGCCGGAGAAGGCCCAAAGTATGGTGCCCCGGTCGAGCTGGCCTGGCCACAACGTCGCGGTAATTCACCGCGCGACCTGCTGATCAGCCTGCTGCCGCAGTTTGCAGATTTTGCCACCGCTTTCTATGAAGTGGTAGACTTCGTCCCCTATGAACCATCTTTGAAACAGCTGGCGCGCGACCGCTATAAAGCTTATCGCAGCGTTGGATTCCACTTGAATACGGCAACGCCCCCTTTGCCTAAGACATAGCAGACATGGAAAAGACATATAACCCGCAAGATATCGAGCAGCCGCTTTACGAGCACTGGGAACAACAGGGCTACTTTAAACCGCATGGCGACACCAGCCAGGAAAGCTTCTGCATCATGATCCCGCCGCCGAATGTAACCGGTAGCTTGCATATGGGTCACGCCTTCCAGCAGACCATCATGGACACCATGATCCGCTACCAGCGCATGCAGGGTAAAAACACCCTGTGGCAAGCAGGGACCGACCACGCGGGCATCGCCACGCAGATGGTGGTAGAGCGTAAGATCGCCGCGGAAGAAGGCAAAACTCGTAAAGATTACGGCCGCGATGCGTTCATCGAAAAAATCTGGCAGTGGAAAGCCGAATCCGGCGGCACCATTACCCGCCAGATGCGTCGTCTGGGCAACTCCGTGGACTGGGAGCGTGAGCGCTTCACCATGGATGAAGGCCTGTCGAATGCCGTGAAAGAGGTGTTCGTTCGCCTGCACAAAGAGAACCTGATCTACCGTGGCAAGCGCCTGGTGAACTGGGACCCTAAACTGCGCACCGCCATCTCTGACCTGGAAGTGGAAAACCGCGAGTCAAAAGGCTCCATGTGGCACATCCGCTATCCGCTGGCCGATGGGGTGAAAACCGCTGACGGTAAAGATTATCTGGTGGTCGCCACCACGCGTCCGGAAACCGTACTCGGTGATACCGGCGTGGCGGTCAATCCTGAAGATCCGCGTTATAAAGATCTGATCGGCAAGTTCCTCGTGCTGCCGCTGGTCGGTCGCCGTATTCCGATCGTCGGTGATGAACACGCTGACATGGAGAAAGGCACCGGCTGCGTGAAGATCACCCCGGCGCACGACTTCAACGACTACGAAGTGGGACGTCGCCACAAGCTGCCGATGATCAACATCATGACCTTCGATGGCGACATCCGTGAAACAGCCCAGGTGTATGACACCAACGGCGAAGAGTCTGATGCCTGCGATCCGACCATTCCGGCTGAATTCCAGAAGCTTGAACGCTTTGCGGCGCGTAAAGCGATCGTGGCAGCGATTGATGCCCTCGGCCTGCTGGATGAGATCAAACCCCACGACCTGACCGTGCCTTATGGCGATCGCGGCGGTGTGGTGATCGAGCCCATGCTGACCGATCAGTGGTACGTGCGCACGGCCCCGCTGGCGAAAGTGGCGGTAGAAGCGGTGGAACAGGGAGAGATCCAGTTCGTACCGAAGCAGTATGAAAACATGTACTTCTCGTGGATGCGTGATATCCAGGACTGGTGCATCTCGCGTCAGCTGTGGTGGGGTCACCGTATCCCGGCCTGGTATGATGCCGAAGGGAACGTCTACGTGGCGCGCAGCGAAGAAGAAGTGCGCGCCGAGAACAATCTGGGTGCCGATGTGGTGCTGACCCAGGACGAAGACGTGCTGGATACCTGGTTCTCTTCCGGGCTGTGGACTTTCTCCACCCTGGGCTGGCCGGAGAACACCGAAGCGCTGCGCACCTTCCACCCGACCAGCGTGCTGGTCAGCGGCTTCGACATCATCTTCTTCTGGATTGCCCGCATGATCATGCTGACCATGCACTTCATCAAAGATGAAGACGGCAAACCGCAGGTGCCGTTCAAAACCGTGTATATGACGGGTCTGATCCGTGACGACGAAGGGCAGAAAATGTCCAAGTCCAAAGGCAACGTGATCGACCCACTGGATATGGTTGACGGTATCTCGCTGGAAGATCTGCTGGAGAAACGCACCGGCAACATGATGCAGCCGCAGCTGGCGGAGAAAATCCGTAAGCGCACCGAGAAGCAGTTCCCGAACGGTATTGAGCCGCACGGCACCGATGCTCTGCGCTTCACCCTGGCGGCGCTGGCCTCAACCGGCCGCGACATCAACTGGGATATGAAGCGCCTGGAAGGTTACCGCAACTTCTGTAACAAGCTGTGGAACGCCAGCCGCTTTGTGCTGATGAATACCGAAGAGCACGACTGCGGTTTCAACGGCGGCGAGCTGGAACTGTCGCTGGCGGACCGCTGGATCCTCGCGGAATTCAACGAAACGGTGAAAGCCTATCGTGCAGCGCTGGACAGCTATCGCTTCGATATCGCCGCTAACATTCTGTATGAGTTCACCTGGAACCAGTTCTGCGACTGGTATCTGGAGCTGGCTAAGCCGGTGATGAACGGCGGTTCTGAGGCTCAGCTGCGCGGTACGCGCAACACGCTGGTTACGGTACTGGAAGCCCTGCTGCGTCTGGCGCATCCGATTATTCCGTTTATCACTGAAACCATCTGGCAGCAGGTGAAAGTGCTGAAAAACATCAGCGACGACACCATCATGCTGCAACCGATGCCGGAATTCAGCGAAAGCCGTGTTGATGTGGCGGCGATGACCGACACCGAGTGGATGAAGCAGGCGATCGTCGCGGTGCGTAACATTCGCAACGAGATGAATATCTCCCCATCCAAGCCGCTGGATGTGCTGCTGCGTGGCGCCAGTGCCGATGTGGTGCGTCGTGTTAACGACAACCATAACTTCCTCAAAACCCTGGCGCGTCTTGAAACGCTTGAGCTGCTGCCAGCGGGCGAGAAAGGCCCGGTTTCCGTCACCAAACTGGTTGACGGTGCTGAGCTGCTGATCCCGATGGCTGACCTGGTGGATAAAGCGGCGGAGCTGGAGCGTCTGGTGAAGGAAGTGGCTAAGCTGGAGGTGGAGATGGAAAAAATCACCGCTAAGCTGGGCAATGAAGGGTTTGTGGCGCGCGCACCGGAAGCCGTCGTGGCGAAAGAGCGTGAACGTCTGGCAGACTTTGAGCAGGCGAAGATCAAACTGATTGAGCAGCAAGCGGTGATTGCCGCGCTGTAATGGTGAAGGGAGGGGCATGCCCCTCCCCTACAATATCAATCCCTGTGGGGCGGCATGCCCTGCCCTACAACATCAATCACTGTGGGGGCGGCGTGCCCTGCCCTACAACACCGTTCCCTGTAGGGGCCAGGCATGCCTGGCCCTTTTTATTGCATGCCGAGTTGACGGGAGGGGCATGCCCCTCCCCTACAATACCGTTCCCCGTAGGGGCCAGGCATGCCTGGCCCTTTTTTATTGCGTGCCTCGCCTTTCTGACAGATTTACTCCGCCGCCTGAATGGCTTTGATGCGCGCAGGCATATCCGGATGGGTACTCATCCATTCCGGCAGATTAATCCCACTGCTCTCCTTCTCTGCGGACTGTTCAAGCTGCCGGTAGATCTCAGACATCGCTGCCAGAGAACGCCCCTGCGCCTTCATCTGCACAATGGCATACTCATCGGCCTCACGCTCCATGCTGCGTGAGAACTGAAGCTGATCGACAAACGCCGCCGACTGTAACAGCGTGTCACCAATCCCGCTGACATCGCCGGTCAGCCAGAGATAGCTCAGCGACACCAGCGACGAACGCACCAGCATACGCATCACATGACGATGCTGATGGTGCCCTATCTCATGCAGCATCACCGCGACAATCGCATCGTCACTTTTCGCCATCCGCACCAGGTCATCGCTGACGATCAGCGTACCGTCTGCCAGCATAAAGGCGTTCGGCCCCCCGGCGAAATGCATGATCTTCAGCCGCAGCGGCGTCGGGTCATCTTTCATCTCTGCCGGAATACTGTCACGGAACAGCCGGTTGATACGCTGCTGTTGCTCTTCCGTCAGGCGTCCAACGCTGAAGCCGGTATGCTGTAGCAGAGTGAAGGTTTGCTGGCCGACCTGGCGCTCAACGTACGCGGGAATATGCTGCGCCAGCACACGGCTGGTCACGGGCAGGATCACCCAGATGTAGAACGCAATGGCGGCCAGCGTGGCCAGCAAAGTAACAACGACACCCCGGCGATGCTGTTCCAGCCGGTGAACGAGGCCTGGACGACGACGCTGCTGCCACCACTCGCGGAACGCCGCATCATCATCCGGGACAAAGCGCCCGCCGTCCGGGAAGGAGATCGTCAGCGGGATGGTCCCGAGCGCGTCAGAGACCGTCACATCGTTCAACATCAGGAGCTGCCGGTGCGTGCCCTGATCCAGCGTCACATGCTGTTCCGCTAATGTGAGACGGGCAGCCTCGCGAGCTGCCCGTCCAGGGTACTGATAAAAACCGTTCAGCTGCAAGGTCAGATGCCAGCGTTCAGATCGAATGCGGAAACAACTTCTTCTGCTACGGCGGTGCCGGCAGTGTCATGGTGCGCCTGCACGTCCAGCAGAGAGATATCGCCTTCCAGCGCCGTGCTGTTCGCCATATAGCGTGCCAGACGAACTTCAGCAATTGGCGTCCCCAGACCCAGGGTGAAAATCACAATCAGGGTATTGGTCAGCGTCAGGCCTAAGAATGATCCTGTAGACATAGTTGACTTAAGGCGGAGTTTTTCACCTAATTGAGTCTGGCCAAACACGCAATTACGCTGTGCCACGACTAAATAAGCAGAAGAAACTAAACCACCGAAAAGTAATATTAAGAAGGTCAGGAAGATATTAAACAGCTGACCATTCATCTGGCTGCCCAGAATTTCAGGATCGGTGATGCCCATTGCCATGGCATAGAAAATCGAGACAAACAGAGAACCAATCAACATTCCCGCGATGATCAGGAATGGCAGCATAATCAGGAAACTGATTAACACCATTTTGATGAACGCTTTTTTGCTCAGTTCGGCTTTAAATGGCAGCGAACCGTAGGACATGTTGTTGATATACAGATCGTGGTTCAGTGCAGCAACGGTGCCCTGCACTGCCGCCAGACCAGCCAGGAACAGCACAAATGCCAGGATGCCAACGGTCAGAGCAGCGCTGATGCTGCCACTGTTCGCGGCTAACATACCGATCACACCAACGACCAGATAGAGCGCCAGCACCAGCAATACCGGGCACAGGAACATGGTCCAGTAAGCACGGCCCACGCGGCAAAGGTAGTTAAAACGCACACCACGGAAGCTGCTCATCAGCGCGTTGTAACGCCAACTGCGGATGACAATCCACGGTATTAACGCGAAGAACGCCAGCGCGAATACCAGTGAGATTCCCGGCATGGCTGAAGAGAGGATAAAGAACAGCACCAGGCCCACGAAGACAATAATACGGCCTTTCAAGATATCAATGGGACGAGCGTGGTAATCAAAGCGATCGCCCGCAATTTCGGTATTGCCATAGAAATAGCGACGGCGACGGACGGTGGCCCAGGCAGAATAAATACCCAATGTGATCATGGTCAGCAGTGCATTGACCAGCCAGATAGAGAAATATTCACCAGAACGACCGTGAAACAGCACCGCATGACGCTGCTGATTCGAGGTATTGTTTTCCATTTGTTTTTCTTCCTGAAATAGAAATAGACTGCTGGGAAGCAGAAAATAAAAGCGTAATAAATAGCCGCGCTATTTAAGCATGGCATTGGAAACCCGACAATAAATAATTATCATTTAGATAACATACTCAGAGACGTTAACCCCTGATGCACAGACATTGCATCCGCACGCTGGCAGTGTTATTACACTACCTGCAACCGACAGACCATGAGCGAAATGTATGACAACCGCAATTCAGACAACCCTGCGCGTGCGCCCGATCGTTCCCGCTGACAACCCGCATATTGCTGCGGTGATCCGCACCGTATCGGCAGAATTTGGCCTGACGGCAGATAAAGGCTATACCGTTTCGGACCCTAATCTTGACCATCTCTATGAAGTCTATAGTGAAGAGAACTGTGCTTTCTGGGTGGTCGAAGTGGAAGGAAAGGTGGTGGGTGGCGGTGGCATCGCGCCACTGGCGAGCAGCGATGCGGATGTCTGTGAACTGCAGAAAATGTATTTTATGCCGTCGGTGCGTGGCCTCGGGCTGGCACGCCGTCTGGCCATTCAGGCGATGGACTATGCCCGCCAGCAGGGCTTTAAACGTTGCTATCTGGAAACTACCGCGTCACTGACGCGCGCCATTCGCCTGTATGAACATCTCGGTTTTGAGCATATCGATGGCCCGATGGGCTCCACCGGTCATGTGGATTGCGAAGTGACGATGCTGAAAACCCTTTAACCGCGGCGGACGGCCCCTGCAGGGGCCGTTCGTGTGTTCCAATCGGCCCTTTTATCCGCTCGCCTCTCAGGCGAAGTTCGGAACGCCACTGTGAAAACGCAGCTGGTTGTCCGGTTCCATGATCAGACGCGCTTCCGTTTCCCCGATTTTACGCACCCGCACGCTGATATCCGTCGGTGAGATCAGTGCAGCCAGCGCCAGGTAATCCTGATAGTGTCGCGCCTCTGAGCGCAGCAGCGAAATATAAAACCCCGCCAGTTCATCATCAAGATACGGTGCCAGACTGGCAAAACGCTCGCAGGATCGCGCTTCGATATAGGCTCCGCAGATCAGTTTATCCACCAGCGTTTGCGGTTCATGCGTGATGATCTCGCGGATTAACCCTTTGGCATAGCGGCTGGCGGTGATGCGCATATAGGGAATACCACGCGCCTGCATAATCTCCAGCACCTGATAGAAATGGTGCAGCTCTTCTTTGATCAGCAGCACCATCTTATCCACCAGCTCATCGCCATAAGGCACCTCTTCACGGCTGATAATGGTTTTTGACAGACCTTTATGCTGTTCGAGGAAAGCAAGATCGGCCTGATCGTTGTGAACAAACTGTTCCCAGGGTTTCAGCCACGCCAGCAGGGCATCGCCACTGGCTTTGTCCGCAACATATTTACGGATCAGCCACATGGCGGTCTGGGCTGCTTTCAGCTCACATACCAGATGGTCGGTCAGTAACAGAGGAAGATGTTGCGGCTGACGGGCTTCGTCAATCCAGGCTTGAGGCGTACGGCAGTGCAGGAAATCGAGGACAGGGGCCAGCAGGTGTTCGGTATTCATTTGCTCAACGTCATGAAATGGCCGGGCATGCCCGGCCAGAATTTACAGGGGAGAATCAGTGGCGGATGCCGTTATCTTCGCCGTCGATGGCTTCGTCATCTTCATCGCCTTCGTCGTCATCCTGCGCGTCCGGATCTTCGAAGTAGGTGCCCCAGCCGTCGTAGTCAACGTTGAACTTGCCCGCCACATCGATCAGCTGCTCAACCTGCGCGTCGATCAGTTCAGCGTTCAGCGCGCCTTCGCTGAGAATATCGCAGCACATCACTTTGGTGCCATCTTCCAGATCCAGCTCTTCCGGCTCAGTGACTTCGTAACCCAGCTTAAAAGCTTCCACGGCCGCTTTCTCCAGCGCATCGAAGCTGTCGCAAGAGAAATGATGCTCAATGGTGTACAGCGCGTCCGGGTCACTGCCATCATCCAGCAGTTCTTCAATAATCAGCCGCGTTTCTTCACGCTGCTCTTCCAACAATGCTTCATTAGCCATGATCGCTTCCTCATTAAGGCGTTATTTCGCGTATTTTCCCACAGTGCCCTCTGCGCCACTACCTTTAAAAGCAAGTTTCTGCTCTTCGGGGTTGAAAGTGAATATTAATACGGTTAAATTGAATTTTAATTCATTAAAGATCATCCCGGAGTGCTTTATGAGTCAGTTATATCAACGTCACTTCCTCAGGCTGCTCGATTTCACCCCCGCTGAAATCAACGGCTTACTGGCGCTGGCGTCCACGTTGAAGACCGATAAAAAAAATGGCGAAGAAATTCAGCATCTGAAAGGTAAAAATATCGCGCTCATCTTCGAAAAAGACTCGACCCGCACCCGATGCTCTTTCGAAGTTGCCGCATACGATCAGGGCGCGAACGTCACCTGGATTGGCCCGAGCGGCAGCCAGATCGGCCATAAAGAGTCGATGAAAGACACCGCCCGCGTGCTGGGCCGGATGTACCACGGTATTCAATATCGCGGCCACGGCCAGGTGCTGGTGGAATCCCTGGCCGAACACGCTGGTGTGCCGGTGTGGAACGGGCTGACCAACGAGTTTCATCCCACCCAGTTGCTGGCGGACCTGCTCACCATGCAGGAACACCTGCCGGAGAAAGCCTTCAGTCAGATGACGCTGACCTACGTCGGCGATACCCATAATAATATGGGCAATACTCTGCTGGAGGCGGCGGCGCTGACAGGCCTGGATCTGCGCCTGGTGGCACCGAAAAGCTGCTGGCCGGATGCGGGGCTGGTTGCTGAATGCCGCAGCGTGGCAGAAAAAACCGGCGGAAAAATCACCCTGACAGAAGATATTGCGCAAGGCGTGCTGGGCGCGGACTTCATTTACACCGACGTCTGGGTATCCATGGGTGAGCCAAAAGAGGTATGGCACGAACGTATTGCCCTGCTGCGCCCTTATCAGGTGAACATGGCGATGCTTGAGGCGACCGGGAACCCGCAGGTGAAGTTCCTGCACTGCCTGCCTGCGTTCCACGATGACCAGACCACGCTGGGCCAGCAGATGGCGCAGCAGTACGATCTGCACGGCGGCATGGAAGTCACCGATGAGGTGTTTGAATCATCGCACAGCGTGGTGTTTGACCAGGCAGAAAACCGTCTGCACACCATCAAAGCAGTGATGGTGGCCACGCTGGCACAATTGGGGTAACTCACCCCAGGCAAACGATTACGTTACGCGTTTTTCGCTTGCTGCAAACGGATGAATGCGTATAATGCACCCCGTTTGCCGGGAGGATGCATGAAACTGAATTGCGTTAATCAAGCCGTACTGAATCGCCTTTCTACAGGCGGGCAGCACCGTTTTTCCTCCCGTTGCATGACCGATCATCAAGAAAAGCCCCTCATTGAGGGGCTTTTTTTTGCCCGTATTTTAATGCAAAAACGTTGCGCTATAGCACTCATGAGGCAGCCGACACCGCTGCATCATGAATGATAACGGCAAAAGGAGTGGAAATGGCTAACCCCCTATATCACAAACACATTATTTCAATTAACGATCTCAACCGTGAAGAGCTGGAGCTGGTATTGCGTACCGCGGCCAGCCTGAAGGCGAACCCACAGCCTGAGCTGCTGAAGCACAACGTGATTGCCAGCTGCTTCTTTGAAGCGTCCACCCGCACCCGCCTCTCGTTTGAAACGGCGATGCATCGTCTTGGCGCGTCCGTGGTCGGGTTTGCCGATGGCAGCAACACCTCGCTGGGCAAGAAAGGGGAAACCCTCGCCGATACCATCTCCGTGATTGGCACCTATGTGGATGCGATTGTCATGCGTCATCCGCAGGAAGGCGCCGCGCGTCTGGCAACCGAGTTTTCCGGCGGCGTGCCGATCCTGAACGCGGGCGATGGCGCCAATCAGCATCCGACTCAGACGCTGCTCGATCTGTTTACCTTGCAGGAAACGCAGGGCCGTCTGAATAACCTCAGCGTGGCGATGGTCGGTGATTTGAAATATGGCCGCACCGTACATTCACTGACCCAGGCGCTGGCGAAGTTTGAAGGCAATCGTTTTTACTTTATTGCGCCTGATGCACTGGCGATGCCGGCTTACATCACCGATATGCTCGACGAAAAAGGCATTGTCTGGACACGTCATGACAGCATTGAAGAAGTGGTGCCGCAGGTGGACATTCTGTATATGACCCGCGTACAGAAAGAGCGTCTTGATCCGTCGGAATACGCTAACGTCAAAGCCCAGTTTATTCTGCGCGCCAGCGATCTGGTGGGCGCACGCGAGAATATGAAAGTTCTGCACCCGCTGCCGCGTATTGACGAAATCGACACGGATGTCGATCACACGCCGCACGCCTGGTATTTCCAGCAGGCAGGTAACGGTATCTACGCACGCCAGGCACTTCTGGCGCTGGTACTGAACAGCGAACCGGTTCTTTAAGGGGATAAGCACATGACACACGATAATAAATTACAGGTTGAAGCGATTAAACGCGGCACGGTGATCGACCATATCCCGGCTCAGATTGGCTTTAAGCTGCTCTCCCTGTTCCGCCTGACGGAAACCGACCAGCGCATTACCATTGGCCTGAATCTGCCCTCGGGTGAGCTGGGCCGCAAAGACCTGATCAAGATTGAGAACACCTTCCTGACCGACGATCAGATCAACCAGCTGGCGGTGTATGCACCGCACGCAACGGTGAACCGCATTGATGATTACAACGTGGTGGCGAAGAGCTCCCCGACGTTGCCAGACCGGATTGAACGCGTGCTGACCTGCCCGAACAGCAACTGCATCAGCCGTTCTGAACCGGTGCATTCCAGCTTCGCGGTGAAACAGCGCCAGGATGAGCTGCACCTGAAATGTAAATACTGCGAGAAAGAGTTCGCGCACCATGTGGTGATGGCAAACGGTTAATGCCGTTGCATTTGGTCCGTTGCGTGGGCAGGATGTGACACGCGCCGGGTCAAACAGAGAGGCGAGGCATGCCTCGCCCCTACGGGGGTATCACCGTTGCTGTCGGGCCTCGCTCTTACGGAATATCACTGTACCTGTAGGGGCCGGGCATGCCCGGCCCGGGCAAAAATGATACGCTGTACCCCTATCCTCACCATCGCACACATTCAGGAGAAACTATGTCACGCGAAATCAGTACGGAAAACGCCCCCGCCGCTATCGGCCCTTATGTTCAGGGTGTGGATCTCGGCAGCATGATCTTCACGTCAGGCCAAATCCCGGTCGATCCGAAAACCGGTGCTGTGGCGGACGATATTGCCGCTCAGGCACGCCAGTCACTGGAAAATGTGAAAGCGATTGTTGAGGCCGCGGGTTTGAAAGTGGGTGATATCGTTAAAACTACCGTGTTCGTGAAAGATCTGAATGACTTCGCCACGGTGAATGCCACCTACGAAGCCTTCTTCACTGAGCACCAGGCCAGCTTCCCGGCACGTTCGTGTGTGGAAGTGGCGCGTCTGCCAAAAGATGTGAACATCGAAATCGAAGCGATCGCTGTACGTCGTTAAGCGAACGTCGTAAATCGTTGTACGGGTCGATCAACGATCGACCCGCCGTTATTTCCCGTTGCGCAATAATTTCTCCACCGGATACACCAGCGCAATCACCACTTCATCCTGGCTGAACGCTGCCTGATCCAGCCGCTGATGCATCTTCGCCACTTCACGAGCGCCAAAAGTTTGTTCCTTTTCCATGGCATCCAGCAGTGACAGCCCCATCTGACTGATCTCTGCCACCTGCCCTGCCACCGGCAGCAGCGGCCGTAGCTGCGGGTTCTGCGCCAGCACCGGCTCTACCAGCGGAATATTGTGCTGCCACTGCAGAAGCTGACGG
Organism: Erwinia sp. JH02; assembly: GCF_013074405.1. NCBI lineage: Bacteria > Pseudomonadati > Pseudomonadota > Gammaproteobacteria > Enterobacterales > Erwiniaceae > Erwinia > Erwinia sp. JH02. The sequence continues at coordinate 810,184 of NZ_JABANZ010000002.1, forward strand.
CGGATCGCCTGCGCCGCCTGTCGGTCACCCCGATTGGCGATCAGCGCGTCCACCTGCTGATCCAGCTCACGCACTTTGTTGCTTTCAGATGGCAGTACATCGGCCAGCCGGTTCAGCGGTTCAGCCTGCGTGTAATGCCCGGCCTGATATTTCAGATGCTGTCGGGTATAGAATTGCGCAGGCTCCAGCGCTTCAGCGAAGATTTGCAGCGGCACCGTGTCACTACTGTTGGCCAGACGCATCATCTGCAACTGCGTCTCCGCGTGCTGTTGCAGACCCACCGACACGGCGGACCAGCTATCAACCGCTGCCAGGCGCTGATACATATTCTTCTCATCCGTCACATCAGAGGCCGACCACAGCCGCTCTGCCACCACAAATGCCCGCGGCCACAAACGGACGTCAATCACGTTCTCATCGACGATTTCGCTCCACAGCGCCGCTTCCCCGCCCAGCAGGTTATTTCGCAACTGGGCATCATCCGGCAGTACCGGTTTTATACCCTGCGGAGGCTGCGGCAGCCTGCTGCCCACAGTGGGATAGCGCACGTTACCGATGCGCCAGTAGCCGCTCATGTTGTCGCCCGCCAGGGTGAGCACTGGACGAAGCTCGCCCATCCAGCTGTCGACACGGAAGGTAAACTGGGTGGGCGACAGCCAGCGGATCTCCCGCACCATACGCCGCGAGCGCCCTTCGAAATCAATAAATCCGCGCCATCCACCAACGGCATCAATCAGCGTAAAGCTGCCTGTAAGCGGCTTACCCTTAAGACGTGGCAGCGTAAATTGCCAGCTCTGTGCTGTTTCGCCCTCTTTGATCCGATCGGCATCGTTCAGTCCCTGCGGCCAGACTTCATTGCGATAATGGAACGCCGCAGGCTGGGCCTGATCGAGATAGAAGCCGGTAGAAAGGATGCCGCGATAGTTGTTTTTTGCCACTTCACCCAGCGCATCCGGTCCGCGCCAGGATTGGATCAGAATGCTGCGCGGCAGATCGGGATGATAGATTTCATCCCAGCCGATCATCTGTCGCTGGTGTTTTTCCAGGATCTTCTCCACCCGTTGATTGAAATATGCCTGCAGTGCATGACTGTCTTTCAACCCTTTCTGCTGCATAAACTGAGCGATAGCCTCAGAGTTATCCCACTGGCTGGGATCCACTTCATCGCCACCAATATGCAGATAAGGATCGGGGAAGATGGCGGCCACCTCGCCCACCAGCGTATCAATAAACTGATAAACCTGTTCGCGGGACGGATCGAGCAGCGGTTTAAAGACGCCCCAGCCACGTTCCATTTGATAAGGCCCCGGTGCCGCGATCAGTTCAGGCATCGCCACCGCCAGTGCCGAAGCGTGCCCCGGAAAGTCAATTTCCGGCACCACACGCACGCCACGATGGGCGGCATAGCTGACGATATCGCGCATCTGCTGCGGGCTGTACCACAGTCCGTCGCTGGCTTTTTCCTGCAACTGTGGGAAATGACTGGAACCAAAACGCCAGCCCTGGTCGTCGGTCAGGTGCCAGTGGAAGACGTTCATACGCGCAGCGGCGATGCCATCAATCTGGCGTTTCAGCGTCTCAATGGGCATAAAGTGGCGGGCAGAATCAATCAGGATCCCGCGCCACGGAAAGCGCGGGTGGTCATTAATCGTCACCAGGGGCACCGTGCTGTTATGCACCAGTTGCAGCAGCGTTTCCATGCCGCGCATCGCGCCAAAACGGGTGGCTGCATCCAGTGTGATGCCGTCGGCGCTGACCACCAGCCGGTAGCTCTCATCGCTGTCCGGTTGAGGAATAGCGGCAACCTGTCGGGCGATACGGATCTGTAATGACGTGGCACTGGCGGAAATCGGCAGATCAGGGTTACCGGTCTGACGCGCCAGGCGTTGCTGCCAGCGCGGGATTGCCTCGTGCAGGTTATCGCCCTTAACCTGAATCGCCAGCGGCATGGTCAGGGCCAGATTTCCCCTACCCTCTGGCTGCTCTACCTGCTGCGGCCAGGGCATCAGCGGGAGTTTCCCTGCCGGGTCGGCAGCCACAGTGAATGGCAGAAACAGGGAACAGGCAAGCAACAGCGGGCGCAGTGACCATGGCATATCAGGGCATCCTTTTTTTGTGATGACCTCATAAAACATAATTCGCGTGTTACATCAAGTTACATCTCACGAAACGAATTCCATAAGGCGCAGGCGCCGTTAACGTTTTGATGCTATCCGGGCGGTGATGTCAGGAGAACAGTGCCGCCAGATCGTCCTGACTGAAACTGGAGGGTTCACTCAGCTCGTCGTCGAGGATCTCTCCGGCCAGCTCGGCTTTTTGCTGCTGCATCGCGACGATCTTCTCTTCAATGGTATCGGCCGCGATCAGCTTATACACAAAGACCGGTTTATCCTGCCCGAGGCGATAAGCGCGATCGGTGGCCTGATTTTCAGCCGCCGGGTTCCACCAGGGATCGTAGTGGATCACCGTGTCGGCCGCCGTCAGGTTCAGCCCAACTCCGCCCGCTTTAAGGCTGATCAGAAACACCGGGACTTCGCCCTGCTGAAAACGCCGTACCGGCTCAGTGCGATCGCGGGTGCTGCCCGTCAGGATGACATAAGGAATGCGCGCTTTCTGTAACTCTTCGGCGATGATGCCCAGCATGGTGGTGAACTGCGAGAAGATCAGGATGCGCCGATCTTCTGCCAGCAGGTCATGCAGCATCTCGCGCAGCAGCGCCAGCTTGGCAGAGTGTTTCACCCGCTCGGCGCGCGGATCGGACATCAGACGCGGATCGCAGCAGATTTGGCGCAGTTTTAGCAGGGCATCCAGCACCAGCAGATGGCTGCGTCCCGGCCCCTGCTGCTGCATCGCTAACTGTACGCGGTCCTGCATGGCGGCACGCACCTGGTCATACAGTTCTCGTTGCGCACCGTCCAGAGGCACGCTGCGCACAATGGTATTTTTCGGCGGCAGCTCTTTGGCGACCTCCTGTTTACGGCGGCGCAGCATAAACGGCCGTACGCGCTTCGCCAGCAGCTCACGCCTGACTTTATCGCCATTGCGTTCTACCGGAATACGCCAGTTCTGGGTGAAGTCGCGTTCGCTGCCGAGGAAGCCCGGCAGCAGGAAATCAAACTGCGACCACAGCTCCCCGAGGTGATTTTCCAGCGGGGTTCCGGTCAGGCAGAGACGATGCCGCGTCTTCAGGGTGCGGATTACCGAGGCGGCACGTGAGGCGCTGTTCTTCACGTACTGCGCTTCATCGAGGATCAGCAGATGATAATAGTGCGCCACCAGCTGCGGCTGATCGCGCCACAGCAGTGAATAGGTGGTGATGACCACGTCGTACTGTTCCATCTGATCGTAAAAGTCTTTGCGCTGCGGCCCGGTCAGCGCCAGTACTCGCAGATCGGGGGCAAAGCGCCGTGCTTCACAGCACCAGTTATGGACCAGCGTGGTCGGCACCACGATCAGTGCAGGACGATCGAGGCGCCCGGCTTCTTTTTCCAGCAGCAGGTGGGCCAGCGTCTGAATCGTTTTTCCCAGCCCCATATCATCGGCCAGTATGCCCGCCAGCTGATGCTCACGCAGGAACTGCATCCAGTTAACGCCCTGCTGCTGATAATCGCGCAGGGTGGCCTGCAAGCCAACAGGCGGGGCAATGGCCTGCACGCCGCTGTGCCCGTTCAATCGTTCTGCCAGCTGATGGACCGCGTTGTCACCGTCAAATATCCAGCGGTTACGATCGCCAGGTTCGCTGAGACGCCCGATATCCCAGGCGGCCAGTCGCAGCGGTTGATGCGCGCCAAACAGATCAATCAGATTGCCCACCAGCGGCTTTAGCTGACCCGCGCGAAACAGCAATCGCTGATTCTTGTCGTCACGCATCTCAATCTGTTCGTCATCATCAATCAGACGCAGATTGCCGGACATCCAGCGGCGGTCACGCTCAAACAACTTCGCCAGCAGCGGCTCCAGGCGCACGCGTCGGCGGCCAATTTTCATCGCCAGCTCAAGATCGAACCAGCCGTCCTCGCCCTGTACTGCGCGCCCTTCAATCGCATCAACGTCCGAGACGTTCCAGGTGAAATCATCATCCATGCTGATGCGCCAGCCGCGTTTGCGCAGCGCAGGCAGGCCTTTTTTAATGAAATCACGCCACTGCGGCGGCGATGCCGGGGCGAAGATCGCCGGGGGCAACGGAGCAGGCGTATAAATATGCCCGGCGGGGATGGCATTCAGCCCGACCGTGTCGATCTGCGCCAGCCAGGACTGCTCCTCTTCCGTATGGCGCTGAACGTGGTAGCGCAGACCATTCCTGTCGGTAAAGTTCTCCGCCCGGCTTCCTGCATCAACGTTCACGCCTGCGTAGTCAAAGCTGACGGAGGCAAAATCGAGGCGCTTCTGGCGATGACCATAATGACCATAGCCGCTGATAAATTTGGCACGTGATTGCAGTTGCAGCACCGGGACAGGCACTGCCTCAATGGTTTTGAGGACCACTGCCGCTGTTGGCTGGCGGGGTTGCAGGTTCGCCAGCATCAGCGCCGCGACATGCTTACAGTTATTTTTTACAGCACAGCTGCACTCCCCGCTGGCCAGCAACCTGCCCTGGGGACGACTGAAATGCACGATCACGCTGAAAGGTTCCGCTTTACGTCCCGGCACCTCGCCGGTCAGCAAATTATTTTGCCACTGCAGATTCTGTACGCTGGCGACCAGATCGCGCGCCCGGGCCACGGTACGTGCACCGAGCCAGCGAATGACCTGTTTTTCGTTATAAGCGACAGACGACATCAGACAGTATCCCTGAGAGACCAGAGCAAAATGGATTTCGCTCTATGGCAACCGGCAATAGTAGTGATTCCTTTGGGTTGAATGCAACCGCCACAGCACACCTTGATGGCAAAAAATAGCGTATAACCACACAAAACCTTAACCGACGTTGACCATCGCTTATCTTTGCTGCGCTGCTGTCAGATCTTTGCCTCAGGTCAATAAAACGGCGTTTAAATCTGATCGCAACACTATATATAGCGTTTACTATAGCCATCAAAACCCACATATAGATTTTCTTCATTCAGGAGAGCAGCGGTGGCAACTCAGGTAATCAAGCGGGACGGCTGTCAGGTCGCCTTCGATCCAGCGCGTATTGAGGCGGCAATCCGTGCCGCTGCACAGGCTGCGAAAATTGACGATGACGACTACTGCGCCACTGCCGCCAGCCAGATTAGCGCTCAGCTCACCGCCCGCCCGAGCGTGGATATCGCAGAGGTTCAGCGCGCGGTTGAGAACCAGCTGATGGCAGGCCGTTACCCGCAGCTGGCACGCAGCTATATTGAATACCGCCACGATCGCGACGTAGCACGCGAGCTGCGCGGTCGGTTGAACCATGAAATTCGCGGTCTGATTGAACAGAGCAACCCGGCACTGCTGAATGAAAATGCCAACAAAGATAGCAAAGTGATCCCGACCCAGCGCGATCTGCTGGCCGGCATCGTCGCTAAACACTATGCCCGTCAGCATATGCTGCCGCGCGATGTGGTCAGTGCGCATGAACGCGGTGAGATCCACTATCACGACCTCGACTATTCGCCGTTCTTCCCGATGTTTAACTGTATGCTGATTGACCTGCGCGGCATGCTGACCCATGGCTTCAAAATGGGGAATGCCGAGATCGAACCGCCAAAGTCGATCTCCACCGCGACCGCCGTTACCGCACAGATTATCGCCCAGGTGGCCAGCCATATTTACGGCGGCACCACCATTAACCGCATTGATGAGGTGCTGGCCCCGTTTGTGGAAGCCAGCCTGGTGAAACATCGTGCCACTGCGCAGCAATGGCAGGTGGCGGATGTCGAAGCGTATGCCCAAACGCGCACAGAGAAAGAGTGCTACGACGCGTTCCAGTCACTGGAATATGAAGTGAATACACTGCATACCGCTAACGGCCAGACGCCGTTTGTCACCTTTGGATTTGGCCTTGGCACCAGCTGGGCGGCGCGCCTGGTCCAGCAGTCGATTCTGCGGAACCGCATTGCCGGACTGGGGAAAAATCATAAAACGGCGGTGTTCCCGAAACTGGTTTTTGCTATCAAAGCCGGGCTAAATCAGGCCGCTGGCGAGCCCAACTACGATATCAAACAGCTGGCGCTGGAGTGCGCCAGCAAACGCATGTATCCGGATATTCTCAATTACGATCAGGTGGTCAAGGTCACAGGATCGTTTAAAACCCCTATGGGCTGCCGCAGCTTCCTGGGCGTGTATGAAGAGAACGGCGAGCCGATCCACGATGGCCGTAACAATATCGGCGTGATCAGCCTTAACCTGCCGCGTATTGCGCTGGAGGCACAGGGTGATGAGAGCCGCTTCTGGACGCTGCTCGACCAGCGTCTGTTGCTGGCGAAGAAAGCCCTGATGACACGCATCGCCCGGCTGGAAAATGTGAAGGCCCGCGTGGCCCCCATCCTCTATATGGAGGGTGCGTGCGGAGTGCGCCTGAAAGCCGATGATCCGGTGGCACCTATCTTCCGTCACGGCAGAGCCTCCATTTCTCTGGGCTATATTGGCATTCATGAAACGCTGAATGCCCTGAGCGGCGGCAGTGTACATCCTTATGATGATGCGCAACTGCGCGCCAAAGGGCTGGAGATTGTTGCCCGACTGCGCGCCGCCGTCGAGGCATGGAAAGAGGAAACGGACTACGGCTTTAGTCTGTACAGTACGCCCAGTGAGAACCTGTGTGACCGTTTCTGTCGCCTCGATGCTGCCGAGTTCGGCGTGGTGCCGGGCGTCACCGATAAGGGCTACTACACCAACAGCTTCCACCTCGACGTGGAGAAGAAGGTCAATCCGTACGATAAAATCGACTTCGAAGCCGGTTATCCACCGTTAGCGAACGGCGGTTTTATCTGTTACGGCGAATACCCTAACATTCAGCACAACCTTAAGGCGCTGGAAGACGTCTGGGATTACAGCTACAGCCGGGTGCCTTACTACGGCACCAATACGCCTATCGACGAGTGCTATGAGTGCGGTTTTACCGGCGAGTTTGAGTGCACCAGTAAAGGCTTTACCTGCCCGAAATGCGGTAACCATGACAGCACCCGCGTCTCGGTGACGCGGCGGGTGTGCGGCTATCTCGGCAGTCCTGATGCCCGTCCGTTTAACGCCGGGAAGCAGGAGGAGGTTAAACGTCGGGTGAAGCACCTGGGTAACGGTCAGCTGGGGTGAACATCCATCAGTACTACCCGGTGGATATCGTTAACGGTCCCGGCACGCGCTGCACGCTGTTTGTCTCCGGCTGCGTGCATGAATGCCCCGGTTGTTATAACAAAAGCACCTGGCGGCTGAACTCCGGGTTGCCGTTCACCCTTCAAATGGAAGAGCAGCTGATTGCCGACCTCAACGATACACGTATTCCGCGCCAGGGGTTGTCGCTGTCAGGCGGCGATCCGCTGCATCCGGCCAATCTGGCGGATGTCGGACGGCTATTGCGGCGAGTGCAGCGTGAGTGTGCTGGCAAAGATATCTGGATGTGGACAGGTTACCGCCTGGAGGAACTGAGCACAGAGCAGCAGCAGGTGGTCACCAGCGTGAATGTGCTGATCGACGGGAAGTTTATTCAGGCACTCAAAGACCCGGCGCTGCTGTGGCGCGGCAGCAGCAACCAGGTGATCCATAATTTACGTTGAGATCAGTAGGTCATGCAGGCGGCGTTCAATATCCCCACGCCGGTAGACACCCCACCGAGGAACAGCCCCGCAGACAGGTGATTATCCTCAATGCGGCGGCTGATATCCGACATAAACAGGCGCACTGCGGTAAATACCAGCAGCTGCACAACCAGCGCCACTGCACCCCAGACCAGATAATCCAGCAGGTTAACGGAGTTAATGGCCACGCTGGCCAGCGGAATAATGTAACCCAGCAGTGCCCCGATGAACCCTGAAGTCGCCGCCAGATTATTCTCTTTAATCAGACGCCATTCGTTGTGCGGTGTAATGCGGGTATAGATAAACAGAAAGATCAGTACCAGCGCGCCGCTGGTTAAAAAATAAGAAGCAAAAGCGAGTAAGGAGTGCAGCGTGGCCATGAGATCGTCCTGAAAAGTGGGAGCTTAATGGGGAATTATCATAGGGTGCGGTATACATAAACACCAGCGACCTGCGTCTTCTTTACCTTTGTGTGCCCTATGTTCCCTTCTAAAATCATCCACCTGTGCCCCTCGCTGTGCCCCTGAATTTGCTTTTCAGCACCAGTGAACCACACTTACTGCGCATTTAAATGAAACTCACAGGAGGAAATATGAGCAAGAAAATTGCGGTGCTGATTACCGATGAATTTGAAGACTCAGAATTTACTTCTCCCGCAGAGGCGTATAAAAAAGCCGGCCACCAGGTCATTACCATTGACAGTGAAGCGGGTAAAACTATTACTGGTAAGCAGGGTAAAGCCAGCCTGAAGGTCGATAAAAATATCGATGATGTCCATCCGGCCGAGTTTGATGCGCTACTGCTGCCCGGCGGCCACTCCCCGGACACGCTGCGCGGCGATGACCGTTTTGTCGCCTTCACCAAAGCCTTTGTTGCACTGGGCAAACCTGTCTTCGCTATCTGTCACGGGCAACAGCTGCTGATCAGTGCCAATGCCGTACGCGGTCGCAAAATGACCACGGTGAAACCGGTGGTGATTGATTTGAAAAATGCCGGTGCTGATTTCTACGATGAAGAGGTCGTGGTCGATAACGACAGGCTGGTCACCAGCCGCACGCCGGACGATCTCCCCGCTTTTAACCGCGAATCGCTGCGTATTCTTAACGCCGCATGATGCTTCGGGCCAGCTCCGGCTGGCCCTTGCTGCCCCCCTGCCTCTCCCTCTCTGCCAACATATACGCTAAAGTAGCCGTACTGTTTTTTATCTGAGAAACCCTATGAGCGCGGCTGCACCCGGGGACTGGCGACTGTATATTCTGCGAACCGCTAAAGGAATGCTGTACACCGGCATCACCAATGACGTGGCCAGGCGTTTTGCCCAGCACCAGAGTGGTAAAGGCGCAAAAGCATTGCGCGGTAAAGGACCGCTGGTGTTGGTATTTCACTGTGAGGCAGGGGATCGTTCGCTGGCGTCGAAGCTGGAATATCAGGTTAAGCAACTGAAAAAACCACAGAAGATCAGGCTGGTAGAACACCAGCCTGTATCACTTGTTCAATGGCTTGCTGCGCTCAGAAGCGATTAAAGGGCACGGAGAACTCGATGCGGCCTTCAACGCCATCAAAGGCGTCATCCGCCAGCTTGTACACCTGAAACGCCGCTTCAGTGCCTTCCCAGCGGCAGTGCAGCTGGTGGCGTGCAGCCGGTTCAAAGCCATAAGGACCGTAGAAAGCGGGATCGCCCAACACCACAACGGCGGCATAGCCAAACTCATTCAACGTATCCAGCCCTTCGTAAATCAACTGTTTACCCACGCCCTGCTTGCGAACGCTTTCATCAACCGCCAGCGGCGCTAATCCTACCCACTGCCGATCTTCATCGTTGAGCGTGACCGGGCTGAAGGCCGCATAGCCCAGCACCTGGCCATCGTCATCTGTTGCAACGACACCGAGGGTTAATAGCCCATCTTCCCGCAGTTGCTGCACCAGTTCCGCTTCCGCAGAGGTTGGGAAGCTACGGCGCAGCAGGCTGTCGATGCTCGCCGCATCGATGCCAATTTCTGAACGAATTAACATGTGGCACCTGCGCGATCCGCCGGGGGAATCGCGTCCTCTTTCATTCCGGCCTCAATAAAATCAGCCAGTTGCATAAGCCCGATGCGTAGCGGCGCTGGCATGGCGTCCAGATCTATCGCATCCATCATATTTTTGACTTCCAGGCCCAGTTCCGTATCACCTTCAATCAGTAAACGGCGCTGGAAAAACAGCGTGTCGGGATCCTGCCTGCGGGCAGCGATCAGCGCCAGGTCATTGGCATTGCCGCGAAACCAGACATCAGCCTCCTCACGTTCAGCGACCCGAAGCTGCCCCTGTTCCAGCGTGACTGACCAACGGAGTTCAAGGTCCTTGACCTCAATCCCCAGCCAGCGCCCTTCAAGGAAGTCCAGCTCGCCTTCCGCCAGCGCCTGCTGAAACTGCCAGCGTAACAGTGCCTGTAATAGCGGCTTCTTCACTGCAAACGGGGTAAACCGCAGTGGGAAACGCAGTAATTGCGGCCCGTGACGGACACAGTGGCTGCGTAGCGGGTTCAACACCATTATCACTCCTTACGAATAAATTTCAGCTATTTTGCCACAGCAGCAAAAAGCGTCTGACGGCTGGATCAACAAAGTGTGCGAACTCTATGAGTTTTATCAGGGTACACGAACACCATCAATACGCCATTAGCTGCCTTAAATCAAAATTTGTCTCGGCCTTCCTCACTAAACTCTTCAACTCTTCTGATTAGTTGGATCGCTTCTTATGGAACTTCTCTGCCCGGCCGGAAATCTTCCGGCACTGAAGGCCGCCATCGAAAATGGTGCCGACGCGGTGTATATCGGCCTGAAAGATGAGACCAATGCCCGCCATTTTGCGGGATTGAATTTCACCGATAAACGCCTGCAGGAAGCCGCAAACTACGTGCATCAGCGTAAACGTAAACTCCATGTGGCCATTAACACCTTTGCCCATCCCGATGGCTACCAACGCTGGCAGCGTGCGGTGGATATGGCCGCAGATGCGGGTGCTGATGCCTTAATCCTGGCAGATATTGCCATGCTGGCGTATGCCGCAGATAAATATCCTCATATTGAACGCCATGTTTCGGTACAGGCGTCTGCCACAAATGCCGCTGCCGTACGCTTTTATCAGCGTAACTTTGATGTTGCACGCGTGGTATTGCCACGAGTGCTATCGATGCACCAGGTGCGCCAACTGGCGCGTGACACTACCGTTCCACTCGAGGTGTTCGCGTTTGGTAGCTTGTGCATTATGGCGGAAGGACGTTGTTATCTTTCGTCTTACCTGACCGGCGAGTCGCCCAATACCGTCGGTGCCTGTTCCCCCGCGCGCTTCGTTCGCTGGCAGCAAACCCAGGCAGGCCTGGAATCCCGTCTGAACGAAGTGCTGATTGATCGTTATGACAACGGAGAAAATGCCGGTTACCCCACGCTGTGCAAGGGTCGCTATAAGGTAGATGAGGCGCGCTATCATGCGCTGGAAGAACCCACCAGCCTGAACACGCTGGCACTCTTACCTGAGCTGATGGCAGCCAATATTGTCTCCGTCAAAATTGAGGGACGTCAGCGTAGCCCGGCCTATGTTGAACAGGTGGCGCGTATCTGGCGCCAGGCCATCGATCGCTGTAAAGCTGACCCGCAAAATTTCACCGCACAGCCGCAATGGATGGCGGCGCTGAGTGCGCTGAGTGAAGGCACTCAGACAACGCTCGGTGCTTATCACCGCCAGTGGCAGTAGGAGATATCATGAAATACTCACTGGGTCCGGTACTGTGGTACTGGCCAAAAGAAACGCTGAATGCCTTTTATCAGGCTGCCGCCAGCAGTCAGGCTGACGTCATCTACCTCGGCGAATCTGTTTGCAGCAAACGCCGTGCAACGAAAACCGCTGACTGGTTGAGTATGGCGAAGTCGCTGGCCTCCGCCGGTAAACAGGTCGTTCTGAGCACTCTGGCACTGGTGCAATCCCCTTCTGAACTGACGGAACTGAAGCGCTATGTCGATAACGGCGAGTTTCTCATTGAAGCTAATGATGTGGGTGCGGTGACGCTGGCAAATGAAGCGGGCGTGCCTTTTGTCGCCGGACCTGCGCTAAATGTGTATAACGCCGTTACGCTGCAACTGCTGCTGAAAATGGGTATGACCCGCTGGTGTATGCCGGTGGAACTGTCGCGCGACTGGCTGGTGCAATTACTGAAGCAGTGTGATGAGCTGGGCATTCGCCAGCAGTTTGAGGTCGAGGTGTTGAGTTACGGTTATCTGCCGCTGGCGTACTCTGCCCGCTGCTTTACTGCCCGCTCTGAAAATCGCAGCAAAGATGAATGCCAGACCTGCTGCATTGACTACCCGCAGGGGCGACGTGTTCGCACTCAGGAAGACCAGCAGGTGTTCGTCCTGAACGGGATCCAGACCATGAGCGGCAATTGCTATAACCTCGGCAATGACCTGATCTCAATGCAGGGGCTGGTCGACATTGTGCGTCTTTCGCCGCAGGATGCAGAAACGTTGTCGATGGTGGATCGGTTCCGCGCAAACGAAACAGGCCATCAGCCACTGATGATGGCACGCAGCAATGAGTGTAATGGCTACTGGCGCCGCGTTGCAGGGCTTGAGCTGGTCAGCTAAATAGCTGTTTCATTCTGGCAGATGATGGATAATACTTTGATTGGCTAGCAGCCTAACTATCCGCAGGCACTATTGTTTCGTCTGTTCTGTGCGCACTTTATTCCTTGAGTGCTGCAAACGGACAATAACAGGGACAGCAGATCCCGTAGCCTGTCGTTTTTGCACATGGCGCAGTGTCGGCCGTTAGACAAAGTGAGCAACTATGCCTGATAAAAAAAATGTTCCCCTTTCCGTACTGGATCTTGCCCCTATCCCACAGGGGGCATCCGCACGCGATGCTTTTCATTCATCACTCTCTCTGGCACAGCAGTCAGAAAAACTTGGCTTTCATCGTTACTGGCTGGCCGAACACCATAATATGACCGGGATCGCCAGTGCAGCGACGTCGGTGCTGATAGGTTATCTGGCGGCAAATACGCAGACGCTGCGTTTAGGCTCTGGTGGTGTCATGCTGCCAAATCATGCACCGCTGGTGATTGCAGAACAGTTTGGTACGCTGGAGTCACTTTATCCTGGCCGTATCGATCTTGGTCTGGGGCGTGCGCCGGGTTCTGACCAGCGTACAATGCTGGCACTGCGCCGCCATATGGCGGGTCACGTCGATAACTTCCCCGCCGACGTAGCGGAGTTGATCCGCTGGTTTGATCATTCCGGTGACGAGATGCCGATTGTCCAGCCCGTTCCGGGAACCGGGCTGAAAATTCCCGTCTGGCTGCTCGGATCCAGCCTTTACAGTGCTCAACTGGCAGCACAGATGGGCTTGCCGTTTGCTTTCGCCTCCCATTTTGCCCCGGAAATGCTGTTACAGGCGCTGGATCTGTATCGTGACAACTTTAAGCCGTCAGCGCGGCTGGAGAAGCCGTACGCGATGGTGTGCGTTAACGTTGTCGCCGCCGACAGCGAACGTGATGCCCGCTTCCTGTTTACCTCCATGCAACAGCAGTTTATTAACCTGCGTCGTGGCAAGCCAGGCCCACTGCCAGCACCGGTGGAAAATATGGATAATTTGTGGTCACCGTCCGAGCAGTACGGCGTGCAGCAGGCGCTGAATATGTCGGTGGTCGGCGATAAAGAGAAGGTGCGTCAGGGGCTGGCCGCATTGATGCGCGAAACGCAGGCGGATGAGGTGATGGTTAACGGCCAGATCTTTGATCCCCAGGCTCGCCTCTACTCCTTCGAGCTGGCGATGCAGGCACGTAACGCCTTGTAGATTCTGAGGGCGAGGCGTGCCTCGCCACTACATGATCAGAGATGGATGGCACAAATCGCAGATATAAAAAAACCAGCCCGAAGGCTGGTTTTTTATTGGGCATCAGTGATTACGCATCACGACGACGGGTAGGTGCTGCGCCGCCTTCAGTGCGTGGACCACGGCTGGTGCCACCTGGACGACGTTCGCCGCCACGGTCATTGCTGAAACGACGACCGCCTTCAGCACCACCGCGTGGAGCGCCGCCTTCACGACCTGCGCCAGAGCCGAAGCCACCACGTGCAGGGCCGCCTGGACGACGTTCGCCGCCACGGTCATTGCTGCGTGGCTGTGCATCACCAATCAGCTGCATATTCATGGGTTTGTTCAGAATACGCGTACGAGTGAAGTGTGACAGAACTTCGCCCGGCATGCCTTTTGGCAGTTCGATAGTAGAGTGAGTACCGAACAGCTTGATGTTACCGATGTAACGGCTGCTGATATCGCCTTCGTTAGCGATAGCGCCAACGATGTGACGAACTTCAACACCATCATCACGGCCCACTTCAATGCGGTACACTTCCATATCGCCAACATCACGACGTTCACGACGCGGCGCATCACCACGTGCTTCACCACTGCGTGCTTCGCGTGGTTCACGTGGACCACGGTCCGGACGGTCACCACGGCGATTGTCACGGCTGTCATCACGGTCACGGAACTGGCTGCGTGGACGCTGTGGTGCATCAGCTGGAACGATCAGTGGACGTTCGCCCTGAGCCATTTTCAGCAGTGCGGCGGCCAGTGTTTCGATATCCAGCTCTTCTTCTGGCTGCATTTTAGCCAGCAGAGCACGGTACTGCTCCAGATCGCTGCTTTCCAGCTGCTGCTGAACTTTAGCAGCAAACTTAGCCAGACGACGCTCACCCAGCAGTTCTGCATTTGGCAGTTCTACTTCTGGAATAGTCAGCTTCATGGTGCGTTCGATGTTACGCAGCAGGCGACGCTCACGGTTCTCAACGAACAGCAGAGCACGGCCAGCACGACCCGCACGACCGGTACGGCCGATACGGTGAACGTAAGATTCTGCGTCCATCGGGATGTCATAGTTAACAACCAGGCTGATACGCTCAACGTCCAGACCACGGGCAGCAACGTCAGTCGCGATCAGGATGTCCAGACGACCATCTTTCAGACGCTCCAGCGTCTGCTCACGCAGTGCCTGGTTCATGTCACCATTCAGTGCAGCACTGTTGTAACCGCTACGCTCCAGCGCTTCAGCCACTTCCAGCGTAGCGCTTTTGGTACGCACGAAGATGATTGCAGCATCAAAGTCTTCAGATTCCAGGAAACGAGTCAGTGCATCAGTTTTACGGCCATAGGCAGTCCAGTAGCTCTGGCTGATATCAGGACGTGTCGTCATGCTTGACTGGATACGCACTTCCTGCGGATCTTTCATGAAGCGTTTGGTAATGCGGCGAATCGCTTCTGGCATGGTAGCAGAGAACAGAGCAGTCTGATGATTGTCTGGGATCTGGGCCATGATAGTTTCAACGTCTTCGATGAAGCCCATACGCAGCATTTCATCGGCTTCGTCCAGCACCAGACCGCGCAGGTTAGACAGGTCTAACGTGCCGCGTTTCAGGTGGTCAAGCAAACGGCCAGGTGTACCCACAACAACCTGTGGTCCCTGACGCAGAGCACGCAGCTGCACGTCGTAACGCTGGCCGCCGTAAAGGGCCACCACGTTCAGACCGCGCATGTGTTTGGCGAATTCGGTCATCGCTTCAGCAACCTGAACCGCCAGTTCGCGGGTCGGTGCCAGCACCAGAATCTGTGGCGCTTTAACGGTAGGGTCAATGTTGTGTAATAAAGGCAGCGAGAATGCTGCAGTTTTGCCACTGCCGGTCTGTGCCATACCCAGAACATCACGGCCAGCCAGCAGATGAGGAATACACTCAAGCTGGATTGGAGATGGCTTAACGTAGCCCATGCCGGTCAGTGATTCGAGGAGGTCGGCGTTCAGGCCAAGGTCAGCAAAAGTAGTTTGGATATCAGTCATGTAGTACACGTGCCTCTTAGATTGCGGCGGCCAGTCTACATAACTCGTCGTGAAAATTTTCAGTCATTTTCATCAAAAAGTGTGAACCGGCTCAAATTAGTGGTTTCGACGAACAAAAAGGCCCTCATCCGCTAAGATGATGACTTTTCGAAAATTCGGGCAATAAAAGTTCGTCAGCTATTGCTGGTCAGATTCTGATAAATCGTCTTGTGTCTGGCCGAGTAGCGCCAGCTCCAACAATGCATATCGATGCTCAACAAAGTTGTGAACGTTGTTGGCGACCGTCAGCTTGAACAACGCTTGAGCGTTGTCCTTCTCCCCCAGACTTAGGTAGTACTTACCTAAATAGAAGTTGGTTTCACTGAGATGTTCAGCGAGCGAGGTGTTATCCGTTGCGTCCGCCTGGAGCCGTTCAGTCAGCGTTTTTTCGCTGATATCGCCCAGGTAGAACTCGACAATATTCCATCCCCATTGTTCCTTCACCGCTTTTTCGTAACGCTGCTTGAGCGAAACTTTTGCCTGGTCTGCGTTGATCTCACGTTCAGTAAGATACAGCCACAGGCTACGGAAGGGATCGTTAGGATCGTCTTGATAAAACGCCAGCAGATCATCTTGCGCCAGTTTAAATCTTCCGCCGTAATAGAGAGCGATACCTCGATTTAAACGCGCATAATTGTAAGTTGGATCAAGCTCAAGTACAGAATCGAACGCTTCATAGGCAGCATCAAAATTGCCTGCCTGCGTTAAATATATGCCTAAGTAATTGAATACTTCGGGCATATCTGGTCGGATAGACAGCGCTTGTGAAAAATCATTTCGCGCCAGTGCTCTCAGACCGAGACTATCATACAACACTCCGCGCTCATATAACAGCTGTGCGCGTTCATCATCGGTCAATGACCGACTGGCAAGTATTTGTTCCATACGAGCGAGAATGACTTCCTGTTGCAGCGTAGGCTGCAATGGAACTGCCAAAACTTCGTTCTTACGCCAATCGGTGTTGCTGCATCCTGCCAGCGTCAAAGCTGTCGCAACAATACACCAGCGCAAAAATGGCTTCATTTACCACTCCCGAAAACAAACATAGGGACGAGCATCCTGTCATCCGCCTGCCGTTCACAAGGCCATCCCGCCCTCGCGTTATAACAATCCTCCGCATCCGAAGATGCAGAGGACTCAATGGTAATGCTTTTATTCTGCTTCAGGTGCTGGTGCTGCAGGAGCTTCAGCTTCAGGCTGTGCCTGTTCGCTGGCTTCTTTGATGCTCAGGCGTACGCGACCCTGACGGTCAACTTCCAGTACTTTCACTGGCACTTCCTGGCCCATCTGCAGGTAGTCAGTCACTTTCTCTACACGCTTATCAGCGATCTGAGAAATGTGAACCAGACCTTCTTTACCACCACCGATAGCGACGAAGGCACCGAAATCAACGATACGGGTCACTTTACCGTTGTAGATACGGCCCACTTCGATTTCTGCGGTGATTTCTTCGATACGACGGATAGCAAATTTCGCTTTCTCACCGTCGGTCGCTGCGATTTTAACGGTACCATCATCTTCGATTTCAATGGTGGTGCCAGTTTCTTCGGTCAGCGCACGGATAACAGAACCACCTTTACCGATCACGTCTTTAATCTTATCAACGCTGATCTTGATGGTGTGAATACGTGGTGCAAACTGAGAGATATCGCCACGCGGAGTGCTGATAGCCTGTTCCATCACGCTCAGGATATGCAGACGCGCACCCTTAGCCTGGTTCAGTGCTTCCTGCATGATTTCGCGGGTGATACCTTCAATTTTAATGTCCATCTGCAGCGCGGTGATACCTTCACGGCTACCGGCTACTTTGAAGTCCATGTCGCCCAGGTGATCTTCGTCGCCCAGAATGTCAGACAGAACAACAAAGTTGTCGTTGTCTTTTACCAGACCCATCGCGATACCGGCTACGGCCGCTTTGATGGGTACACCAGCATCCATCAGTGCCAGAGAAGCACCACACACAGACGCCATTGAAGACGAGCCGTTAGATTCGGTGATTTCAGACACAACGCGTACGGTGTACGGGAACGCATCGCCTTTTGGCATCACTGCCAGCACACCGCGTTTCGCCAGACGACCGTGACCAATTTCACGACGCTTAGGCGAACCGACCATACCGGTTTCACCGACAGAGTACGGAGGGAAGTTGTAGTGGAACAGGAAGTTGTCAGTACGCTCGCCCATCAGTTCGTCAAGGTTCTGCGCATCACGGGCAGTACCCAGCGTTGCGGTAACCAGTGCCTGAGTCTCACCACGGGTGAACAGTGCTGAACCATGAGTACGTGGCAGAACGCCGGTACGCACATCCAGACCACGGATCATGTCTTTTTCACGGCCATCGATACGTGGCTCACCGCGCAGAATGCGGCTACGCACAACGTTCTTCTCCAGCGTGTGCAGGATGTCGCTGATTTCGCCAGCGTCCAGGGTCTCTTCTTCCGCCAGCAGTGCTGCTGTGGTTTCAGATTTGATCACGCCAACCTGGTTGTAACGTTCCTGTTTTTCAGTGATGCGGTACGCATCGCTCAAACGAGCTTCAGCCAGTGCAGCAATACGCGCGTGTAACGCTTCGTTGACAGCTTCTGGCGTCCAGTCCCAACGCGGTTTGCCTGCTTCAGCGACCAGTTCGTTGATGGTGTCGATAACGATCTGCTGCTGGTCGTGGCCAAACACCACCGCACCCAACATCTGATCTTCGCTTAACAGCTCAGCTTCAGACTCAACCATCAGCACTGCGCCTTTCGTACCGGCAACCACCAGGTCCAGCTTGCTCTCTTTGAGTTCGTCGGTGGTTGGGTTCAGTACGTACTGATCATTCAGGTAACCGACGCGTGCCGCACCGATTGGACCGTTGAATGGCAGGCCAGACAGCGCCAGAGCAGCAGAAGCACCGATAAGCGCAACGATGTCCGGGTTAACCTGTGGGTTAACAGAAACAACGGTCGCGATAACCTGCACTTCGTTTACGAAGCCTTCCGGGAACAGTGGGCGAAGCGGACGGTCAATCAGACGAGAGGTCAGTGTTTCGCCTTCGCTTGGACGGCCTTCGCGACGGAAGAAGCTGCCCGGGATACGACCAGCAGCATAAGTACGCTCCTGGTAGTTAACAGTCAGTGGGAAGAAGTCCTGACCTGGCTTAGGCGTTTTGCGGCCTACAACGGTGACGAACACTGCGGTGTCGTCCATGCTTACCATTACGGCTGCCGTTGCCTGGCGGGCCATCATACCGGTCTCAAGTGTGACGGTGTGCTGACCATACTGGAATTTTTTGACGATCGGATTCAGCAAAATTAGTTCCTTAACTTCAGGGCCGGTAGTTTTTTATACCGACCGTGGATTTCTAATCTTCATTCTTGCATCCTCGCGACTAATGACAACCCTGATCCCAGATGGGATAAAGCCTCTCATTAGCCGCGCGAACCTCTGCAACTGAAGATCACACTCACCAACAATACAATAGTTTGCGTTTAATTGCTGCCGCTTGCTTGAAAAAAGGGGCCATAAAGGCCCCTTTCCAGCGAAACTCGCACCAGGTTGTCCGATTACCCACTTTAGTGTTCAGATGTTCTGAAACCGTGGCGGGACAACCTGTAAGAATTAGCGACGCAGACCCAGACGTTCGATCAGGCTGGTGTAACGTGCAACATCTTTACGCTTCAGGTAATCCAGCAGCTTACGACGCTGGGAAACCATACGCAGCAGACCGCGACGGCTGTGGTGGTCTTTCTTGTGCTCAGAGAAGTGACCCTGCAGGTGACTAATCTGTGCGCTCAGCAATGCAACCTGAACTTCAGTAGAACCACTGTCATTTGCGCCACGACCGAAATCAGCAACGATCTGTGCTTTAGTTTCAACACTTAGAGACATGAGACAACTCCAAAAATTAAGATAAATGTACAGGCGCCGATCTCTAATTCAGCCACCCAGTGTAAAGCCGCGCCATTCTACTCTTAGCGCCAGACAAGCGCAAATTTACCCGTCATATTTCGAGCAGCAGATGCGTTGGCTACGCTCGCTCACCCCGGTCACATAGTACTCTATGCTCCCTGGGATTAACCAACTTGCCACCTTCCTGCAACCCGAACTATTTGGGTAATGCTAGTCGAAATATTCTACAACCAGCCGGCGTGGCGCCACACGCCCATCGTCAGCGATTTCCGCCATGCCGATAAATTTCTGATCGTCGCCTTCCGTCACGCGTACCAGCCCACTGGCGGGGGCACCCGCCGCCTGAACAGGCATACCTTGCTTGAAGTAAGCCGCTACCGAACTCAGCAGGTTCACTACCGGGTACTCGGCCGCAGGGCTGTCCATTGGCATCAACAGCGCGTCCAGCAGGTCAGCGGGAAGCTGTTCGCTACGGTGTGCTTCTTCCGTCAGCGCACTCAACTGCTCCAGCGTAACCATTTTTTCGATCGGATAGGTGGCAACCTGCAAACGGCGCAGATAAGTGACATGTGCGCCACAGCCAAGCTTTTCACCGAGATCGTCGATGATAGTGCGAATATACGTCCCTTTCGACACGTGGATTTCCAGCTCAAGTTCATTGCCTTCATGGCGAATAAACAACAGCTCGTACACCTGAATGCTGCGCGATTCACGCGGCACTTCAATGCCTTCACGGGCATATTCGTACAGCTTACGGCCCTGATATTTCAGTGCCGAATACATCGACGGGATCTGCTGCGTAACTCCGCGGAAACTTTCCAGCGCCTGTTCAAGTGCTTCTGCCGTAAACGCCACCGGACGCTCACTGACAATGACACCATCCGCATCCGACGTATCAGTGCGCTGCCCCAGGCGGGCTATCACACGGTAACGCTTATCAGATTCCAGCAGATACTGGGAGAATTTCGTCGCTTCCCCCAGACAAATCGGCAGCATGCCTGTCGCCAGTGGGTCCAGCGCACCAGTATGACCGGCACGATTGGCGTTATACAAACGTTTCACTTTCTGCAGTGCATCGTTGGAGGACAAGCCCGTAGGCTTATCCAGCAATAGCACACCGTGGATATCGCGACCGCGACGGCGAGGACGACTCATTACTCTGCTTTACCTTCTTCCTGATTTTCTTCTGCCGGACCGCGACGCTCTTCGTCATTTCTGACCACGTTAGTCACGAGGTTAGACATGCGCATCCCTTCAACCAGCGAGTTATCGTAGAAGAAGGTCAGTTCAGGCACGATACGCAGGCGCATCGCTTTGCCGAGCAGCGTACGGATATAGCCAGAAGCGTCACCGAGGGCGCGCAGGCCACCTTTGATTGCGGCTTCATCTTTGTCGTTCAGGAAGGTCACGAACACTTTGGCATAGGCCAGGTCACGCGACACATCAACACCTGAAACGGTGACCATCATGCCAAGACGTGGGTCTTTAATCTCACGCTGCAAAATGATAGCAATCTCTTTTTGCAGCTCTTGAGAAACGCGCTGAGGGCGACCAAATTCTTTCGCCATAATATTATCTCTCTATAAAGAATTGGGAGGCCAGAAGCCTCCCAAATATTAGTGTTGCTGATTGCGGTCGTCGACTTAGTCGATGGTACGCTGGATTTCGATAATTTCGAATACTTCGATCATATCGCCAACACGTACATCGTTGTAGTTCTTCACGCCGATACCACATTCCATGCCGTTACGGACTTCGTTAACGTCATCTTTGAAGCGGCGCAGGGATTCCAGCTCGCCTTCATAGATAACCACGTTGTCACGCAGTACGCGGATTGGGTTGTGACGTTTGATGTTACCTTCCGTCACCATACAGCCCGCGATAGCACCAAATTTCGGTGATTTGAAC
Source organism: Erwinia sp. JH02 (assembly GCF_013074405.1). NCBI lineage: Bacteria > Pseudomonadati > Pseudomonadota > Gammaproteobacteria > Enterobacterales > Erwiniaceae > Erwinia > Erwinia sp. JH02. Next base: position 831,589 of record NZ_JABANZ010000002.1, read on the forward strand.
ACGTCACGTACGGCAGCCAGACCGATGATCTGCTGTTTGTACTCAGGTGCCAGCATGCCGCTCATCGCTGCTTTCACTTCGTCAATCAGATTATAGATGACGGAGTAGTAACGCAGATCCAGGCTTTCGGAATCAATCACGCGGCGCGCAGATGCATCGGCACGAACGTTGAAGCCCACCAGGATTGCGTTAGACGCTGCTGCCAGTGTGGCGTCGGTTTCAGTAATACCACCCACACCAGAACCGATGATTTTCACTTTCACTTCATCAGTAGACAGCTTCATCAGGGATTCGGAGATAGCTTCAACAGAACCCTGTACGTCAGCTTTCAGCACGATGTTCAGTTCAGACACTTCGCCTTCGGTCATGTTCGCAAACATGTTTTCCAGCTTAGATTTCTGCTGACGAGCCAGCTTAACTTCACGGAATTTGCCCTGACGATACAGTGCTACTTCGCGTGCTTTCTTCTCGTCACGTACGACGGTCGCTTCATCACCCGCTGCCGGCACACCGGACAGGCCAAGGATCTCAACCGGAATAGATGGGCCTGCAGTCAGTACTTCGCGGCCCAATTCGTCACGCATCGCACGGACACGGCCGTATTCGAAGCCACACAGAACGATATCGCCTTTGTTCAGCGTACCTTCACGAACCAGTACAGTTGCAACCGGGCCACGACCTTTATCCAGGAAGGACTCGATAACCACACCGCTTGCCATGCCCTGACGTACTGCACTCAGTTCGAGGACTTCCGCCTGCAGCAGGATAGCATTCAGCAAGTCATCGATACCGGTACCGACTTTAGCTGAAACGCTAACGAACATGTTTTCGCCGCCCCACTCTTCCGGAATGATACCGTATTGAGTCAGTTCAGTTTTAACACGGTCTGGATCAGCTTCAGGCTTATCGCATTTGTTCACCGCAACGACAACCGGCACTTTGGCCGCTTTCGCATGCTGGATCGCTTCGATAGTCTGTGGCATCACGCCATCGTCAGCCGCAACCACCAGGATAACGATATCCGTTGCCTGAGCACCGCGGGCACGCATTGAAGTAAACGCTGCGTGGCCTGGGGTATCCAGGAAGGTGACCATACCGTTGTCAGTTTCAACGTGGTAAGCACCGATATGCTGAGTAATGCCGCCCGCTTCGCCAGAGGCGACTTTGGTGGAGCGAATGTAGTCCAGCAGAGATGTTTTACCGTGGTCAACGTGACCCATGATAGTCACGACCGGAGCACGAGACTCATGCACCGCATCGGTATCACGGTCACTCATTACCGCTTCTTCCAGCTCATTTTCGCGGCGCAGAGTCACTTTGTGACCCATTTCTTCCGCTACCATCTGAGCCGTTTCCTGGTCGATGACCTGGTTGATGGTGGCCATAGCGCCCATTTTCATCATCGCTTTGATGACCTGGGAGCCTTTCACCGCCATCTTGTTAGCCAGTTCCGCTACGGTGACAGTTTCACCGATGATAACGTCACGGTTAACAGCCTGAGCTGGCTTGTTAAAGCCCTGCTGCAGGGTGCTTGGTTTACGTTTGCCGCCTTTGCCGCCACGAACCTGAGCACGCGCTTCTTCACGGTCAGTTTTCGCTTCAGAATGCTTGTTGCCTTTCTTGCGAACAGGGGCTTTAGCTGGACGTGTAGCAGTACGAGTACGACGGTCACCTTCGACCTGTGCGTCATTTTCGTCTTCTGCTGCACGAGCGTGAGTTGAAGTAGTAACGTGGTAATCAGAAGTGTCTTCCACTTCTTTAACCTGCGTCCACTCTTCGCCTTTCTCTTCCGCCATTTTGCGTGCTTCTTCGGCTACGCGCTTCGCTTCTTCTTCGATCTTGCGACGCGCTTCTTCTTCAGCTTTACGCTTCAGTTCTGCCGATTCCGCTTCGCGGCGGGCTTTATCGGACTGAGAAGCCCGGGTTGTTTCGTCGGTATGTTGATTGCTCACTTTATCTTTTTCCGCTGCATCACGTTTGGCTTTATCAGCTGCCTCACGTTTGGCCTGCTCCTCGGCTTCACGCTTCGCTTTGTCTTGAGCTGCGCGCTGGGCTTGTTCTTCAGCCTCGCGACGAGCCAGTTCTTCCGCTTCACGCTCTGCCTGGGCTTCCGCTTCTGCTTGTTCAGCATCAGCCGGATCGCCTTTTACATAAGTGCGTTTTTTGCGGACTTCGATTTGCACCGACTTACTTTTGCCCCCGGTGCCTGGAACATTCAAGGTGCTGCGCGTTTTGCGCTGCAGAGTAAGCTTACCAGATCCACCGCCATGTTCGCGGTTCAGATGGGTCAGCAAAGTCTCTTTTTCATGCTGGGTAACAGAGTCAGTCTCAGACTTTTGGATCCCTGCATCAGCAAATTGCTGTACCAGGCGTTCTACCGGTGTCTGAATCTCTGCGGCCAGGGATTTTACGGTTACATCTGTCGTCATGCTGTTCCTTCCTGCTACAGTTTATTACGCGTCGTCGCCGAACCAACAGATATTTCGTGCAGCCATAATCAGCTCACCAGCCCTTTCATCGTTCAGGCCCTCAATATCTGACAGATCGTCAACACCCTGCTCGGCAAGATCTTCCAGCGTGCATACGCCTTTAGCTGCCAGCTTGAAGGCCATCTCGCGCTCCAGTCCTTCCAGGCTCAGTAAATCTTCTGCCGGTTGGGTGTCGCCGAGGCTCTCTTCCTTGGCCAGTGCCAGGGTGGTTAACGCGTTTTTAGCTCGGTCGCGCAACGCTTCTACTGTCTCTTCATCAAGACCGTCGATTTCCAGCAGCTCGTTAATCGGCACATAAGCCAGCTCTTCCAGAGAAGAGAAGCCTTCTTCGACCAGAGTGGTCGCGAAGTCTTCGTCGATATCGAGATGTTTGGTAAAGACGTCGATGGCAGCATGAGCTTCAGCCTGATGCTTGGCCTGCAGGTCGTCGACCGTCATCACGTTCAGCTCCCAGCCACTTAACTGTGAAGCCAGACGCACGTTTTGGCCATTACGGCCGATCGCCTGGGCCAGATTACCGGCTTCCACAGCGATATCCATGGTGTGATTATCTTCATCCACCACGATAGAGGCGACATCCGCCGGGGCCATTGCGTTGATCACGAACTGCGCAGGATTATCATCCCACAGCACGATATCAATACGCTCGCCACCCAGCTCACTGGATACCGCCTGAACACGCGCACCACGCATACCTACGCAAGCACCGACCGGGTCGATACGTTTGTCGTTGGTTTTCACTGCGATTTTAGCTCGGGAGCCTGGATCGCGCGCAGCGGCTTTAATTTCAAGAACTTCTTCAGCAATTTCCGGCACTTCAATGCGGAACAGTTCGATCAGCATTTCCGGTTTAGAACGGCTGACGAACAGCTGAGCACCACGCGCTTCAGGGCGCACAGCGTACAGTACGCCACGGATACGGTCACCCGGACGGAAGTTCTCACGTGGCAACATATCTTCACGGATAATCACGGCTTCTGCGTTGGTGTTAGAACCATCGTTTGGACGCACTTCCAGTGAGATATTGTCACGATTAACTTTCTTCACCACGCCAGTGATGATTTCGCCTTCCTGCTCGCGGAACTGATCGACAACCATCGCGCGTTCAGCTTCACGAACTTTCTGTACGATAACCTGCTTGGCAGTCTGGGTAGTGATACGGTCAAAGGTAACAGATTCGATCTGATCTTCAACAAAGCCACCCAGGCCCAGTGATTCATCTTCGTAGACGGCGGCTTCCAGCGTGATTTCACGCGTCGGCATCGTCACTTCGTCCACAATCAGCCAACGGCGGAAAGTATCGAAATCGCCACTTTTGCGATCGATGCTGACGCGAACGTCAATTTCCTGCTCGTATTTTTTCTTGGTGGCTGTGGCCAGCGCGCTCTCCAGAGCTTCGAAAATCTTCTCGCGTGGGAGGGACTTCTCATTAGAGACCGCTTCTACAACAGCTAAGATTTCTTTGTTCATCCTGGTATGCCTCAATCCGGACTTTTAAAAGTGGGGAACCAGGTTCGCCTTCTGGATATTACTCAGCGCGAACACTTCGTCGTTACCCTCAACGGCAACAGTGATCATCTCACCCTCGACAGACTTAATGATACCTTGCCATTTGCGACGGTTCTGGACCGCCATACGCAGAACCAGGCTCACTTCTTCGCCAGTAAATCGGACATAATGTTCTGCGGTAAACATTGGTCGGTCAAGACCAGGCGAGGAGACTTCGAGGTTGTAAGCAACGGTAATTGGGTCTTCGACGTCAAATACCGCACTGACCTGGTGGCTCACATCAGCGCAATCATCAACATTGATGCCATCTTCACTATCAATATAGATGCGCAAGGTGGATGTGCGACCGCGTACAAACTCAATACCAACCAGTTCGTAGCCTAGCGCTTCTACCGGTGCTGAGATCAGCTCTGTTAATTTTTGCTCTAACGTGGACAATCCCACCCCCAAGACGTAAAAAAAGGGCCTATAGCCCAGTGATGCTGCTTCCTGATAACAAAAAACCCCGAAATATCGGGGCTTAATGCGACTGGACCCTGTAAACCGCCACTGGCGGCTCGGCACAATCCAAAAGAATTTTTTTCAAAATCAACTGAGATACGTAATGTGGAGTATACAGTTTATTTGAAAAAGAACTCTAAGGGAAAGTGGTTGCGGGGGCCGGATTTGAACCGACGACCTTCGGGTTATGAGCCCGACGAGCTACCAGGCTGCTCCACCCCGCGTCCGAATACTACGCAAAACTTGCAGAAATTGCAAGCAAAACTGAGATTTGGTACCGAGGACGGGACTTGAACCCGTAAGCCCATGCGGGCACTACCACCTCAAGGTAGCGTGTCTACCAATTCCACCACCACGGCACTAAAGAGGCGACTTTTTTATTTCTGTCGCGTCGAAACGGTTACTGCAACTTCATTTACTGCTTACTGCGGGATATCGCTGCCCGGTGTTACCGGTTTCGCTGGCTGAGTCTGTTGGGACTGCGCCGGCTGAGTCAGGTTTTCCCACTCGCTTCCTTTCTGGGTTTTGTTGCTGTTGATGTTACCCAGAACCAGACTGATAATGAAGAACAGGGTCGCCAGTACTGCAGTCATACGGGTCATGAAGTTACCAGAACCGTTAGAACCAAACAGTGTACCAGAAGCGCCTGCACCAAATGATGCTCCCATATCAGCGCCTTTACCTTGCTGAAGCATGATCAGACCGACAAGGCCGATTGCCACAATAAGGAAAACTACTAAAAGAGCTTCGTACATAATCAACCTTGTTCCTGGTGCGTTAAACGCACATCAAAAGCTTCAAGCCAGTTAGTCTTAATAAGTAGTTAACGACCTACCTATGAAGCGGGTGTGAATACTAACCAAAGGTGACCGCACGTGCAAGGGCAATTTCATACGCCATAACTGATTGCGGAAAAAAACGACAAAAGGCGGTTTTTTGGAGAAAAAACACACGCTTTAGCCCAAAAAAATCCTATGCACTCTGTAAATTACCTGCCCGGTAAGACTTAAAAAAGATCGTCCCGGGCATCGGGTTAAACTGCTTTTACTGCATCAGCAATGCGGTGCGCCAGCGCAGTCACCTGCGCTTCATCCTCACCTTCCACCATCACCCGGATGAGAGGCTCGGTGCCTGACTTACGTAACAATACGCGTCCACGCCCTTTTAATTCGGCTTCAACCTCAGCAGTCACCGCTTTGACCTGGCTGTCTTCCAGCGGGTCATTGGCACCACTGAAACGCACATTTACCAGAATTTGTGGCAACAGTTTCATTCCACTGCACAGATCGTGCAGGGTCATATGGTTACGCACCATCGCAGTCAACACCTGCAAACCTGCAACAATACCGTCGCCCGTGGTAGTTTTATCCAACAGGATAACGTGACCTGAGTTCTCAGCCCCCAGGCGCCAGCCCTTCTCTTTCAGTTTTTCCAGTACGTAGCGGTCACCCACTTTGGCACGTGCGAACGGAATACCGAGCTGTTTCAGCGCCAGTTCAAGGCCCATGTTGCTCATCAGTGTGCCAACCACGCCGCCGCGCAGTTGCCCCTGGCGCAGCCCTTCCCGGGCAATAAGATAGAGGATCTGATCGCCATCCACTTTGTGGCCAAGGTGGTCAACCATCATGATACGGTCGCCATCACCATCGTAAGCCAGACCAACATCGGCTTTTTCTGCCAGCACACGCTCCTGCAACAGACGGAGATCGGTCGCACCGCACTCTTTGTTGATGTTCATACCGTCCGGCTGCACACCAATCGCGATGACCGTAGCACCCAGTTCACGTAATACGTTTGGCGCGATGTGATAAGTGGCACCATTCGCGCAGTCGACCACAATTTTCAAGCCATTCAGACTCAGCTCGCTCGGGAATGTCCCTTTGCAGAACTCAATATAGCGCCCGGCAGCATCAACGATACGGCTGGCACGTCCCAGTTCTGCAGATTCGACACAGGTAATCGGTTTTTCCATTTCCGCTTCGATCGCTTCTTCCACTTCATCCGGCAGCTTAGTGCCTTCAGTAGAGAAGAATTTGATGCCGTTATCGTCAAAGGGATTGTGTGACGCAGAAATCACAATGCCGGCTTCTGCACGGAAGGTGCGGGTCAGATATGCGATAGCCGGGGTTGGCATCGGACCGGTGAATGCCGCAGACAGACCCGCGGCGGCCAGGCCTGCCTCCAGTGCAGACTCCAGCATATAGCCAGAAATACGCGTGTCTTTACCAATAATGATCTTCTTGGAACCATGACGCGCCAGCACTTTACCTGCAGCAAAGCCCAGCTTCAGCACGAAGTCCGGAGTAATCGGAGACTCACCCACTTTGCCGCGGATGCCATCTGTACCAAAATATTTACGCTCGCTCATACTATTTTTCTTCCCTTGCAGACTGTGTGGCTTCGACGACGCGCATCGCCTCTACGGTTTCTTTCACATCGTGGACGCGCAGAATATGGGCTCCCTGCATGGCGGCAATCACTGCACAAGCGAGACTCCCGGTCAGGCGCTGGGATGGCCCGACATTCAATAGCTGACCAACCATACTCTTGCGTGACATTCCTACCAACAGCGGCAGGCCAAAGTGGTGGTAATCCGCCAGATGCGCCAGCAATTGATAATTGTGGGAGAGATTCTTACCGAAACCGAAACCGGGGTCGAGCAACAGTTGTGATTTTTTGATCCCGGCGGCTTCACAGCGGGCGATATGCTCGACAAAAAAGGCATCCACATCCTGTAAAATGTTCTGATACTGCGGCGCCTGCTGCATCGTTTTCGGCTCACCCTGCATATGCATCAGGCAGACTGGAAGGCCGGTTTCCGCTGCTGCAGCCAACGCGCCAGGTTCCTGGAGAGAACGAATATCATTGATGATGTGGGCACCTGCACGTGCAGATTCGCGAATAACATCAGGTTTTGAGGTATCGACTGAGATCCAGACCTCGAAACGTTGTGCGATGGCTTCCACGACCGGCATAACCCGGTCCAGCTCCTGTTGAACACTGACCTCTGCCGCGCCGGGACGCGTGGATTCCCCCCCCACATCAATGATAGTTGCACCTGCGTTGATCATCTCATTGGCATGGGTCAGCGCCTGGATTAACTCATTATGCTTGCCGCCATCGGAAAAAGAGTCAGGAGTGACATTTAAAATCCCCATTACGTGAGGATGTGAAAGGTCGAGCACGGAATCTCTGGCGTACAGCTTCATAACAAATTTTCTCCGGTAACAGGGATAAAAAAACCCCGGTCAGCGCCGGGGTTTTGATGATATCAATTTTACAGCACAGCAGATGAAAGCGCTGCGCAGTTTTTACATAGTGCTGGTAGGCGTCGGCGGATCATCAACCGGGCGCGGTGCCTGAGGGCTGCCACCATTTTTATCGGAGTTGTCAGAGCTGGTGCTCTCTTCCCAACCCGCTGGTGGACGCACTTCACGGCGTGCCATCAGATCGCTAACCTGTGGAGCATCAATGGTTTCATACTTCATCAGCGCGTCTTTCATCGCATGAAGGATGTCCATGTTCTCATCCAGAATACGGCGAGCACGGGCGTAGTTAGTATCAATCAGTTTTTTCACTTCCTGATCGATAATACGCGCCGTTTCATCAGACATGTGTTTCGCTTTTGCCACTGAACGGCCAAGGAACACTTCACCTTCTTCTTCAGCATACAGCAGCGGACCCAATTTCTCTGAGAAGCCCCACTGAGTCACCATGTTGCGCGCAACGCTGGTGGCCATTTTGATGTCTGAAGAAGCACCGGTAGAGACATAGTCTGGACCATAGATGATTTCTTCAGCCAGACGGCCACCGTAGGCGACGGAAATACGGCTTTCCAACTTCTGACGGTTGGCGCTGATCTCATCACCCTCAGGCAAGAAGAATGCGACGCCCAATGCACGTCCTCGCGGAATAATCGTCACTTTATGCACCGGGTCATAACCGGGTACCAGTGTACCGACAATCGCGTGACCGGCTTCGTGGTAGGCCGTCGACTCTTTCTGCGCTTCGGTCATCACCATGGAGCGACGTTCTGCACCCATCATGATTTTATCTTTGGCTTTTTCGAACTCAACCATCGATACCACACGCTTATTGCCGCGTGCCGCAAACAGAGCCGCTTCGTTGACCAGGTTAGCCAGGTCAGCACCGGAGAAGCCTGGAGTACCACGTGCAATCACAGACGGTTCCATATCAGTCGACAACGGTACACGACGCATATGGACTTTCAGGATCTGCTCACGACCACGAACATCTGGCAGACCCACCACAACCTGACGGTCGAAACGGCCCGGACGCAGTAATGCCGGGTCCAGCACGTCAGGACGGTTAGTTGCCGCGATCACGATGATGCCTTCATTACCTTCGAAGCCATCCATTTCAACCAGCATCTGGTTCAGGGTTTGCTCACGTTCATCGTGACCACCGCCCAAACCGGCACCACGCTGACGGCCCACTGCATCGATTTCATCGATGAAGATAATGCACGGCGCAGCTTTTTTAGCCTGTTCAAACATGTCACGAACGCGGGATGCACCCACACCAACAAACATTTCAACGAAGTCAGAACCGGAGATGGTAAAGAAAGGCACTTTCGCTTCACCGGCAATCGCTTTTGCCAGCAAGGTTTTACCGGTACCCGGAGGACCGACCATCAGTACGCCTTTCGGAATTTTACCGCCGAGTTTCTGGAAGCGGCTAGGCTCACGCAGGTATTCAACCAGCTCGCTGACTTCTTCTTTTGCTTCGTCACAACCGGCAACGTCCGCAAAGGTGGTCTTGATTTGATCTTCTGTCAGCATGCGGGCCTTGCTCTTGCCGAAGGACATCGCGCCCTTTCCGCCGCCGCCCTGCATCTGACGCATAAAGAAGATCCAGACACCGATAAGTAGCAGCATTGGGAACCAGGAGATGAAGATCGACGCCAGCAGGCTCGGCTCTTCTGGTGGTTCACCCACTACTTTCACATTTTTAGTCAACAGGTTGTCGAGCAACTTAGGATCGTTGACGGGAATGTAGGTCGTATATCGATTACTGTCTTTTTTGGTTACGTTAATCTCACGCCCGTTAATACGTGCCTCGCGGACCTGATCCTGGTTCACTTCCGACAGGAAGGTTGAATAATCAACCCGACGGCCATTCGACTCGCTGGGCCCAAAGCTCTGGAATACAGACATCAGCACGACTGCGATGACTAACCAGAGAATCAGGTTTTTCGCCATGTCACTCAAGGGATTAACCTCATATTACAACGGTGTTAACAGACAGCGTAGGGTACTCTATATCCTTCACACTTGGAATCGCTGAGGTGCTGACAGCCAATCCAGTTATTCTGGTTACAGTTTGCGCCCTGTCGCTACAATGTACACTTCACGCGAACGAGAGCGCGAAGCGTCCGGCTTACGAATTTTTACTTTCGTAAACAGGGAGCGAATTTCCCGGAGGTATTCTTCAAAGCCATCTCCCTGAAACACTTTCACTAAAAAGCTTCCACCAGGTGCCAAAACGTCACGGCACATTTCCAACGCAAGCTCACATAAATACATAGACCGGGGAATATCGACGGCAGGCGTACCCGTCATGTTGGGTGCCATATCTGACATCACAACCTGAACCTTGGTCTCACCTACGCGTTCCAGCAGAGCCTTCAGCACCAATTCATCACGAAAGTCGCCCTGAAGGAAATCGACACCGACGATAGGATCCATCGGCAGAAGATCACAAGCAATAACGTGACCCTTTGCCCCAATCTGGGTAACCACATACTGCGACCAACCACCGGGAGCCGCGCCGAGATCCACCACAGTCATCCCAGGTTTGAACAGTTTGTCGCCTTGCTGTATCTCATCCAGTTTAAACCAGGCGCGCGAGCGCAGCCCTTTTTTCTGTGCCTCAAGCACATATTTATCGCTAAAGTGTTCCTGTAGCCAGCGGCTGGAACTGGCCGAACGCTTTTTACCTGTCATACAATTTCCAACTATGATTCAACGTAAGCGATAAATAAACCGCTCAAATCAGCGCTGCCGATTTGGTGATACACCCGAGATGGCGGTAGAATGACCCGTTTTCAATCCCAATGTAAGTAAAAAATACGATGAATCTGAGTACCAAACAAAAACAGCACCTGAAAGGTCTGGCCCATCCGCTGAAGCCAGTTGTTATGCTGGGCAACAATGGTTTGACCGAAGGGGTGCTGGCCGAGATCGAACAAGCACTGGAGCACCATGAACTTATCAAGGTGAAAATCGCCACAGAAGATCGTGAGACGAAAGCCCTGGTAGTTGAGGCCATCGTGCGCGAAACGCGTGCAGTCAATGTGCAGGTTATCGGCAAGACGCTGGTACTGTACCGTCCAACGAAAGAGCGCAAGATTTCCATTCCGCGTTGATGAGCAGGTCGGTTTTCGGGCCGACTTGTCCATACTAAGCTCAGGACTGGAGAAAGTGCCATGCTCCTGATTCTGATAAAAGGCCGCGTTGCGGCCTTTTTCTTATCTTTACAAAACCTCAGTTATTTTGAGGACTGTAAAATTAAAGATATTCTACTTTTAAGATTTCATATTCCACATCGCCACCTGGGGTTTTGATAATGGCAATATCATCAGCAACCTTGCCCACCAGGCCACGTGCCATTGGTGAGTTCACTGAAATCAGATTCTGCTTAAAGTTCGCTTCATCATCCCCTACGATACGGTAGGTAGACTCTTCATCAGTGTCCACATTCAGCACGGTCACTGTGGCACCGAAAATCACGCGGCCGTTAGCATTGCCCGCCATTTTGGTGACATCAATCACCTGGGCATTCGACAGCTTGGCTTCAATTTCCTGAATACGGCCTTCGCAGAATCCTTGCTCTTCACGAGCAGCATGATATTCAGCATTTTCTTTTAAATCGCCGTGTTCGCGAGCATCTGCAATTGAGGCAATAATTCTAGGGCGTTTAACGGTTTTCAGCTCTTCCAGCTCTTCGCGCAGTTTTTCCGCGCCCCTCAACGTCATCGGAATCTGGTTCATCTCAATACCTCTTAAAATCTATCCTGTTTAAAGTGTCGTCATCCTGACGGGTGGCATGCAGGAAGGGCGTCCTGCGGCGCTTACTACTGATTTGAAACGAAAGAAGCCTGACCCGGAGCAAGCTCCAGGGCAGGTTCGATTTTGCAATTTGATACGTATTTTACCCCAGAGTTCCCTGGGGGTCATCGTTTACTTTCCACCGCAATGCACCGTAGTATGACAGCATCACCTGTCAGTTACCGCGAGATTATGCGATTTTCACGAATTGTCACCGGCTTTACCTGCGCATTTATGCTGCAAGCGCAGGCTGCGCCCGTCGAAGACTATACCCAATATTTACCCGACGGCGCCAATCTGGCGCTGGTTGTGCAGAAAATTGGTGCCACAACGCCAGCTATCGACTATCACAGCCAACAGATGGCACTGCCCGCCAGCACCATGAAAGTGATCACTGCTCTCGCCGCGTTGTTACAACTCGGCCCGGATTATCGCTTTCATACACAGCTGGAAAGTAAAGGCAGTGTGAGCGGCGATACACTGCGCGGCGATCTGGTGGCTCGTTTCGGTGGCGATCCCACCCTGACACGCCAGGATTTGCGTAATATGGTCACCGCACTGAGAAAACAGGGTGTGGAACACATTGATGGCAATCTGGTCATTGATACGTCCGTTTTTGCCAGCCACGATAAAGCGCCCGGCTGGCCGTGGAATGACATGACGCAATGCTTCAGTGCCCCGCCCGGCGCTGCCATCGTTGATCGTAACTGCTTCTCGGTATCGCTTTATAGTGCGCCAAACCCGGGTGATAAGGCGTTTATTCGCGTCGCATCTTACTATCCGGTGAATATGTTCAGCGAAGTCCGCACGCTGGCTAAAGGCTCCCCTGATGCGCAGTATTGCGAGCTGGATGTGGTTCCGGGTGAGCTTAATCGCTTTACCCTCACGGGTTGTCTGACCCAGCGTTCTGAGCCATTACCGCTGGCTTTTGCCATCCAGGACGGGGCCAGTTACGCAGGCGCGATCCTGAAAGCTGAGCTGCAGAATGCCGGGATTGACTACACCGGCCACCTGGTCAGGCAGACTCAGGTCACACAGCCCGGTACTGTACTGGCCGAAACGCAGTCAGCACCGCTGCATGATCTGTTAAAAATTATGCTGAAGAAGTCAGACAATATGATCGCTGACACCGTTTTCCGCACCATCGGCCATGAACGCTTTGGCGTGCCGGGTACATGGCGGGCAGGATCGGATGCAGTCCGTCAGATCCTGCGTCAGAAGGCGAATATCGATCTGGGTAACAGCATTCAGGTCGATGGATCCGGGCTGTCGCGTCACGATCTGATCTCTCCGGCAACCATGATGCAGGTACTGCAATATATTGCGCAGAATGATGAGCAATTAAATTATATTTCGATGCTACCCTTAGCGGGTTATGACGGCACATTACGCTATCGCGGCGGTCTGCACGAAGCTGGTGTTGATGGCAAGGTATCGGCAAAAACGGGGTCTTTACAGGGTGTGTATAACCTGGCTGGCTTTATGACAACCGCCAGCGGACAACGTGTTGCCTTTGTGCAGTTCCTGTCAGGATACGCTGTGCCACCGGAAGATCAGCGCCAGCGCCGTATTCCTTTGGTTCGTTTCGAAAGCCGCTTGTACAAAGACGTTTATCAAAATAATTGAGCCAATGAAAATACTGATCGTTGAAGATGATACGCTCCTGCAACAGGGGTTAACCCTAGCCCTGACGGGTGAAGGTTATGCTGTGGACTGTGCGGCCAGCGCCGCGCAGGCCATTGCGTATTTGAACAGCGGTCAGTACAGCCTGATTGTTCTGGATCTTGGGTTGCCGGATCGTGATGGTGCCGATCTGCTGCGGCAGTGGCGCAAAGAGCAGGTTGATCTGCCAGTATTGATCCTGACAGCACGCGATGCATTATCTGACCGTGTTGACGGGCTGGATGCCGGAGCAGATGACTATCTGATCAAACCCTTTGCACTGGTTGAGCTGAAAGCCCGCGTCCGTGCGCTTATCCGTCGCTATCAGGGAAGAAGCGATAACCTGTTACAGCATGGCGACCTCGCACTTAACCTCTCTTCGCAACAGGTCGCCGTCGATAATCACCCCATCGAGGTGACACCTAAAGAGTTTTCTCTGTTAACGCGTCTACTGATGCGCATTGGTCAAACGGTGCACCGGGAAACACTCCTGCAGGATCTCTACAGCTGGCAAGATGATACCGGCTCAAATACCCTTGAAGTCCATATCCATAATCTGCGGCGTAAGCTGGGGAAAGACCGGATTAAAACCGTACGTGGCGTTGGCTATCGCCTGGAAGAACGCGCATGAACAGTATGCGTCGGCGTTTATTGATTATGCTGACGCTCATTCTGTTGAGCTGCCAGTTGATGAGCGCGCTCTGGCTGTGGCATGAAAGCCGCGAACAGATCAGTTTTCTGGTCAATGAGACCCTCTCTGCACACGCTCGTAATGATCAGGTAGAAAATGAAATCCGCGAGGCCATCGCCTCTCTGCTTCTGCCTTCGCTGGTGATGGTCTGCTTTACCCTGCTGCTTTCATTCTGGGCAATCAGCTGGATTATTCGCCCGCTCAGATCGCTTCAACAAAACCTGGTTACCCGCTCTGCTGACAATCTCTCTCCCCTGCCGCTGCATTCAGAAATGGATGAAATTGTGGCGGTCACCGGGGCGTTAAACCAGCTGCTGGGCCGTCTTGATAATACGCTGCAGCAGGAGCGGCTGTTCACCGCTGATGCTGCACACGAGCTGCGTACGCCGCTGGCAGGTCTGCGGTTACACCTTGAGCTGCTGGAGCAGGAAGGGGTAAAACAGGGGCCGATGCTGGTTGAGCGCATCGATCAACTGATGCATGTTATTGAGCAGCTCCTGATGTTGTCACGCGCCGGTCAGGCACTGGCCAGCGGCCATTATCAGACCCTGAGCTGGCATGATGTCATTGACCCGCTACGCCAGGAAATGGATGAACTACTGGCCCTGCGTCAGCAGCATCTTATTGTTAGCAGCACGACAATACGCACGGTACAGGGCGATGCCATCTTGCTGAGGCTGATGCTGCGTAACCTGCTGGAGAATGCCTCACGTTACAGTCCAGAGGGCAGCACGATTACGTTGCTGGTGGAAGATGAGGAAACCGGAAGCCAGGTCAGTGTCCACGATGAAGGCTCCGGCATTGATGCCAGTATGGTAAACGATGCCATCAAAGCCTTCCGTCGAATGGATCGTCGCTATGGTGGTAGCGGACTTGGCCTGAATATCGTCCAGCGCATTGTGCAAATCCATCGTGGGCACCTCAGTCTGACGAACCGTAGCGATCGCAGTGGCCTCAAAGCCAGCTGCTGGTTACCCCATCAGCTTGACTAAACGTTTCCTGCTACCCGCCTAACATCCTCTGTTATCCCACGGGCGTTATCCCACGGGCATTTAATCAGCAATGCTTACCTTTTATGTGGATTCCTCTGGCCCCCCTTTTCACAGGTAATGGCAGCACGGCTCGCGTACAGCACCCACCGTGTAAGGATGTCTTTACGATAATTAAATTAATTTACCTTTATTGACACTCCACAATAATCGACGTAGTTTACTGCACCTGAAAGCAAATGATAATAGTTCTTACTACGTTTATCATTTAAATGAGGATGCCCAATGGAATCGTTAACGTCAGAAAGTACGCTACAGTTTGCCTCACAGGCAGCCGCCAGTGGTTTTTTCTTTATGTCTCCCTGGCGCAGTCTGGCAGCACAGGGCTGCTTTACCACCGTCACCACCCCTGCATTCGGTGGCGAAGCGCTACATAGCGAATTTCAACACGAAATCCGGCAACGATTCCTTGATGCGAAACGCCAGGGAATTGCTCACCCCGTGCTCGTCGGGGCGATCCCCTTCGATGCCAGCCAGCCTTCTTCCCTGTTTATCCCTGAGTCCAGCCAGTACTTCGATGGCAAGGCGTATCTGCAACAAATGGGCGCGCCAAAGAGTGAGCTTCCTGACGTCATGCGCCGTACTGCTCTGCCAGAGCAGGACGCCTTTATGCAGATGGTCGCCCAGGCCGTTGACGCGACCACAACGAAGCAGTTGGACAAAGTGGTGCTGTCACGCCTGATGGAAATCGTCACTACCGAGAAGATCGATATTGCCAACCTGATGACGCGCCTGATGACGCAGAATCCTGGAAGCTATAACTTCCATGTTGCACTACCGGAAGGGGGTTCATTGCTGGGGGCCAGCCCGGAGTTGCTGATGCGCAAGCATGACAGCCGCTATTACACCCATCCACTGGCCGGATCGGCGCGTCGTGAAAGTGATGCACAGAAAGATCGTCAGGCCGGGCAACAGCTGATGGCATCCACCAAGGATCGCTACGAGCATAAGCTGGTGACCGATGCCATGCGCGATGTGCTGCAACCCCGCAGCGCTTACCTTGCCCTGCCAGCGACCCCGGAGCTGTTGACCACCTCGACGCTCTGGCATCTGGGCACCGCGATTGAAGGTGAAGTGAGCCAGAAAGCCGATACGGCACTGTCACTGGCCTGCCTGCTGCATCCAACGCCGGCGCTGAGCGGCTTCCCGCATACCACTGCCCAGAAACTGATTGCTGAACTGGAACCGTTCAATCGGGGCCTCTTTGGCGGCATTGTCGGCTGGTGCGATGAGCACGGCAACGGTGAATGGGTCGTCACCATCCGCTGCGGCAAAGTGAACGGTAACCGCGTTCGTCTGTTTGCCGGTGCCGGTATCGTTCCGGCCTCCAGCCCGGAATCCGAATGGCGGGAAACCGGCGTCAAACTCAACACCATGCTACGGGCTTTTGGCCTGAACTAAAGAGTGCTGTCATGACCATCCCTTATTCTCGCTGGCCGAACGATCTGGCCACACAGTATCGCGCAAAAGGTTACTGGCTGGATCTGCCGTTAACGGACATTCTGCAACGTCACGCTGGCAGCAGCGCCGTAGCCGTGATTGACGGCACGCGCCGTTATCGCTACCACGATCTGGCACAGCAGTCCGATCGCCTGGCAGCCTCGCTGCAACGCCGTGGTCTGAAGTCAGGTGACACGGCACTGGTACAACTGGGTAACGTTGCAGAATTCTACGTCACCTTTTTTGCCTTGCTGAAAATTGGCGTCGCCCCTGTTAACGCACTATTCAGTCATCAACGCAACGAACTGAGCGCCTACGCGCTGCAAATTCAGCCCGCGCTGTTGATTGCCGACCGCCAGCACAGCCTGTTTAGCAACGATGATTATCTCAATCAACTCCGGCAGGATTTCCCGGCGCTGAAGGTCGTGGCGTTGCACAATGAAAACAACGTTGCGCTTTCACTGTCAGGCCTGATTGATGCAGATGCCGGCGATTTTATAGCCAGCCCCTCTGCTGCCGATGAAGTGGCCTTCTTTCAGCTCTCCGGCGGCAGTACCGGAACCCCGAAACTGATCCCACGTACCCACAATGATTATTACTACAGTATTCGTGGCAGCGTTGAGATCTGTGAGTTCAACGCACAGACTCGTTATCTGAATGCCCTGCCCGCCGCCCATAACTATGCGATGAGCTCACCAGGCTCCCTCGGCGTGTTTTACGCGGGTGGCTGTGTGGTAATGGCGAACGATCCCAGTGCCAACCTCTGCTTCCCGCTGATTGAACAACATCAGGTTAACGTGGCGGCACTGGTGCCACCCGCCGTCAGTCTGTGGTTACAGGCAATTCAGGAATGGGGCAGCAACCGTGCACTGACATCACTGGCACTGTTACAAGTTGGTGGTGCCAAGCTCAGTGAATCACTGGCTTCACGTATCCAGAAAGAAATTGGCTGCCAGCTCCAGCAGGTCTTTGGCATGGCCGAAGGTCTGGTGAACTACACCCGCCTGGACGATGACCAGCAGCATATTCTCACTACGCAGGGCCGTCCGATCTCTGACGACGACGAGGTTTGGGTCGCGGATGAGCAGGGTCAGCCACTGCCCGCGGGAGAAACCGGCCGCCTGATGACGCGCGGCCCTTATACCTTCCGTGGTTACTACAATAGCCCGGAGCACAATGCTGCCAGCTTCGATGATCAGGGTTTCTACTGCTCCGGCGATCTGATCGCCATCGCTGCAGACGGCTACATCACCGTTCAGGGGCGCGAGAAGGATCAGATCAACCGGGGTGGCGAAAAGATCGCAGCGGAAGAGATCGAAAATCTGCTACTGCGCCATGAAGACGTGATCCATGCTGCGCTGGTGTCCATGGAAGACAACCTGATGGGTGAGAAAAGCTGTGCGTTTATTGTCGCGCGTCGTGCGCTAAAACCGGTGGTCTTACGTCGTCATCTGCGTGAACTGGGCGTGGCGGAATTCAAGCTGCCGGATCGCATTGAATGTGTCGATGAGCTACCGCTCACCCCGGTGGGAAAAGTGGACAAAAAACGCCTGCGCCAGCAGCTGGCCGCTCAGCAGAACGGATAATTTTCAGGAGAGAGTAATGGCTATTCCAACGTTAAATTCTTACGCGCTGCCAACCGCAGCCGAACTGCCAGCCAATAAAGTGACCTGGGCCTTTGAACCGGCGCGTGCCGCGTTACTGATCCACGATATGCAGGAGTATTTCCTCAATTTTTGGGGTGAAGACAGCCCGCTGATTGAACAAGTCGTCGCCAATATTGCCCGGTTACGCGAGTACTGCAAATCCCAGGGGATCCCGGTGTTCTACACCGCACAGCCCAATGAGCAAAGTGCTGAAGATCGTGCTCTGCTAAACGACATGTGGGGACCTGGCCTCAACAAACACCCTGATCAGCAGAAAGTCGTGGCTGCACTGGCACCGGATGAACATGACCAGGTGCTGGTGAAATGGCGTTACAGCGCATTTCATCGCTCACCGCTGGAATCGATCCTGAATGAAACCGGACGCGACCAGCTGATTATCTGTGGCGTATATGCCCACATTGGCTGTCTGACCACCGCGACCGACGCCTTTATGCGTAACATCAAGCCATTTATGGTGGCTGACGCCCTGGCTGACTTCAGCCGCGAAGAACATATGATGTCGCTGACCTATACAGCCGGTCGCAGCGGCCGCGTTGTGATGACGGAAACCCTGCTGCCACTGCCACAAAGCAAAGAGCAGCTACGTGCCGTGGTCCTGCCCCTGCTGGATGAAGACAGCGATGATCTCCTTGATAGCGAAAATCTGGTGGATTACGGACTGGATTCGGTGCGCATGATGGCGCTGGCAGCCCGCTGGCGCCAGGTGCATAGCGATATCGACTTCATCGCCCTGGCAAAAAATCCCAGTATTGATGGCTGGTGGGCACTGCTGTCGAGGGAGCCTGCGTAATGTCATGCCGTTTTGACTTCAGCAATAAACAGGTGTGGATCACCGGGGCGGGCCAGGGGATTGGTTATCATACTGCACTGGCATTTGTTGCTGCGGGTGCCTCTGTGGTGGGGTTTGATAAACAGTTTTCGCAAAACGATTACCCCTTCCAGCGCGCCATTGTCGATATTTCCGATGCCGATCAGGTGAAACGTGTCTGTCAGCGCCTGCTGTCAGATACACCCCGCCTTGATGTGCTGGTGAATGCTGCCGGTATTTTACGTACTGGCAGCACCGAAGAACTCGCGGTGGAGGACTGGCAGGCCTGCATGGCCGTCAACGCCGGGGGGGCATTCAATCTGTTCCAGCAAACACTGCCACTGTTCCGTCAGCAACGTGCCGGCGCGATTGTCACTGTTGCCTCCAATGCGGCACACGCGCCGCGTATCGGTATGTCAGCTTATGGTGCTTCTAAAGCAGCCCTGCGTAGCCTGTGCCTCACTGTCGGGCTGGAAATGGCTCCCTTTGGTGTCCGCTGCAATATCGTTTCACCCGGTTCCACAGACACCGCGATGCAACGGAGCCTGTGGCATAAACCGGAAGACGAACAGCAGATGATCGCCGGCTACCCCGATCAGTACAAACTGGGTATTCCGTTGCAGAAAATTGCCCAACCTCAGGAAATCGCCAACACGGTATTGTTCCTCGCCTCCGACAGCGCCAGCCATATCGTGATGCAGGATATTGTTGTCGATGGCGGAGCCACTCTGGGTGCCTGATATGTGGAAACGACAAAGTAGCCTGACTGAGCTAAATCAGATGGCAGAAGGTACGCTAATTGCCGGGCTGGGTATGGTCTTTACCCGACTGGAGCCTGACTGGCTGGAAGCCACTATGCCCATGGATGCTCGCACACAGCAGCCGTTTGGGCTGCTGCACGGTGGCGCATCAGTGGCGTTGGCGGAATCGCTGGGGTCAATGGCAGGTTGGCTCTGTTCGCAGCCAGGTCAGAATGTGGTAGGTATTGAAGTCAGCGCCAGCCATCTGCGTGCGGTCTATAGCGGAACCGTACGCGGCATCTGCAGGGCGCTTCACAGCGGCAGTATGAACCAGGTCTGGCAGATTGAGATTGTGAATGCACAGGATCAGCTGTGCTGTATTGCACGACTGACAACCGCCATTATCGGCTAAAGCGCAGAGGCGCGGTACCACATCAGAACCGCCGCGATTAAGCACAAAAAAATAGGGCGCCAGTGGCACCCTATTTTTTTAGCGAAGATTAACGCTGATAGACGGTTTCGACACCTTCTTCGTCGTCTTCGTCCCAATCGTCATCCCAGTCATCGTCTTCTTCTTCAACTTCTGGCTGGGTTTCTTCCAGCTGCTGACGATGATAGTCATCCCACATGAATTCCACTTTCTCTGGCTGTTTAGCTTCCAGTTCAGCTTCTTTCGGGTTAGCGATGATGAAGGACATCAGGTCCCAGCACAGTGCGTTAACGCCTGAGCGGTTTGCCGCAGAGATCAGATAGTATTTCTCTGTCCATCCCAGAGCGTCTGCAATGGCTTTAGCACGCGATGCGGCTTCTTCTTCATCCAGCAGGTCCACTTTGTTGAACACCAGCCAGCGTGGCTTCTGGAACAGCTTATCGCTGTATTTCTCCAGCTCAGCCAGGATGATGCGAGCGTTTTCAATCGGATCGCTTTCGTCAATCGGTGCCAGATCGATGGTGTGTAACAGTACACGGCAACGCTCAAGGTGTTTAAGGAAGCGAATACCCAGACCTGCACCATCCGAAGCCCCTTCGATCAGACCCGGGATATCGGCAATAACAAAGCTCTGCTCGCTGTCCATACGAACAACACCGAGGCTTGGCACCAGAGTGGTAAACGGATAATCCGCCACTTTAGGTTTCGCAGCAGAAACAGCGCGAATAAAGGTCGATTTACCTGCGTTAGGCAGGCCGAGCATACCCACGTCAGCCAGCAGCATCAGCTCCAGCTGTAAATCACGCTTTTCACCCGGCGTACCCATGGTTTTCTGGCGTGGGGTACGGTTCACGGATGACTTGAAACGGGTGTTGCCCAGACCGTGCCAACCGCCTTTAGCGACCATCATCTTCTGCTGATGATGCGTCATATCACCGAGGGTTTCACCGGTTCCCTGGTCAATAATGCGCGTTCCAACCGGTACTTTAACAACGATGTCCACACCGCGTTTACCGGTACAGTCACGGCTCTGGCCGTTCTGCCCACGTTCTGCACGGAAGGACTTTTCAAAGCGGTAGTCGATCAGGGTATTCAGGTTTTCGTCGGCCTGCATATACACATCGCCGCCATCGCCACCATCACCACCGTCCGGACCGCCACGAGGGATATATTTCTCACGACGGAAGCTCACGCAGCCATTACCGCCATCGCCAGCCACTACCAGGATCGTCGCTTCATCAACAAACTTCATTTTACTTCTCCATCACTCATACGCCCGTGGCCCGATGCAGGTGGCACCGGAACGGGATTGCTCCGCCGTGGCCATAAGCGATGACCAATTGCGGAAAACATGGCGCCTGACACCACAACGATTGCTCCGACAAACCCTAAGGTATTGAGTTGCGGAATGGCAAAAAAGTCGGGCCAGCCAAGCGATAAAAATTCTGAAAACAGCAGGGTAAAAAGTGGCGTTAGCGTCACAATTGCGCTGACCTGAGCCGCCTGCCAGCGTGCGTAGGCTTCCGCCAGTGCGCCGTAACCCACAAGGGTATTCAGCACACAAAAAATCAGGCATCCAAGCTGCCATCTGTCCAGTTGCCACACCAGATCGGTGTGCGCAAAAGGCAATAACGTCACTGCACATAAAGTGTACAGCAAAAACAGGATCTGCTGCGAGCCGAGTCGACGCAACAAAATTTTTTGCGTCACGCCATAAACCACCCACACCAGTGCTGCACTGACGCCCAGAATCACACCCCAGGTGTAATTGGTCAGACGGGTAAAGATTTCCACCAGGCTGGTATTAAAAAACATCACCAACCCGCACAGCAGCATACAGACACCGATAATCTGGCTGCCGCGCATCTTTTCTTTCAGGATAAAGACGCTGGCAAGCATCATACCAGGAGGAGCCAACTGGGCAATCACCTGGGACGCCGTCGGGCTGAGATACTGCAACGAAGAGCCAAACAAGATGAAATTGCCCACCAGTCCGGCGGTAGCGATCATCACCCACACCAGCCAACGCGGGTGCCGGAAGAAATCACGCGGCGGCAGCTGACGTTTCAAGGCCAGAATCGTGCCCAGGCCTAACGCTGCGAGAAAAAAACGATAGAACACCACAGTGAACGGATCCATCACCTGCAGCACCACTTTCATCGCAATGGGTAACGAACCCCAGCTCATAGCGGTAACCAGCGCAAGCGCAATACCCATTCCAGCCTGTTGTTTGATGACTAACATCAGTGTTCCCTGGCAGAATGTAAAAAGCCCCGCAGTCTAGTGCGGGGCTTTTATTTTCGCAGCAGTGAACGGCTTAACAGCCGTTCCGCGGCACGAAAACCTAATTACTCAGCAACAATGCTGATGTATTTACGGTTGTTCGGGCCTTTAACTTCGAATTGGACCTTGCCGTTTGCAGTAGCAAACAGGGTGTGGTCACGACCGCAGCCTACGTTGGTGCCCGCGTGGAATTTGGTGCCACGCTGACGAACGATGATGCTACCAGCCAGTACAGATTCGCCGCCGAAACGTTTTACGCCCAGACGTTTTGCATTGGAGTCACGACCGTTACGGGTCGAACCACCAGCTTTCTTATGTGCCATTTGTCAGGTCTCCTGTTATGCGCTGATGCCAGTGATCTTCACATCAGTGAACCACTGACGGTGACCCTGCTGCTTACGGTAATGCTTACGACGACGGAACTTAACAATCTTGATCTTGTCGCCACGACCGTGAGCTACGATTTCAGCCTTGATCACGCCACCTGAAACTAAAGGTGCGCCGATTTTAACGTCTTCGCCGTTAGCAATCATCAGAACCTGGTCGAATTCAACGACTTCGCCGGTTGCGATGTCCAGCTTTTCCAGGCGAATGGTTTGACCTTCGCTTACTCGGTGTTGTTTACCACCACTTTGGAAAACCGCGTACATATAAACTCCGCTTTCGCGCTTGCCTTCTTTGATTTCAGGCTGCGCTATAAATATTCACAATAGGGCGCGAATTCTACGCAACTTCGCAGGTAAAGACAATAGCCTGTTTCGCTCTATTGCAGAAAAAAAACGCAACGTGAATGGGGACGTTTCACCGCCGCGTTTTTCAAGTACAATCTGTCATACATTTCATGCCACTGGCACGGTAAAGGCGCTTATCATAGCAGCGAACTGAGCGATAGCTGAACAGACTGATGAACTTAGAACAGATAAATGAACTCACCGCGCAAGATATGGCGGACGTCAATGCGACAATACTCGACCAGCTGAACTCGGATGTATCCCTCATCAATCAGCTGGGCTATTACATTATCAGTGGCGGAGGTAAGCGTATCCGTCCGATGATCGCTGTGCTTGCAGCACGCGCCATCAATAATTACGAAGGTAAACAACACATTACCGTCGCGGCGTTGATCGAATTCATTCATACCGCCACGCTGCTACACGATGACGTCGTGGATGAATCAGATATGCGCAGAGGTAAAGCCACCGCGAACGCCGCGTTTGGCAATGCTGCCAGCGTGCTGGTCGGTGATTTTATCTACACTCGCTCGTTCCAGATGATGACCAGCCTCGGCTCGCTGAGGGTTCTGGCCCTGATGTCTGAAGCGGTCAATGTGATTGCGGAAGGCGAAGTCTTACAGTTGATGAACTGTAATGACCCGGACATCACCGAAGAAAGCTACATGCGCGTCATTTACAGCAAAACCGCACGCCTGTTCGAAGCAGCAGCACAGTCCTCGGCCATTCTGGCAGGTGCCAACGCGGTACAAGAGCAGGCTTTGCAGGATTACGGCCGCTACATCGGCACCGCATTCCAGCTCATTGATGATCTGCTGGATTACAGTGCCGATGGCAAAACGCTGGGTAAAAACGTGGGTGATGACCTGAGTGAAGGTAAACCGACACTGCCGTTATTGCATGCCATGCGTAACGGAACACCGCAGCAAGCCAGCATGATTCGTACTGCGATTGAAGAAGGTAACGGACGCCATTTACTGGAACCTGTTCTGGAAGCAATGCACCAGTGTGGCTCACTGGAATGGACGCGCAATGCTGCGGAACAAGAAGCCGATAAAGCCATTACGGCTCTGAAAGCCCTGCCTGAGTCGCCATGGCGGAGTGCGCTGGAAGCCCTTGCGCACATGTCAGTTCAGCGCGAATTCTAATGCCATAAATTAAACAGAAAGCACACCACTTCGTGCTTTCTGTTTTTTTGTCCGCCCTTCAGATACACTTTTTTCACGCGCACTCCCCCATGCCCCCGGCACGTCACTTCTAATTTTGCGTAACGTTACGCAAAAAAACAGTTATGCCTGAAATTTATTGGAATTTAATGGAAGTTATTTGCTATAAACAGCCTGTTATTGTGAAATATAACAAGTTGCTTTATCGGAATAATACCTACAGCAGAGTGCAATTGATGACAACAATCCGCGCCCTGTTTTCCAAAAGTGCCCATGGAGGATAAGCACATGAAACACTCTCAGCAAGACTGGCACCCAGCAGACATCATTGCCGGACTGCGCAAAAAAGGAACCACCCTCGCCGCCCAATCCAGACTGGCAGGCTTAAGTTCATCGACGTTAGCCAATACGTTGAGTCGACCCTGGCCTAAAGGAGAGTGGCTGATCGCCGATGCCCTGAATGTGCATCCGGCAGAAATCTGGCCCAGCCGCTACTACGATCCTAAAACACATCAACTTATCGACCGTAAGAAACTGATCCGCAGTAAAAAAAAAGGGCCGGTATTGAATACCGACCCTTTTTTATTGCGGGAAAATCACTCTTCGCCGCTGATGCGCTGAATATTTGCGCCAAGCGCCATCAGCTTATCTTCAATGTGCTCATAACCGCGGTCGATGTGGTAGATACGATCCACCAGAGTCGTACCTTCCGCAATACAGCCTGCCAGAACCAGACTGGCTGAAGCACGCAGATCGGTCGCCATCACCTGAGCACCCGACAGCTTCTCCACGCCATGGCAAATCAGCGTATTGCTCTCAATTTCACCGTGTGCGCCCATACGGACCAGCTCCGGCACATGCATGAATCGGTTCTCAAAAATGGTCTCGGTGATCACGCCCGTACCTTCTGCCACCAGATTCAACAGGCTGAACTGGGCCTGCATATCAGTCGGGAAACCTGGGTGTGGTGCCGTGCGCAGGTTTACCGCTTTTGGCCGCTTACCGTGCATATCCAGGCTGATCCAGTCGCTGCCCACTTCAATATCCGCACCGGCTTCACGCAGTTTAGCCAGCACAGCATCCAGAGTATCGGGCTGAGCCGCACGACAGACCACTTTACCGCCAGAGATCGCCGCCGCCACCAGGAATGTTCCGGTCTCGATACGGTCAGGCAACACGCGATAGACCCCACCACCCAGACGTTCTACGCCTTCGATAGTAATACGGTCGCTGCCAGCGCCAGTGATTTTCGCACCCAGCGTATTCAGGAAGTTTGCGGTATCCACAATTTCTGGCTCACGCGCAGCATTTTCAATAACCGTTGTTCCGGTTGCCAGCGTTGCAGCACTCATGATGGTGACGGTAGCGCCTACGCTGACCTTATCCATCACAATGTGTGCGCCCTTCAAGCGACCATTAACCGAGGCCTTCACATAACCTTCTTCCAGCTTAATCTCTGCGCCAAGTTGCTCCAGACCCGTGATATGCAGGTCAACAGGACGGGCACCGATGGCGCAACCGCCAGGCAGGGATACCTGACCCTGGCCAAAACGCGCTACCAGCGGCCCCAACGCCCAGATAGAAGCACGCATGGTCTTCACCAGGTCGTAAGGCGCACAGAAAATATTGACGTCACTGGCATCAAGATGCACGGAACCATTACGTTCAGCCTTTACACCCAACTGACTGAGCAGTTTCATGGTGGTATCGATGTCCTTCAGTTTCGGGACATTCTGAATCTCTACCGGCTCTTCAGCCAGCAAAGCTGCGAACAGGATCGGTAATGCGGCATTTTTAGCCCCGGAAATTGTGACTTCACCACTCAGGCGGGTCGGACCCTGTACACGAAATTTATCCATTGCAACTGCTCTCTGTTGTCAGTCAAAAAATCTGCTGTTCAGACTCTCACCACGCCAAACGTGGCGAACGCTGCACAGCTTAAAAACCGTTTAGTTTACGGTCACGCGCCCACTCTTCAGGGGTATAAGTCTTGATGGAAACCGCATGAATACGGTTATCCGCGATGTAAGCCATCAGGGGTGCATAGACCGTCTGTTGCTTCTTCACACGGCTCAGCTCGCCAAACAGTTCACCAACGGCAATCACCTGGAAATGGCTGCCATCACCAGTAACGTGGACTTCCTGCAGCGGTAACGCGCCCATCAGCACGGACTGAATTTCATTATTTTCCATGATGCTTTCAAATTCACTTGATAATAAACAGGCACACATCTTAGTGGAATCCGCCCCACTCTTAAACAAGCAAAAAATGCCAGGAGCAGCAGTAAAAGACTAAATGAGAATGGATAACAATACGGAGGCAGGATGAAAGAGGAACCGGCGCACCAGTTCCTGAAGTAAAAATGAGCAAACTCAAGGTGTTCCGCTGTCGTTACGCGGCGCATCGATTCTGGCGGCTTAGTCGCTGCCGACAATAATTTTCTGCAGGTTATAGAGCGTGATCAGCGAACTGAGTTTATCGGTGATGCCGATAAACTGCGGTACTCTTCCACGCTGTATCGCGATCTGTCGGAGATGGACCAGCAATGCCAGCCCACCGGAATCGACGCGATCCAGCCCGGAAACATCGATCGTTTCGACCCACTGCATCACCGCTTCCCGCTGCTGCCAAAGCGGCAACAGCGTTTCACGTTCCAACTCCCCGAAGAGACGCAGATGGTCCGTCTCTACCTCCCAACGCAGTTGTTCGCTCATTACGACTGCTTATTCAATGAAATCGGCTGCTGCGAGTAGGACTTCAACAGCGCCGTCAGGCCGTCGATACCTTTCGTACGTAGGGTGTCACTCCATTCGTTCTGCTTGGTCGTGATCATGCTGACACCTTCCGCAATCATGTCATAAGCCTGCCAGTGATTCGTGACGCTGTTTTTACGCCACTGGAAGTCCAGTCGTACCGGCGGGCGGCCATTCGGGTCAATGATGGTGACACGGATAGCAATAATATTGGCATCCCCCAACGGCTGAGGCGGAGCAATCTGGTATGTTTGCCCGTTGTACATCGCCAGCGCCTGGCCATAGGCCTGCGCAAGATAATCACCAAAGGCTTTGAAATAGGCATCACGCTGTGCTGGCGTAGCCTCTTTGTAGTAACGACCGAGTACCAGCGCCCCGGCGTATTTGATCTGCACATACGGCAACAGTTCTTCACGCACGATCTGACGCAGGTAGTTAGGATCCTGCTTAATTTTCGGTTGTTCACTCTTCAACCGGGTAAACGTTTTCGCGGCTGCTTCGTTCATTAATTTATAAGGATCGGTCTGATCCGCTGCGGCATTGGCTGCCACTGGTGCGATCACCAGCATCGCCACCATCAGTAAACGTTTAAACATTATTTGCCCTCTTCTGGAGTTGTCGTCGCCGGGGCGGGCACTGAGGCCGGCTCGTCACCCGACGCAGATGAATTTTGGTTTTTATCGTCACCGTTGCCGCTTTTGTACAGGAACTGTCCAATCAGATCTTCCAGCACCATTGCAGATTTGGTGTCCTGCAACGTGCTGCCGTCTTTAAGCGTAGCAGTTCCCATTTCCGGGTCATCAAACCCAATATTCAGGGCCAGATATTGCTCACCCAGCAGACCGGAGGTGCGCACAGCCAGAGAACTGGTGTCAGGGATATTGTTATATTTATCTTCAATATCCATCGTGACCTTCGGTGAGTAATTTTTCGGGTCAAGGGTAATGTCTTCAACCCGGCCAATGACGACGCCACCAACTTTCACCGGCGATCCTGCTTTCAGACCACCAATATTGTCAAAAGTAGCATACAGCTTCCAGGTCGGTTCATTGCCCAGTGACTTCAGGTCGGCAACGCGTAGACAGAGAAAAATAATCGCGCACAGCGCCAGCAGTAAAAAGGCACCTACCCAAATCTCGCTTTTTTTCGTTTGCATTGAATCAGTTCCCAAACATCAGTGCTGTAAGCACAAAATCCAGACCGAGCACTGCCAGTGAAGCATGTACTACGGTACGCGTCGTTGCCCGACTGATCCCTTCAGAAGTCGGAATGGCGTCATAGCCGTTAAACAGCGCAATCCAGGTGACCGTCACCGCAAAAACGGCGCTCTTGATTACGCAGTTGATAAGATCCGTGCGCAGGTCGACCGCATTCTGCATGGCTGACCAGAAGAATCCAGGATCGATACCTTTCCAGCTGACCCCCACCAGCCCACCGCCAAGAATACCCACCGCGACAAAAATCAGGGTAAGCAACGGCATACTGATGACACCCGCCCAGAAGCGCGGAGAGATAATGCGCCGCAGAGGATCAACCGCCATCATTTCCATGCTGGAAAGCTGCTCAGTGGCTTTCATCAGGCCAATTTCTGCTGTCAGTGCTGAACCGGCACGCCCGGCGAACAGTAACGCGGTGACAACCGGCCCCAGTTCGCGCAACAGCGACAGTGCAACCATCATGCCCAGGCCTGTTTCGGCACTGTATGTCTTCAGCACCAGATAACCCTGCAGGCCAAGCACCATGCCGATAAACAGCCCGGAGACCACGATAATTAATAACGACATCACGCCAACGCTATACAACTGTTTTATCAGCAATGGCGCATGTTTACGAAAGCGAGGAATGCCAAAAAGTGCATGGAATAACATCAACCCTGCACGGCCAAAGGAGGCGCAGGTATTAATGCCCGTTCGCCCGAGTGACGCCAGTGCTCTTAGAAACATCAGTCTGTCACCCTCCCTGAGCCGACTAAATCTTGCAGATAATCCCCTGCCGGGAAACGGAACGGCACGGGCCCGTCAGCAATACCATCAATAAACTGACGCACGCGGGCATCATCATTTTCACGTAACTGTGGGGCTGTCCCCTGTGCAATCACTTTTTGATCGGCGATAATATACGCATAATCGGCAATGCTCAGCACTTCCGGGACATCGTGAGAAACCACGATACAGGTAACACCCAAAGCGTGATTAAGCTCATCGATTAACTTCACCAGCACGCCCATGGTAATCGGATCCTGCCCGACAAACGGTTCGTCGAACATAATCAAATCGGGTTCAAGTGCAATCGCACGGGCCAGAGCGGCACGCCGCGCCATTCCGCCAGACAGTTCAGAGGGTTTCAGATTGGCGGCACCGCGTAATCCCACGGCTTCCAGTTTCATCATCACCGTACTGTTCAGCAAGGGCTCTGGGAGACGGGAATGTTCACGCAGCGGCCATGCAACGTTGTCAAAGACGCTGAGATCGGTAAACAGCGCACCTGACTGAAACAGCATACTCATCTTCTTACGCGCTTCGTAAAGACGCGAACGCGACAGCGCGGGAATGTTCTCACCATTGAACCAGATTTCACCGCTGTCAGGCGGGATCTGCCCACCTATCAGTCGTAACAACGTAGTTTTACCGATCCCGGATGGCCCCATAATGGCGGTGACTTTCCCTTTGGGCACCGTAAGCGAGATGTTATCGAAAATCGGACGGTTGCCACGGGAGAAACTCACACCCCGGACATCCACCAGATTCGTCTCCGCCTGGCTCATAGTTACCTCTATCTTTATTTTTAGGCGATTAATTTACCCCCGATAGTAACGTATTACCCTCCGGGCCGGGCATTTTTACAGAATCTTACCTCTGTGACGTAGCTAAAGTTGGCATAAGTTTTACTTTTTGCTTTGAGACCGTCAAAATCACTGCCATTAAATTTTCCATGCCTTACTTCGTTGTCGCCACCTGCCCTCGACGATAAGACCTGACCACAAGGACACTTCATGCTCGTCGCTACAGCACTACTGATTATCGGTTTAGTCTTACTGGTTTATGGAGCCGATCGTCTGGTGTTTAGCGCCGCTATCTTGTGCAGATCCTTTGGTATTCCCCCGTTAATTATCGGAATGACCGTGGTGGGCATCGGCACCTCACTGCCCGAGCTGATTGTCTCGTTCTCTGCTGCTACACATGGGCAGATGGATATTGCCGTAGGAACAGCGATGGGCTCGAATATTACCAATATTTTGCTGATATTGGGAGGCGCAGCGCTGCTACACCCGCTCACCGTTCATTCAAACCTGATCCGGCGTGAGCTCCCACTGATGCTGCTGGTCACCCTGCTGTGCGGTGTGACGTTGTTCGATAACGAACTGAGCCGGAATGATGGTCTGGCGCTGATCGCTATCGCAGCCATCTATCTGTTGTTCATCATTAAAATCGCACGCCGTGCTGAACGCGACGGTAATGACTCTCTGACCCGGGAACAGCTGGCCGAACTGCCACGCGATGAGGCGGGCAATACCGTTGCTTTCCTGTGGCTGGCCGTTGCGCTGATCCTGCTACCCATGTCTACGCGTATGGTGATCGATAATGCGACGGTCATTGCTGATTATTTTGGCGTGAGTGAACTGGTGATTGGCCTGACCATCATTTCAGTAGGCACCAGCCTGCCGGAACTGGCTACGGTTATTGCCGGAGCACTAAAAGGCGAAGATGATATCGCCGTCGGAAACCTGATTGGTTCAAACATCTATAATATCGCGATTGTGCTGGGCATCCCGGCACTGATTCATCCCGGCACGCTCGACACCGCTATCTTCGCCCGTGATTATTGGGTGATGCTGGGTGTCAGTGCGCTGTTTACATTAATCTGTTTGCAACGCAGTCGTCGCATTGGTCGGCTGGCTGGTGCATTGTTGCTGTGCGGATTTATCGTCTGGGTGGGAATGCTCTATGGCTTCCCCTCTGTGACTTTCTGGTAAAAGGACTGGACTACTATGGCGCATATCACTGCCGATCCCGACTTTGACTTTCAACAGGCCGGGAAAGAAGTATTGCGGATTGAACGTGAAGGGTTAGAGCAGCTCGATCAGTACATCAACGACGATTTTACCCATGCCTGCAACCTGATCTATCGCTGTGGCGGTAAAGTTGTGGTGATGGGAATGGGGAAATCGGGGCATATCGGTAAGAAAATAGCCGCTACCTTTGCCAGTACCGGTACGCCATCGTTTTTTGTCCACCCCGCTGAGGCCAGTCACGGCGATCTGGGCATGGTCAGCCCCAATGACGTAGTATTAGCCATCTCTAACTCCGGTGAATCTTCCGAAGTTCTGGCACTGATTCCGGTGCTAAAACGCTTACGCGTCACATTAATCTGCCTCACCAGCCGCCCGGAAAGTGCAATGGGCCGCGCAGCGGATGTGCATCTGTGTGTTAAAGTGCCACAGGAAGCTTGTCCACTGGGCCTGGCACCAACGACCAGCACGACGGCAACACTGGTCATGGGAGATGCCCTGGCCGTTGCCCTGTTGAAAGCACGTGGCTTCACACCGGAAGATTTTGCGCTCTCCCATCCCGGTGGTGCGCTGGGGCGTAAGCTGCTACTGCGTGTTGATGATATCATGCACTCGGGCAGCGACATGCCGCACGTGAGCCGTGATGCTTCACTCCGCGATGCGCTGCTGGAAATAACGCGTAAAAATATGGGAATGACGGTAATCTGCAACGATTTGATGAAAATCGAAGGCATCTTTACCGATGGCGATTTGCGCCGTGTCTTCGATATGGGCGTTGATATCCAGCATGCCGGCATCGAAAGCGTGATGACCCCGGGCGGGATCCGCGTTCGGCCTAATACCCTGGCAGTGGATGCGCTGAATCTGATGCAAAATAAGAATATTACCTCCGTGATGGTCGCCGACGGCGACACACTGCTGGGCGTGGTGCATATGCATGACATGCTTCGTGCTGGTGTGGTTTAACAAAGGAAGTGAACAAAAATGAGTCATTCAGCAGCCACCGTTGAGACCTGTTACGGCCCGGTCAGCCAACAGGTGATGGCACAAGCGCAGAACATAAAACTGTTGATCTGCGATGTCGATGGTGTCATGTCAGACGGCGTGATCTACCAGGGTAACAATGGTGAAGAACTCAAAGCCTTCAATGTGCGTGATGGTTATGGTATTCGCTGCCTGCTCACCTCCGGGATTGAAGTGGCTATTATTACCGGCCGTAAAGCCAAACTGCTGGAAGATCGCTGTGCCACACTGGGGATTACGCATCTTTACCAGGGACAAACGGATAAGCTTTTGGCCTTCCGTGAACTTCTGGATACACTGTCACTCAGTGCGGAGCAGGTTGCCTATATTGGTGATGATCTGATTGACTGGCCGGTCATGGCTGAAGTGGGCCTGAGTGTGACCGTTGCTGATGCTCATCCCATTTTGCTTCCCCGCGCTCACTACGTGACCCGTATTGCGGGTGGTCGTGGTGCAGTTCGGGAAATTTGCGATCTAATCCTGATTGCACAGGGCAAGTTTGATGAGGCCAAAGGGCAGTCGGTATGAGTAAAACAAGACGCTGGATGACGCTGATACTGGCACTGATCGCCATTGTGCTGATTGGCTGGAATCTGACTGCCACCGATGATAACGACGGTGCAGCAACGCAGGACAATAATGAACCCACCTATATGAGTGATAACTCACATACGGTAGTTTATAACCCAACCGGAGCGCTGAGCTACAAGCTGGTTTCTGACAAGGTGACCTATTTTTCGGCGGATGCTGTAACCTGGTTCGATAACCCGGTGATGACCACCTACGATGAGAACAAGGTTCCAACGTGGTCAGTGCGTGGAGACAAAGCCAAGCTCACTAACGATCGCATGCTGTACCTATACGGGCATGTGGAAGTTAACAGCCTGACGAAAGACGCACAGCTTGAGCGCATCAAAACAGATAATGCGCAAATTAACCTGACGACTCAGGATGTGACCTCGGACGATCAGGTAACACTTTATGGCAGCAGCTTTAACTCTACAGGTATGAAGATGCGTGGGAATTTACGGAAGAAAACTGCCGAGTTGATTGAAAAGGTCAAAACATCTTATGAAATTCAAAATGAACAAAAGCCTTAAGTTACTGACTGCAACCCTGCTGTTCGCCGTGAGCGTTCCTGCTTTAGCGTTAACGGGCGATTCGGATAAACCGGTGAATGTCGACTCGGAAAATCAGGCGCTGGATATGCAAGGCAACGTTGCCACGTTTACCGGAAAAGTCATCGTGACGCAGGGTACGATTAAAATCACGGCCGATAAAGTGGTGGTGACCCGTCCGGGTGGCGACAGCAATAAAACCATTGTTGATGCCTACGGCAATCCTGCGACCTTCTACCAGATGCAGGACAGTGGCAAACCCGTGCAGGGTCACGCCCAGAAAATGCATTACGAACTGGCGAAAGACCTGGTGGAGTTAACCGGCAACGCCTATCTGGAGCAGCTCGACAGCAACGTCAAAGGCGATCGCATCACCTATCTGGTGAAAGAGCAAAAAATGCAGGCCTTCGGCAGCAGCGGCAAACGTGTCACTACCGTACTGGTGCCATCGCAGTTGCAGGACAAAGGCACACCGTCAAACGGTCAGAAAAAGAGTAACTAACGAACATGGCAACCTTAATTGCGGAAAACCTCGCGAAGGCTTACAAAGGCCGCCGCGTGGTTGAAGATGTCAGCCTGCAAGTGAAGTCTGGCGAAATCGTGGGCCTGCTTGGCCCGAACGGCGCAGGCAAGACCACCACGTTTTACATGGTGGTTGGCATCGTGCCGCGTGATGCAGGTCGTATCGTGATCGACGATGAAGACATCAGCATTTTACCGCTGCATGCGCGTGCGCGTCGGGGCATTGGCTATCTGCCACAGGAAGCCTCTATTTTCCGCCGTCTGAGTGTTTACGATAATCTGATGGCGGTGCTGCAAATTCGTGAAGATCTGACCAGTGAGCAGCGTGAAGATCGTGCTAATGAACTGCTGGAAGAGTTTCACATCGAACATTTACGTGACAGCCTCGGTCAGGCGCTATCAGGCGGTGAACGCCGCCGCGTAGAAATTGCCCGTGCGCTGGCCGCCAATCCAAAATTCATCCTGCTGGATGAACCGTTTGCCGGTGTTGACCCGATTTCCGTTATTGATATTAAAAAGATTATTGAACACCTGCGTGACAGCGGCCTCGGCGTGCTGATCACCGACCATAACGTACGTGAAACGCTGGCAGTGTGTGAGAGAGCCTATATCGTCAGCCAGGGGCATCTTATCGCCCACGGCACCCCGGAAGCGATCCTGGCCGATGAGCAAGTTAAGCGTGTCTATTTGGGTGAAGAGTTCAGACTCTGATAAGGTGTTCACATTCGGTAAGTTTTCTGGGGAATTAATACTCTGAATATGAAGCAAGGTTTACAACTCAGGCTGAGTCAACAGCTTGCCATGACGCCACAACTGCAGCAGGCCATTCGCCTGCTGCAACTCTCTACGCTTGAACTACAGCAGGAAATTCAGCTGGCGCTGGAAAGTAACCCGTTGCTTGAACAGACCGACATTCACGAAGAAGTTGATACCCGCGAATATCAGGAAACAGAAGCGCTGGATACCCGGGAAGCGCTGGAACAGAAAGACATGCCCGAGGAGCTTCCACTGGATGCGACCTGGGATGAAATCTACACCGCTGGTACGCCGTCAGGCACGGGTACCGATTACCATGACGATGAGTTACCTGTTTATCAGGGTGAAACGACCCAGACACTACAGGACTATCTGATGTGGCAGGTGGAGCTAACGCCTTTTACCGATACCGATCGCGCGATTGCGACCTCCATTGTCGATGCTGTCGACGATACGGGCTATCTGACCGTGTCGCTCGAGGAAGTGCTTGAAAGTATGGGTAACGACGAGCTGACCCTTGACGAAGTGGAAGCAGTGCTGAAACGTGTACAGCGTTTTGATCCAGTAGGCGTCTGCGCCCGCGATCTGCGCGACTGTTTACTGGTACAGCTCTCCCAGTTTGCGGCAGATGTGCCGCTGCTGAAAGAAGCACGGCTGATTGTCAGTGAGCATCTCGACCTGCTCGCCAACCATGATTTCCGCAGCCTGATGCGCGTCACACGCCTTAAAGAAGACGTGCTGAAGGGAGCGATGCAGGTCATTCAAACGCTTGACCCGCGCCCAGGCCAATCGATCAATACTCAGGAACCCGAGTATGTCATTCCAGATGTGCTGGTGCGTAAAGTCAGTAATCGCTGGATGGTCGAGTTGAATGCAGACAGTGTGCCGCGTCTGAAGATTAATCAGCATTACGCTTCACTAGGCTCAAGTTCACGCAGCGACAGTGATTCGCAGTTTATCCGCAGTAATTTGCAGGAAGCCAAGTGGCTGATTAAAAGCCTGGAAAGCCGAAATGATACGCTGCTGAAAGTGACACGCTGTATCGTGGATCAGCAGCAGGCCTTTTTCGAACAGGGCGAAGAGTATATGCGCCCAATGGTGCTGGCTGATATTGCCAGTGCCGTCGAAATGCATGAATCGACCATTTCCCGTGTGACCACCCAGAAATACCTGCACAGTCCACGTGGTATTTTTGAACTTAAGTATTTTTTCTCCAGTCACGTCAATACCGAAGGAGGGGGCGAAGCGTCCTC
The DNA here is from genome assembly GCF_013074405.1 of Erwinia sp. JH02. Taxonomy (NCBI): domain Bacteria; kingdom Pseudomonadati; phylum Pseudomonadota; class Gammaproteobacteria; order Enterobacterales; family Erwiniaceae; genus Erwinia; species Erwinia sp. JH02. Next base: position 867,260 of record NZ_JABANZ010000002.1, read on the forward strand.
AACGGCGATCCGTGCACTGGTGAAAAAATTAATCTCGGCGGAGAATCCCGTCAAACCACTCAGCGACAGCAAGCTCACCTCCATGCTTTCCGAACAGGGAATTATGGTGGCACGGCGCACTGTGGCAAAATACCGAGAGTCTTTATCCATCCCGCCATCAAATCAGCGCAAACAGCTGGTCTGAACGAACAGAGAAGGAAGACACTATGCAGCTCAATATCACTGGACAGCACGTTGAAATCACCGAGCCACTGCGCGAGTTTGTGACAGCGAAGTTTGCCAAACTGGAGCAATACTTTGACCGGATTAACCAGGTCTATATTGTTTTAAAAGTGGAGAAAGTGACGCAAATTGCCGATGCAACATTGCATGTGAATGGCGGTGAGCTGCATGCCACCTCGGAAGATAAAGATATGTACGCGGCGATTGACGGCCTGATCGACAAGCTGACTCGCCAGTTGAATAAACACAAAGATAAGCTAAAACAACACTAAATCTCACAATGCATTGATGGTGTTTCAGCAACCCGCTTCTACTGGCATATGCTGAAAGCGGTATCGGCTCGTATTCTTCCGGGAATACGAGCCGTTAATCAATACGGCATGTTAATCTCTTGATCTGAACGCTGGTAAAGAGTGTCCTGCCTGCGGAAGTGAAAAGTTAAGTGAAACTATGATGAACAATGATTTGAAACTGGAACTGGGCTCCGTCTTGAGCATCTCGTGTACCCGTAATGGCGTACATTGCCAGAGCAAAAAACGGGCGCTGGAAATTATCAGCGAGCTTGCGGCGAAACAGCTTAACCTCCCGCATCAGACAATTTTTGAAGCGATTCTGACGCGTGAAAGAATGGGCAGCACCGGTATCGGTAATGGCATTGCCATCCCGCACGGCAAGCTGGAAGAAGATACGCTACGCGCAGTCGGTGTCTTCATTCGCCTTGACCAGCCCATCGCGTTTGATGCAATTGATAATCAGCCCGTGGACCTGTTGTTTGCCCTGCTGGTGCCAGCAGATCAGTGTAAAACACATCTTCATACTCTCTCTCTGGTTGCCAAGCGCCTGGCAGATAAAACCGTTCTGCGTCGCCTGCGCGCCGCACAATCCGATGAAGATCTTTACGAGATCATCACGGAAGATCACGAAGAGAGTTAGTCATTCTTGCCACAGTCCCCGACATAATGAAGTTGCAGCAACGCAGCGAAACGCAGCGCTGGTGCAGCTTCTGGTCTAAGGGAAAGCGGGTTAAATTGGGGGAAAAGTGAAATGGTGCTGATGATCGTCAGCGGTCGCTCAGGCTCAGGGAAATCAGTGGCATTACGCGCGCTGGAAGACATGGGTTTTTACTGCGTGGATAACCTGCCTGTAGTCTTGCTACCTGATCTGGCTCATTCGCTGGCTGAGCGCAACATATCTGCTGCTGTGAGTATCGATGTACGTAACATGCCGGAATCTCCGGAGGTATTTGAAACCGCGCTCACCAATTTGCCAGACTGTTTTTCGCCGCAGCTTCTGTTCCTGGATGCTGACCGTAATACCTTAATCCGTCGCTATAGCGATACCCGTCGCCTGCATCCGCTCTCCAGTAAAAATCTGTCGCTGGAAAGTGCCATCGATGAAGAAAGCGATCTGCTGGAACCGCTACGTTCCCGTGCCGATTTGATTATCGACACCTCAGAAATGTCAGTGCACGAGCTGGCAGAGATGCTACGTACCCGCCTGCTGGGGAAACGCGAACGTGAACTGACCATGGTATTCGAATCTTTCGGTTTCAAACACGGTATTCCCATTGATGCCGACTATGTGTTTGATGTCCGTTTTCTGCCGAATCCACACTGGGATCCGAAGCTGCGTCCGATGACCGGTCTTGATCGCCCCGTTGCCGCCTTCCTTGATCGTCATACTGAAGTGCATAATTTTATTTATCAGACGCGCAGCTACCTCGAGTTATGGTTACCGATGCTGGAAACCAATAACCGTAGCTATCTGACAGTGGCGATCGGCTGTACCGGCGGTAAACATCGTTCCGTGTATATTGCCGAGCAACTGGCAGATTATTTCCGCTCGCGCGGTAAAAACGTTCAGTCTCGTCACCGTACGCTGGAAAAACGCAAATCATGACCGTAAAACAGACTGTTGAGATTAAAAATAAGCTGGGTATGCACGCACGTCCGGCGATGAAGCTGTTCGAACTGGTACAGAGTTTTGATGCTGAAGTGCTGCTGCGCAATGAAAGCGGTACTGAAGCGGAAGCGAGCAGCGTGATTGCGCTACTGATGCTTGACTCAGCTAAAGGCGGTCATATCGAAGTAGAAGCCAGTGGTGCGCAAGAAGAAGAAGCGCTGGCCGCGGTGATCGATCTGTTTAATGCCGGATTCGACGAAGACTAATCATCCCCCTGAACAGACCGGCGTTTCAGCCGGTCTGTTGGCTATTTCCCGCCCGAATTAATGCAACTTATGTTCCCGCAGGAAACTCTCCCCCCCGAGCTGGCGCATCTGGCGCATAATCCACTGTTGGCGCTGACGCACATAGCCAGACGGAGCATCAGCCCTGAAGCGAATGGGGTTGGGTAGCACTGCAGCCAGTAGCGCGGCTTCAGACATAGACAGGCGACTGGCCGGTTTATGGAAATAGCGTTGAGAGGCCTCCTCTACGCCAAAGACCCCTTTCCCCATCTCCGCCACGTTAAGATAAACAGTGAGGATCCGGCGTTTGGTCCATACTGTTTCAATTCCCACCGTCAGACCGGCCTCCAGGCCTTTACGCACCCAGCTCCGTCCATCCCAGAGAAATACGTTTTTGGCCGTTTGCTGCGAGAGTGTCGATGCGCCGCGCATACCCGCTTTCTCATTACTGCTGTCCAGTACTGACTGAATAGCGGCCACATCAAACCCCCAGTGCGTAGGGAACTTCTGATCTTCAGAGGCAATAACCGCCAACGCCATCCACGGTGAAATCTTATCCATCGACACCCAGTCAGAATGAGCCACATAGCGAAAATCACCACTGAACCAGGCGCTCAATTGCCGTTCGGCCATCACGGCAGAAAATGGCACCGGTAAAAAAGCAAAGAGGACAATACCACCCACCCATAAACCCATTACGACCAGGACCAGGCGAAATAGCCCCGATTTGATCCGCGCCATCACGCGCACTTTATTGCGACTCATACCCGAGGATCCGCCCAAAATTTATCAGTATGAAAATACACCAGGATTTCTCCATGATTGTCAGTTACTCCGACATAACCGGAATCGGTTCCATTAAATCACGCACTTTACCTTCACTCTACGATGGATCTGTCGGAAGCAGAAAGCACTCGAAATTGATTGGTTCATCCTGCTTATAAATTTCATCTGGACGCTTTCGATTATTCAGCCTCATAGAAAGTAAATCCCGTGTCGATTTGGCCTTAGAGTCGATTCCACATCGTTTCACGTTACTGGAAAGAGCTGTTTATCTTGCTGAACGGAGTCAGCATTTACCGACCGCTGGAGGGCGATTCGGTAATTTGTGCTAGCAGAAACCAAAACGTTTCGGAAAGCCAGACCAAAAACCCAACAATAACTAAATAAAACATCAACTTACAAACAATAAAATCGATTACAGCAGCGAGACTCCCGTACCTAAGTAAAAAGTCATCAGAGCAAAAAGTTTACGTCAATCCCAGGACCTGGGGAAAAGCCACAATCGTTCAATAAATATGCGTATTATCGTAAAATGTAATTCGCCGCTTGACTGGATTGTAAAAATCGGTTCTTCTGTTTACGAACGCTGCTCAACATCACACATTTTAATGAATCCCGTAACATGTGACGCAAGATTTGCTAAAGTAGTGACTGAGCATTGTTATGTTCACCCAATACCTAAACCTGAGCTCTCGACGATTCTTATCAGAATAGCTCAGGAGGACCTTTTTCCCTGGTGTTGGCGCAGTATTCGCGCACCCCGGCTTCGGTCGGGGTCATTTTTTTTCAGCGTCCGTAACCCATTGCCGTAACACTTCCACGTCATTGCGCCACTCGTGCTTAAGCTCATCAATCCATTCCTGAACGTTATCCCACCATGCAGGCAGCTCAGGGCTTTGAATCTGTTTTGCAACCTGCTGCAAATGTGTCAGCCCTACGGAACCCGCAGCACCTTTAATTTTGTGGCCCTCTTCCGCAATGCCTTTTTGATCGCGCGCCATCATGTTGGAATCCAGTACCGCCAGGTAACCCGGCATCATCTGTTCGAACATCGCGAGGCTCTGATGGATCAGTTTCGGCCCGACCAACTCGATATACTGTTCAAGCATGGGCACATCCAGTAACGCCAGTTCTTTCTCATCCATATTGAACTCCGGTGCATCAGGTAGATCGATTGCCTGGAAATCCCAGTATCTTTTGATCATCGCCGTGAGTGCAGGAACGGCCAATGGCTTGCTCAGAACATCATCCATACCCGCATCAAGGTATTCACGTTTATCCTTCAGGACGTTCGCCGTCAGTGCCACCAGCGGTGGCAGATGCTCTCCGGCATGACGCTGGTGGATGATGCGCGCCACATCCAGTCCGGTCATGTCGGGTAGCTGGATATCCAGCAACACCAGATCAAACTCGTCAGGGTCAAACATATCCAGTGCAGCTTGCCCTGTCATCGCCACGTCTACGCTGTTACCCAGCTTCTCAAGCACCGAACGAGCAACCACAACGTTCAACTCAATATCCTCCACCAGCAGCACGTGCAGCGCGGGCAGTGGCAAATCTTCTTCCTGCTGTTCATCCTCGAGGTCTTCGATCACACGCGGTGCGTTGAGCGTCAGGGTGAAGCAGGAACCCTGACCAGGCGCGCTATGCACGCAGATGTCGCCTCCCATGCTTTGAGCCAGGCGGCGGGATACCGCCAGTCCAATCCCCGTGCCCGTCGCAGGCTTGCCGCCACGCTGATCCTTCACCTGGTAATACATGGCAAAAATTTTGTCCTGCTCATCCTGCGGGATACCCATGCCAGAATCTTCGACTTCGAAGCACAGGCAGTCATCCTGCTGATAGCCAACCCGCACCACAATTTCCCCTTGCTGGGTAAATTTCACCGCATTACCAATCAAGTTCCACAGGATCTGACGAAGGCGTGTGCCATCAGCAATAATTTTGTGGGGAAGCGGGAGCGAGGGCGCCAGCACAAACTTCAGCCCTTTTGGCTCAGCCAGCAAACCGGAGAGGTTTTCCAGATCGGCCAGGAACCCTGTGAAATCAATAGGCTGATTATCCAGCTGCACTTTGCGGCGCTCGATTTTGTCCATCTCAATCACATCGTTGAAAATGTTACCCAGTGTAATAGCGGAAACATGGATGGTTTTAAGATACTTCAGCTGTTCCTGGTTGAGGCGGGTATCCAATAGGATACGGCTCAAACCCACAATGCCATTAAGCGGCGTACGAAGCTCGTGGCTGATAGTAGAGATAAAGGTCGTCTTATCCCTACTGGCATTCTCTAACGCGTCCTGGTAACGCTTACGCTCGGTTATATCGCGTCCAAAGCCCATCAGCCCACTACGTTTCCCTACGCGGTCGTAATAAGGCACCTTCCGAATTTCAAAACAGGCCTTGCGCCCATCAGGATATTGCAGCCACTGCTCATAAGTCAGGGAGACATTATGACGGAAGACTTTCTCATCAGTTTCCAGCACTTTGGTCGCTGCGTCGTCGTCGTAGACATCTTTTGGAGACAGGCCGATAAGCTGTTTTTCGCTTTTGCCCGTGAGCAATTCCATCGCGCGGTTACAGCCTGAGAACTGCTGGTCAACATTGCGGTAGAACACGAGATCAGGGGAGGCATCAAGGAATGAACGCAGGAAAGAGGATTGTTGTTCGAGTTCGATTTGCGCTTCTTCACGCCGCACCATCTCCTCTTTCAGTTTCGCCACCACCTGCAGGCGTGCATCTTCGGCTTTAATACGGTCAGTAATCTCCTGATTTAACTGGACAATATTACCCTGCATCTGCTGATTAAGTTCCAAATCACGGTTACGCATCTCTTCAAGCTTATCGACAAGCCGGGCAAGACGCTGACGCGATTCTTCCAGTTGCTCCACCACCACCGAGAGGAAGTAAACCGCCCAGGGCGTAATCAGCAGACCGAAAAATACCGAACGTACCATATCGATACTTTCGACATGACCACGCAGCACCATGGTGACGGCCATCTGCACAATCATGGCCAGTACCACCAGCGCCGATGCCAACAGCAACGAGAAGCGCACCAGCCCCAGTTTGACCATCAAATCAACGTAGTACTGCGCTAATAACCGAATTTGTTTCATAAAGGATTCCTTCCAGTCGGATAGCGGCAATCATACCGGAATTGAACAAAAGACCAACGCGCTATCTCCCCACGCTGGGTCAGAAACCTGCACACTAATAGTGCAGCAGCACCCACAGCCCGCAGCGGGTTATGACGGGATTTTCCGCGCCCTGCGGCCTGAGACTGGTACTGGCGGCAAAACCAGGCCTGGCAATGCTCTCACCAGGGTGGCCGACAATAAAAACTTTTTTTCCCTCTCAGCAAAAAGTTACCCTTTAAGATATTGACTAAATTTTATAACTGCATAATCTGTAGGGCCGCTCTGGATTCAGCGCGCCTTTCTCTTGTTGATACTTTTCATAGCGATGGTCAGCCTTACTCGCAGTCTCTCGTCACACCTAACGAATAATCATTCACAATTAATGAAATATTAATCACACCTGGCATGATTAATTTTACTAATGACACCCCTCTGTTTAATTCAAATAACCCCACTCGCCAAAAACAGTGTGTTCCTGCGGTTATCAAGCGCCTAACAGCACATTCTGCTGCCAATAACCCCGGCACCAGCATGGTGCAGAGATTTGCCCGCTGCCCTATAGTGAGTCAGCTCACACTTCCTGTGCCTTCATGCATGGGTCGATAGGGTTAAAATATGGCATTATTTTGTTATTTATCATGAAGATAATTCACAAAACACGCTAAAAGGTATAAGTAAGATCGCTATTTGACCTGAGTACGCTTTCCCGATAAGTTGGAAATCCGCTGGAAGCTTTCCTAACGGGCCAGTGTCTCGGCATATCTATGCAGCAAGTAGACTCCCTCGTGATGCAAGTTATCTCCAATTTGAGACCCGGAATTTCGTGAGCAACTCATTCAAGGACGTTTAAACAAATGTCCATCAATGGAATGTTCGGAGTCACGGTGTCTGCGTTTTAGCGGCATAAAATGATACAGAGCCAGAGAAGACTGCCCGTAGCGCTCTGTGCCTGAAGAACAGTGGTAATGTCAAAAGCAGTTTAAGGAGGCCCTCAATGTCCAACTCAAAACCTTATCCCTATGGCTTGTATGATCCATCAAAAGACAGTGATAGCTGTGGCGTAGGTTTCATTACTCGTAAGGACGGCGAGCAAACTCATGAGGTTCTGCAGATGGCACACAATGCCCTGTGCACCGTTCCTCATCGCGGGGGTATGTCAGCCGAAGGCGTGGGTGATGGCGCTGGCGTCAACGTTGACCTCTCTTTGCACTTTTTCCGCAAAATTACCGGATTGCCGCTGGAAGCGGGCCGTTATGGCGTCGGTAACTTCTTTGTGCCGAAAGACAGTGCGCTACGAGCCAACGCCGAGCGCCTGGTCGAAGAAACGCTGGCCGCCTATGATTTGACGATCATCGTTAAGCGCGATATGCCGCTGGATAACAGCGTGCTGCGCCCGGCGGCGATTCAGTTCCAGTTGCCTATCGCGCAATGGGTGTTTACTGCCCCGGCCGATGTGACTAACCAGATTGATTTTGAAAAACGCATTTACCGTGCCCTGCTGGACATCGAAGCCCGCGCCTTTACTGAAAGTGAATTTGGCGGACTCTATCCGCTGTCGCTTTCCTCGCGCACGCAGGTATTTAAAGCACGTCTGAACTCCAATGAAGTGATTCCTTATTTCCAGGATCTGACCGATGCTGACCACCAGGTGCGCGGTCTGTTCTTCCATACCCGTTTTTCCACCAATACCGACCCGCACACCACCATGGCACAGCCGTTCCGCCTGATGGCGCACAACGGTGAACTGAACACTGACCGTAAAAACCGCATTGCAGAATCTGCACTTGCGCTGGCACGCGGTAAGAAGATCGTGCGTCCAAAAGGCCAGTCAGACAGCTCCCGTCTTGACCAGAGCATCCACAGCCGCCTGATGGAAGATAACCTGGACCTGATCACCGCCGTGGTATCGATGATGCCGCCAGCATGGGAAAACGATCCATCATTGTCTGCTGAAGTACGTGCGATGCTGGAATATTTCTCACTGTACGAAGAGAAGAATGACGGCCCGGCCGCTCTTATCTTCGGTAACGGCGAAGTGATTGGTGCGCGTCTTGACCGTCTGGGGCTGCGTCCCCTGCGTTCTGTCGAAACCGCTGAATATATTGGTGCGATGTCGGAAGCGGGCCAGATCGCCTTCCCACCGGAAAGCGTACTGCGCCGTGGCCGTATCGAAGCGGGCGGGATGCTCTATTACGATCACAGTGAAAAACGCAGCTACACCACCATCGAAGCGCTGGAGAAACTGGCTGCGGTGGCTGACTATCCGGCTATGCTGGCAGAGTCGCGCGTCACATTACAGGAACTCCCGGTTATTCCGGCAGAGCAACAAGGCTCGCCTCTGCGTTACAGCGGTGACCTCAAAACCTATCAGCGTTTTGTGGCTTACTACTACAACCAGGAAAGCTTCAAATTCATGATGGATCCGATGCTGACCACCGGCGCTGAGAAGATTTCAGCGATGGGTTACGGCAACGCGATTAACGCCCTGTCCGATCACGAAGGCGGCATGGCGCACTACTTCTCCCAGCGCTTTGCCCAGGTCACTAACCCACCGCTGGATTCTATCCGTGAAGTGGACGGCATGACGCTGCGCGTAGCATTAGGCGCTAAACCGCATCTCGGGCGCAGTAAAGGCCACCAGATTGTGGTTCCAACACCGATTCTGACGCATCTGGATATGCTGCAGCTGCGCGAGCAGACCGTGGCACCTTATGCCCGTTTTGAAATGCTCTACGAGCCAGTTATCGGAACCGATCCTGAAAGCCGTGCGGCCAATGCTGATGCGCTGGAAAAAGCCATTGATGCCCTGGCGCAGGATGTGGTTGATTTTGCCCGTGAACAGGGCGGCATCGCCGTTATTACTGACCGCCATATTTCCTCGACGCGTGCGGCTATCCCGATGCTGCTGATGGTGTCGGCGATCAACCAACGCCTGGTGCAGGAAGGCCTTCGTCTTGATGTCTCACTGGTGGTGGAAAGCGGTCAGAGCATCTCTTCACATCACATTGCCGCTACCCTCGGTTTCGGTGCTTCGGCGGTTTATCCGCTCGGCGTTCAGATGCGTGCTGAAGAGAAGTACGGTGAAGGCGAAGAAGGTAATAAAGCCTTTAAACGCTATGCCAAAGCCGCTGAAAAAGCCCTGATGAAAACCATGGGTAAAGTGGGTCTGTGTACCGTTGAAAGCTACAGCTGTGGCGAATTCTTTGAACCGAACTTCCTGGATACCGAAGATCGCGTGCTGAAGAAGTATTTCCCGAATATCAAAACCCCGGTGGGCGGCGCTGGCTTTGCCACCATCGCGCAGATGGCCGTTGACTGGCACCAGAGTGCGCTGCGCATTCAGGGCGAGTCTGACGTACCGTTGCTGGGGCTGTTTAAAGAGCGTGCAGAAGGTGCAGGCCACTCTTACGGAACCATTGCCGTACGTACCTTTATCGATATGACTGAGCAGCCTATCCGCTTTACCGACAAAGCCCGTGAGGAGGATAATTTTATCCGCCTGATGACGCTGGCCAAGCTGGATAATGCCTTCAATATCAAAGCGAAGTCCTTTACTGACAGCAGCTTCGAACGCATCCCGAATGAGGTGATCGATAACTTCACCATCACCGCTGATTACCGCCAGTTCTCCAGCCTGATGCTGGAAGAGCGTAAACGTCGCCCGGCGGCCCTGCGTGATATTCTCGCCCTGCCGGCAGACTTAACGCACGTGGACAGTGAAGCAGAATTCACCCGTAAGCTGGGACGCTACTCGCTGGTCAACAACGGCTTTGCCGTGCGTGGGCTGGAGTGTGAAGCGACAGAAGGCAGCGACGATCGGTTTACGCTGCGCCTGACTGATGCCATCGTCGGCCTGAAAAGCGAGTATGACCGTTTGACCACGCTCTCCGTCGTCCTGAAAAAACGCTTTGGTGACGCGATTCAGCATGTCGAAGTGGCGGCGGATGCTCTGCACCTGACGGCAACCGGAAAAGCAGCAGATTATCTGTCACGCATCTTCACGATCTCTCCGGCACTGCCATTGAGTGAAGTGCAGCCCGCTCACGAAATTACCCGTACCTTTGCCTCTGGCGCGATGAGCCACGGTGCGCTGGTCGCCCCGGCACACGAAGCCGTTGCTCACGGCACCAACATGGTGGGCGGCATGAGTAACTGCGGTGAAGGCGGTGAACACTACTCACGCCATGGGACCATTCGTGCTTCACGTATCAAGCAGCTGGCATCCGGTCGTTTCGGCGTCTGGGCCGCCTATCTGGCTGACCCTATGCTCGAAGAGCTGGAAATCAAGATTGGCCAGGGCGCAAAACCGGGTGAAGGCGGCCAGTTACCGGCAGCCAAAGTGACGGTAGAAATCGCGGCGGCACGTGGTGGTACACCGGGCGTGGAGCTGGTTTCACCTCCTCCGCACCATGACACCTATTCGATTGAAGATCTGGCGCAGCTGATCCACGACTGTAAAGCGGCGCGTGTGCGTGTCATCGTCAAACTGGTTTCCTCTGAAGGTATCGGCACCATTGCTGTTGGCGTGGCGAAAGCCGGTGCCGATGTCATCAACGTTGCCGGTAACACCGGGGGAACCGGGGCAGCCTCGGTCACCAGCCTGAAATACACCGGGCGCGTGGCAGAAATCGGCATCGCCGAAGTGCATCAGGCGCTGTGTGCCAACGGCCTGCGTGAAAAAGTGCTGCTGCGCTGCTCTGGCGCACAGCAGACAGGTAGCGACGTAGTGAAATCCGCGCTGCTGGGCGGTGACAGTTTCGAGTTCGGTACCACTGCACTGATGATGCTGAAATGTGTGATGGCGAAAAACTGTAACGTGAAATGCCCGGCAGGCCTGACCACCAATGCCGAAGCCTTTGATGGCGATCCGCGCCAGCTGGCGCAATATTTTATCAACGTTGCGCATGAAGTGCGTGAAATGCTGGCGCGTCTCGGCCTGCGCTCACTGCGCGAAGCCCGTGGCCGCTCCGATCTGCTGCACCTGATGGATCACCCACTGGAAGTCGGCAAACTGGATCTGCGTGCCATGTTGACCGTAGTGCCCGAGCTGAAAATCGCCCGTCCAGTCTATCTGGAAAAAGATTTTGAGCTGGATAACGGCTGGATTGATCTGCTGAACGATCAACTGGTCAGCCAGGGATCCACTGAGATCAAGCTCGGCGCAGGGATCACACTGAACAACCGTAACAAGAGCGTGGGCGGTCAGTTGGCTATCGACATTGAGCGCCTGCTGAACCATACACTGAACGCTGAGCATTTGAGCCGTATTCCGGCCGCGCTGCTGGACGATCGCGGGCGCCGCTATCTGGCACCGGCGACGATCACTATCTCTACCTCCGGTTCTGCTGGCCAGTCCTACGGCGTGTTCTGTAACGATGGCATGCGCCTGGAACATTACGGCACCTGTAACGACGGTGTGGGTAAGGGCCAGTGCGGCGGGGAGATTGTGGTGATGTCGCCTGGCGGCGGCTCACAGGACGCGGAAGGCAACGTGTTGATCGGTAACTTTGCCCTGTTCGGTGCCACCGGCGGGCGTCTGTACGCACAAGGCCAGGCGGGTGACCGTTTTGCCGTGCGTAACTCCGGTGCGACTGCGGTTGTTGAAGGCGTCGGTGATTTCTGCTGCGAATATATGACGAACGGTGCGGTGCTTAACCTTGGTACGTACGGTACTGGGTTTGGTAATGGCATGAGCGGCGGTTTCGCCTACCAGTACGACCCGTACGGCACGCTGGCGGGTTCTGCTGCCGGTGATTCCGTGATGCTGGGTTCCATCACCGATGACAACGAGATGGCACGCGTTCATAAAGAAGCGGTACTGACCATGCTGAACTGGCATCTGGAAGCGACCTCTTCTCCGCGTGCTCAGTGGTTGCTTGATCACTGGGAAACAGAGAGCCAGCATTTCGTTTACGTGATGCCGCGTTCCCTGTTGCTGTATCAGGATGGTGCTGAAATTCTGAAAGCGAAAACCCGTAAGGATTTGCTTGAAGAACTCTCTACCGCACTTGCCGGTCATCAGGTCGCGAAATTTAAAGCGGCATGGCGTGAAGGTAAAGCCATCGCCAATGGTGCGGTTCCGGGCTACGGCGCAACGGATACCCCCGAGATGCTGGTGTTGTTAAACAACTACACCGTCCTCAGCTCTGCGCAACAGCTGGCACTTTCGCGTCTGCCGAAAGGTACTTCAGTGGAAGACCCGGCGGTTGAGAAAGCGGTGCGTAACCTGCTGATGACCGAGGATTTCACGCTGATCAGCAAGTTGCAGCGCCACGGTCGCGCGGCCATTGAAAGCTACAGTGATGAAGAGCTTTCCTGCCTGATTGGTGCGAAGCGCATGACCGATTATAAAGCCGCGCTGACGCAACGTAACATCCGTTCAATGGACAGTCTGGCGACGTACGGTTGGATCATGTATCAGGATGCATGCAACAGAGAAGTACTGGGACGACTGCCTGACTTTGAAGAGCTGTTTGCTCGTGCTGCACTGCCTGAACTGGCTGCCGCAGTCGGCAAATTAGCCTGATTATTGATAAGAACAGAAACTAATATTCTATAACGAGTATTCAAACGGGATTGAGTAGATAAAAGCGATGAAGATTCCTTATATTCCTGAAGATGCACCGTTTAATGGTGAGCAGAAATTTTGGCTGGCAGGCTTCCTTGCTGGTTTACATTCACGCCTGCTGGTGCTGGAAAATCAGCCGCAGGCGGCAGGCTCTGCCGCCTCCGCAGCAACGACCCAGCTTCACATCCTGTTTGGTTCCCAGACGGGTAATGCGGAAGCATTAGCACAGAGCGCCGCGAAAGCAGCGCGTGCGAAAGGCTTGGTGCCTGTCGTTCAGGGTCTGGGCGAAGTCGATATCGACGTGTTCGCGACCATGCGTCACGTGCTGGTGATCACCTCGACCTACGGTGAAGGTGAAATGCCAGATAACGCGCAGCTGTTCTGGCAGGCTATCTCTGCCAGCACAGCTCCACGTCTGGAACAGATGCACTTTGCGGTACTGGCGATTGGCGATACAGGCTACGACGGTTTCTGTCAGGCAGGTAAATTTATCGATATGCGTCTTGAGCAGCTGGGCGCAAAACGTGTCTATGACCGCATCGACTGCGATATCGACTATGAAGAGCCGTCTAACGAATGGATCGCCAGCTCCATGCCACAGTTTGCTGCCAGCGCAGGCAGCAGCGGTAATGCCCTGGAGAGCGCACCCGAAGCGCCAGTCATCCCTGGCAGCAATAAAAACAACCCTTACGCTGCTGCACTGGCGACGAACAAGCGTCTGTCCGGTGAGAACTCAGGCAAAGATATTCGTCACTTCGAGTTTGATCTGACCGACAGTGGTCTGAAGTACGAAGCGGGTGATGCGTTGGGTGTTATCCCGGTCAACGAACCGGCACTCGTCACTCTGCTGCTGACGCAGCTGAAATCAGACTACGATACACCCGTTCCTGGCTTTGAAAGAAGTCTGGGCGACCTGCTGACCTACCAGTTTGAGATCTCTGAACCTTCACGCAAGCTGATCGAATGGGTTGGCCAGAACACCACCAACCAGGAGCTGCGTCATGTCTTACAGCATGACGATAAAGATGCGCTGGGTGTGTGGCTGTGGGGTAAAGATACCCTCGACCTGCTGCAGCTGGATGTGACTCGTTCACTGAGTATTCCTGAGTTTGTTGCCCTGCTGCGTCCGTTGCAGCACCGCGCTTACTCCATTTCGTCCAGTCAGAAAGCACACCCTAATCAGGTGCATCTGACCATCGCTTCCGTTCGTTATCACAGCGCAGGCCGTGCACGTAATGGCGTCTGCTCAACTTACCTGGCTGAGCGCGTTAAACGGGGTGAAAAACCTGCGATCTTCATTTCACCGAATAAAGCGTTCCGCGTGCCATCCAATAATGATGCTCCGCTGATCATGATTGGCCCAGGTACCGGTATTGCCCCGTTCCGTGCTTTCCTTGAAGAGCGTGAAGCGTTAAACGCTAAAGGCAAAAACTGGTTGTTCTTCGGCGATCAGCATCAGGAACACGACTATATCTATCAGGATGAACTGAATACCTGGCAGGAAAGTGGTTTACTGACGCGCCTGGACTTAGCCTTCTCACGCGATCAGGCTGAGAAAATCTATGTGCAGACCCGCATGCTGGAACAGGGTGCAGAGCTGTTTGCCTGGTTAGAAGAAGGGGCTTACTTCTATGTCTGTGGCGATGCTTCACGCATGGCTAAAGACGTCGATAAGGCGCTTTATCAGGTGATTACTCAGTTTGGTGGGATGTCTGCGGAACGTGCAGCAGATTACGTCGATCAGCTGAAGAAAGAAAAACGCTACCTGCGCGATGTCTATTAAGAGAAGTGAGGCGAACCGTAACATCGGTTCGCTCCAGAGACAGGGATAAAAAAAACGGGCCATCAGGCCCGTTTTTTATTTCACAACGCGAAGCGCCGGACGACCACCGCGCGGAGGCGGCTCATCATCAGGGCCCTCATCGTCAGAAACGCTGTCATCGGGACGATCACCATCGATCACCGACATCACCGTTTCCGGGGCAACATCCTGCCCGCCAGATGCCTCGAATTCACCCGCTTCGTCATACGCCGGTTCAGGTTCGAACATGGTACCCGCGCCGTTTTCACGGGCGTAAACCGCCAGTACCGCCGCTAATGGCACGGAAACCTGACGAGGAACACCGCCAAAACGGGCGCTGAAGCGAACTTCATCATTGCCCAACTCAAGATTGCCCACAGCACGCGGCGCAATGTTCAGAACGATCTGACCATCGCGGGCGTATTCCAGGGGCACCATCACGCCGGGCAAATTAATGTCGACGACCAGATGCGGCGTGAGATTGTTGTCGAGCAACCACTCATAAAAAGCGCGCAGCAAATAAGGACGACGTGCGGTAAGTTGGGACATTTCCATCGTAATCAGCCCCGCGTATGCAGGCGCATTTCACGTTCTGCTTCAGTCAGGGAAGCCAGGAAGGAATCACGCTCGAAGACACGCGTCATATAGCCTTTCAGCTCTTTTGAACCCGCACCAATCAGCTCAATACCCATCTGCGGTAAACGCCACAACAGCGGAGCCAGATAGCAGTCAACCAGGCTGAACTCTTCGCTCATAAAGAACGGCGTACGTGCGAACAGCGGAGCGATTGCCAGCAGCTCTTCACGCAGTTGCTTACGTGCCGCTTCAGCTTCCTGCGCGGTACCGTTTTCAACTTTACGCATCAGGCTGTACCAGTCCTGCTCGACGCGGTGCATCATCAGGCGGCTTTCACCACGCGCTACCGGGTACACCGGCATCAATGGTGGATGCGGGAAACGCTCGTCCAGATATTCCATGATGATGCGCGATTCATACAGCGTCAGCTCGCGATCAACGAGGGTGGGTACGGTACGGTACGGGTTGAGGTCGATCAGATCCTGCGGCAGGTTATCCGTTTCAACCTGCTCGATCTCGACACTAACACCCTTCTCAGCCAGTACAATGCGTACCTGGTGGCTGAAAATGTCAGTCGGACCAGAAAACAGCGTCATTACCGAACGTTTGTTGGCAGCGACAGCCATGTAAACCTCCAAGTTTATCGAGAAAATTACTGCGAATAGCCATCCACGTGGCGACTCATCATTGCCACCAGCCCGAAGATTGACCGATTCCTGGTACACAGGATACACGCGTCATTGCCCGGCCAATGGGCACAAAGTGACACATAGTCTACCAGATTTTAGTCAGCTTGTGGGGGGTCGCAGACGGAATTGCAGGGGAAAATGGTAAAGCGGTGTGTGTTTCGCGCTTTTTGCACTAGAAGAAAATAAAAAACCCGGCGCCAGGCACCGGGTTTTCCGATAATCGATTCTGCCTGAGCAGAAAAAATTAACGTTTGGAGAACTGAGGACGACGACGTGCTTTACGCAGACCGACTTTCTTACGTTCAACCTGACGAGCATCACGAGTAACGAAGCCTGCTTTACGCAGTTCGCCACGCAGTGACTCGTCGTACTCCATCAGAGCGCGTGTGATACCATGACGGATCGCACCAGCCTGACCAGAGATACCACCACCTTTAACAGTGATGTACAGATCAAATTTACCTACCATGTCCAGAAGTTCCAGCGGCTGGCGAACTACCATGCGGGCAGTTTCGCGACCGAAGTACTGTTCTAAAGAACGCTGGTTGATAACGATGTTACCGCTACCCGGCTTAATGAAGACGCGTGCGGAAGAGCTTTTGCGGCGACCAGTGCCGTAGTTTTGATTCTCAGCCATTGCCTGTAATCCCGATTAAATGTCAAGAACTTGCGGTTGCTGTGCCGCATGGTTGTGCTCGTTGCCCGCGTAAACTTTCAGTTTACGGTACATAGCACGGCCCAGCGGGCCCTTTGGCAGCATGCCTTTAACCGCGATTTCAATCACACGCTCAGGACGGCGAGCAATCATCTCTTCGAAGGTCGCTTGCTTGATACCACCGACGAAGCCGGTGTGATGGTAATAAATCTTGTCAGTACGCTTGTTACCGGTTACGGCAACTTTCTCAGCGTTCAGAACGATGATGTAATCACCAGTATCGACGTGCGGAGTGTATTCCGCTTTGTGCTTACCGCGCAGACGACGAGCCAGTTCGGTCGCTAAACGACCTAAGGTTTTGCCTGTTGCGTCAACAACATACCAGTCACGTTGGACGGTTTCTGGCTTAGCTGTAAAAGTTTTCATCTAAAAGCTTACCCAAATTAAGTTACACGTTGGTGAAATCCCAAACGCTTGAATAAACGGTTGGAGCTCACACGACCATCTTGACCAGCAAGCCCACCCCTTCGGATAGAGTTACTGGAACACAAAGAGTTTTGGGAAAAAAACCTTTGCTGTAACGTGGGGTCGCAAGATTATAGAGAACTCGCACGCAAAGAGCGAACGTTTTCTACGATAAAATTACCATCACGTCACCGTAATGAGAGGCTCAGGGTAAATGCGGCAGCCGCAGGTACTCTTCGCTCTGCATCTCTTGTAAGCGGGAGACACAGCGCTGGTACTCGAACTTCAGCCTCGTACCCTGGTAAATCTCATAAAGTGATGTTTCTGCCGAGACCACCAGCTTCACATGACGCTCGTAGAATTCATCCACCAACGCCAGGAAACGTCGAGCCTGGTCTTCAGTCTTGTAAATCATCACCGGCACATCATACAGCAATACGCTGTGGAAGCGGCGCGACAGTTCAATATAGTCATGCTGGCTACGTCCTTCCCCACATAACGTAAGAAAACTCATCGCCAGCACGCCTTCTGCCATTCCCAGCGTGGGCAGCTGACGATGGTTAATCTCGAGCGGCTCATGATGTTCCCGCGGCTTACCCGCCAGCGCGACAAACATCCGTTCCATCTCTTTTGACGTCTCTTCACCCAACGGCGTCATCCACAGGTGTGCAGACGTCAGCGTGCGCAGGCGATAATCAATCCCCGCATCCACATTCATGATTTCACAATGCTGTTTAATCATCTCAATGGCAGGCATAAAACGTGCCCGTTGCAAACCGTTACGATAGAGATCGTCCGGGGGAATGTTTGATGTCGCAACCAGCGTAATACCCCGACTGAATAGCGCTTCCATCAGTGTGCCAAGCAGCATGGCATCGGTGATATCTGAGACAAAAAACTCATCAAAACACAGCAGGTCCGTTTCGGCTTTAAAGCGATCGGCAACGATTTGTAACGGATCACTTTGGCCCTGCAACTCGGTCAACTCCTGATGCACCCGCAGCATAAAGCGGTGGAAGTGCAGTCGCTGCTTGCGCTCGCCAGGAATAGCCCGAAAAAACATATCCATTAGCCAGGTCTTGCCACGCCCAACGCCGCCCCACATATACAGACCACGCGCAGGTGTCTGAACATCATTTTTACTTTTTCCCAGCAGCTTATTAAGCTTACCGAATAACCCACCGCTGGCAGCGGATGCGGGCGGGCTGATACGGGTTAATGCCTGATAGATACCGTCTAAGCGGGTCATCGCGGCACGTTGTACGTCATCGGCCTGATACTCGCCGTTTTCCAGCGCCTGCTGATACAGCGCCAGAGGAGACATCGTTTGCATAATGTTGTCACATTCCCTGAAAAATGGTCTTGCCGGGTGGTTGATTGTCGAAAAAAAAGTCGTTCTACACTAAGCGAAGCTGCCGCAGGATTCCACTTCCGTGAGATTAGCGGTTATAGTGGCGGGTATGAGTTGGAAAGGCCCTACGGAACAACGAAGACAATATGGGAGTTATTATGACCTGGGAATATGCGCTTATTGGGTTAGTGGTTGGGATTATTATTGGTGCGGTCGCCATGCGTTTCGGCAATAAGAAACTGCGTGAGCAACGCAGCCTGCAGTATGAACTGGAAAAGAGTAAAGCCGAGCTGGCTGACTATCGTGAAGAGCTGACGAATCATTTTGCCCACAGCGCAGAGCTGCTGGACAATATGGCTCGCGACTATCGCCAGCTGTATCAGCATATGGCGAAAGGGTCGAACGACTTGCTGCCAAACCTGCCGGGTGAAAAAAACCCGTTTGCCTATCAGCTGACCGAATCCGAAGCGGATAACGATCAGGTGCCAGTGCAAATGCCGCGTGATTACCCGGACAGCGCTTCTGGCCTGCTGCGTGGCGATCGCGCTGCCAAATAATTTTTATTGGGGGTGCCTGGCACCCTCTCGTTTCTGAACGGTCATACCTGTATCACTCAACATATAGCCTGCAATTCCGGGTACACCTTTATTTATTCCCCTGGTAGCGAGAGCTGAGTCCCGATGAAGAAGAAATCATTTCTGTTAAGCGCACTGGCATTAAGTATTGGCGTCAATCTGGCCGTGGTCCCTGCGACCCAGGCATCGCTGCCTTCCCAGATTCAGGGACAACCGTTGCCGAGCCTGGCACCGATGTTGGAAAAAGTTCTGCCTGCCGTGGTCAGCGTTCACGTTGAGGGAACCGAGAGCGACAGCAAACAGCAACAGATCCCCGAGCAGTTAAAGCGCTTCTTCGAACAGAACGGCCAGGATGGTGCACAAGGTGACGAAAAATCACAAGAGTTTGAAGGACTGGCGTCAGGTGTGATCATTGATGCGGCAAAAGGTTACGTGCTGACCAATAACCACGTGGTTAACGGCGCAGACAAAATCAGCGTGCAGCTGAGCGACGGCCGCGAGTTCGATGCCAAACTGGTTGGCCACGATGAGCAGACCGATATTGCGCTCATCCAGCTCAATGGCGCCACGAAGCTAACGCAAGTTAAAATTGCCGACTCTGACCAGCTTAAAGTCGGGGATTTTGCCGTTGCGATCGGTAATCCGTTTGGACTGGGTCAGACCGCCACCTCAGGAATTGTCTCTGCCCTGGGGCGCAGTGGGCTGAACCTGGAAGGGTTGGAAAACTTTATCCAGACCGATGCGGCCATCAACCGGGGTAACTCCGGTGGAGCGCTGGTGAATCTCAATGGTGAACTGATCGGCCTGAACACGGCTATTCTGGCCTCCAGCGGCGGCAATATCGGCATTGGCTTTGCTATCCCCAGTAATATGGCGATGGGCCTTGCACAGCAGTTGATCCAGTTTGGCGAAGTTAAGCGTGGCCAGTTGGGAATCAAAGGCACCGAGATGACCGCTGAGATGGCGAAAGCCTTTAATGTCGACGTTCAACGTGGCGCTTTCGTCAACGAAGTATTACCCCAGTCCGCCGCGGCCAAAGCAGGCATCAAAGCCGGTGACATCATTACCAGCGTCGACGGTAAAGCCATCGCCAACTTTGCGGAACTGCGGGTGAAAATCGGCACCACCCCGCCGGGCCAGGATGTGAAGATCGGCCTGTTACGTGATGCTAAGCCACTCACCGTAACTGTGAAGCTGGATAACAGCACCCAGAGTAGCGCTGGCGCAGAGCTGACAACGCCAGCTTTACAGGGCGCGACACTCAGTGATGGAGCGGCCAAAGACGGCACCAAAGGGGTGAAAGTCGATGAGGTTGAGAAATCGACTCCCGCCGCCCAGTTTGGTCTGCAGAAAGACGATGTGATTGTTGGCGTCAACCGTACGCCAGTTCAGAACCTGGCCGAACTGCGTAAACTGCTGGAAGCAAAACCACCGCTACTGGCACTGAGCGTGATGCGCGGTGAAGAGAATATCTACCTGCTCCTGCCTTAACCCTCTTGCGCAGACACGGGCTACTGTGTCTGCGTAACTCATGCTATTCTGCCAGTCGTTCTTTCATTCACCGCTTAAGACCATGTTTCTTAAAATTTTGCGTTCAGTGATCTTTGGCCTGATTGTGGCCGGTATTCTTCTGGTAGCCGTACCGAGCCTCAGGCTTGGGGGCGACCTGTTGCCGCGCTCCAGCTCCAGTACCAGCACCACCAGTGAAGAACCTGTCAGTTACAATGCCGGGGTCCGCCGCGCGGCACCTGCCGTGGTCTATGTCTATAACCACAGCGCCAGCGGCTCAACAGATGTCCTGGGCTCAGGCGTAATAATGGATCCTCGTGGCTATATCCTGACCAATAAACATGTGATTAATGATGCCAGTCAGATTATCGTTAATCTGCAGGATGGACGCTCCTTTGAAGCCATGCTGGTCGGGTCAGATACGCTGACCGACCTGGCCGTGCTGAAAATCAATGCCTCCAGTTTGCCGGTGATCCCCATCAACCCGCAACGAGTCGCACACGTTGGCGACCTGGTAATGGCGATTGGTAACCCCTACAACATCGGACAAACCGTCACCCAGGGCATTATCGGTGCCACGGGGCGCGTTGGCCTCAGCCCTTCCCGTCATCAGGATTTCCTGCAAACAGATGCCTCGATTAACCGTGGCAACTCTGGCGGTGCGCTGATTAATTCTCTGGGTGAACTGATGGGGATTAATACGCTATCGTTTGATAAAAGTAGCAACGGTGAAACACCGGAAGGGCTGGGGTTTGCTATCCCCACCAAACTGGCGACTAAGGTGATGGAAAAGCTGATCCGCGATGGTCGGGTGATCCGTGGCTATATCGGTATCACGGGCCAGGAATTCCGACGCTCCAGTGGGCTGGAGACAGGAATAGAGCACCCTCAGCTTCAGGGTATCGTCGTTACCTATGTTAAAGCTGGTGGGCCCGCCGATATTGCCGGTATTCATGTCAATGACACGATTACCCGGGTCAACAACGTTCAGGCGGCTTCACCGCTGGAAACGATGGATCAGGTGGCGGAAATACGCCCGGGAACGGTGATTAACGTAGAAATCAGCCGTGAGGGTAAAAAGATGACGCTGCCAGTCACGGTTCAGGAATACCCGGAAGAGAATCAGACGCAGTAGTTTGACAGACATCCACCCCGGACAGAGCCGGGGTGAACAGCACCGCTACGGGTGCCATATATGAAGGGGTAAGTTACTTAACGAACTCTTCGCCGAGAGTAATATCCTTCTTCAGCGTGTCCAACATGCCATCCAGCGACTGCTGTTCAAACGCACTCAGTGCACCGATCGGACGACGTTCGACAATACCGTTTTTGCCCAGCAACAACGGCTGTGAGAAGAAACGCGCATACTCGCCATCTCCTTCAACATAAGCACATTCAACAATGTTGCTTTCGCCTTTCAGAGCACGCACCAGAGACAAACCAAAGACCGCAGCCGCGTGGCCCATCGACAAAGTTGCAGAGCCGCCACCCGCTTTTGCCTCGACCACTTCAGTACCCGCATTCTGAATACGTTTCGTCAGTTCAGCGGCTTCCTGCTCGGTAAATGTCACGCCAGGGATCTGCGACAGCAATGGCAGGATCGTCACGCCGGAGTGTCCACCAACCACCGGCACATTGAGTTCTTCAGGCTGCTTGCCTTTCAAGGCAGCAACAAATGTGTTCGAACGAATGATATCGAGGGTCGTGATACCAAAAAGTTTATTTTTGTCGTAAACACCTGCTTTCTTCAGCACTTCAGCAGCAATCGCTACCGTGGTATTGACCGGGTTTGTGATGATACCAATCAGTGCTTTTGGGCTGGTTGAGGCGACCTGCTCAATCAGATTACGCACAATGCCGGCATTTACGTTGAAAAGATCTGAACGATCCATACCAGGTTTACGTGCAACACCAGCAGAAATCAGCACTACGTCAGCACCCTTAAGCGCAGGAGTCGCATCTTCACCGCTGAAACCTTCAATTTTGACTGCTGTAGGGATATGGCTTAAATCAACCGCGACACCGGGGGTAACCGGAGCGATATCATAGAGGGAGAGTTCTGAGCCTGCCGGAAGCTGAGTTTTAAGCAGGAGGGCCAAAGCCTGACCAATACCACCTGCTGCACCGAGGACCGCAACTTTCATCCTAAACTCCTTATTATTTTTTGAACATTACATGTGCCGGGAAATCAGTATACAAATACATCGTGATTGGGCGTTACATTACACCTTTAGCGCGTTGTGGAACAACCTCAACATTATAACAAAGTGTTCACAAAGTGCGCATTTCAGCACGGCGTCAGCACGTTTTTTTTCGCCGATAAAATTTGGTAAACTGTTGCGGAGACGGCCTTAAATGGCTCCGCGCCCGATTTCTCATTTGCATAAACATTCATTTTATTGCATATTAATGTAATATCCCGCTGAGGGTATCCCTTGATAACCCCCTTTTATCGGTAACCTATGCGTAACCCATCAAAACAAGAAGACCTGATCAAGGCATTCAAAGCCTTACTCAAGGAAGAAAAATTCAGCTCGCAGGGCGAGATTGTCAGCGCACTGCAAGAAGAAGGCTTCGAGAATATCAATCAGTCGAAAGTGTCTCGTATGCTGACGAAGTTCGGCGCAGTGCGCACACGCAATGCAAAAATGGAGATGGTTTACTGCCTGCCAGCAGAACTGGGTGTGCCGACCACCACCAGTCCGCTAAAAAACCTGGTACTGGATATCGACTTTAACGATGCACTGGTTGTGATTCACACCAGCCCGGGTGCCGCACAGTTGATTGCACGCCTGCTGGATTCACTGGGTAAAGCAGAAGGTATTCTTGGAACCATCGCCGGAGATGACACCATCTTTATTACGCCTGCACGCGCCTTCTCGGTGAAGCAACTCTACGATGCGGTGCTGGTACTCTTCGAGCAAGAGTTATAAGGCACCACTGGCGTTAACCTGGCGGCAACACCCGCTGGCCATGCATTTTACTTAGGGCTGATACTGATCGGCCCTTTTTTATTTCCCTGATAAAACAACCAACAGCAGAATATCCCACTCCCTTCTCACCCGGCTCCTTGCGGCTACCACTGCCAAAAATTCTTTCAGCAATGTGATCAACCCCTAATAAGCGCACAAATCGCTAATGTCACGCAGTGCGATGTTTTTACACGTATTTAACAGGGGGCGGGTAAAATATAAGCGTTTTTTATAACGGCTGGTTATTAAAAATGCTATAACGCCAGAAGAATCCCAACAAAAAATTATTAGCGTGCTATTAATTTTTTACGTTATTAGATCTATACTTGTTTTCGTGATGCAAATCACAGTACGTAAAAAGATAAAAACAGTTGACGAGGAAAATATCATGAACATTAAAACTACTATTGCTGCATTGAGCGTGTTATCTGCGCTGTCATTTGGTTCTTTTGCCGCTGAATC
Source organism: Erwinia sp. JH02 (assembly GCF_013074405.1). Classification (NCBI taxonomy): domain Bacteria; kingdom Pseudomonadati; phylum Pseudomonadota; class Gammaproteobacteria; order Enterobacterales; family Erwiniaceae; genus Erwinia; species Erwinia sp. JH02. Next base: position 891,211 of record NZ_JABANZ010000002.1, read on the forward strand.
TGTTAACGCCGATCAGGCTAAGAATCTGCAATCTATCGGCGTCATTAGCGTCAGCGGTGTCGCCGGATCGCCGATGGATATCCATCAGGCTCTGAATAATAAAGCAACTGAGAAAGGCGCCAGCGCTTACCGCGTTATCGAAGACTATGAGAACGGTAACTGGCACGCGACAGCGGAATTGTACAAATAATTCAGTCAGTCACCTGGACGTCTATTTATTAGTTAATTAATTAATGAAATACGGTAACCCCAAGTATAAAAAACGCTTTTAAGCCCTTTCGGTTACCGCGAAACCCTAATTCTGGAGTCATCATCATGAAAACCACTTTTACCATCGCTGCATTGAGTCTTGCTTCTGTTCTGTCATTCGGCGCCAGCGCCGCGAATCTGGTGACCAATGAGCAGGTCGCCAGCCAGAACCTGCAATCTGTCGGCACCGTAAGCGTCAGCGGTATCGACGGAACGCCAATGGATATCCGTCATGCGCTGTCAGAGAAAGCGGACCAGCAGGGCGCAACCTCTTACCGTGTCATCGAAGCACGTAACGACGGTAACTATCACGCCACCGCTGAACTGTATAAATAACACCGTATCGGGTGCTGCTGCACCCATCCGTGACATGACTGCGGTCATGATGTTGAATCCGCAGGTTGTTGGTCACAATGAGGAGATTAATCATGAAAATTAAAACAACCATCGCTGCATTGGGTCTGTTTTCTGTCGTCAGCTTTGGCGCATCTGCTGCACAGCTGGTCAACAGCCAACAGGCTGAAAATCTGCAATCTGCGGGGACAATTACGTTGAGTGGCGTGGCGGGTACACCGTCGGATATTCGTCAGCAGCTGTCACAAAAAGCCGATCGTGAAGGTGCCAGTGCTTATCGCATTATTGAAGCACGTAATCAGGACAGCTGGCACGCCACCGCCGAGCTCTATAAGTAATTCCTCGTCAATGCACTGCCCATGATGGGCAGGCCAGACGACCTTTTTGGCCCCGTTCGCCGGGGCCCTTTTTTTGCCCTTTTTACCTGACGTTAAAGCGGAGCTGGCCCTCAAGTTCCTCTTCCGCTTCATCAAAGAGCAAAATCAGTGCGCCATATCGTCGTTTCTGACCACTTCCCAGATGGATAAACTCAATCTCCAGCGGTAGCGGCACCTGCGGCTGAATGATGGCATCCCACAGGCTATCCAAATCGCTTATCACACTCGCCGTTAATGCAAACCGTTCACTGAACTGGCGGTAGAAATGCGCCTGGTCGACAATCACATTAAAATCGAAACTCTCTTTTCTCATGCTGGCTGCTCCGCAGGACACACAACCGGGCGTAGGGCTACAGCCCACCAATATGCAGGGCTTTGACTTCCATAAACTCCTCAAGCCCCAGAACCGAACCTTCCCGCCCCAGACCGGAGGCTTTGACGCCACCGAACGGCGCCAACTCAGTAGAGACCGCACACTCATTCACTCCCACCATGCCACTTTCCAGCGCGGCAGAGACGCGGAATACCCGCTGCAGATTTTGTGTATAGAAGTAGGCGGCCAGACCAAACTCGGTATCATTCGCCCGGCGGACGACCTCTTCTTCCGTATCAAAACGGAAGCACGCGGCCACCGGACCGAAGGTCTCTTCATGGGCCAGTTTCATGGTTTCATTCGCTTCCGCAATCACGGTGGGTTGCCAGAAATTCCCCCCCAGCGCATGACGCGCACCACCGGTCACCAGCCTGCCGCCTTGTGCCACGGCATCGTTGACATGTTCTTCGACTTTTTTAAGCGCGGAGGCGTCTATTAGCGGCCCGATCACCACGCCCTCTTCCATTCCGTTACCCACCTTCAGCTTTTTCACTTCCTCCGCCAGTTGACTAACGAAGCGATCGTAAACACGGTTATGGATAAAGAAGCGATTCACGCTGACGCAGACCTGCCCGGCATTACGGAATTTATTAGCAATCGCCCCTTTCACCGCCGCATCAATATCCGCATCGTCAAAGACGATATAGGGTGCGTTGCCCCCCAGCTCCATTGAAACCTTTTTCAGCGTCTCGGCCGCATTGCGCATCAGCAACTTGCCAACTTGTGTGGAACCGGTAAAGGAGATTTTCCGCACCTGATTGCTCGCCATAATGGCATCACTGATCGCCTGCGTATCGCCGGCGACTGCATTCAGAACGCCATCGGGCACGCCCGCTTTTTTCGCCAGCGCCAGCAAGGCGAAGGCAGAAAGCGGCGTGTTATTAGCGGGTTTGATCACGCCGGTACAGCCAGCAGCCAGCGCCGGACCCAGTTTGCGAGTCAGCATGGCCATGGGGAAATTCCACGGTGTAATGGCGGCAACCACCCCAACAGGTTCACGCGTGGCAAGAATGCGGCTGCCCGGCTTTGCCGGAGGAATGATTTCACCATTCGCACGCTTCGCCTGTTCAGCAAACCACTGAATGAAGCTGGCAGCATACTCCACCTCGCCCTCTGCCTCTTTTAATGGTTTACCCTGTTCGGCGGTCATCAGACGCCCCAGCCAGGCTTTGTTTTCAAGGATAAGCTGATACCAGCGTTGCAGAATTTCAGCGCGTTGTTTGGCGGTCTGGGCACGCCAGCCCGGGAAAGCCGCTGCCGCTGCCGCAATGGCCTGCTCAGTTTCTGTTTTGCACGCTTTTGCCACCTGAGCAATCACTTCCCCGGTCGCGGGGTTGAGCACGTCAAAGGTGCTCGTCGCCTGCTGCCAGCGGCCATTGACCAGAAAGCCAGTCTGAAACAGTTCGTTATCCTTAAGCGTTGAGAGGGCCATCGTTGTCTCCTGATACGGTTTTCATTTGCCTGGCAATAAGTATAGATGGCAAATGACGGTCGTTTTATGACGGAGTGGCATCAGAGAAAGGAATCAGGCAAGGAAAAGCGCTGACAGCGGATGCTGTCAGCGAGGTGATCAAATCTCGATCAGGGTATTCTGATATTTTTTCAGCATCGCAGCCAGTCGTGCAACCGGCTCGGTCACACCGATCGGGGCGTCATACTGTTCCAGCTTTTGCTGATAGATCTCAAACTCTGCGAGCAAGCGTTCAAAGTAATGGCGTTTTTTGATTTCACTGCTGGAGGAGATAACCCGGTCAGCGGTATGGCGCATCTGCTTGTGGAACGCAGAGAGATCGGCATTCACGGGCACATCGGCATCACGCATACGTTGATGACCAATGATCAGCGTCAGCGCCAGCCGGTATTTGTCGATGTCACCGGGGAAGATATTCAGCAGCATAAAGAGTTGCTGATAGAGCGCAGGCAAGTGGTTCTCTTTACGCCGTGCCGGGTTAGTCGTCAGCGCGGAGACGGCGGCATACATCAGGCGATTAAGTAGCGTCCGTCCGACGCGTGCTTTCGAGGTATCGCGTATCAGCAGGATCACCAGCAAGGCAACAAAGCAGCCGATCGCCTGGCCGAGCGCACTGTCGAGAAACAAGCTGACTTCAAACTTCATCGGATTATCCAGTGTCAGGATATTAATGGTCCCCACCAGCGCCCCCAGCGTACCGATCTGCCGCCGCTGGATCAGAATGCCGCAGATAAACGCGATGATACCCAGAGCGATGCATAACAGCAGCATACTTTGCTGGGTATTTGGCATCACCACCATGTAATACAGTGACCCCAGAGGAATAGCGACAATCATGCCGTAGAGAAAGTCTTTGGCGACCATGAGCGGGTTGGGCGTGCGCATCGCCAGTGAGGTAATCACTGCCAGCATCACCATCGCACCGCTGCCGGAGGTCCAACCGGTCCACAGCCAGAAGAGTGAACCAACGGCAATCGCGACAAACGTACGTAAGCCGTTAACCAACGCATGACGGTTTTCAGCCGAACGCATTTTGACTACGGGTTCCGCATTCAGGAGATCTTCTTCTATGCGGCTGATACGGCTATTGGTGTGGATCCCTTTCAGCAGCAGCAGATAGCGACTTGCCGCCCCCACCCAGGTGCGAATGGTCGTCGGCGTATTTTTACTGCCGCTGGCGGTAATCACCCTGCGCATCACTTTCATCCGCTTATGGATATCCGCAATATTATTAACCGGCTTTTCGAAGAACAGATGAAACTGGGAAGGAACATATTCTTGCCGGGTGTTCTGGATAAGGAAGGTTTCACAGGCCTGGGTAATCAACGTCAGCGACAGGGTATTCAATACGCGCAGACGGCGATCCACTTTCTGCCAGCGCCCTGACTCCATCATCAGATGGGTGCGCATACCGTTCAGCGCGGTGGTGCGGCGTACCAGCCCCGCCCAGCATTTATCAACCTCATCTTTGTCCGCATGTGACACGCAGAGCTGCATCAACCGGTACTGCTCAACCAGAAGAGCATCAATTTCCCGATCAATATCCTGTTTAATCGAACGCGGTGAGAACAGCATGTCAGCCAGAATAGCGCAGACAATACCGATAATGATTTCACTACAGCGCTCAACGGCAAACTGCGGGGCCAGCAGCAGCGAGCCGTTAGCATCCACGCTGACCACGATAATCAGCGCGGTGTAGCCCGCCAGGCCCAGTGCATAAGAGTTTTCCACCTTCATCAGTGAAGAAACCCACACGCAGACACCCGCCCAGATGCAGCACAGCAACAACATCACTACGGGCGCACGAATGGTGGCCACCATGATCACCACGGCAGCAATGCAGCCAATAAAGGTGCCGATAATGCGCAACATGCCGCGATGGCGCAACGCACCGGAGAAGGGGTCGCCCCCGGCGGCAAAAGCGGTGCCCCCGGCAACGATAGCTGCCGTCATCACCGCCCAGCGCGGAGTTTCCAGGTTAAATTCAAAGCCGACAAACAGCGCCAGTAAAATGGCAAAAGTCAGTTTGATGGGAAAGCGCAGACGATACCACTGCATCATTCGCCCCGCCTCAACCAAACTCGCGCAGGCGATGCATCAGCTTCATCAGCGGTGACATATCTTTATCCTGACGGTCTTGCGCGCCTGTGACCACTACGGTCGCCGTGGTACCCGACGGATAGAGGTTACCCGGCTGCTGGTCAAGGTGAATTCGCACCGGCACACGCTGTGCCAGACGTACCCACTCAAGGTTGGAGTCAATCGTCGCCATCCCTTTACCATCAACCGTACTGCTGCTGTTGGTTACACCAGCGGCCACACTGTCGACCGAGCCATGCAGGACATGGTTGCTGCCCAGCGGTGTAATTTCGACACGATAACCCGGACGGATGCCATCCAGTTTGGTCTCTTCCAGGTAGGCCAGCACATAGAAGGAGTTCTGCTTCACCAGCGCCACCGACGTTGAACCGCGGGTAATAAACTCACCCGTGTAAACATTCAGGTTGGTGATCCAGCCCGCTGCGGGTGCTTTTACCGTGGTACGTTCCAGGTCCAGCTTCGACAGGTCCCGGGTGGCGACGGCTTTCGCCAGCTGGTGTTCCGTGGTTTGATAATCACTGTTGGCCTGGTCAATCGCTTCACGCGACATGGCCGAGATGCCTAGCTGATTACGACGCGCAGCTTCACGGCGCTTTTCACTCAGCACCGCCTGGTAGTAGGCAACATCCGCTTCCGCCTCTTCCAGCGCTTTCTGGTAACGCGGCTGGTCGATGGTGAACAACACCTGGTCTTTCTGCACCAGCTGGTTATCACGGACGCGAACGTCGGTGATCAGGCCGCTGACATCAGGCGCAATCGCCACAACATCAGCGGTGAATTTGGCGTCACGCGTCCACGGGGATTCGGTATAAAACACCCAGACGCGGAAAATCAGGACAATCGCGATGATCACCAGCAGCAGGGTAATGGCGAAACGGGCAATTTTTCTTGTTAGAGCTTTCACTATGACCTCAGACGAACAATCGGGATACCAGATAGAACAGGCAGCAGTACAATGCAGTATTAAACAGTGCCGGATGCCAGACCAGATCATAGATCCCGGTCGGCGTGATCAGACGGCGGACCAGCCAGAACACGATCAGCGACACAATTATTTCAAAAAAAATGGGTGGGAATGACATCCCGAACACCACGACAACCGGAAGTACACTCATCATTTATCCTTGTTGATACTGTACCAGGTAATTCGCTGCCACAACCCGCTCCTCTCAGGGTTTACTGAGAGATATGTATGCAAAAGGTGATCAGCTGACAGGGAGACAGTCAGACGCTAATCAGCACCAAAGCCAATTGAATAATAGTCTATTCAGGGGCAGCATTTGTCACACGCGGGGCGACAGGTCGATAACCTGACATGACTATAGTAACGCGCCTGACTATAAGTTATCTACCAAATGTGATCTAAATCACTTTTAAGCCAGGGTTAATAATGGAAAGACTGAAGGGCATGACCGTTTTCGCCAAAGTCGTTGAACTGGGTTCATTTACCGCAGCAGCACAACAGATGCAGTTAAGTGTATCGGCCGTTAGCCAGATTGTCGCCAGGCTGGAAAATGAACTCCAGGTGAAGCTGCTTAATCGTAGTACGCGCAGCCTGGGGCTGACCGAGGCCGGTAAGATCTACTTTCAGGGCTGCCGTCGCATGATGTCGGAGGCGCAGCAGGTGCATGAACAACTGTGGGCATTTAATAATACGCCGGTTGGCACACTGCGCATCGGCAGTTCTTCTACCATGTCGCAGAATTTACTGGCCCCGATGACCGAAGAGATGCTGAAGGAGTATCCGGGACTGACCGTTAACCTGGTGACGGGAATTCCGGCACCGGATCTTATCGCGGACGGGCTGGACCTGGTGATCCGTGTTGGTGCATTGCAGGATTCCAGTCTGTTTTCAACGCGGCTGGGTTCCATGCCGATGGTGGTATGTGCCGCGAAAAGCTATCTCGCGCAGAATGGGACGCCGGAAAAACCGTCAGACATCAGCAACTTTTCGTGGCTCGAATACAGCGTACGCGTGGATAACGACTTTGAGCTGACCTCACCGGAAGGCACATCGATTCGTCTCTCGCCTCAGGGCCGCTTTGCCACCAATGACTCACAGACACTGATCCGCTGGCTGAAATCCGGCACCGGTATCGCCTATGTGCCGCTGATGTGGATTATTGATGAGATTAATGCCGGGAAAGTGGAAATCCTGTTCGCGCATTATCAATCGGTGCCGCGCCCGGTCTATGCGGTATACACCCAGAAAGACAAATTGCCGCTAAAGGTGCAGGTGTGCATTAACTATCTGATCGCGTATTTCGATAAGGTGGCGGAGATTTATCAGGAGTTTCGCACATAACGCACACTATGCAGAAAGCAGAAACCGTAGGGGCGAGGCACGCCTCGCCCTGGGTCAACGTCAGGCGGTACCACCGACGGTGAGTTTATCCAGCTTCAGCGTAGGCTGACCCACGCCAACAGGCAGGCTCTGGCCCTCTTTACCGCAGACGCCAACGCCTTTATCCAGCGCCAGGTCATTACCCACCATTGAAATCTGTTGCATCGCTTCAATACCGGAACCGATCAGCGTTGCGCCTTTCACCGGCTTCGTCACCTTACCGTTTTCAATCAGATAAGCTTCAGAGGTGGAGAAAACAAATTTACCCGAGGTAATATCCACCTGACCACCGCCGAAGTTCGGCGCATACAGACCGTACTCCACGCTTTCGATAATATCCTGCGGGGTCGACTTGCCTGCCAGCATATAGGTATTGGTCATACGCGGCATCGGCAGATGTGCATAAGACTCACGACGACCATTCCCGGTAGGCGCCACGCCCATCAGACGCGCATTGAGTTTATCCTGCATGTAGCCTTTCAAAATACCGTTTTCAATCAATACATTGTACTGCCCCGGTACGCCTTCATCATCAACGGCCAGCGAGCCGCGCAACCCTTCGATGGTGCCATCATCCACGACGGTACACAGCTCAGAGGCCACCAACTGCCCCATTTGGCCACTGAACACCGACGTTCCACGGCGGTTGAAATCGCCTTCCAGACCGTGACCCACCGCCTCGTGCAGCAGCACGCCCGGCCAGCCAGCACCCAGCACTACAGGAATGGTGCCTGCCGGTGCCGCGACCGCATTCAGATTCACCAGCGCCATGCGCACGGCTTCACGTGCCCAGGCTTCGGCACGCACTTCCCCGTTTTCATTTGCCAGGAAAAACTCGTAGCCGAAGCGCCCGCCGCCGCCGCTGGCACCGCGCTCGCGCTTGCCGTTATCTTCCACCTGGACGCTCACCGAGAGACGTACCAGTGGACGCACATCGGCCGCCAGCGTGCCATCGGTTGCCGCGACCAGCACCAGTTCATAGACACCGCTCAGGCTGGCAGATACTTCCTGTACGCGTTTGTCGGCTGCGCGTGCAGCGCTGTCAACGCGGTGCAGCAGAGCAATTTTCTCTTCGCGGGTCAGGCTTTGCAGCGGATCGAGTGCCGGATACAGCGCACGGTTCATCACCGCCCCCAGCGTGCGTGACTGGCCGTTGCCCTGCTCGCGTACAATGCTGCGTGCCGCTGTGGCACTTTGATTCAGCGCATTTAGCGTAATCTGGTCAGCATAGGCGAAGCCGGTTTTCTCTCCGCTAACCGCGCGCACACCAACGCCCTGATCGATATTGTAAGAGCCGTCTTTAATGATGCGGTCTTCCAACACCCAGGACTCATGGTAGCTGGACTGAAAATAGAGGTCCGCATAATCCAGCTTGCGCTCTGAAAGCTGGCTGAGAATAGAAAAAAGGTCGCTTTGACGAATGTTGTTAGCAGTTAGTAACTGCTCACTTACCAGATTCAGACTCATGAATTCTCGCTCTGTGTGGATGAGCCAGTGGCTGCTGGCTTTCAATTGTCAATTGTGACGAGGTACGATGGTGATACCCCGTATCATATATGAAGGGTGAGGCAATATGAGGGCCACGTCAAACTCACTTCTCACTGATCTCACGTGGTTTACGCAGCACTTCATCAATTTGCGGTTTATCTATCGGCCCACTGATGTGGTAGCGAAGCACGGAAATCTTGCTCCACAGCGGCCCCAGCACTTTACTGGCGGCAAATACCGCCGCACCAATCACCGGGTTCACTGCAAAGGCGGTCGCGACACCCACGGTCGTAGAAATTTCCGGAGCAACAACGGCTTCCATATCAATCTGGCGTTTGACCAGATCCATCTTTCCTTTCATGGCAATGTCGGCTTCCAGCCCATCCACCAGCAGGTTATCGGTGTGCATCACGCCGTTTTCAATCCAGGCCGTGCCGTTGATGGAGTCGAAATAGAAGCCCTGGCTGAAAGTGTCGCTAAAATCGAGGCGTAATTTACGCAACAGCGAGTCGATGCTGACCAGACGCAGCAGTTGCCCGGCACGGCCGGTTGAAACATCGGCGATCTGCCCCGCGCCCAGATGCGACTTCAGCACACCGCTTAACGTCTGCTCCGACGGTTGCCACGGTGCCGACTGCCAGTGCAGATCATATTCCAGCTTAAACGGCGAATCACGCAGCGGTGAGCTGACACCAAACCAGTTAGTGGCATCATTGATTTTTTTACCGCTTAGTACGCCCTTTAACGACGTGCGCTGCTGGCCTGGCTGGTTCACCCACTCGCCCTTCACGGTCAGGTGAGTATTACCACTATCAATCAGTCCATTCTCCAACGTCAGCGTATCGCCGGATGGCGTCAGGTCGGCCTTCATATGGCCGAATTTCTGTCCACGTAGCCAGCATTCATCGCAGTTCAGGCGGAGTGCAGGCCAGCCGCTGAAATTCACCCGGGCCGCATCGTCAGGCAAGGGAGATGACGAGGTGCCTTTGCTGTCCCATTGCGGGTTGTAATAAAGGTATTTGAGGTTAGCCACCCAGGGTTCATTCTGCTTAGTGACCAGAGAACCAATGATATCCTTGCCCTGAGCGTTGACCGTCATCTCGCCCGCCATACTTTGGCTGAGAGTGGCGGTAAGATCCTGCCACTGCTGGCCCGCCAGAGTGAGTGCAGGTGTGTGCAGGCGAATATCACCTGGCAGCATCGTGATTCCCGTTTTGCCGTTACCACCGCTACCCGAACCCGCTCCCAGCAAGCCAAGCCAGGCTTCACCGTCCAGCGCAGGCAGATTTAATACCATTCCACTGCTCTCCGGCAGCGCAGGCAGGTGTTTTGTGTCGTTTTCCCAGATACCACGGTCGACTTTAAGCTGCTTACCCAGCAGCCAGCGACTGTTAAATCGATGACGGTCACCCACTGAGCCACTGAGATCAAGACTATTGAGGTTACCTTTTGCCAACACTTTCACAGGAAGCGCACTGGTGCCTGTTTTATCAAGCGGTGCAGGTAAGCGACTGCTCACATTTTTAAGATCACCGTCAAGGTTAACCAGGTAACTGGCCCCACCTTTGTGCGGCAAGGTCACCAGTACATTGCCCTGCCACGGCAGATGTCCCCCCAGCTGTTTACTCACCGCCTCAGGCAGCTGACTTATCGCCCCTGGCTGCCAGTCACCGTTCAGATCCACACCGATTTGATACTCTTTTTCCCCGTCCTGGGTGTTGAAGCTCACGCCGATGGGCTGACCAAACCAGCGGGCGGTCATCGCATCACTTTTCAGGTCGCCGTTATCATAGGTAAAGTGACCGCTCAGCTGGTCGAAACGCGTCTCCAGCGGTTTGATCAAGAGCGAGTTGCCTGCAAGATTCACGTCACCCGTGGCACGCACCTCTTTGCCATCCAGCGGGATATCAAGATGTAAGCGCCCACTAACAGCACCGCCGATTTGCAGTTCGTCCAGCGCCGCTCCCAGCGAGGGTTTTAACGGTGACTGATTAAAGTACTCACGTATCTGAGGCCCTTCCCCCTTGATCTCACCATCAATAATCAGCTTTTCTTGCAAATAATCGGGGATCACCGCCGAGATGTTATGGCCGTTAACCTCGCCCAGTTTGATATCAGGCGCTTTCATCCACAGACCGTTGTTGGCGAAGTCGAGGTCAATATCCAGATTTTCCAGCAACGGCCAGCCCGGTTCAAACTCGTAGGTCGCCTGACGCAACGGTACCGCCACTTCAAACATGCCGTCATTCTTTCTGAACGGGAAATGGTGCGGGTCACCGGCAAAGACCAGCGTTGCATCTTTCACCTGCCCGCCTTTGATCGCGCCGCTCAGATAGTCTGCCAGCGATTTCCCCATCAGCGGTTCAGGGAAATAGCGCCAGGCATCACCCGCATTGGTGAGGTTAATACCCGCGAGGATATCAAGACGAGGTGGCTGCTCGTTCTGTTGCTGATAGCGGAAGTCACCCCGCGCCCACAGTGAGCGCGCCTGAACATCAACCTGCTGGCCGGACAGCGTCAGCCCCTGTTTTCCATATTCCCAGTTGAGTGACCCACTGGCCTGGGCAATCTCCAGCGGAGCGCGGAACATATCACCATAAGGGAGCGTAGCCTTCTGAATATCGAAGGTGAGCCGCCCGTCAGCCACGCCGCCTGCCAGCGTCCCGTTAAGATGCTCCATACCTGGCAATAGTTCCCACTGCTGCCAGCTCAGATTCTGCCATTTGGCCTGGAAACGAGTCCGTTCCGGCTGCTGAAGCGGTATATCCAGCGCCAGCGCGTTGAGCTGGCCGCGCGGTTGCAGCGCACGCCAATTTTCCAGCAGTTGCGGAGACAGTTTGGCAAAAAGCGGAATGAGTGGATCAAGACGCTCAAGGTCCAGATCGGTGACGCGCACGCGCAGTTCCTGATGATGATCAGGACCGGGTAGCTGCGTATTTTCGGGCTGCCATAACAGCGATAACTGACCGTGTGGCCAGGGCTGCCCATCCGTAATAAAGCGCGTTTGCGGGATATTCACATTCCAGCCACCGTTAAAACGACTGATATGTGCAGTAAGATTGTCTACGCTGAGATGGTGCGCCTGTTTGTCGCCCTGCCAGTTAGCTCCCCCCTGTTTCAACCAGACATCACCACCATGGACTTCACCATTTTCCACACTCATCCAGGCGGCGAGGCTGAAACGCGCGCTTTCCAGACTGGTGTTGTCGCGCATCCACTGTCCCAGCCAGGGTTTCATATCAACGTCATCGGCCTGCATCCACACACGCCCGGTACTGAGGTAACCATTACTGTCGCTGAGATCCAGCCGCAACTGCACCACACCATGCTGCCCTGTAAAACTGGAAAGACTGACCAGTCCCTCGGCACGATGGCGATTTTTTTCATTAAGCCAGGTCAGCTGCGGAATGGCCAGCGTTGCACGCTGTCCGGATGGGGTAACAAAACTGATGTGACTGTCGCGCAGATCGAAGTGGTCAAACTGGCGCAGGAAGAGATCGTTTAACCGCTCAGTCTGAAAATCTGACTGACGATTATTGCCACCATTCAGCGGGGTATTGGTGAGCAGGTTGAGCTGCCAGAAAGTCAGATCGCGAAACTGCCAGCGCAGGTGCAGCAATGATTGCCAGACATCCAACGCCAGCGTGACGCGCTGGATTTTCAGTGCGCCGCCATCGGAGAAGCCGGTCTGGATATCTTTGATTTCCAGGCGGGGACCAAAGTTCTCCCAGCTGCCTTCAATTGCGCTGGCCTTGATCTCGACGCCCGCGGCAGCAGACACAGCGTTAAGGATTGGCGCACGCCAACTGTTCATATGCGGCATCAGCAGACGTAAGCCACTCACTAATAGCGCAGTAACCACCACCAATGTTGCGCCAGTGAATAGCAAAACCTTCGGCAATTGCCTCACACACCTCTCCTTGTCTTCCGCGAAAACGGATAGCCAGTCACTAAAATCTGTTGGTATCTCACGAGGGAGATACGACAAGGCGGTTCAAGCCGTAACGTCCAGTTTCCCCCCAACCGTTGCGATTTTTAGCGCAAAATCGGGGAGAACCGTGCGGATATTACATCATCACCACGTCAAACTGCTCCTGAGTATAGAGCGGTTCTATTTGAACTTTAACCTGCTTGCCCACAAAGATTTCTACTTCCGCTAAAGCATGAGACTCATCGCTTTTCAGCGCTTCACCCACCGATGGCGAGGCATAAACCAGGAAACGGTCAGAATCATAAGCATGATGCACACGCACAATCTCACGCATGATTTCATAACAGACCGTTTCCACCGTTTTCAGCGTTCCACGCCCTTTACACACCGGACAATCCTGGCACAGTACATGCTCAATACTTTCGCGCGTGCGCTTACGCGTCATTTCCACCAGCCCCAGCTGTGAGAAACCATTCACGCCTGTTTTCACCCGATCTTTACTTAGGGCCTGGTCTAGTGAATGCAGAACTCGTCTGCGGTGATCGTCATTATTCATATCAATAAAATCGATGATGATAATGCCACCAAGATTACGCAGCCTGAGCTGACGCGCAATCGCCTGAGTCGCCTCGATGTTGGTATTGAAGATGGTTTCTTCAAGGTTACGGTGTCCAACAAAAGCACCGGTATTGATATCAATTGTGGTCATGGCTTCCGTCTGATCGATAATCAGATAGCCACCTGACTTGAGCTCAACTTTACGATCGAGAGAACGCTGAATTTCGTTTTCCACATCGAACAGATCGAAAATAGGCTGCTTGCCGACATACAGCTCCAGCTTTGCCGTCATCTCCGGGATATATTCGCTGGTGAACTCCACCAGATGTTCGAACGTCAGACGGGAATCGATGCGGATACGGTCAAGGGCTGCACCGGCAAAGTCACGCAGGATACGCTGCGATAGCGCGACTTCACCATAAAGGCGGCAGCGCGTCTGATTGCGTTTCTTACGTTCGATCACCTTGGTCCACAGACGTTTAAGAAACGCAGCATCAGATGCCAGCTCATCTTCGCCCACGCCTTCTGCTGCAGTGCGGATGATGTATCCGCCCAGCTCATCACAATAGCTGGCAACGACGGATTTCAGGCGGTCGCGCTCTGCTTCGCTCTCGATACGTTGCGATACCCCCACGTGCGAAGCACCCGGCATAAACACCAGATAGCGTGACGGCAAGGTAATATCGGTCGTCAGGCGTGCACCTTTGGTCCCAAGCGGATCTTTCACCACCTGCACCATCAGATCTTGTCCCTGGCGTACCAGTTCGGAGATATCACGCACAATGAAATTTTTCTTTTCGTCACCCGCAACACATTCGGTGTGCGGCATGATGTCAGAAGCGTGCAAAAACGCCGCTTTTTCCAGCCCAATATCGACAAAGGCCGCCTGCATTCCTGGTAACACCCGGCTGACACGCCCTTTGTAGATGTTGCCAACGATGCCACGGCGCGCTTCGCGCTCGATATGAATTTCCTGCAGAATGCCACCGTCGATGTAGGCAACACGGGTTTCCGACGGCGTAATATTGACCAGCAGTTCAGCTGTCATCTTGACCTCTCACATCACGCAGCGATTGAAAATGGCTGAAAAGCTCGGCGGTTTCCACCAGAGGCAGCCCCACTACCGCGTGATAACTTCCGTTAATTTTTCTGACAAAGTTGCCACCCAGTCCCTGAATTCCATAAGCGCCTGCCTTATCCATTGGCTCGCCGCTGGCAATATAACCAGCAATATCTTCAGGTGTTAACATGCGAAATGTCACCTCAGTGACAACAAGACATTCAAGGGTCCGCTGGCGATCGGCCAACGCTACCGCGGTCATGACTTCATGAGTCTGGCCGGAGAGCATCGTCAGCATGGCGGCGGCAGCGTCAGCATCCGCGGGTTTCTCCAGCACATGATTATTCAGCACAACAATAGTATCAGCACCCAGCACCGGGAGATCGCGAGCAGCCACGGCAACCCCCGCCAGCGCTTTATCCCGCGCCAGACGACGCACATACTGCTCTGCGGTTTCATCCGGATGACGGCGTTCTTCCACGTCAGTAGAAAGGCGTTCAAATGACAGGCCTAGCTGAGTCAGCAGTTCGCGGCGGCGTGGGGAGCCTGAAGCCAAATACAGGGATACCATAATTGTCCTTTATTGTACGGCAAACTGGCGGCGAATTTTTCTCATCAGTAAGAACAGCCAGGGCCAGAGGATACCGTCGACGACGCTACTCCAGAAAATTTCTGGGCGGAAGGAAACGTTAATCACCAGGAACTCAGACCAGAATACGATGACATCCATCGCCAGTGACAGCACCATCACCATCAGTGCCTGCTGCCAAAGCGCCAGATTGCGGAATAACTGGAATTTGAAGGCCACCAGGTAGGCAACGATACTGAATGCCAGTGCGCGTACGCCGAGCGTCGAACCAGAGATAAGATCCATTATAGATCCCATCACAAATCCGGTGCCAACGTTGACACGGTGCGGCAACGCCAGCACCCAGTAGATCAGGATCAACAACAGCCATGACGGGCGATAAACAAACAGCTCCTCGGGCCAGGGCATGATTTGTAGCACCAGCGCCACCAGAAAAGAGAGCCAGATAACCCAGCGTCCGTGGCTGCGGTAACTACTCAAGGCTGGCCTCCGCGTTCGGACTGCGGACGGCGAACCGGTGCAGCGGCAGGGGCCGTTGCCGGGATGCTGGCGGGTGCCGCGGCAGGAGGGGCAGGCGGCCCCACCATTTCGCTCGCCTGCGGCAGTACCTGCGGCATCATCTGCATCAGGCGTTCATTGGCCACGCGATGGACTTCGTCCGGTGCCATTGGCATCGAGCCATTGCGATCCGCGCCCCACAGCAGCAGCAGATAACGCAGACGCTGGAGACCCGCCGTTGGACGCGCCTGGATCACCGTATAAGCGCGTTGGGTATCCACTTTCACGGAAGAAACCACCCCAACAGGGTAACCTTCAGGGAAGCGCCCACCGAGGCCGGACGTCACCAGCACATCGCCCACGCGGATATCGGTATTACCTGGCAGATGTTCAAGCTGCAAATCTTCCGTGCAGCCATTACCCGCCGCAATCACGCGGATGTCATTGCGCAGAACCTGAATCGGCAGTGCGTGTGAGGCATCGCAAATCAGCAGCACGCGGCTGGTGATTTTACCCACAGCAACCACCTGGCCGACCACGCCTTTATCACTGATCACCGGCTGACCTTCGTAAACACCGTTTACGCTGCCTTTGTCGATCACCACCTGATCGGTATAGGGATCGGTGCCGGTGGAGATCACCTGCGTGACCATTTTATGCTCGTCCTGACGCAGCGGTGAACCCAGCAGTTCGCGTAAACGGGCATTTTCCTGCTTAAACTGACCCAGCATCAGCAGTTCGCTGTTCTTCAGCATCAGTTCGCGGTGTAAGGCTTTATTTTCCAGCTCGAGTTGCTGGCGGGAGGCCAATGTTTCTGAAACATTGTCCAAAATCTGACGAGGCCCATTGGCCAGGAAATAGAATGGACTGACGGCAGTGTCCATATAGGTGCGGATTTGGGAGAAAGCTCCCATGCGACTGTCGGCAACAATCACGCCTATTGCCACAATAACCGCTAAAAATAAGCGTAACTGCAGGGAAGGCCCCCTGCTGAACATCGGCTTCATAAACTCGGCGTTTTCCTCGACAACATGAAAAAGGAGTGCGGGCAGCGTCCCGCTACTCCTTCAGGCAAATTATTCTTCGCTGAACAAATCGCCGCCGTGCATGTCAATCATTTCCAACGCTTTACCACCACCGCGTGCAACGCAGGTCAATGGATCTTCTGCAACGACCACTGGAATTCCAGTCTCTTCCATAAGCAGGCGATCCAGATTGCGCAACAGCGCACCACCGCCAGTCAGTACCATGCCACGTTCGGAGATGTCAGATGCCAGTTCTGGCGGACACTGTTCCAGTGCAACCATAACCGCGCTAACGATACCAGTTAACGGCTCCTGCAGCGCTTCCAGGATCTCGTTGGAGTTCAGGGTGAAACCACGCGGAACCCCTTCAGCCAGGTTACGGCCGCGGACTTCAATCTCGAGCACTTCGTCACCCGGGTAGGCTGAACCGATCTCATGCTTAATACGCTCTGCGGTGGCTTCACCAATCAGAGAGCCGTAATTACGGCGCACATAATTAATGATGGCTTCGTCGAAACGGTCACCACCGATGCGGACAGAAGAAGAGTAAACCACGCCATTCAGCGAGATCACCGCAACTTCTGTTGTACCGCCACCGATATCCACCACCATAGAACCGGTCGCTTCGGAAACAGGGAGGCCTGCACCGATAGCAGCAGCCATGGGTTCTTCAATCAGGAAGACTTCACGCGCACCAGCACCCTGAGCAGACTCACGGATGGCACGACGTTCAACCTGGGTTGCACCAACGGGCACACAGACCAGCACGCGCGGACTTGGGCGCATAAAGCTGTTGCTGTGAACCTGTTTGATGAAGTGCTGCAACATTTTCTCAGTCACAAAGAAGTCGGCGATAACGCCATCTTTCATTGGGCGAATAGCTGCGATATTACCGGGTGTACGACCCAGCATCTGTTTTGCGTCATGACCGACTGCCGCTACGCTCTTTGGGGAACCGGCACGATCCTGACGGATAGCAACGACGGAAGGCTCATTAAGAACAATGCCCTGCCCTTTCACGTAAATCAGGGTATTGGCTGTACCCAGGTCGATGGACAAGTCGTTGGAAAACATGCCACGGAATTTTTTAAACATACTAAAGGATAATCCTGCAAGCTGGGGGCGGAAAATAAAATCCGCTTACTTTACCAACCACACGAAGCAGCGACAAGGCGCAAAAACGTTCTGCTTCGGTGAAAAATCATGCTATCTCTCGCTGAAGTCACAACCTTACGACATCGTGCGTAACGGAAGCCGATATAACGGCCTTTCGCTGTGGTTTTTGGACACGTCAGCGGACATAACATACATAAAAATTAACAGTTTCAGTTTCGCCTCGGCCTGCGAGAAAGCCGCGTCGAACCACAATCTCCCAGGTATTCTACGTGAAAACCTGCCAGACGTGAGACTAAACTCGATATCTTTGCGAATATTTTTTCACGCTACTATTAACCGGCTCTGAGGCAGCGAAAAAGTCGCCCTGCCCACCGGTGACTCCCAGCTCCAACAGCGTTTGCCACTCTTCCCGGGAACGTACCCCGGCAGCAAAAACCTGAGTGGAAGTTTGCTTGCTACTCTCCAGCAGGCTTTGTACAAACAGCTGATTTTCAGTACGCCGATCAATATTGCGCACCAGGCCGGGATGAAGCTTGATCAGCCTGACCTGGAACTGCTTGATATACGCGGTGCTCACTACCGTTAAACCGGCCTGATTCACTGCCACACCACAGCCAAAACCGTAGAGCAATCGGAACACTGGCGTTAAACGGCTGATGTGTTGACACACATCTGCTTCTGCAAGTTCAAATAAAATACGTTTTCTTTGCGATTTAGTACATTGCAGCAGGTTATCACGCAGCCAGTTCAGGAATGAGCGCTGCAATAATGAGTCGAGGGTGAGCGGAATGGCAAGAGTTTCTTCTGGCCACAGTTCGATCAACGTCACAATACGTTTCACCATCTGTCGATCGTAGCGTTCTGCCAGACCCAGTTGCTGAATCACAGGCAGATACTCTGCGGATAACAGCTCTTTTTCACCGTCAAAAATGCGTGGCATCATTTCGCGATGATGCACTTCACCCTTCGCGTTAACGGCCGGTTTTTGATAAAGCCGTGGACCACCACGATTCAGTGTGTTTTCCAGCAATGTGCGCCATTTCACGCTTCCGCGCGCGAAATCCTGCTGTGCCCCCTCGCCCACCGACCAGTTATTCCCGCCCTGTAGTGTGGCGTTACGCGTTGCCCGCTCGGCATTCTCCATCACCTGAAGAGTGCTCTGCCCGCTGTGCCAGCCGCTGATACCAATATGAATCATGTCATCACGATCCAACATTCGCGTTGATGGCAGAGTATCGACCGCTTTAATCAACTGAGAAGCAATACCGTCGGCATCCTTTACGCTGCGATGTGGGAGCAATACGGCGAAGTCACTGCGAAAATAGCGAGCCAGCAGCGCACCGGGATAGCGCAGCACAAAAGTCGACAGCATATTGACCAGCGCAAACAGATAATCCTGCACCTGCACATGGCCCCAGCGCTCACGCAGGCTGTCGAAATCTGGCAAGCGGATCATCATCACCATGCCATGCGTTCCAACGGACTCCGGATCCTCCAACAGTGTGGTGAGCTGATTATCAAAGAACAGGCGGTTGTTCAGGCCGGTGCGGGCATCCTGTGCCGCAAATGCGCGGATCAGCGTATCAATGCGGTTATGCTGCTCTCCTGCCTCTTTCAGATCGGCCAGCAACAGGTCAATTGCGCTGCTGGCTTTAGGCGGCCACTCATGTACTGAACCCGATTTGACCGTAGCGCGTTCTCCTTTGATCACGGCTTCAGCTCGCTCCTCCAGCCGTTCCATTCCTTGTAATTGCTGCTGGAGCCAGCGCCTGGCCTGCCATAGCAATAAAGTCATGATCGCGACCACACCGATAATTAGCGACAAACTGGTAGCCCCTATTAAGGAAGCAAACCAGGTACGGGTGGAGTCGACCCACTGAATATGCAGTGTCATGCCGGGATGTTGCGTCAGCGGAAGCTGTATCTGGCGATAGCGATTAGGTTCGTCTTCCAGGAGGGACGGCTGATGAAGGGTGACCTGAAACAGTTGCGCATTACCGTTGTTCAGTTTAACGCGTTCGATTTGTAACGGATTCATGACCTGACGTAGCCATGCTTCTATCTGTTGGGGGGATTGTGTGAATAACGCGCTATCAACATCGTCCGCCATCCGCTGGATCCGATGTTCTGCCCGCTGGTTACTAAGATAAAAGAAGCTCAGTACGCAGCCCACCAGCATCAGTAACATGGCCAGTGAGCAAAGCAGGGTGATAATCGCAGAAAGTTTGGTGGTTAGTCGCATCCTTGTGCCCATTTGTGTTGCGGGTGAAGAAGACGTCATTAACACTGAACCGCAACCAAAATGTAAATGACCAGGAAAATGTGCATATCTGACAGCTGACGCGGTGAAAAATAACACACCACACACACCGATTGCTTGCCCGGGGTCAGATAATTGTCCATTTCCAGGAGTATAGTCCTGACAGGGCGCTTTTTATTAATGAAACCACTATTTTCAGGAGATTCTCATGCAGGCTCTGGTTCTCGAACAGTCAGAAGGCAAAACCGTTGCTGCCGTGAAGTTCATTAGCGCTGACAGCCTGCCGGAAGGCGAGGTCAAGGTCGATGTGGACTGGTCGGGTATTAACTATAAAGATGCGCTGGCGATTACCGGCAAGGGCAAGATTATCCGCCAGTTTCCGATGGTGCCCGGTATCGATTTTGCCGGGAAAGTGCATACCAGTAGCGATCCCCGTTTCCACAGCGGTCAGCCGGTGCTGCTAACGGGCTGGGGCGTAGGTGAAAACCACTGGGGCGGCCTGGCCGAACAGGCACGTGTTAAAGCAGACTGGCTGGTCCCGATGCCAGAAGGCATGGATGGCCGCCAGGCGATGATCATTGGTACGGCCGGGTTTACCGCCATGCTGTGTGTTATGGCGCTGGAAGAAGGCGGCGTGACGCCAGAAAGCGGTGAAATATTGGTCACGGGTGCCAGCGGTGGCGTGGGAAGCACCGCCATCGCACTGCTCAGTGCACTCGGTTATCACGTTGTGGCCGTCAGCGGACGCGAATCAACGCATGACTACCTCAATCAGTTGGGGGCACGCGAGGTGCTGCCGCGCAGTGCATTCAGTTCGGTGGCGCGGCCGCTGGAGAAACAACGCTGGGCAGGGGCGGTCGATACCGCAGGCGATCAGGTGCTGGCCAGTGTGCTGGCGCAGATGAACTACAACGGTGTGGTCGCTGCGTGCGGCCTGGCAGGTGGCTTTGCCCTGCCCACCAGCGTCATGCCGTTTATCCTGCGTAATGTCCGTCTGCAAGGGGTGGATTCCGTGATGACGCCAGCACCACGTCGTCGTGAAGCCTGGAAACGTCTGCTGAAAGTGCTGCCAGCATCGTTTTATCAACAGGCCACTACTGAGGTTCCCCTGTCAGAAGCCGCCAGCGCCGCTGAAAAACTGCTGAATAACGAGATTACTGGCCGTACCCTGGTGCGTATCCGCTAATGCTATGTCCCTCGCTATGATGGCGAGGGATGCCTTTCTCCCAGGAAATTTCATATTTTTTCGCCAGTATTCGCTTAAATCGTGGCACTGCGCCATGCTCAGGGTTATTACCCATACCTGAGCAAGGGTCACAGATGAAAACCATCAACAAACTGACTGAAAATGATGTCACGCCGGAGAGCGTCTTTAATACGCGCCGTCGTACGCTGCTCAAAACCCTCGGGTTGAGTGCGGCTGCACTTTCCCTGCCCACCGCCGCTCGCGCTGATGTGCTGTCATGGTTTAAAGGTAATGACCGCCCGAAGGCGGCATCCGGTAAAGCATTAGAATTTAGCAAACCCGCACTTTATCAGGCAGACCTTGCGCTGACGCCAGAAGACAAGGTCACTGGCTATAATAACTTTTACGAGTTTGGGTTGGATAAAGCGGATCCTGCCGCCAATGCCGGCACATTAAAAACCACCGACTGGAAGATCCAGATCGGCGGTGAAGTTGGCAAGCCGCTCACGCTTGATATGGATGATATCTTTAAGCGCTTTCCACTGGAGCAGCGCATTTACCGTATGCGCTGTGTCGAAGCCTGGTCCATGGTAGTGCCGTGGATCGGTTTCGAGCTGGGTAAACTGCTGAAGGCTGCCGAACCCACCAGCAATGCACGCTATGTTGCTTTCCAGACGCTCTACGCGCCCGATCAGATGCCAGGCCAGCAGGACCGCTTTATCGGCGGGGGGCTGGATTATCCTTACGTAGAAGGCCTGCGGTTGGATGAAGCCATGCACCCACTCACGCTGTTAACCACCGGCGTATATGGCAAAGCGCTGCCCCCACAAAACGGTGCGCCCATTCGCCTGACAGTGCCGTGGAAATACGGTTTTAAAGGTATCAAGTCGATAGTAAAAATCACCCTGGTGAAAGATATGCCCCCAACAACCTGGAATCAGCTGGCAGGCAATGAATATGGTTTCTTCGCCAATGTGAATCCTCACGTCGATCACCCACGCTGGTCACAGGCAACCGAACGTTTTATCGGCTCCGGCGGTATTCTTGATGTCAAACGCCAGCCAACGCTGCTGTTTAACGGTTATGCTGAACAGGTTGCTTCCCTCTACCGCGGGCTGGATCTGCGGGAGAATTTCTAAATGGTGCGCCTGTCGTTAAAACAGATTACAGGCCTGAAGGTGTTGCTGCATCTGGCGGGCTTTTTGCCGCTATTGTGGCTGCTGCTCTCGATTGATCAGGGCTGGTTCAGTGCCGACCCGGCCAAAGATATCCAGCATTTTACCGGCAGAATGGCATTAAAATTTTTGCTGGCCTCCCTCGCGGTAACGCCGCTGGCACGCTACGGTAAGCAACCGCTGCTGATTCGTGTACGCCGCCTGCTGGGATTATGGTGCTTTGCCTGGGCCACGCTGCATCTGGTGAGCTACTCATTACTCGAACTGGGGATCAGTAATCTCGGTCTGCTGGGATCAGAGCTGATCTCACGCCCTTACCTGACACTCGGTATTATTTGCTGGATCGTGCTGCTACTGCTGGCTGTCACATCGTTCCAGCGGGCACAGCGCACATTGGGTAAGCGCTGGCAAACACTGCACAATGCCGTCTATCTGGTGGCTATCCTGGCACCGGTTCATTATCTGTGGTCGGTAAAAATCCTTTCCCCTCAGCCGTGGATTTATGCGTTAATTGCCGCGATCTTGCTGGCATGGCGTTACAAAAAGCTACGTAAGTGGTTGCCAGGTAAATCCTGATTACTGTGTTCCACCCCACATCTTCAGCGATCAACCCTGCCTTTTTAACCGGGTGTGGTTGATCATCTTCGCTGATACGACCAGTATTTAGCTGCTAATTGCGTTGATATCGTTATAATGCCCGACTTCATTCGTGGCCTTTGCCAAATTTCATCTGAAAAGGTGACAAACTGGCTTTGGCGATGTATTTTGTGCGATGCCATTATTATCGCAGGAGATAGCAGCAAGATGACGGATAAGTTGCACGTACTGCTTTTGAACGGCCCCAATCTGAATATGTTGGGAACCCGTGAGCCTGAAAAGTATGGTCATACCACGCTGGCCGAGATTGTCAGCGATCTGACCTCGCAGGCTAACGCGCTTAACGTCACACTGAGTCATCTCCAGTCTAATGCGGAATATGCGCTGATCGATCGCATACATGAGGCGAAAGGCAATGTCGATTATATCGTCATAAACCCGGCTGCATTCACACACACCAGCGTGGCATTGCGTGACGCACTGCTGGCAGTCAGCATCCCGTTTATCGAGGTTCATCTGTCAAACGTGCATGCCCGTGAGCCCTTTCGTCATCATTCGTATCTTTCTGATATTTCTGCCGGCGTGATCTGTGGACTTGGCGTCGACGGTTATTCCTGGGCTTTACAGACGGCAGTCAAACGCCTGTCACCATCTCATTAAACAGAGTACGGAACCACATCATGGATATTCGTAAGATTAAAAAACTGATCGAACTGGTTGAAGAATCAGGCATCGCTGAACTGGAAATCTCTGAAGGCGAAGAGTCTGTTCGCATTAGCCGTGCACCAGTTAACGTTGGTTACCCGATGATGCAGCAGGCCTATGCTGCACCAATGATGCAGCAGCCTGCACTGGCTAACGCTGTCGCTCCGGCTACCGCTCCGGTAATGGAAGCGCCTGCAGCTGCTGAGATCAGTGGCCATATCGTGCGTTCTCCTATGGTCGGTACTTTCTATCGTACCCCAAGCCCGGATGCGAAAGCCTTTGTGGAAATCGGTCAGAAAGTTAACGCCGGTGACACCCTGTGCATCGTTGAAGCGATGAAAATGATGAACCAGATCGAAGCCGATAAATCCGGCATTGTGAAAGCGATTCTGGTCGAAAGCGGTCAGCCTGTTGAGTTTGACGAGCCGCTGGTAGTCATCGAATAACGAGGCGAGCCATGCTGGATAAAATTGTAATTGCTAACCGTGGTGAAATCGCGCTGCGAATTCTCCGCGCCTGTAAAGAACTGGGCATCAAGACTGTGGCAGTGCACTCCACTGCGGACCGCGATCTGAAGCACGTACTGCTGGCAGATGAAACGGTCTGTATTGGCCCGCCACCGTCAGTGAAAAGCTATCTGAACATCCCGGCACTGATTTCAGCCGCTGAGATCACCGGGTCTGTTGCTATCCACCCAGGCTACGGTTTCTTGTCTGAGAATGCTGACTTTGCCGAGCAGGTTGAACGCTCTGGCTTTATCTTTATCGGGCCGAAAGCAGAAACTATCCGCCTGATGGGCGATAAAGTGTCGGCAATCACCGCGATGAAGAAAGCAGGTGTTCCGACGGTGCCAGGCTCCGATGGCCCGTTAACCGAAGATATGGATAAAAACCGTGCCTTCGCAAAACGCATCGGCTATCCGGTCATTATTAAAGCCTCCGGCGGCGGCGGCGGTCGTGGTATGCGCGTTGTGCGCGGCGACAAAGACCTGGAACAATCCATCAACATGACGAAAGCGGAAGCCAAAGCGGCTTTCAACAACGACATGGTTTACATGGAAAAATACCTGGAAAACCCACGCCATATCGAAATTCAGATTTTGGCTGACGGTCAGGGCAACGCTATCTATCTGGCTGAACGTGACTGCTCAATGCAGCGTCGTCACCAGAAAGTCGTGGAAGAAGCGCCAGCACCAGGTATCACTGAAGAGATGCGCCGTTACATCGGCGAGCGCTGCTCGAAAGCCTGTGTTGATATTGGCTATCGTGGCGCCGGCACCTTCGAGTTCCTGTATGAAAACGGTGAGTTCTACTTCATTGAGATGAACACCCGTATTCAGGTAGAGCATCCGGTGACGGAGATGATCACAGGCGTTGACCTGATTAAAGAGCAGCTGCGTATTGCTGCCGGTCAGCCGCTGTCGATCAAACAGGAAGAAGTGATCATTCGCGGTCATGCGGTGGAATGCCGTATTAACGCTGAAGATGCCAACACCTTCCTGCCAAGCCCAGGCAAAATCACCCGCTTCCATGCACCAGGTGGATTTGGTGTGCGTTGGGAATCTCATATCTACGCCGGTTATAGCGTGCCGCCGTACTATGACTCAATGATTGGTAAGCTGATTACCTTCGGTGAAAACCGCGATGTGGCTATTTCACGCATGAAAAATGCGCTGGCGGAGCTGATCATCGACGGAATTAAGACCAACATCGAACTGCAGATGAAAATCATGTCGGACGAGAACTTCCAGCACGGTGGAACGAATATCCACTATCTGGAGAAAAAACTCGGCCTGCAAGAGAAATAATTGGCCCGGGTCAGGCGTGCCTGCCCTCTACAGGAGGGTGCATACCCACCATAGCGTAGGGGGGCGGGCATGTCTGACCTCTACGGGGGCATTCCCGCCCTATCGTAGGGGTCGGGCATGCCCGACCCGCCAGCAGAGTTCGCTGTATGCAGAGGGGCCGATTATTCGGCCCCTTCTTATTTTGGGGAAGAAACGCATGGAAAAACGTTTTATTCAGGCCCACCGTGAAGCGCGCTGGTCATTCTGGCTGGCAGTGGCTTATCTTGCCTGTTGGGCGCTGTCAGCCTGGCTACCGGACGATGTGCAAGGTGTCACCGGACTGCCGCACTGGTTTGAAATCGCCTGCCTGCTGGTGCCCGGTTTGTTCATTTTTCTCTGCTGGCTGATGGTTCGCGTCATCTTCCGCGATATTCCTCTGGAGGATGACGGTGAAGCTTGACATTATTTTGCCTCTAATTGGCTACCTGTTACTGGTTGCCGGACTCTCTGTGTACGCCATGCGTCAGCGCCGTGAGGGCAGCTTCCTGAGTGAATACTTCCTCGGCAGCCGTTCAATGGGTGGCTTCGTGCTGGCCATGACACTGACCACCACTTATATCAGCGCCAGCTCGTTTATTGGTGGCCCAGGAGCCGCCTATAAATACGGACTAGGATGGGTGCTACTGTCGATGGTACAGGTGCCTGCCGTATGGCTGTCACTGGGGATTTTGGGTAAGAAGTTTGCCATTCTGGCGCGGCGTTATAATGCCGTGACGCTTAACGATATGCTGTATGCACGCTACCGCAGCCCAATGCTGGTCTGGCTGGCAAGTATCAGCCTGCTGGTCGCATTTATTGGTGCCATGACCGTGCAGTTCATCGGCGGTGCACGTCTGTTGGAAACCGCTGCGGGGATCCCTTACGATACCGGACTGCTGATTTTTGGCATCTCCATCGCTTTGTATACGGCGTTTGGTGGCTTCCGTGCCAGCGTCCTTAATGATGCTATGCAAGGCCTGGTGATGCTGGCAGGCACCTTCCTGCTGCTGTTCGCCGTGATCCATGCCGCTGGCGGGATGCATAAGGCCGTAGAAACCCTACAGCATATTGATCCAAAACTGGTGTCATCGACAGGTGTTGATAACATTCTGACCCCGACATTCCTTGCCTCTTTCTCTGTGCTGGTGTGCTTTGGCGTTATTGGTCTGCCACACACGGCGGTACGTTGCATCTCCTATAAAGACAGTAAAGCCGTACATCTGGCGATCCTGCTTGGCACCGTGGTCGTTGCAGTTCTGATGTTTGGTATGCATCTCGCAGGGGCTTTAGGACGCGCGGTGATCCCGGATTTACAGATCCCGGACCAGGTGATCCCAACGTTAATGATCCAGGTACTGCCACCACTGGCTGCCGGGATCTTTCTTGCGGCGCCGATGGCGGCGATCATGTCCACCATTAACGCACAGCTGCTACAATCGTCGGCAACGATCGTCAAAGATCTCTATCTGCGGATGCGACCGCATCAGCTGGATAATGAACCGCTGTTGAAGCGCTTATCCTCGCTGGTGACGCTGATACTGGGGCTCCTGTTGCTGGTGGCGGCCTGGAATCCACCCGATATGATTATCTGGCTGAATCTGCTGGCCTTTGGCGGGCTGGAAGCCGTATTCCTCTGGCCGCTGGTGCTGGGGTTGTACTGGGAAAGAGCCAACGCGGCTGGCGCACTGAGCAGTATGGTATCGGGTGCGGCCTGTTACACCCTGCTGGCCAGCCTGTCGCTGCAACCCTGGGGGTTCCACCCGATTGTTCCGGCACTGTTACTCAGCTTGCTGGCCTTTATTATTGGCAACCGTTTTGGTCACTCTGACACCCTGGCGACGACTGCCCACACTCCGATTGAATGAAGAGATTATTATGCCTTGGATCCAAATGAAGCTTAATACCACCGGCGCTCAGGCTGAAGAGCTGGGTGATGCACTGATTGAAAATGGCGCCGTGTCGGTGACCTTCCAGGATACCCACGACAATCCGGTGTTTGAACCCTTACCGGGCGAAACGCGTCTGTGGGGTGATACCGATGTGATTGGCCTGTTCGATGCTGAAACTGAGATGCCCGATGTGATTGCCGGGCTGGAACAGCATCCGCTGCTGGGCGCTGGTTTTCACCATAAGATTGAGCAGATCGAGGACAAAGACTGGGAACGTGAGTGGATGGATAACTTCCACCCGATGCGCTTCGGACAGCGCCTGTGGATCTGCCCAAGCTGGCGCGATGTGCCCGATCCTACTGCGGTAAACGTGATGCTCGACCCGGGCCTGGCGTTTGGTACCGGCACCCACCCGACCACCGCACTTTGTCTGGCCTGGCTGGATGGTCTGGACCTGGAAGGTAAAACCGTGATCGATTTCGGCTGTGGTTCCGGCATTCTGGCGATTGCTGCTTTGAAGCTGGGTGCTGCTGCCGCTATCGGTATTGACATCGATCCGCAGGCAATTCAGGCCAGCCGTGACAATGCACAACGTAACGGCGTATCAGAGCGTCTCTCGCTGTATCTGCCACACCAGCAACCAGACAACCTTATTGCTGATGTGGTGGTGGCGAATATCCTGGCAGGCCCACTGCGCGAGCTGGCACCGCTGATTAGCGTCCTGCCTAAAACAGGCGGTCATCTTGGCCTTTCAGGCGTGCTGGCCAGTCAGGCTGACAGCGTATGTGAAGCTTACGCGGAAACCTTCACGCTGGATCCCGTGGCAGAGAAAGAAGAGTGGTGTCGCATTACGGGTATTCGCCGATAAAATAACCGGCTGGCGCAGCCCGGATAAGCTGTGTCAGCACGTTCATCACGTCATATGTCTCGAATAACGGCTCAACTGGCGTGATTTATGTTGTTATCCGGGTCACAAAAAAAGAAAAATCTTTGTACACAATTTCGTCGTATTTTTTTAATTCATTGTTTTATATAATTATAATATTAATTCCGCTGCCAGGTACGATGATTACTTGATCCGCAACAGCGGATTGTTCAAAGTTTGGCCTTTCATCTTCCTGAAAAAATGCGTAATATACGCCGCCTTGCGGACACACTATGGTCACTTTTTTTTCATGCGCATAGGAAATCACCAGCTTCGTAATCGTTTGATTGCAGCCCCGATGGCCGGGATAACAGACAGGCCATTCAGGACCCTTTGCTATGCAATGGGCGCTGGTATGACCGTCTCCGAGATGATGTCGTCAAACCCTGAAGTCTGGGGTAGCGATAAGTCGCGGTTGCGTATGGTACACAGTGACGAACCTGGTATTCGTACCGTGCAAATTGCCGGTTGTGACCCGGAAGAAATGGCGGCAGCCGCGCGCATCAATGCAGTGTCAGGTGCGCAGGTGATCGACATTAATATGGGTTGTCCGGCCAAAAAAGTGAATCGCAAGATGGCAGGTTCGGCGCTGCTGCAACACCCTGAGCTGGTGAAGTCTATCCTCTTAGCGGTGGTGAATGCAGTTGACGTACCAGTTACCTTAAAGATTCGCACTGGCTGGGATAGCGACAACCGCAACTGTGTAGAGATTGCCCAATTGGCTGAACGCTGCGGTATTCAGGCCCTGACAATTCACGGACGCACACGCGCGTGTTTGTTCAACGGCGAAGCTGAGTACGACAGCATTCGGACAGTTAAGCAGAACGTATCCATTCCGGTTATCGCGAATGGAGACATTACTGACCCGCATAAAGCCAGAGCCGTACTTGACTATACGGGGGCTGATGCCCTGATGATAGGACGGGCGGCTCAGGGAAGACCGTGGATCTTCCGGGAAATCCAGCACTATCTGGACACTGGGGAGCTGCTGGCACCGATGCCACTGGCTGAAGTAAAGCGCTTGCTCATCGGGCACTTACGGGAACTGCACGACTTTTATGGTCACCGCAAAGGATACCGTATTGCCCGGAAGCACGTCTCCTGGTATCTGCAGGAGCACGCCCCAAACGACCAGTTTCGGCGCACATTCAACGCCATAGAGGATGCCAGCGAACAGCTGGAGGCGTTGGAGGCATACTTCGAAAATCTTGCGTAATTAGAAATAAAGAGCTGACAGAACTATGTTCGAACAACGCGTAAATTCTGACGTACTGACCGTATCTACCGTGAATTCACAGGATCAGGTGACCCAAAAGCCACTTCGTGATTCGGTCAAACAGGCACTGAAGAACTATTTTGCTCAACTGAATGGTCAGGATGTAAATGATCTGTATGAGCTGGTACTGGCTGAAGTAGAACAGCCTCTGTTGGACATGGTGATGCAATACACCCGTGGCAACCAGACCCGTGCAGCCCTGATGATGGGCATCAACCGCGGTACACTACGTAAGAAACTGAAAAAATACGGCATGAACTAATAGCCCTGGCTATCATGTTGTTTCGAAAGCGCTTATCCCTCTTTAGGGCTAAGCGCTTTTTTATTGATAGTCGCATCATCCCTGACGCATACTATGTAGGTGATGTGGAGAATGGGTGAAGATTGACAGGCCTTTTCGCACAAGAAAAATCCCGCTCACCTCTTCCTGTATGCAGGATAACCTGTGTAAACTCACGTGTACTTGAAATTCCTTCGCAGGCCCGCCGCCCTCACCTTCTGAACGCAGTATGCAACATCTCCTGAATGTAAATTACTGCCAAAAATGAGCCGTGGCTAAACCTACGTACTGAATGGGTGTCTGAATGATTGTACCGCTACTGATTGCCTTCATTATGCGTTACAGGTTCTCTGCCCTTAATGCTTAAATGAGTAAATATGAAGCCGTCACAAAAATTCCACAGGGGCTTTCTGCGCCCGCGCTATTGGCTGACCTGGTTTGGTGTCAGTGTATTATTCCTGCTGGTACAGCTCCCTTATCCTGTATTGAACAAACTGGGCCTCTGGATGGGCCGTACCTCCATGCGTTTTATGAAACGCCGCGTCTCGATTGCCCGCCGTAACCTGGAGCTCTGTTTCCCGGATATCGACCCTGAGCAGCTTGAACGCCGTATCGTCGGAAATTTTGAATCTCTGGGAATGGGATTACTGGAAACCGGCATGGCCTGGTTCTGGTCCGATCGTCGAGTGAAACGTTGGTTCAGCGTTACCGGCCTGGAAAACCTTCAGGCTGCGCAGCGTGAAAAGCGCGGGGCGCTGATTATTGGCGTGCACTTTATGTCGCTGGAGCTGGGCGGACGCGCGATGGGTATCTGTCAGCCAATGATGGCAATGTATCGCCCGCACAATAACAAGCTGATGGAATGGATACAGACCAAAGGGCGTATGCGTTCTAACAAGGCGATGATTAATCGCCGTGACCTGCGCGGCATGGTACAGGCGCTAAAACAGGGTGAAGCGGTGTGGTTTGCCCCTGACCAGGATTACGGTCCGAAGGGGAGCGTGTTTGCCCCGCTGTTCGCCGTGCCAGAGGCAGCGACTACCAGTGGCACCTGGATGCTGGCGCGTATGGCGAAACCTGCATTGATCACGGTGGTACTGATCCGCAAAGAAGACGGCAGCGGCTATGAACTGGTCATCCAGCCTGAACTCCAGGATTACCCGATCGAGAATGAACAGCTGGCAGCCGAGTATATGAACCGGGTAATTGAACGCGAGATTATGCGTGCGCCGAATCAGTATATGTGGCTGCATCGCCGCTTTAAAACCCGTCCTACCGGTGCCAGTTCTCTCTATTAATCCTCCTTATCCTCTTTCTCTCTCACCAGCGCCTCAGGGCGCTGGTTTGCGCAAGACTATTTACATTTAAGTAACAAAAACTGACGCCGCCCTCACACTGCTTCCATATAGTGAAACTAATTGCACTATTTGTGACCATCACGGCTATTTTTGCCCCTTCCTGGTGCGCGATATTAATACTACTTGTAAGAAACTCCCCTTTATTAGCAACGCTTTTCAACAAATTCAGGGCTATGCAAATCTGGCATTACCTTTGCAAAGCAGTGAATGGCTTCGGCCACAGACAGGCAAAGTGCACCAAAGCGTGCGCTAAACATAACAAAACGAATTCGCCACACAGGATGCTTTATGAAAAAGATGATGCTCACGACGATGGTTGCTGCAGCTACGCTGTTTGCGGTTGCAAATCAGGCCCATGCTGGCACGACACTGGATGCCATTAAGAAGAAAGGCTTTGTACAGTGTGGTATCAGCGATGGCCTGCCAGGCTTCTCCTATGCGGATTCCAACGGTAAATTTACGGGTATTGATGTGGACGTTTGCCGTGCTGCCGCTGCAGCCGTGTTTGGTGATGCTGGAAAAGTAAAATATACCCCGCTGACTGCAAAAGAGCGTTTCACTGCGTTGCAGTCGGGTGAAGTCGACATCCTTTCTCGTAATACCACCTGGACCTCCTCCCGTGATGGCGGTATGGGCTTCATCTTCGCAGGCGTAAACTATTACGACGGTATCGGCTTCCTGACCCATCAAAAAGCCGGTCTGAAAAGCGCTAAAGAACTGGACGGTGCCACAGTATGTATCCAGGCAGGTACGGATACCGAGCTGAACGTGGCCGACTACTTCAAAGCTAACAAAATGCAGTACACCCCGGTGACCTTTGACCGTTCTGATGAATCAGCTAAAGCTCTCGATACCGGCCGTTGCGACACGCTCGCCTCTGACCAGTCTCAGCTTTACGCATTGCGTATCAAGTTGGGCAAACCTAATGAATTCATCGTTCTTCCTGAAGTGATCTCCAAAGAGCCTCTGGGTCCGGTTGTACGCCGCGGTGATGACGATTGGTACACCATCGTTAAATGGTCTCTGTACGCAATGCTGAATGCCGAAGAGATGGGAATTACCTCTAAGAATGTTGATCAGTTGACGGCGAAACCATCGACGCCAGATATGGCTCACCTGCTGGGCGCGGAAGGTGACTTCGGTAAAGACCTGAAGCTCGATAACAAATGGGCTTATAACATCATCAAGCAAGTGGGCAACTATCAGGAAGTCTTTGACCGTAACGTCGGTAAAGATAGCCAGCTGAAAATTGCTCGTGGTCAGAATGCCCTGTGGAACAATGGCGGCATTCAGTACGCACCACCAGTACGTTAATTCCCACGATTACAGGGCACCAGGCTTACTGGTGCCCACGCCAGAATGTTCGTCACTGAGGTCTCAACATGTCTCAACGCCCAACCGTAAAAAGGGATTTTTCATTCAGCAATCCTGCGGTGCGCGCCTGGCTTTACCAGATCATTGCGATCGTCGCGGTTCTGGCCGTTGCGGGTTATCTGATTCATAACACCATCATTAACCTGGCAAGCCGTGGCATTACTTCCGGTTTTGGTTTCCTTGAACGTAGCGCTGGCTTTGGTATCGTCCAGCATCTGATTGATTATACTGAAGGGGATACCTACGCTCGCGTGTTCCTGGTGGGTCTCACCAATACCCTACTGGTTTCTGCGCTGTGTATCGTCTTTGCTTCTTTCCTCGGCTTCTTTATTGGTTTGGCCCGTTTGTCTGACAACTGGCTGCTGCGGAAAATATCTAATATTTATATTGAGACGTTCCGTAATATCCCGCCGCTGTTGCAGATATTCTTCTGGTATTTTGCTGTGTTACGCAATTTGCCAGGACCTCGTCAGGCACTGAATGCCTTTGATCTCGCGTTTGTCAGCAACCGTGGGTTGTATATCCCGTGGCCTGAATATGCAGCGGGAACCGGCCCTTTCCTGATTGCAGTGCTACTGGCACTGGTCATCTCGTTCGGTCTGTTTCGTTATAACAAACAGCATCAGTTGAAAACAGGACAACTGCGCCGTACATGGCCTGCGGCTATCGTGATGCTGATTATGTTCCCACTGTTCACCTCGCTGCTAGCAGGCCGCCCAATGCACTGGGATATCCCGGAACTTAGTGGCTTCAACTATCGTGGTGGTTTCGTTCTGATCCCTGAGCTGGCGGCGCTAACGCTGGCTCTGTCGATCTATACCTCTTCGTTTATTGCTGAAGTCATCCGCTCAGGAATTCAATCTGTTCCGTACGGTCAGCATGAAGCTGCGCGTTCTCTCGGCTTACCCAATCCGGTCACACTGCGTCAGGTCATTATCCCACAGGCAATGCGCGTGATTATTCCTCCGCTTACCAGCCAGTATCTCAATATTGTGAAAAACTCTTCGCTGGCAGCAGCGATTGGCTATCCCGATATGGTGTCGCTGTTTGCCGGTACGGTATTGAATCAGACGGGTCAAGCCATCGAGACGATCGCTATCACCATGGGTGTGTATCTCATCATCAGCCTGTCGATTTCGCTGTTAATGAATATCTACAACCGCAAAATCGCCCTCATTGAGCGCTAAGAGAACGGGATTATGACGACTGTTACCACTCATGACACGCCCACCGTACCAACCAGCACATTGTCACGTGCCGTGTTGTGGGCACGAAGAAATCTGTTCTCAAGCCTGGGTAACTCACTGCTGACGCTGTTCTGCCTCTGGGTCATCTGGGCCGTTATCCCTCCAGCGCTGAACTGGCTGGTGTTCCAGGCTAACTGGATGGGTGAAACGCGTGCTGACTGTACTAAAGAAGGTGCATGTTGGGTGTTTATCCATGCGCGTTTTGGCCAGTTTATGTATGGATTGTATCCCCACGAATTGCGCTGGCGTATCAACCTTGCGCTGGTGATCGGTCTGCTGTCGATTGTACCGATGTTCCTTAAAAGGCTGCCGCGTCGGGGCACTTATATCGCCGCCTGGGCTGTCATTTACCCCATTGTTGTCTGGTTCTTGCTGTATGGCGGCTATCTGGGGCTGGAACGTGTCGAAACCCGTCAGTGGGGCGGGCTGACCCTGACGCTGATTATTGCGTCTGTGGGGATCGCAGGCGCCTTACCTTTAGGCATCCTGCTGGCACTCGGTCGCCGTTCGCAGATGCCGGTGGTGCGCACGCTATGCGTCCTTTTCATTGAGTTCTGGCGGGGTGTGCCGCTGATCACCGTGCTGTTTATGTCTTCGGTGATGTTGCCGCTGTTTATGGCTGAGGGCAGCTCTATCGATAAGCTCATTCGTGCGCTGGTCGGGGTGATTCTGTTCCAGTCGGCTTATGTGGCAGAAGTGGTGCGTGGTGGCCTGCAGGCGTTGCCAAAAGGGCAATATGAAGCTGCCGAATCACTGGCTTTAGGCTATTGGAAAACCCAGGGGCTGGTGATTCTGCCTCAGGCATTAAAGCTGGTTATTCCTGGACTCGTTAACACCATCATTGCTCTGTTTAAAGATACCAGCCTGGTGATCATCATCGGTCTGTTTGATCTCTTCAGCAGCGTGCAGCAGGCCACCGTCGACCCAGCCTGGCTGGGGATGTCCACCGAGGGTTATGTCTTTGCTGCTTTGGTCTACTGGATTTTTTGTTTCAGCATGTCGCGCTATAGCCAGTATCTGGAAAAGCGCTTCCACACCGGGCGTACACCGCACTGAGGTTTAAAATGACTCAAATTATTACCCCATCTGACGACGCGATGATGATTACGCTCGAAAATGTGAACAAATGGTACGGACAGTTTCACGTACTGAAAGACATTAACCTGAAGGTTAAACCCCGTGAACGCATCGTTCTTTGCGGTCCTTCCGGCTCCGGGAAATCGACAACGATCCGCTGCATTAATCATCTGGAAGAGCATCAAAAGGGGCGTATCGTCGTCGATGGTACGTTACTTAACGACGATCTTCGCAATATTGAACGTGTCCGTACCGAAGTCGGGATGGTGTTTCAACATTTCAATCTGTTCCCGCATCTGAGTGTTTTACAAAACTGTACTCTCGCGCCTATCTGGGTTCGTAAAACCCCGAAGAAAGAGGCCGAAGAACTGGCGATGCATTATCTTGAGCGTGTACGTATTGCCGAGCATGCGCATAAATTTCCGGGGCAGCTTTCCGGTGGTCAGCAGCAGCGCGTTGCGATTGCACGTTCATTATGTATGAAGCCGAAAATTATGCTGTTCGATGAACCCACGTCCGCGCTCGATCCGGAAATGGTGAAGGAAGTGCTGGATACCATGATTGGCCTGGCAGAAGACGGCATGACAATGCTGTGTGTGACTCACGAAATGGGCTTCGCCCGTACCGTGGCAGACCGGGTGATCTTTATGGATCGTGGTGAGATAGTGGAGGAAGCCCCTCCGCAAGAGTTCTTCGCTAATCCTAAGTCTGAACGTACCCGAGCCTTCCTGTCTCAGGTAATACACTGATTTATAGGTATAAATAATGTAATCATGCCCTGCCAGCTTATCGGTGGGGCTTTTTTATGCCCCAACAAAAGCCCTATGCGAAAGCATAAGGTTTATCCAGTGAAGAGTCGCTCACCGACAAACAGCAGACGAAAAAAAACCCCGGCCTTTCGGTCGGGGTTCTTTCTTTGTTTGATGCCTGGCAGTTCCCTACTCTCGCATGGGGAGACCCCACACTACCATCGGCGCTACGGCGTTTCACTTCTGAGTTCGGCATGGGGTCAGGTGGGACCACCGCGCTAAAGCCGCCAGGCAAATTCTTGATTTACCGAACTCACGCTTTATTACTGGTGCTGATACCCAGAGTCGAACTGGGGACCTCACCCTTACCAAGGGTGCGCTCTACCAACTGAGCCATATCAGCACACTTAATTTTAAAGGGCGACACGTATGTCGCCCTTTGTTGTTTGATGCCTGGCAGTTCCCTACTCTCGCATGGGGAGACCCCACACTACCATCGGCGCTACGGCGTTTCACTTCTGAGTTCGGCATGGGGTCAGGTGGGACCACCGCGCTAAAGCCGCCAGGCAAATTCTTTGTGCATGAAACGAATCTTTTTCACTGATGCAGCGTTGTCACCCTCGCGTCTCTCAGTCACATACTTCAGTATGCTCCCTCGGGCCGCCCCGGGCTCCGCCTTGCCTCAGCGTAAAATCTTTCGTTTCCGCTAATTCTTTATCCGGTAACAAGCTGAAAATCTCTTTTGCGTCTCTCGAACGCCACCAGAAC